>JAWKUH010000008.1:0-167535 GCA_041398665.1 Planctomycetota bacterium | reverse complement strand
TCGGCGTCGGCCCGAGCGGACTCTTCCTCGCGACCGCGCTGCCCTTCCGACTCGGACACCCCCCGCTGTTCGTGCCGTGGTCGGACGTGCGAGCGCGTCGTGCGAAGACCTGGCTGGGATCGGCCGTCGAACTCGGGTTCACGAAAGCGCCGAAGTGCGTCGTTCGCTTCCGCGGGAGCGTGGCACGCGCGATCCTCGAGGCCTGGGAGCGCACGGACCCGGGCGTGGACGGCGACGCGGCGGGTCGCGAAGGCCTCACGCCGTCGGCTTGACCGCCCAGATCTTCACGCTCGCCGCGTAGGCGTTGACGTCGAAGGTGTCGAGCAGCGCGTCCATCGTGGCGTGGAAGTCCGGCTCGGCACGTTGCGACTCGGACGCCGGCGCCGGCGAACAGCAACTCGACGAGGACTCGGCGGGCGGCGCGGGCTCCGGCTTCGGTCCGCCGCAGCAACCGGTCGACGCCGACGGCTCTTCCTCCGGCGCCATCGACGCGTCCGACGCCGGACCGCAACACGCGGCGTGGCCGCCCTCGCGGTAGGCGTTCAGGTCGCTGCCGGAGTCCTGGATCAGGACGTCGGTGAAGCCCGCCGCGCGCAGCGCGCGCTCGTTCTCCTCGATCGTCATCGCACCGGCGATGCAGCCGGTCCACGCGGCGACCTCGCGCTCGATCTCGGGCGGGAGCGGCTGCTTGAGCGCGATGTCGGACACGGCGAGGCGGCCGCCGGGCTTCAGCACGCGGAACACCTCGCGCAGCGCGGCGTCCTTGTCGGCGGTGAGGTTGAGGACGCAGTTCGAGACGACCTGGTCGACGCTCGCGTCGGGGAGCGGCATCGCTTCGAGCTCGGCGAGGTGGAAGCGCACGTTCGTATAGCCGCCCTTCTCGGCGTTGCGGCGCGCGAGGCTCACCATCTCGGGCGTCATGTCGATGCCGATCGCCGTGCCGGTCGGGCCGACCTTCCGCGCGGCGAGGAAGACGTCGAGTCCGCCGCCGGAGCCGAGGTCGACGACCGTCTCGCCGGGACGCAGGCTCGCCATCGCGACGGGGTTGCCGCAGGAGAGGCCCATGTTGGCCTCGGCGGGGATGCTCGCGAGCTCCTCGGCGGAGTAGCCGAAGGCCTGCGCGATCGTGCGCATGCCGGCGTCGTTCGAACTGAGCCCGGCCTGGGCGACGGCGCCGTAGCCCTTGCGGACGGCGTCCTGGAGGTCGTGGTGCTTCGTCATGGCGGCGACCATCCTTGCACGCGACCGAGGGCCGCGCGCTACGCCGACGGACGTAGACCGTCGGCCGATCCAGTCGCAACGTCGTGCGGTGCCGCGCTCAGAACACCGGCGTCCCGTGGTTCGCCTGCGGCCGCGAGCTGTCGATCGTGCCGAAGTCCTTGAGCACGGCCCCGGTCGGGTTCGAGATCGGCGTGAGGAAGTCGGCGGTGGTGTTCTCCATCGCCTGGTTGCCGATCGTGAGGTTGTGCTGGCCGACGAGTTCGAGGCCGACGCCGCAGTCGTTCACGGAGTTGCCCTCGATGCGGTTGCGGTCGCCCGCCGCCACGATGCCGCGACCGACGATGCCGGTGCACGCGTTGTCCCTCGCGACGCAGTCGTCGCCGAGGACGATCCCGTCGCCGAAGCCGAGGTACGCGACGCAGCCGCGCACCTGGCCGCGCGACGTCAGTTCGATCGCCTTCTCGCCCGACTCGACGGCGGTGCAGTCCGTGACGAGACAGATGGAGAGCCCGCCGATGCCGACGGCCCCGCCCGACACCGAGCAGGAGTCGCAGGTGCCCGAGCCGATGATCCGGATGCCGTAGGTCCCCGTCGACGGGATGGACACTCCGCAGCCGCGGACCGTGCTGCCGCTCGTGACCTCGATGCCGACCTGCGTCGCTCCGGTGACGGAGCAGTCGACGACCTGCGCGCGTTGGGCATTCACGATCCCCTTCTGACCGCCGAGCGTCGTCGTGCGCAAACACTTGCCGTAGCTCGAGAGACGGCACGCGACGGACGCGTCGAAACCGACGTCGGCACTGCAGTCCTCGACGACGGAGAAGGTCCCGACGAAGATGCCGCGCTCCGTCGGGTCGACGACGCAGCACTTCGAGAGCTGGGCGCGATCGATGCAGGTGATGCCGCGCAGACCGCCGCTCGTGCGCACGTTCTCGAGGAGGCAGTCGTCGCCGCCCGTGAAGGCGTCCTCGGCCTCGGGCGCCGCGTCGATGCAGCAGTCGCGCACCGTGGCGCACGACTCGACGGACATGCCGACGGCCGTGTTCTCCGAGGTCGTGCAGCGCTCGATCCGGCAGCGCGCCCCCGCGACGATGCCGGACGCGCCGCGCGAGGTCCGCACGTCGGCGACCACGCAGTCGTCACCGCAGGAGAGCGCGCCGACGGCGGTCTCCTCCATGCGGATCGTGCACTCGCGCACCAGCGAGTCGTCGCCGACGACGACGCCGTCGCCCTCGCCGACCTGGACGTCGACGCGCTCGACGCGCGCGCGGAGGCCGAGCTCGATCGGCGTGCCGCCGCACTGGATGACCTCGACGTCCTCGACGACGACGTTGCTCGCGCCGCGAATGCCGCCCTCGTCGAAGAAGGAGACGCGGCCGTTGCGGATCACGACGTGCAGCCTGTTCTGCGCGTCGATCCCGATCTGGGAGCCGCGCACGCCCTTGAGCTCGAAGCCGGCGAGGTCGAGCTCGACGAAGGACGCGTCGATCGTGATGCCGTCGTCGCCGCTGCTCGCGAGCAGGCTCGACGTCAGGCAGTAGTGCCCCGACGAGGAGATGGTGAACGGGAGCGAGCTGATCGGGATCGTCCCCGCGGGCAGCATGGGCGCGGGAGCGGCCGGCGCGGTGGACGAGGAGGTGACGAGGACGGTGAGGGACGCGACGGCGAGCGCGACGCTCGCGAGCACGGGGACGACGTGTTTCATGGCAGGAGTCTCTCCGAGGAGGGCGGACCGGCCGTCGGGCCGGAGGGTGGTCTCCTCCCGAAGCTAGACGCTGCGCGCGGATCGCGCCGTTCCGAGCGAGGCGTTCGTCGCGGGCAACGCCGAGAGCGCTCCGCGGGGTGCGCACCGGCGCCCCGCGGCGTCGCTCGTTCAGCGGCGCAGCAGCGCCTCGAGCAACGCCGTCTCGATCGCCCAGTCCTCCGGCTCCGTGTTCACGAGCAGCACGACGCCGTCGCCGCTGTCGCGGTCCCACAGCATCTGCGTCGCGACGCCGGGGTCGCCGCCGTCGTGACCCCACCAGTCGCCGTCGCCGCGGTCGCCCGCGGCGTCGTCGAGCGCGTCGCTGCGGTACCACGCGAGTCCCTGGTCGGGATCGAGCGCGGCGTCCTGCACGGTCAGCATCGCCGCGACGGTGTCGGGGCGGAGGATGCGCGCGCCGCGCAGTTCGCCGCCGCACTGGTACGCGCACAGGAACGTCGCGAGGTCGATCGCGGAGAGCCGCAGCGTGCCCGAGGGGAAGTCGAGGTAGGCGTGGTGACCCGGCGAGACGAGCCGGTCGCCCTCCTCGAGCACGTAGGGCTTCGCCACGCGCGCGACGTCGACCTCGTGCAGTCGGAAGCCGCCCTCGAGGTCGAGCGGTTCGAGGACGCGCTCGCGCACGAGGGTCTCGAAGGGCTCGCCCGCCGCGCGCTCCGCGACGTACGCGAGCAGCGCGAAGGCGACGTTGCAGTACTCCGTGCGCTCGCCCGGCGCCCACTCCTCGAAGTTCTCCTCGGGCGACCAGAAGCGGCCGCTCGGCGTGAAGTACGCCTCCATCGACTCGGCGAGCGTGAGCGGGTAGTCGCGGTCCTGCACCCAGGTCCCCTCGAGCACGTCCCAGTCGTCGCGGATCGACGAGCTGTGCGTGAGCAGCATGCGCGGCGTGATCGGGACGTCGGGGTGCACGGGGTGGCGCAGCGCGAAGGGCAGGTAGCGTCCGACGTCGGCGTCGAGGTCGATCGCGCCGCGCTCGACGAGCTGCATGACGACCGTCGCCGTGACGGTCTTCGAGATCGACGCGAGCTGGAACAGCGTGTCGGGCTCGACCGGGACGCGTCGTTCGACATCGGCCCAGCCCAGGGCGTAGGAGCGCGTGATCGCTCCGTCGTGCACGAGCGCGGCGGCGAGCCCCGGCACGTGGTGCTCGTGCATGAGCGCGAGCAGTTCGAGCTCGGTCGCGTCGTAGGCGCGCTCGGGCCAAGGCGTGAGCGCGGGCGCGTTCGTCGCGTCGGTGCGCGGCGCACCGCAGGCGAGGGGCAGCGCGGCGGCGACGACGGCGAGGAGCGTCGACGCGCGGCGGGCGGGGGTGGGCATGGGGGTTCCTCCGTTCCGGTCGCCGTCAGTGTGCCGCACGACGTGCGCCGACCGGGCCGAGACGTCGGAAGGCCCTCCCCGCGGCACTGCCTCGGGGAGGGCCCTCCGACCTCTCGGGACCGTTCCGGCGCGCCGCGCACCGGATGCCGTCCGCGTCAGGGCACGAGCTCGAACCCGACGGGGTTCGTCATGGTCTCGAGCACCGCGAAGCCCGAGCCGAGGTCGAACAGTCCCGCGGCGTGGTGCACGACGGTGCCGACCATCGCGTTCGCTCCCGCCGGCAGGTTGAACGTCGCCGTTCCCTGCCCCGCTCCGTCGAGCAGTCCGAGCGAGTTCGACAACAGACCCGAGTTGAAGTTGTAGATCGACCAGAGGAGGTACCCGCCGGGGCCGTCGTCGCTCAGCGGCACGTGCACCGAGCCGAGGTCGAAGCCGGGGCTCGTGCCCGCCGTCGTCCCGACGACGAAGTAGAGGAAGCCCGCGCGGTCCGGTCCGCCGTCGATCGACATCGTCCGGGTGCCGCCGGTCGCCAGCGAGAGCGTGTCGCCGTCGATGGTGAGCGGGAGACCGAGCGTGCCGTGCGCCGTCACGTTCTGCGCGCGCACGTCCTCGCTCGATCCGCCGTCCTGCCACACGAGGACCGCGTCGCCGTCGGCCGCGAGCGCGGACGACAGTCGGAACTTCTCGGTGGACGCCGTGGCGACGCCGAGGACGCTGCCGATCGCGGCTCCGTTCGTGTCGACGCGCAGGCTCTCCACGCGGTCCTGGCCGAAGCCCGGCGACGCGACCCAGAACGCGGCCAGTTCGGTTCCGCGCAGGACGCCGCGCGCGTTCGTGTGCTCCTCCGAGTCCTGACCGACCAGCGCGACGCCATTGTTCGTCCACTGGCGCACGCCGGCGACGTCGAACTTCTGGGCGGAGATGCCCGAGGTCGAGAGGCTGAGCTCCTCGTAGACGAGGTAGACCGCGCGCGTCGCCGGGTCGTAGCCGACCCACGGGTCGACGCGGTCGAACGCGGCGTTCGTCGACGCGGCGACGCCGTTGTGCGCGAAGACCTCGGTGCCGTTGCCGGTGACGCGCTGGGCGCGGCACTCGAGCGCCGGACTCGACGTGTACCAGCCGAACACCGCGCCGGCACCGCCGTCGGTGATGAAGGTCGGGAAGTTGCCGAACTGCAGCGAGCCGCCGTCGAAGACCACGAGCGGCGACGCGCCCCACAGCGGCGCGCCCGTCGAGCTCAGCTTCTGCGCGTGGAGGTGACGCGGCGCGGCGAAGCTGCCCGACTTCTGGAGCGCGAGGATCACGCTGCCGTTGTTCGAGGCGTGCAGGTCGCTCGCGCCGTAGTTGCCGCTCGTCGGCGTGAGCACGACGTCGTTCGCCCAGGTCGCCGCCCCGGTCGAGCCGTCGAGCCGCTGCACGTGCGTCGTGCTGTCCTGGGTCCACGCGACGACGACGGCACCGTCGCTCGTCGCCGCGATCTTGGGCGCGGCGAGGAAGTTCGTCGTGTTCGTGAGCTGCACGCCGCCCGTTCCCCACACCTCGCTGCCGCTCGCGTCGACCTTCGTCGCCGTGATCTGCACACCGCCCAGCCGGTCGTCGCGGAAGGTGAGGAGCGCGTCGCCGTTCGCGTCCACGTCGAGCCCGTAGTCCTGCGTCGAGCTGAAGCCGCGGTCCGCGACCAGCACGCCGCCGTGCGGCCACAGCTCGTTGCCGTCCGCGTCGAGGCGTTGGAGGTAGACGTCGTAGCCGAACGCCGGCGAGCCGCTCGGGTCGGAGTGGAACCAACTCACGTAGCAGCCGCCGCCCGGACGCTGCGCCTGCTTGGGCTGCGCTTCCTCGTTCGCCGTGTCGGCGAGCGCGAGGTTCGACGTCGGGTCGTTCGACCACTGCGCCGCGGCGGGGAGGGCGAGGGCGGAGGAGACGAGGGTCGCGAGGAGGATCGGTCGGGCGCTGTTCATGGCGACGTCGTGACGGGGTCGGGACGGAGCGAGAGGGCGGAGGCGGACGGGCGAGCGCGCCGACGACGGTAACCGTGCGGCGGTGATCGCGGGCGCGAGCGGTCCGCGCGCGGTCGGAAGTTCGGTCGTGGAACGGCTGGAGCCGCCGTGTTCGTCCGGCGTGGAGTCGAGCGAGCGCGCCTCGAGCACGGCGGCGCTCCCGCGGCGTCGCCGCGTCGTGCGCGGCCCCCCTGGCGCGTGCGTTCGCTCGGACGTAGCGTTCTCGCCTGCGCGACGCTCCGTCGCGACGAACCGGTCCGACCCGCTCCCGTGGAGCGAGGGTGCTTCCGAGCCATGATCAACGGCGCTCACGTCATCGTCTACTCGACCTCCCCCGAACTCGACCGCGCGTTCCTGCGCGACGTGCTCGGTCTCCCCCACGTCGACGTCGGCCACGGTTGGCTGATCTTCGCGCTGCCGCCGGCCGAGGTCGCGTGCCACCCGTCCGAGTCGAACGGGCGCCACGAGCTCTACTTCATGTGCGACGACGTCCGCGCGTTCGTCGCGCGGATGCGCGACCTCGGCGTCGCGTGCACCGAGCCCGACGACCAGGGCTGGGGCGTGCTGTCGACGCTGACGCTGCCCGGCGGCGGCGAGGTCGGCGTGTACGAACCGCGCCACGCGCGGCCGCCGCAGATCGTCGCGGTCGAGCCGTCGGGCGCCGCGCGCAAGCGGACGACGAAGCGCGCTGTGAAGAAGGCCGCGAAGAAGGCGGCGACGAAGTCGAAGAAGAAGGCCGCCGCGAAGGCGCCGGTCCGCAGCGTGAAGCCCGCGGCGAAGCGCGCGACCGCGACGAAGGCGGCGAAGGCCGCCGGGAAGGCCTCGACGAAGAAGTCGAAGCGCACCGCCAAGAAGGCGCGCCGCAGCTGACTCCGCTCGCGCGGTCGGCGAAGCCCACGTCCGCGCACACCCCCGTGCGCGGGAACGTCGCATCGCGGCGGTCGGGAGGTCGCGCACCGCGCCGGAGGGCGAGGTGTGCGACCACGTCGTCCGCGCGAGCTAGTCGCCCGACGCGCCGCGGCGATCGCGGCGCGTCGCCCGCCCCACCCCATGTCGCTCGCCGTCGCCGTCCTCGTCGCGGTCCTCGCCGCCGCACCCACCGCTCCCGCTCCGACCCGCGGCCAGGAGGACGCGGCGCCGCAGGCCGTGCGACCCGACGCGCTCGACGAACGCGTCGGCGCGATCCACGCCGAGCTGCTCGAGGAGGCGCTCGTGCTGGCGCGTCGCGCGGACGAGGGCGAGCTGCACTCCGCGGCGGCGCAGCTCTTCGAGCTCGTCGTCACGCTCGAGCCGGACCACGAGGAGGCGCGCAAGGCACTCGGCCAGCGCAAGCGCCGCGGCGAGTGGCAGCAGCGCTCGAAGAAGGTCGAGCCGGATCGGGCGAGCGACGACTTCGTCCAGCGCATCGCGGCGGCGCGCATGGAGGCGGCGGACCGCTTCGAGGACGCGCTCGACGACGCCTTCGCGCCGTACTTCGTCGAACGCTCGTCGCACGACGACGACGCCGAGTTCGAGGACGGACTCGACGACGTGTTCCTCCCCGACGAGGAGGAGCGCGACGTCGAGACCTACCTGCTCCGGCGCACGCGCACCGCCTGCGCGTCGCGCTCGCCCCGGTCGTGCTGCTCGACCCCGACGACGGACCGCGGCGCGAACGCACGTGGTGGAGCTACGACGACGAGGCGCACGCGTGGGTCATGCGCGAGGCGCTCGAGACGCGGCGACACGTCCTCGAGGCGCGCACCGCGCTCGCGACGATCCGCGCCGAGCTTCCGACCACGCGCGACTGCGACGTCGACGACGACAGCGCGGCGACGGGCTTCGAGTTCGGTGCGCGCGTCGGCTCCGACCTGCTGTCCGTCGTCTCGACGGGCGGAGCGGCGGAGGCGCGCCAGATCCACGACCAGGTCCTCGCGACGCGCCTGTGGCTCCCGCTCGCGTTCGGCGGCGAGACGTCGCACTGGCCCGCGTCGGTCGTCGTGATCGAGGATCCCGACCGGCGACTCGAGTTCTTCTCGAGGCACCCCGGCGTGCCGGAGGGCGGTGCGGCCGCGCTGGCCGAGCTCGGCTCGTGCTGGATCGACGGGCGGTTGTTCGTGTCGCGCTACGACACCGCGCAACGCGTGGACGGGGCCGTCTTCCAGACCGTCGGTGCGTACCTGCGCAAGGTGTACGGCATCGACCAGCGCCACGGTTGGCTCAACCAGTCGCTGTGCAACTACCTGACGGCGAAGGTGTACGGCACGCACCTCTCGTTCTGGGTCACGACGGACCGCTACGGGTCGTCGAAGGGACTCGACTGGACGGAGCGCGCGCCGCTCTCGGCGGGCGGTTGGTTCGAACTCGCGCTGCCGCTGCTCGCCGACGACCGACCGATCGCGTCGTTCGCGCGCGTGCTGACGTTCCCGACGCAGCAGATGACCTGGGAGGACGTCGTGGTGGGCTACGCCTTCTCGGCCTACCTCTTCGAGGGCCGACGCGACGACCTGCTCGAGATCGCGGGCCGGTTCGGCGGACGCGAGGAGAAGACGGCGGTCGTCGAGGACGTGCTCGAGATGCCGCTCGACGCCGTGCGCGAACGGCTGCGCGCGTGGATCGTCGCGATGCGCACGGTGCAGCGCTGAGTGCGCGGACGCCTCGCGTCACGAACTCGGACGGGTCAGTCGTCGGCGCCGCCGCGCTCGCCCGTGCCCTCCGCACCCTTGCTGAACTCGCGACTCGCCTTCGCGTCGCCGCCCGTGGCCTTGCCGCGGGAGGAGACGAAGATCGCGATGACGACGACAGCCGCGACGATGCCGACGGCGACGAGGATCTCCCGGATGCCGATGGCGAGCGCGAACACGGTCGCGACGGGGATCACGCTGGTTCCCATGGTGGATGCCTCCCTCGGCGGCCCGCGTCGGGACCGCCCGTCCCGACCCTACCGGATCGCGCGCCGCGGCGGTCCACGAGATCGCTCGGATCGAACGATCGCTGCGCGCGCACGAACGTCGTCGTACCGTGCGAGTCGATCGTCCCCTCTCCGTCCGACCACGACCCCGACGACCCGCACCGCCATGGGCTTCTTCTGGGACCTCCTGCAACAGAGCCAGATCTCCGACCAGCACGACCGTTCGTCGTCGCTCGAACGCCGCGTCGAGGACCTCGAACAACGACTGCACGCGACGAACCAACTGCTGCGCCGCGTCGTCGAGCGCCTCGAGGAGCGTTTCGGCGACGACGTCGACGGCGACGGGCGCGTCGGGAGGTAGGCCGGGCCGGAGGGGCGCTACGCTCCGCGCCATGTCGCGTCCCGCACGCCGCACTCGCACCGTCGCCGTGTTCGTCTTCGACGAGGTCGAGGTGCTCGACCTCGGCGGTCCCTTCGAGGTGTTCTGGACGGCTGCGCGCGTCGCTCGGCGCATCGAGCCGGACCGACCGCCGCCGTTCGACGTGCGCACGGTCGCCGCGACCCGACTCCCGGTCCGTGCACGCGGCGGTCTGGTCGTGACCCCGAGCGACGACTTCGCGAGCTGTCCCGACGTCGACGTCCTCGTCGTCCCCGGAGGCGTCGTGACGGCCGAGCTGGCGAAGCCCGACACGATCGCGTGGATCGCCGAGCGTTCGCGCGCGACGGAGGTCACCGCCGCGGTGTGCACCGGCGCATTCCTGCTCGGAGCTGCCGGACTCCTCGACCGCCGTCGTGCGACGACGCACTGGGAGGACGTCGCCGACCTCCGCGCGGCGTTCCCGAACACGGAGGTCGTCGACGACCTGCGCTGGGTCGACGAGGGCGCGATCCAGACGTCGGCGGGGATCTCCGCGGGCATCGACTCGAGCCTCCACCTGGTCGCGCGGCTCGAGAGCGTCGACCTCGCGCGCGCGACGGCACGACAGATGGAGTACGACTGGAACGAGGACCCGCGCGCGCGATGATCTACGTCCTCGCCTGGCTCGCGTTCGTACCGCTCGCGATCGGGAACGGCGTGCTGCGCGAAGAGGTCTTGCGCGACGCGCTGCCCGAACTCGCGGCGCACCAGGTCTCGACCGCGATGCTCGCCGTCGTGTTCGGAGCGTGGGCCGGCTTCGTCGTGCGGCGCAGGCCGCCGCGTTCGCCGCTGCGCGTCGGGCTGCTCTGGCTGCTGCTGACGGTCGCGTTCGAGTTCGGCTTCGGCCGCGCCGTCGCCGGGAAGCCCTGGAGCGTCCTGCTCGCCGACTACGACCTCACGGCGGGTCGCGTGTGGGGCCTGTTCCTCGTCTGGGTCGTGCTCGCGCCCGTCGTGACGGCGGAGCGTCCGCGCGCGGCGGACTGAGCGCCGTGGATCAGGCGCGCGTGCGCACGACCGCCGTCGCGACGAAGTCGCGCTCGCGCACGACGGTGCCGTCGAGCTCGAAGCGGTCGTGGCGCGCGACGAACGAACGGCAGGCGATGTCGAGCTCGAGCTCGACCTCGTGGAACTCGAGCACGCGGCCGACCTCGCGCGCGATCGCCTTGTAGACGGCCTCCTTCGCCGAGAAGCACACCTTCGCGACCGCGCCCGCGTCGCGGCCGTGGGCGACCAGGCGGTCGCGCTCGGGTTCGGAGAGCACGCTCGTCCAGAGGTGTTCCTCGAGCGGCGCGGCGTCCTCGACGTCGACGCCGATCGCGCGCACGTCGGTGGTGCGCGCGACGACGACGGCGCAGTGTCCCGCGCCGTGGCTGATCGAGCCCGTGAGTCCCGCGGGCCACAGCGGCGCGCGGTCGTCGCCGGACAGCAGCGGCGCGAAGGGCGACTCGTACTCGGCGAGCAGCGCGTGCGCGAGGCGCCGACCCGTCGCGTACTCGCGCTGGCGCTTCGGGACGGCGCGCGCGACCGCGAGGCGCTCGTCGGGGTGCACGAACAGCGGCTCGTCGTCGACGGGCTCGAACGCGAAGCGCACCTGCGCCGCGCTCGCTCCGAACAGCCGTTCCGCGAGTCCGGTCGCGACGGTCACGACGGGTCCTCCGCCTGGCTCGCGAGTCCGCCCGCGGACTCGCCTCCGTCGAACACGATGGGGTGACCCGTGAAGTACGGCGCCTCGTCCGAGGCGAGGAACGCGAACAGCGCGGCGACCTCGGCCGGCTGCGCGTGGCGGCGCAGCGGGATGCGCGAGTCGAGCCGCGCGAACATCTCCGGCGTGTACTCCGCCTCCTGCATCGGCGTCCGCACCGCACCGGGGCAGACGCAGACCACGCGGACGGTCGGCGCGAGTTCGAGCGCCATCGTGCGCGTGAGTTCGATCACCGCGGCCTTGCTCGCGTTGTAGCCCGCGTACTCCGGGCAACCGACGACGCCGTTCATCGAGCCCATGTTGAGCACGACGCCCGAGCCCTGCGCCAGCATGCGCCGCGACGCCTCCTGCGCGACGCGGAACAGTCCGACGAGATTCGTGTCGACGACGCGGCGCAGGTCCTCCTCGGTCGTCTCGAGGAACGGGCGCCGGATCGAGATGCCGGCGTTGTTGACGAGGACGTCGATGCCCTTCCACAGCTCGTCGATCCGCGAGAAGAGCTCGCACACGTCCGCGGGGTTCGAGACGTCGCCGTCGACCGCGAGCGCGATCTCCGGCAGGCGCGACGCGAGCCGGTCGAGCGCGCCGGCGTCGCGGTCGACGACCGCGACGCGCGCGCCCTCCTCCAGGAACCGCTCCACCGTGGCTTCACCGATGCCCTTCGCGGCACCGGTCACCAACACGCGCTTGTCCTCGAGTCCTCGCATCGTCGTCGCCTCGCGCTCATGGTCGGGCGAGACGTACGAACGCGCAACGGACGACGTGGGAGGAAGTCTCGGGAGTGCTCGTACGCTCGGTGTCGAGCCGAGCGCCGGAGCTCAGGACTTCCCTCGCGCGACCTCCGGATGGTCGCGCCAGGCCGGCACGGAGGCCATGAACGCGAGGACGCGGGCCCGCGACTCCTCCTCCGTGAGTCCGGGCTCGCGCTTCGCGGTCCACTGCCTGAAGCGCTCGAAGGTCTCCTCGAAGGACCGCAGCGCGCCGCCCTCGTCCGCGCAGTGGCGGCAGTAGTGGCCCGACTCGATCGGCATGGTGCAGCTCTCGCAGCGCAGTTCAGTCATCGCTCTCGACTCCGTGTGGGGTACCGAGCAACGCCTCGAGCCCGTCGAGCAACGCGCGTCGACGGTCCTCGGGCATCGCGGAGAGAGCGCCGGCCACGAGCGCCGTGTCGAGCACGCGCGTCGCGCGATCGAGCTGCGCCGTCCCCTCCTCCGTCAACCACACGAGCGTCCGTCGCCTGTCGCGGTCGTCCTTGACGCGCGCGAGGAGGCCGCGGCGCTCGAGCCGCGTGACGATGTCGCTCATGGCGGC
This sequence comes from Planctomycetota bacterium, assembly GCA_041398665.1. Taxonomy (GTDB): domain Bacteria; phylum Planctomycetota; class UBA1135; order UBA1135; genus Rohdeia. The sequence goes on along the minus strand of JAWKUH010000008.1, from coordinate 154,920 downwards.
CTGCGAACGGTCGAAGTGTTCGCACGCCTCCGCGATCGTCAGCGGCCCGGTCGACGAGAGGTGCAGCAGGACGGCGAGCGACTCGCCGGTGAGCATCCTCGCGCCCGACGCCGCCCGCGTGTGGAACCGCAGGTACGTCCGGTGGAAGAGCTCCAGGAATCGCTCGGCCGCGGCATCCGCTCCCATGTCGGTCATCCTCCGCCGAGAGGATGCATCGTCAACCGCGATCGATCGAGGGCGGGCTCAGCCCTGGACGTCGCAACTCGCACCGCTGGAGCCGGTGTTGCGGTCGATCTCGCGCAGGCGGCGCCGCGCGCGGCGGACGTCGGCGAGTTCCTTCGCCACCTCCGCGCGCTTGCTCTCGAGCTCGTGGGCGAGCAGCCCCGCGAGTGCTCGGGCGCGCGCGAGCAGGTCGCGCGTCGCGTCGTCGAGGCCGTCGCGTGCGACGCGCTCCTCGAGCGCCCGACAGGCCGCCTCGCACTCCGTCCAGGCGCCGACGAGACGCGACGGCGACGCGCCGGCTCGCACGGCGTCGAGCACGGCGCGTTGCCGGCGCAGCAGGTCGTCGGAGCGTTCCCGCACGGCTCAGGCCGCGGCGCGGCCCTGTCCGGTCGTGTCGATCTCGATGCGACGCCAGGCGTCGAGCAGCGTCGAGAGCACGCGCGTCACGCCGTCGAGCGGCGCGTGCGAGGACGAGGCCGTGGCTTCGCTGAACTGCTCCTCGCAGAAGAGGTAGAGCCCCTCGAGCGAGTCCGCGATGTCCGGAGCCGGTGCGCGGTCGAGGCTGAGCCGCAGCTCGACGACGATCGCGTCCGCCTTCGAGATGGTCTCGGCGAACTGCGTGCGGTTCTGCGCGGGGTCGATGCGGCGGGCGCGTTCGACGAGTTGCAGGGCCTTCTCGTAGAGCAGCCGCACGATCTTGATCGGCGGAGCGCTCTCGATGATCGACTCGAGGTAGGCCGAGGTCGGCTGGGCGGACATGGGGACGTCAGTTGTTGTTGTTGCCGTTGAAGTTGAGCGACTGGAGCTGACCGAGCGCGGAGCTCTGCGAGTTGAGCTGGTTCATGGTCTGCTCGAGCGCGCTGTACTGGGCGATCAGGCCCTGCTCGAAGCCCTCGAGGCGGAACTCGAGCTGCTCGATCTGCTTGTCGAACTGCTTGATGTTGGCCTCGAGCGTCGCCTTGCGCTGCGCGATGATGCCGGGGGCCTTCGCGCCGCTCGGGAGCGGCTTGTCGTCGATCAGCGCCTCGAGCTTCTTCTGGAGCAGCGCGAACAGACCGGTGTCGCTCGAGGTGTCGACGTAGTACTCGCCGGTGCCCTCGGCGGCGCCGCCGTTGTCGAAGCCGTCGAGGTCGACGAAGAAGTCGCGGAACGCCTCGGCGTCGAGCGCGAGCTTCTCCTTCACCTTGGTCTCGTCGACGCTGAGCGTGCCGTCGGTCGCGAGCTTGATCCCGACGAGTCCGAGCGACCCGAAGGCGCTCGTCGCGTCGACGAGTTGGCTCGAGAACAGCGTCGACGCCAGGCCGTTCTTGACCGTGCGCAGCGAGCTTTCGCCGAAGAGCGCACCGCTCGGGCCGCTGTCCTCGAAGTCGCTCTGGCCGTTCACGAAGTTGACGACGTCGTTGTACGCCTTCACACGAAGTCCTGGAGCTTCGAGACGACGGCGTCCTCGTCGAGCCCGACCGTCGAACGTCACGAGGCCCGAGGTCTCGGCTGGACGTCGATCTCGAGACCGTCGACGACGTCGTGGAACGCGTTCGTCGAGCGCTGGATCATTGAGTCCGTTGAGCACGATCTCGGCGTTGCTCGTCGTGAGGTGCGACTGCGTGTCGAGCACGCCGACGGGTTCGTGATCGTGAGTTCTGGACGGCGAAGTCCTCGCCGGTGTCCGTGCCCTCGATCACGAGCTGGTAGTTCGGCGAGCCCGTCGTGCCCGTGTTGATGACACTGGCCTGGATCGCGCCGTCCGTCTGGTCCTCGATGGCGGCGGCGAGGTCGTTCGGCGACGCCGAGCCTGATGAGCGCGACGTCGTAGGACTGGCCGTCGTAGTCGAAGGCCATGACGTCGCCGAGGTCGGCGGGTCGGTGTGATCTTGGCCGAGCTCGACAGCGCGAAGCGGTCGGACGACGCGAGCCAGTTGACCTCGAGCGTGTAGCACCAGTCTGGGCGCCGCCGTTCGCGTCGACCTGGAAGAAGCCCTCCCTGCGAAGGAACCTCGACGGAGTTCGCGAGGAACGGGTCCCCGGCGAACGACGCCATCTTGGTCTTCAGCGCGTCGACGTAGCCCTGGAAGGTGCCGAGCAGACTGATCTGGTTCTGCGCATCGGCCTTCTGTTGCTTGAGGAGGTTGATCGGGACGCTCTCGGCCTGGACCAGCGCGTCGATGATGGCGCCGGTGTCGCGGCCGGAGGCGAGTCCGCCGAACTGGATGGGTCCGCTCATGTCGTGGTCGGGCGCGTGCGCCCTCGACCCGCGTTATCGGAAGGGCCCCGGAGGAGCGTGAGAGTTGATGCCGGAATCCGGGGCGCTTCCGCAGGCCGGGCCCCACCCGGAAGAGTTTTCCGGGTGGAGCCCACCACGGTTGTCATGCGGCGGCGACGAGCCTCGATCAGCCCTGGATCGGCGACAGCGCGAGCTGCAGCTGGGTGTTGGCCTGCGAGAGGACCGACACCGAGGCCTGCTGGAGGATCGAGTTGCGCGTGAGGTCGGGAGTCTCCATCGCGACGTCGACGTCGCGGATGCAGCTTCTCTCGGCGGCCGAAAGGCCCTTCACGCGTGTTCGCGATCGAGCGGAAGCTCGAGGCTCAGGCCATGATTCACGATGACGAGCCAACTCGGCCCACAATGAGACTGAACGCCGGACCACTTGATGAAGCGATGACGATGCCATCCTATGGTCTAAATCTCACCCAAAGGTCGAGCAGTGCCCGGCGCAAGGCAAACAGCCTCGCCCTGCCAGGATCCAGTGATAGATCTCACCGAGAGTCATATTCATGTTTTGGTAGGAGGCGTCAACTAGCACCCGGAAAGCTCGCCGACCAGTCGACTACAAAGCAGTAAAATAGAGATTTAGATCTGGCTGACCGGCCCAATGAGCACCTAAGGCGACTGAGAGGTCGGCCAGACCACTGTCGAAGAAATTGCGTCAGATAGATGGGGATTGGATTGTTCAGATATCCCAAGAAATTTGCAAAGTCAGCATCGAATGAAAGTTCGACGGCGCTACCGGCAGGACCGTAGAGAATCGGGTAGGGCTCAGGTGGTCCGCCGAAGCGGTACGTTATCAGAGCCCAGTAGCTGCTGTCGTACTGAGCATCGTCGAATCGGAAGCGAGCGCTCGCCGGCACTGCATGCCAGTCACTCGTCGTATCGCTGTAGCCAAAGTAGACAGCGCTTGGATAACTTGAGAATCGCTTCTCCTTCAGATCCTGATCGACATTGCAGATCAAAACGCGACTCTCGGCACCAATTGCTGGTAATCGCCAGTGTACTGAAGCGTCGAGAAACTCCCTGCAGCGAAGACTCGGTCGATCTTTTCGTAATCGTACTGAGCCTCAGCAAACGATGAGGTACGATAGGTCGAATAGTCATAGTAAGACTCTCCGACGATTCGTCGAACTAGTTGGTGTGCCAGATCCAGGCTCAGGCATCCCACACGGCGATTTCTCCGTACTGCTCGACGGTAGTAGTCGCTGCTTGCGGATACCATTCGCCAACATAGACACGTCGCCCATTCACGCTGACGTTTGAGTGGAAACCCCCTTGGAGGGACTCGACCCTGCGCCATCAACCGAGAAGAAGGAGTCCGCGCTCCACACTCCACCAGACGTTTCTTCCAGGTGATAGGCCCACCATAAGCACCAAAGTCATTATTCTGCCCCGCCGCCGTGGTTTCCCAAGTGGGCGCGCTGACGACCGCTGGTCTTCGCCATTCGTCGCGACGCGCCATCCCCAAGAAGTAGTCCCCCCTTGGTTGGCCTGGCCAGATGGCGCCGGGATCTCAATCATTCCATATGTTGCGCTTCAGCGAAAGTGGCGCCACTGTAGATGCTCACGTGGGCATCGACGCTCGTCCTTGGAGAAGCTTACCAAGATCTCGTCGACACCGTCCGAGTCAGGTCCTGCATCCCAACAACTTGATATCCGAAGTACTGTTTCTTGACTCCCCGTCGCGGATGCGTGTGTCTTGCATCGCCTAGCCCTGGTAGCCAGCGCTTGGACCGACCAACCAGCTTGAGAGTCGTACTCGATCCCCACAATCTGGACGAATCCCGACGTTAGATCTGGATCGCTTGATTGCTGTTGAATCTGCAGGGCACCTATCGCAAGTTCGGCTCCGCTCCATTTGACAGATCAAGTTCCCGCTTGCGAGCGAGTAGCCATAATTGTCATGTGCATCGTAACTCGTACCGGGCCACCCGTTCCCGTCTGGCGGCCAAAGCTCAATACCACGGAGAAGTCTTCGCCTCGGACAAATTGACACCCGCCCTCCTTCGGTGGCACTCGCTGACCAGGCGCGGATACGGCAAATTCTGGAACGCCACCATTGTCGATGTCGCTCAACGGAGCAGCGTCCCAACCCCAGAGAATCGGATGTCCTGGCCGACCCCACTGCATGCGGGCTCTTTACCACGCCAAGGACCTTGGCGGTTCCGGGAGTCGAGGATGGCTACTTGTCCGTCGTCCACGACGAGTCTTCATAAACTCCACATTTGGAGTACCTACGAAGAGGCTCAGGAATTCCATCTCCAGTCATGTCGGCGAGCGAGCCAATGCGATAAAGTTCCATTGCTCGTTGAGATTACCACTCATAAGATCGACTTCGGGCGCCACAACTGGATCGTAACTCCAGCGAATCAAATCGCTCACCGGCACTTGTCCATACAATTCGCATCGAGGAACGGCGATAGAATGCTGGCGACAAGGACTGCCATCTCAGGCTGCATTTTGATCAACATCGATCGTTTCGCTGCCTTTCTAGAGGTTTGGCGTGACCCGGATTGGGCCAGGCTCGTGTCAACTGCTGATGGTAGGGGTGTCACTCGGCGAGTCTATGAAACGAAGGACTTGCTCTCGCGGGAACTGAGACCTCATCGAACGTGAATCAGCCAGATCAAACGCTGGGTTGACGTTGGCGCAGTGATGCGTGCGCGGGTGCCTACACATCTATTGTATCCGCCAGGACATTATTAGCTCAAGTGGAGGGAGTGGTAGGAGTAGGCTGTCGATAGAGCGTCCTCTGTACGTAGATCTAGAGTGGGGCTGGACCGGATCAATCTCTTTGCGATGAAAGGGCTGCAGTCCCCCACGCTTCGAAACATTGGTCAAGAAGGGCGGCCGCGAGGCTCAGATGCCGAGCCAACTCAAGTGAAGGATTGTGACGCGGATAGGTTGCTCTGAGTCTGCAAATGAGTCGTCTAAGCATGTTTGAAGTGAACATGCATTGCCGGTGGTGCTCGGGCCTCCCTAATAACGCTGACACACTTGGGGATCTTCGCTCACATCGGATGCCGGGGGCCTTCGCGCCGCTCGGGAGCGGCTTGTCGTCGATCAGCGCCTCGAGCTTCTTCTGGAGCAGCGCGAACAGACCGGTGTCGCTCGTCGTGTCGACGTAGTACTCGCCGGTGCCCTCGGCGGCGCCGCCGTTGTCGAAGCCGTCGAGGTCGACGAAGAAGTCGCGGAACGCGTCGGCGTCGAGCGCGAGCTTCTCCTTCACCTTGGTCTCGTCGACGCTGAGCGTGCCGTCGGCCGCGAGCTTGATCCCGACGAGTCCGAGCGACCCGAAGGCGCTCGTCGCATCGACGAGCTGGCTCGAGAACAGCGTCGACGCCAGGCCGTTCTTGACCGTGCGCAGCGAGCTGTCGCCGAAGAGCGCGCCGCTCGGCCCGCTGTCCTCCGAGAACTCGCTCTGGCCGTTCACGAAGTTGACGACGTCGTTGTACGCCTTCACGAAGTCCTGGAGCTTCGAGACGACGGCGTCCTCGTCGAGGCCGACGTCGAACGTCACGGGGCCCGAGGTCTCGGCCTGGACGTCGATCTCGAGACCGTCGACGACGTCGTGGAACGCGTTCGTCGAGCGCTGGATCGTGAGTCCGTTGAGCACGATCTCGGCGTTGCTCGCCGTCGTGAGGTGCGACTGCGTGTCGAGCACGCCCGACGGGTTCGTGATCGTGAGGTTCTGGACGGCGAAGTCCTCGCCGGTGTCCGTGCCCTCGATCACGAGCTGGTAGTTCGGAGAGCCCGAGGTACCCGTGTTGATGACCTTGGCCTGGATCGCGCCGTCCGTCTGGTCCTCGATCGCGGCGGCGAGGTCGTTCAGCGACGCCGAGCCGGCGGTGAGCGCGACGTCGTAGGACTGGCCGTCGTAGTCGAAGGCGACGCTGACGTCGCCGAGGTCGGCGGCGGGATCGGTGATCTTGGCCGAGCTGGACAGCGCGAAGCGGTCGGACGATGCGACCGAGTTGACCTCGAGCGTGTAGCTGCCGTTCTGGGCGCCGCCGTTCGCGTCGACCTGGAAGAAGCCCTCCTGCGAGACCTCGACGGAGTTCGCGAGGAACCCGAGGTCCCCGGCGAACGACGCCATCTTGGTCTTCAGCGCGTCGACGTAGCCCTGGAAGGTGCCGAGCAGACTGATCTGGTTCTGCGCATCGGCCTTCTGTTGCTTGAGGAGGTTGATCGGGACGCTCTCGGCCTGGACCAGCGCGTCGATGATGGCGCCGGTGTCGAGGCCGGAGGCGAGTCCGCCGAACTGGATGGGTCCGCTCATGTCGTGGTCGGGCGCGTGCGCCCTCGACCCGCGTTATCGGAAGGGCCCCGGAGGAGCGTGAGGAGTTGATGCCGGGAATCGGGGCGCTTCCACGGAGCCGGGCCCCACCCGGAAGAGTTTTCCGGGTGGAGCCCTGCGGTGTCGCGCGGCGGCGACGAGCCTCGATCAGCCCTGGATCAGCGACAGCGCGAGCTGCGGCTGGGTGTTGGCCTGCGAGAGGACCGACACCGAGGCCTGCTGGAGGATCGAGTTGCGCGTGAGGTCCGAGGTCTCCATCGCGACGTCGACGTCGCGGATGCGGCTCTCGGCGGCCGACAGGCCTTCACGCGTGTTCTGGATCGAGCGGTAGCTCGAGCTCAGACGGTTGATCGACGCGCCCAGGTTGCCGCGCGCCGTGCTGACACTGTTGATGGCGGTGTCGAGGGAGCCGAGCGCCGTTCCGGCGTTCGTGGCGTTCGTCACGTCGAGCGTGCCGATGCCGAGCGTCGTGGAACTGACGTCGACGGTGTTGACCGTGATCTGGTCGTTCGAGGTGTTGCCGAGGCCGATCTGGATCCCGACGCCGGCAGTCGTGTTCAACAGGTTGATGTTGTTGAACTTCGTCTCGCTCGCGATCCGGTTGATCTCGGAGTCGAGCGCCTGGAACTCGGTGTCGATGACCGCGCGGTCCTCGGTCGAGAGCGTGCCGTTGCTCGCCTGGATGGCGAGCTCGCGCATCCGGATGAGGTTGTTGCTCACCTCGTTGAGTGCGCCTTCGGCGGTCTGCGCCAGGGAGATGCCGTCCTGGGCGTTGCGGCCGGCCTGTCCGAGCGAGCGGATCTGCGACCGCATGCGCTCGGAGATGCCCAGTCCCGCGGCGTCGTCAGCGGCGCTGGCGATGCGGAGACCGGACGAGAGGCGCGAAAAGTTGCCTCCCAGTCGCTCGCTGACGGTCGCGAGATTCCTCTGTGCCGTCATCGAGAAGATGTTGGTGTTTACACGGAGACCCATGATTGGAGGGGAGTTGCTACAGGATGGACCGCGGAGGGGACCGCGGCGGCGCGACAGGCAGGCAGTCGGGGTGAAGCGCCGGGGAACGTGCCGTGTGGGGACACGGCAGGGGGGACGGTCGTACTCCTCGAGGAGGAGTTCGTGTGCGTACTCGGACCCTTCGGTGGGTCGAGGACGGGCTCCGTCGTCTTGCGACGGAGCCCGTCCCTTGGGTTCGACGTGCCGAGCGCGTCGCGCGATGCGTGCGCGCGCGGCGTCGGGATCAGCCGATCAGGCTCAGGGCGAGCTGGGGCTGCACGTTCGCCTGCGAGAGGACCGACACGGCGGCCTGCTGCAGGATCGAGTTGCGGGTGAGGTCGCTCGTCTCGGTCGCGACGTCGACGTCGCGGATACGGCTCTCGGCGGCCGCCAGACCCTCGCGGGTGTTCTGGATCGAGCGGTAGCTCGAGCTCAGGCGGTTGATCGAGGCGCCGAGGTTGCCGCGCGACGTGCTGACACTGTTGATCGCGGTGTCGAGCGCGCCAAGTGCCGTCCCGGCGTTCGTCGTGTTGGTGACGTCGAGCGTACCGATGCCGAGCGTCGTCGAGGTGACGTCCACGGTGTTGACCGTGATCTTGTCGGCGGCGGTGTTGCCGAGGCCGACCTGGATGCCGACACCCGCGGTCGTGTTCAACAGGCTGATGTTGTTGAACTTGGTCTCGGTCGCGATGCGGTTGATCTCGGAGTCGAGCGCCTGGAACTCGGTGTCGAGGACCGCGCGGTCCTCGGTACTGAGCGTTCCGTTGGCGGCCTGTTCCGCGAGTTCGCGCATACGCACGAGGTTGTTGTTGACCTCGTTCAGCGCGCCTTCGGCGGTCTGAGCGAGACTGATGCCGTCCTGAGCGTTGCGGCCGGCCTGGGCCAGACCGCGGATCTGCGAGCGCATACGCTCGGAGATGCCGAGGCCCGCGGCGTCGTCAGCAGCGCTGGCGATGCGCAGACCGCTCGACAGACGGGCGAAGTTGCCGCCCAGTCGATCGCTCACGTTGGACAGGTTCCTCTGCGCCGTCATGGCGAAGAGGTTCGTGTTGACACGAAGTCCCATGTTTGGAGGTTCCTCTGGATTGGTGTCGAAGTAGCTGGTGCGCCGGCTTCGCCGACGCACACGGTTCGGTGCGGCTCCGTTTTCCCGACGGATCGGGGGCACGGCGGAGTCGCACCGGGGACGTCGGCGCAGGGCCGACGCCGCTCCGCCCGACGGAGCGTCGAACGGAGTGGAAGGGTCTCGCTCGGAAGGCTTGGCGTCCTCCCGGTTCCCTTGTCCTGGTTGTCAAGGAGCGCGGCTGCGCGCGCTTCGCACGCGTACCGCTTCGACCCCGCATGGGGTCACGACCCAGGGATCGGTCCGCTGAACGGGGGACCGCCGCTAGGACGGCCCCCCCCCTCAGCGATCCGGCCCAACACAGGCCGTTTCTCTCGTTGTTACTGCTGCAGCAGCGACAGAGCGATCTGCGGCTGCGTGTTGGCTTGCGACAGCACCGACGTGGCGGCCTGTTGCATGATCGTGTTGCGCGTCAGGTCCGCCGTCTCGGCGGCGACGTCGACGTCACGGATGCGGCTCTCCGCGGCGGAGAGGTTCTCGCGGACGTTCATGATCGAACGCATCGAGCTCTGCAGACGGTTCTGCGAGGCACCGAGGTTGCCGCGAGCGTCGTTGACCGAGTTGGTCGCCGTGTCGATCGTGGTCAGGACCGCTTGTGCGTTCGTGACGTTCGTGATGTCGAAGTTCGCGCCGGTCAGGCCGAGCGTGGCGACGCGGGTGTCCTCGAGGCCGATCGTGATGACGTCGCTCGCGGCGCTGTCGAGACCGACCTGGATCGCGATCGTCGCGGCGGAGCCGTCGAGGAGCGGGATCTCGTTGAACTCGGTCGACGTCGCGATGCGGTCGATCTCGGAGAGGATCGCCTGGAACTCGACGTCGAGCACCGCGCGGTCCTCGGTCGAGTACGTGCCGTTGCTCGCCTGGATGGCGAGTTCGCGGAGGCGGTGCAGACTGGAGTGCACCTCGGAGAGCGCGCCTTCCGCGGTCTGGACGAGCGAGGCGCCGTCCTGGGCGTTGCGCGACGCCTGACCGAGCGAGCGGATCTGGGCACGCATCCGCTCGGAGATGCCGAGTCCCGCGGGATCGTCCGCGGCGGTCGCGACCCGGAGGCCGCTCGACAGGCGCATGAAGTTCCCGCCCAGCCGCTCGGTGACGGTGGCGAGGTTCCGCTGCGCGGACATCGACATGATGTTGGTGTTGACTCGAAGGCCCATGACAGGCTCCTTGGAAACGGGTCCTTGTTGACTTGCGGATTGCTTGAGGGGGTGAGCGTCCTGACTCGCGTCTCCGCGGATCTCTCGGCTCGCGGCTGTTCTCGGAGGGCCGCCGGACGGGATGAGTCCGGAGCGCCGGAAATCCGCGGAATCGCGGCGACCGGGGCGGCGCGGTGTGCGCGATCGGGAAGTTCTTTCCGGATCGAGCCGCTGCGACTCATCGCGGAGCGGCGTGCGCTCGATAGGAGCGGTGCGCGCGGCTCCGCCGCCGCCCCTCACCCTCGCCTCGATCCATGGACGCGACGCTCGATCGGAACCGACTGGACGGCGACCACGCCGAGCCGGACCGCCTCGCCACCGAACCCGTGCTCGCCGGGACGTCGGCGGAGGCGGTCGAGCTCGCGGCCGCCGTCGCGCGCGCCCAGGCCTCGCGCACGGTCGTCGTGCGCGGCGGCGCGGGGTCGGGCCGGCTCGAGGTCGCGCGCGCGCTGCACGACGGCGGCGCCGACCGCACCGCGCCCTTCGTGGAGGTGCGCGCCGCCGCTCTCGTCGGCTCGGCCGGCGTCGAGCGCCTCGTCGGCACCAAGGGCCGCCCGGGACTGCTCGCGGCCGCGAACGGCGGGAGCCTGGCGATCGTCGGCGTCGAGGACCTCGAGGAGGAATTGCAGTCACTCCTCGCCGACGTGCTGGCGAGCGGACGCTTCCTGCCGCTCGGCGCGCGCGCCGAGGTCGCCTTCGACGCTCGCGCGATCGCGATCACGGACGTGGAGGAGCTCGAACTCGTCCTCGTGCCCGAACTCGCCTACCGACTGAACGAACGCACGGTCGAGGTGCCGCCGCTCGCGCGCCGCACGGAGGACCTCGGCGACGTCGCCGACGCGGTGCTCGCGGCGGCGGGACTGCGCTGCAGGCTGACCGACGCGGCGCGCGAGTCCCTCGAGGCCCTGCCCTGGATCGGCGGGCTCGACGACCTCGCCGCTCTAGTGCGCCGCGCGGCGGCCCGGGCGGCCGGCGGCGACGTCGACGCCGTCCACCTCGAACACGAACGCCTCGCGAACGCGGCGGCCGGCGCCCGCGGCGAGATCGAACGCGCGGTCGAGTCGGCCCCGGCGATCGCTCCCGCGTCCGACAGCCTGCCGATCGGCGACCGCTCGTGGCGCAGCGTGGAGCGCGCCCTCATCGCGCGCGTGATCGAGGAGTCCGGCGGCAACCGCAGCCGCGCGGCGCGCGTCCTCGGCTTCAACCGCTCGACGCTCTACAACAAATTGAAACAGTACGGTCTCGAGAGCGAGGGGCGCGACGGAGAGGAGTAGTCGCGCGAGCCGCTGCGAGCGAGGGACCCACGAACCCTCGGTGGATCGGGAGCGAGACGCGCTCCCCCGCCGAGGGTTCGTCGCGTTCCGAGCGGCTCCGGCGGCGCCGCGCACGGACGAGCGTCGCGAATCGCGACAGGTCGGCGGCGAGCCGGAGCGCGGATGGGAAGGACTTTCCGGGAGCTCGCGGAGCCCTTCAAGCCTTTCCGGGTTCGACCCGAAAGAACGTCCCACGCGACCCGCGCACACCGCGCGGAGCTCGCTCGAACGTCCCACCCCGTCCCAAGCATGTCCACCAGGCGACACCCGAGCACCGGAGAGGACCTGCGCGTCCGTCCGGTCGACGACGCCGGCGCGTCGCGTGCTTCGCACCGCATCGAGGTGCGAGCCGACGCCGGCGGCCAAGCGCGTGCACTCCGCTGGCTCACGTCGCTCGGCGTGTGCTGGGGTCTCGGACTCGCCGTGCGCGCGCGCATCGGCACCGCGGTGGCGGAGATCCTCGACAACGTCGTCCACCACGCCTACCCGGGCGCGGACGGTTCGGCGTCCGGCGAGGGTCGCGTCGTCGTGCTCGTCGCCCGCGACGCCAACGCCGTGCGCGTCACCGTGCGCGACTTCGGCGTCGGCGCGGACGCGGGCACGCTGCGCGCCGCGCTCGCTCCTCCGCCCGGACTGTTCGCTCTCGGCGTCGTTCCGACCGGACTACGGCGTGCGAAGAGCCTGTCCGACGGACTCGTCGCGCGCAGCGACGCCTTCGGGACGCGCGTGCACATGCGCTTCGCCGTGCACGGCGCCGCGTGGGACGGCGAGGAGATCGACCACAGCGACGACGACTTCCTGACCGCTCGCACCTGTCGCTCGCTCGTCACCGCCATCCGCTCCGGCGCCGACGTCGGAACCGCCCACCTCCCGCCCCACCTGGCCGTCGTGATCGGTCGGATCCTCGCCGGAGCGCCGGGGCGCTGAACCGCTCGCCATGAGCACGAACGAACCCCTGGACTTCGACGAGGACGAGGACCTCTTCGACTTCGGTGCGCCCTCCGCGCTCGACGCGGACGACGACATCGACATCGCGGAGTTCCTCTCGTCGATCGACGACTCGGACGCCTCGGCGGTCCTCGACCTCGCCGAGGAGGCGGGCGACGCGGACCTCGCGCTCGACGCCGAGGAAGCCGCGCCGGCCGGAGCCGCCGCGCCCGCCGCGTCGAAGGACGTCGACGCCGACGAGTCGGCGTCGCACGAGGACGAACCGGCCGTCGCGATCGCACCGGTCGCCGCACCGGCGGCCGTCGTCGCTGCCGGCGCCGCGCAGGGACCGCTGTGGCGTCAGCCCGGCACGCTGCTCGTGGTCGCGATCGGGGGCGTGCTCCTGCTCGCGAACGTCGCGAGCTCGTGGTTCACGTGGCACCAGAGCCGCGCCGTCGCCGACGAGATCGACGGGGCGCGCAAGGCGCTGCAGCTCAGCGTCGAGGGCGCGCGCCGCGAGATGAGCGACCAGGCGTCGCGCATCACGACGCTCACCCAGAACGCGTCGACGGGCCTGCTCGGCGAGGAGTCGTTCGAGACCGTCGAGCAACTCCTCTCGATCTCCGACTGGGGCGCAGCCCGCCGCGTCCTGTTCTCCAAGCTCGCGCTGCTCGACCGCATCGAGCCGCGCCTGCGCGAGCCCGTCGAGGCCCGCGCGCTCATGCTCCTGGCCCGCGCCGACCACCTCCAGGCGCTCGAGAACGGTGCGGAGGTCGAACGGTGAAGGACCCGCGACTCATCGTCGGCGGCGCACTCGTCGTCACGGCCGCGTTGGTGCCCCTGCTCCGCCGCGTCGACGACCAGGTCGTCCACGCCGGTGCCGGTGCCGATCCGTCGACCCAGCGCGCGACCGAGACCGCGCACGTCCTCACGGACCCGCCGCGTCTCCCGCTGCGCATCGACCTGCGCAAGGACGACGACGGCATGGAGTACGCGACGATCGTCGGCAGCAACGTCGCCCTGTCGAAGATCCTGCGCGACGTCGCCCAGCGCACGGGCCGCATCCTCTACGGCATCGAGGAGTTCGCGCTCGCGACGCCGCTCGTGAGCGCGGAGCTCGTCGACCGCCCGATCGACGAGGTCCTCGAGTACCTGTGCGGGACCGCCGGCCTGCGCGTCACGGTCACGCCGACCGTGCTGCAGGTCGAGGGCGACGACACGGAGTCGAACCGCGAGGCGCTGCTGGTCCGCGCCCTGGCGCGCTACTCGCGCGCCGCGCTCAAGGACACGCTCGGCGTCTACGGCGCCGAGTCGCGACTCGCCCAGGGCGAGCTCGAGACGCTGCGCGGCAACGACGACGCGGCGCTCTCGCACTACCAGCTCCTCGTCGACTCGTACCCGACGTCGGCGCTCGTGTTCGAGGCGCACCTCCGCAGCGGACGCATCCTCGAGGCCAAGGGCGAGTGGTCGCTCGCGGTCTCCGAGTTCCGCGCGCTCACCGAACTCTCGCCCGAGGACACGACCGGTTCGGACGAGCCCGTCCTGCCGTTCGACCGCTACGTCCCGGCGGCCTACCTCGAGATCGCGCGCTGCAACCTCGAGCTCGGGCGCTCCAGCGAGACGCTGTTCCTCCTCAACGTCCTCGACCGCAACTGGCCGGCCGACTCGCGCGAGGAGACCGTCGAACGCGGGATCCTGCGGGCGCGCTCGTACTTCGCGGGCAACGCGACCGTCGAGGCGCTCAAGGTCGTCGAGTCGCTCGAGCTCGGCTACATGCCGCACGAGGCGGCGGTGACGGCGCTCGAGATCCGCGCGAAGTCGTTCGAGGCGATGGGGCTCTACAAGGAGGCCGCGCGCGCCTGGCTGATCTACGCGCGCCAGATCGAGGACCCCGAACGGTCGGTCTGCTACGAGCACGCCTGCGACCTCTTCCTCTCGCTCGAGGACTACCTCGGCGTGCTCTTCCTCGAGTTCGAGGTGGAGCGCACGAAGAGCGAGGCGCAGATCGGCACCTCCGTGCGGATCGCTCGCGCCGCGCTCGGACTCGAGGTGAACCTCGACGACGACGACTCGAGCGAGCAGGAGCGCGTCGAGGCCGCGGAACGCGCCGCCGAACGCTCGGACTGGGCACGCGTCGCGATGCTGCTCGGACCGCTCGCGAGCGAGCTCGAGCTCGTCCCGCTCGAACTGCGCGACCGCGTCGCGCTGGGCTACGCCCGCGAACGCTACGCGACGCAGGGCGTCGAGGCGGCGCTCGGCGTCCTCCGCTCCGCGCGTCGCGTGCTGCTCGACACGCAGCCCGAGGACGTGCCGCGCCTCGACCTCTACGCGGCGCACCTGCTCGAACAGGACCGACTCTACGACCGCGCTCTGCGCGCCTACGACGGCAAGTACTGATGCTCAAGGCGATGCTCCCCCTCAGCACGGCGTTCGGACTGCTCTACGCCGTCCCCACCGTCGTCCAGGACCAACCGCGGACGCTGCAGACCGCGCTCGGCGACACCGTTCGTGCGCTCGAGGTGCTGCGCGGCTTCCAGTCGGAGACGGAAGGCTCGTTCGACGTCGACACCGTCCGGTACGTCACCGAGGAGCCGCTCGGCTCGCCGGACGAGCGCGTCGCGCGACTCGACCAGCTGAACGTCGAGCTCCAGCGCATGCAGGCGCACCTCGAACTGCTGCACGCCGGCGCGCTGCCGGCCGGTGCACCGCTCGACCTCACCTACGACCGTCCGCTCGTGCCGACCGTCGGCCTCGGCGACGGCGAACTGACGCGGCTCGTCCTCACGACCAAGCGTCAGGCGATCGCGAACATGGTCGGCGGCGAGGACTCGCTCCCGACCGTCCCGATCGTCGGTCCGCGCCCGACCACCGGCGACGCGTCCGCGACGCAGGGCCCGCTTCCCGTCGACGCGGGCGACGTCGGTGCGACCGAGGTCCCCGACGAGAACTCCGTTCCGGCGCCCGCGCCGCGCGACGACTCGATGTCGTTCGCGAAGGCGCGCGCCGCGTTCTTCGCCGGCCAGTACGACGCCGCGCTCGCCGGCTTCGAAGCCGGTGCGGACGACGCGCGCAACGCCTACTGGCGCGCGCGCTGCCTCGACCAGCTCGGCCGTCTCGACGAGGCGCTCGCGCTCTACGACCGCGTCGCCTCCGACGTGAACGCGGGCGACCTCGTGGAGCGTGCGAAGAGCGACGCCGACTTCCTGCGCTGGAAGATCGGGTTCTCGAAGAAGTCCGCGACGACGCCCGCCGCCGGTGAGGGTTCGAACCGTTGAACACGCGCGTCGAACACGGCGGTGACACCGCCGACCTGGACGCGGCGGCGCAGCTCTTCTCGTCGATCGCCGAGGAGCTGAAGGGCACGTACGCCGCCATCGAACGCCGCGCCGAGCGGGTCGAGGCGGAACTCGCCCGCACGAACAAGGAACTCGAGCGGAAGGTCCGCGAGCTCGACGAGGTGGGTCGCGCGCTCGCCGCGATCCTCGAGTGCCTCCCGACCGGCGTCGTCGTCCGCGACGCGGACGGCGTCGTCGCCCGCACGAACCCCGCCGCGGAGGAGCTGCTCGCGGGCGACGTCTCGCGCCTCGGCGAACTCGAGTGCGCGGCCGGTTCGGTCGCGACGTTCGCGCACGCCGACGGCAGGAAGCGCCGGGTGCAGGTCCGCCTCGCCGACGTGCGCGGCGCCGACGGCACCTCGCTGGGATCGCTCGTCATCCTCGACGACCGCACCGAGGTCGAGCGCCTCGCCTCGCGCCTCCACGTGCAGGACAAGATGGCCGCGATCGGCACGCTCGCCTCCGGGATCGCGCACGAGATCCGCAACCCGCTCAACGCGATCGCGGGCTTCGCGACGCTGCTCGAGTCCCGACTCGACGACGAACAGCTCGGTCACTGGGCTTCGCTCGTCTCGGCCGGCGCGTTCGAGATCGACTCGATCGTCACGGGACTCGTGACGATGGCCAGCCCCGAGGCGCTCGAGGCGAGCCGCGTCGAGGTCCGCGAGGTCGTCGACGCCGCGGTCGAACAGGCGCTCGGTCGCCGCGCCGACCGCGCCCTCTGGCCGATCGAGGTGGACGTGCGCACGGAGTACGTGCGCGGCGACGCCGTCAAGCTCCGCCAGGCCCTGCGCAACCTGATCTCGAACGCCGCCGACGTGCAGCGCGACGGCGGTGCGATCCGCGTCCTCGTCGAGGAGGACGGCGACGACGTGCTCCTCACCGTCGACGACGACGGTCCCGGCGTGCCGCAGGAACTGCGCAGCCGGATCCTCGAGCCCTTCTTCACGACGCGCGCCGAGGGCACGGGCCTCGGTCTCGCACTCACGCACACCATCGCGCAACTCCACGGCGGCGTCGTCGAGATCGACGACGCGGCCGCTCCCCTCCGCGGCGCACGCTTCCGCATCCGCATCCCCCAACCCACCACCGGTCGCCCGGTATGACCATCGAACGGATCCTGGTCGTCGACGACGATCCCCTGTCCCGCGAGTTCCTCGGTGAGGCCGTCCGGTCGCTCGGCTGGTCCTGCGAGACGATCGCGAGTCCCCTGCGCGCGCTCGAACGCGTCGCCGGCGGCTCGATCGACCTCGTGCTCACGGACCTCCGCATGCCCGAGATGAACGGTCTCGAGCTCGTGCGACGCATCGAGGAGGTCCAACCGGGGCTCCCGATCGTGCTCGTCACCGCGCACGGCTCCGTGCAGTCGGCGGTCGAGGCGCTCCAGGCCGGAGCGCGCGACTTCCTGCTCAAGCCCGTGACGCCCGAGGCGCTGCGCGTCGTGATCGAGCGCGTGGCGCGCGCCGACCGGCTGGTGCACGAGAACGAGTACCTGCGCAGTCGGCAGAGCGAGTCCGCGCCGCAGATCGTCGCGCGGTCCCCGCGGATCCTGCAGACGCTCCGCAGCGCGGCGCGCGTCGCGCACTCGCGCGGCACCGTGCTGATCACCGGTGAGAGCGGCACCGGCAAGGAACGCATCGCGCAGTTCATCCACGAGAACAGCCCGCGCAAGGACGGCCCGTTCGTGCGCGTGAACTGCGCGGCGCTGTCCGAGTCGCTGCTCGAGTCCGAGCTCTTCGGGCACGAGAAGGGCGCGTTCACGGGCGCGCACCGTCGCCGCGAGGGCCGCTTCGAACTAGCCGACGGCGGGACGCTGCTGCTCGACGAGATCGGTGAGATCTCGCCGTCCGTGCAGGCCAAGCTGCTGCGCGTCCTCGAGGAGAACGAGTTCGAGCGCGTCGGCGGCGACCGCACGCTCTCGGTCGACGTCCGCGTCGTCGCGGCGACGAACCGCAACCTGCCGGAGGAGGTCGCGCGCGGCCGCTTCCGCGAGGACCTCTACTACCGGCTGCACGTCCTGCCGATCCACCTCGACCCGCTCCGCGAGCGACCCGAGGACGTCGTCCCGCTCGCCGAGCACTTCGTGCGCCACTTCGCCAAGCAGGGCGGTCTCAACCCCGCGCCGGAGCTCGGCGACGACGCGCGCGACGCCCTGCTCTCCTGGAGCTGGCCCGGCAACGTCCGCGAGCTCGAGAACGTCGTGCAGCGCGCCGTCGTGCTCTCGCGCGGCGGGACGCTGCACCGCGAGGACTTCGCGCTCGGCGTCGAGGGTCCGCGCGGCGCTCTGCCCTCGCGCAGCGAGGAACGCGCGCAGGTGGGCCCGGACTACGCGCCCGAGGCGCTCGCCAACCGCAAGCTCGCCGACATCGAACGCGACGCGATCCTCGCGACGCTCGACGAGACGGGCGGCAACAAGACCGAGGCGGCCCGCCGGCTCGGCGTCACCGCACGCACGCTCTCCAACAAGATGAAGCTGTGGAAGCAGCTCGGGCTCGTCGCCTGACCGCCATGGAAGTCCGACCGAACAGCGAGGGCCTGCTGCTCCGACTCCTCGACGCGTCGACGGAGCGGCAGCGCGTGATCGCGAACAACCTCGCGAACCAGAACACGCCGGGCTTCATCCGCAACAACCTCCTCTTCGAGGAGCTCGTCGCGGAGCAGATGCAGTCGCCGACCGGCGATCCCGACTCCGTGGAGTTCGTGGTCGCCCCCGACGACGTCACACCCACGCGTTCGGACGGCAACAACGTGACGCCCGAACTCGAACAGGTCGCCGATCAGCAGAACAGACTGCGCTACGAGACCTACATCACGATCCTCCAGGGTCAGTACTCGCTCCTCCAGACCGCCATCACCGGCGGCAACTGATCCCAGAACCACGACGAGCCATGAACGGAATCGATCGCTTCTTCGAGGGCATGAACATCTCGGCCACCGGCCTCTCGGCCGAGCGGATCAGGATGAACGTGATCACGCAGAACCTCGCCGGCGCGAACCTCACGAAGGTCGCGGGCGGCGGGCCCTACGTGCGTCGCGTCGTCGAGTTCGCGCCGCTCGTCGAGACGCTCCCCGACGGTCGCCAGGAGTACCGCGGCGTCCAGGCCGAGCGCATCGCGAAGGACACGAAGTCCGAGCACATCAAGATCTACGACCCGGGCCACAGCCACGCCGACGCCGACGGCTACGTCACGCTCCCCAACGTGAACAGCCTGCAGGAGATGGCCGACATGGTCACGGCGATGCGCGCCTACGAGGCGAACCTCCAGGCCCAACAGGGCTTCGTGCGCATGACGACGCAGGCGCTGCAACTGGCGCGCGGCTGATCCGACGTACGTCCCCTCGACCTAGCACCCCCGTTCCGCCATGACCCGCATCGACCCGAGGAGCGCAGGACTCGACGCCTGGAAGAACGGCGTCGAGCGTCTGTCGCGCGACGGCGGATCGGACGCGCTCCAGCGTCTGTTCGAGCAGCGCGCGACGGAGGTACGGCAGGAGTTCGGCAGCCCCGAGCTCCAGGCGGACCCGTCCGTCGAAGGGCCGATCGGCACGGACGCGCTGAAGGGGATCCGCGCCGTCGACAGCGAGATCCAGACCGCCAACAGCCTCGCCGAGGACCTCCTCACCGGGAAGGTCGACTCCCCCCACGAGGTCGCCGCGCGCATCCGGCGCGCCGACCTCACGCTCAAGTTCTCCTTGGAGATCAGGAACAAGCTGGTCGACGCGTACCGCGAAGTCATGCGGATGAGTGTCTGACGAACGATGAAGAACGCACTCGTCAACCTGCTCGAGCAGCTCAAGAAGACGTCGCTCGGCGCGAAGGTCACCTCCGTCGGGGTGCTGGCGCTCGTCGCCGTGCTCTCCGTCGTCGCGATCGTCTGGTCGAGCCAGCCGCACTACACGACGCTCCTCACGGGGCTCGACGACTCCGAGATCGCGAGCGTCGGCGAAGCCCTGGCCGGAGCCGGCGTGAAGTGGAAGGCGACCCAGCCCCCGGGACCGTTCGTCGTCTACGTCGACGAGTCGCAGATGGCCTCGGCGCGCAACGCGGTGTTCGCCGCCGGCGCGCTCAAGGGTCACTCCGGCGGCATCCTGACGGAGTCGAGCGGCCTCTCGACGCTGCTGCTCGGCTCGCAGGAGCGCGAGCAGATCATGCACAAGCGCGTGTGGGAGGAGATGGAGCAGATGCTCGAGCTCCAGGAGTTCATCGTCGACGCGAAGGTGCAGACGCGCATCCCCGACCGCCGCGTCTACGGGCGCCAGCCCGAACTCTCCGCCTCGGTGACGCTCGTCACGCGTGGCGGCCGCGAGCTGACGCGGACGCAGGCGCGCACCGTCGCGCGACTCGTGCGCTTCGGACTCGGCGTCGAGGAGGAGAACCTCGTCATCGCCGACGACCTCGGCAAGAGCGTCTTCGACGGCCACGACCTCGCCTCCGGCACGGGCATGGCCGACGACTGGATCGCCTCGGCGGAGGACGCCGACCACCGCCTCGAGCTCAAGGCGACGGAACTGCTCGACGACATCCTCGGCGACGGACTCGCGCGCGTCACGATCCGCAGCGACTGGGACTTCACCCGCAGCACGACGATCGCGGACACGACCGACGCCACCGGTGCGGCCGTCGTCAGCGAGAAGGAGCGCACGAGCACGGACCCGCGCTTCGGGAACAGCTCGGTGGGCGGCGCCGCGGGAACCGCGAGCAACCTCAGCCAGGGCACCTCGAGCCAGTCCGCCTTCGAGAAGACGAACGCGGGCCCCGTCGCGGCCGTCGAGCCGCCGGTCGCGAAGCAGTCCGAGAAGGAGCGCGTGCTCCAGCCCTCGCGCACGCTGCGCTCGACCGAACAGCGCGCGCCGCTGCTCGAGCGCCTGAGCGTCGCGCTCTACATCGACGCGTCGATCGATGCGTCGGTCATCCCCTCGATCGAGGAGGCCGTCAAGGCCTCCGTCGGCTTCTCCGACGCGCGCAAGGACGAGTTCAGGACGGCGCACATCGCGTTCGCCAAGCCCGAGCTCGCGCCCGACGGCACGCCGATCGCTCCGGAGGGCGGCACGTCGCTCCCGCCGATAGTCGAGAAGCTGCTCGACCGCGCGATCGAGATCGTGCTCGGCATCGTGTTCCTGTTCATGACGCTCCGGAGCTTCCGCGGCGCGAGCAAGGCGCGGAAGGAGCGCGAGCGCGCCCTCTCCGAGGCGTCGGAGCGCCGCGCCGTCGGGCCCGACGGCGAACCGCAGCGCAGCGTCGTCGTCCGCACCAACGAGAAGGGCGAGACCGTGACCGTCGTCATCGACGGGGACAACGAGGAGATCGTGCCGGAGGACCCGCTCGTCACCAACCGTCGCCGCGTCTCGTCGCTCGTCGGCGAGGAACCCGACAAGGTCGGCGACCTCCTGACCGCCTGGGTGCGCGACTCGCGCCGCATCTCGTCCAACTGAGCCGGAGCACCGGCGACGGAACGACCAGTCATGGCATCGAAAGAACAGATCGGAGGCGCGGCGAAGGTCGCCACCTTCCTCCTCACGCTCGAGCGTGAGGAGGCGGCGCGCATCCTCCACCACCTCGGCGAGGACGTCGTCGCGGAGGTGGTCGAGGCGATGGAGGAGATCGACCCGAAGATCGCGACGGACGACGTCGTGCAGGGCATCTACGAGGAGGTCGCCGCGATGCGCTACGAGGGCAACATCCGCCCGACGACCTCGAAGGAGCTCGAGAGCCTCCTCCAGGCCGGACTCGGCGCGGAGCGCGCGGCGTCCGTGCTCGCACTGATCGAGAAGCGCCACCAGATGGAGCGCCCGTTCCTCCAGGTCGAGCGCATGGCGCCGCGCGCCCTGCTGCGCGCGCTCGAGAACGAGTCGCCGGCCGCGATCGCCGTCGTGCTCGCGCACATCGACCCGCGGCTCTCCGCCTTCGTCCTGGGCGGGTTCGAGGTCGAGCGCGCGCTCGACATCGTCAAGCGCATGGCGACGCTCACGCCGCCGAGCTTCGAGGTGCTCGAACTGCTCGCGGAGGACCTCTTCCAGCGCATGCAGCAGTTCGCCGGCGAGCCCGAGCCGCGCGGGAGCTCCGAGCGTCTGCAGAGCATCGCCGAGCTGCTCAACAACTCGAGCGCGCAGATCGGCTCGGGCGTGCTCGACGGCATCAGCGACTCGGACGCCGACATGGCGACCGAGATCCGCAACTACATGTTCACGTGGGACGACATCGGCGACATCGATCGCCGCGCCATGCAGCAGATCCTGGGCTCCGTCGACACGCGGACGCTCGCGATCGCGCTCAAGGCCTGCCGCCCCGAGGTGGAGGAGAACATCGTCAGCAACCTCAGCAGTCGCGTGAAGGACATGGTGAAGGAGGAGCGCGAGCTCGCCGGCGCCGTGCCCATGTCCGAGGTGCTCCAGTCGCGCGAGGAGATCATGCGCAACGTCCGCGCCATGATCGAGAGCGGCGAGTTCAGGCCGGCGAAGGGTGGCGATGAGCTCGTCAGCTGAGTCCGTCCGACTCCCGCGCGTCCCGTCCGCGGTCCGCGTCCTCGACGGTGCGCCCGTCGCGGCGCTGATCGCTCGGGCGGAGCGCGCGAACACGGCCGCCCTCGAACGCGCGCGCACCGAGGCCGCCGAGGCCGTGCGCCGCGAGATCGCGGCGGACGTCGAGGAGCTCGTCGCCGGCTGCCGCCGCGAGGTGGAGGCGATGCGCGAGTCGATGCTCGACACCGCGGTCGAGATCGCGGCGGTGCTCGCGGAGTCCGTGCTCCAGCGCGAGCTCGGCGCCGACCTCGACCTCTCCGGCGTCGTGCGCAAGTGCCTCGCGAGCACGACCGCCGAGCCGAGCGAGTGCACGGTGCGCGTCCACCCGGACGCCGTCGCCGGACTCGAGCGCGCGGGCGTCGCTGCGCGGGTCGAGGTCGTCGCCGACCCCGAGCTGCAGCGCGGCGAGGTCCGTCTGGACACACCGGTGGGGATGCTCGTGCACGACCCCGCCGCCGCGCTCGCGCAGGCACGCGACGCATTGCTCGCGGAACTGGAGGAGGGTCGGTGATCTCTCGTGAACGCATGCGGAACGTCGTGACCAAGGCGACGCGCCCGCTCTACCGCGGTCGGATCGAACGCGTCTCCGGCATCCTCGCCGAGGCGCAGGGGATCCCGTCCGCGATCGGCGAGGTGGTGCGCATCGGCGAGGAGATGACGGCCGAGACCGTCGGCTTCCGCGAGGGGCGCGCGCTGCTCATGCCGCACGGCGAGCTCACCGGCGTCGCGCCGGGCACCGCGGTGACGGCGCTCGGGCACCAGTTCGAGATCGGTGTCGGTTCCGGTCTGCTCGGCCGCGTCGTCGACGGCTTCGGTCGTTCGATGGACGGGAAGCCGCTGCCGGCGCTCGCCGCGAAGCGCTCGATCCGAGCGCGCGCGCCGATGCCGCTCGACCGCCCGCGCATCGACGAGCCGCTGCAGACCGGCGTTCGCGCGCTCGACGGGCTGCTCACGATCGGTCGCGGTCAGCGCCTCGGCATCTTCGCGGGCTCCGGCGTCGGCAAGTCGACGCTGCTCGGCCAGGTCACGTCCGGGACGGACGCCGACGTCGTCGTCATCGCGCTCGTGGGCGAGCGCGGTCGCGAGGTGCGCGCGTTCCTCGACGAGGTCATCGCGGACGACCGACGCCAGAAGACGGTCACGGTCGTCGCGACGTCGGACCGACCGCCGATCGAACGCTGGTACGCGCCGTTCGCGGCGGTGACGATCGCCGAGTGGTTCCGCGACCAGGGACTCGACGTCCTGCTCGTGATGGACTCCGTGACGCGCTTCGCCGCGGCCACGCGCGAGATCGGACTCGCGGCGGGCGAGCCGCCGACGCTGCGCGGCTACCCGCCGAGCTTCTTCGCCACCGTGCCGCAGCTCGTCGAACGACTCGGACGCACGACGAAGGGCAGCATCACGGGTCTCCTCACCGTGCTGCTCGACGGCGACGACGTGAACGACCCGGTCGGCGACACGCTGCGCGGTCTGCTCGACGGTCACGTCGTGCTCTCGCGCGACCTCGCGCATAAGAACCACTTCCCGGCCATCGACGTGCTGGGGAGCGTCTCGCGTCTCATGCCCGACCTCGCGTCGCCCGCGCACCGCGAACTCGCCGGTCGTCTGCGCACGGACCTCGCGACCTACGCGGAGAGCCGCGACCTGGTCGAGATCGGGGCGTACAAGAAGGGAGCGAACCCGGCGCTCGACCGTGCCATCGCGCGGCGCGAGTACGTGGAGATGTTCCTGAAACAGCGGCGCGAGGAGCACACGACGTTCGAGGACACCTGCGCGCTGCTCGGTGCGCTCTTCGGGGACGGTGAGGCGTGAGCGGGAAGAAGTTCAGGTTCCGGCTCGACCGGGTGCTCGACCTGCGCCTCGCGACGGAGCGGGAGGAAGCCGCGCGCTTCGCGGTCGCGAACCGGCTCGCGAACGAGGCGGAGGAACGCGCGAGCGAGTCCCGGCGCCGTGCGGGGGAAGCGCTCGCACAACTCGTCGAGCACTCGAACGACCCCGCTTCGCGGATCGTGGCGGAGAGCCTCGCCGCGGCGCTCGACCGTCGTGCGGCCCTCCGGGCGGCCGCCGCGACCGAAGCGCGCGACCTCGCGGACCGTGCGCGCGAGCAGTGGATCGAACGCCGCCAGGACGCGCGTGCCCTCGAACGCCTGAAGGAGTCCGCCCTCGCCGAGCACCGCGCCGAGCTCGAACGCCGAGAGGAGAAGGACCGCGACGACCGGGCGGCTGCCCGCTTCGGTCGGGAGGTCTGATCCGGTCGGCGCCTGCGGCGCCGGGAACACAGATCTACAGGGAGCCGGGGAGGACGGGGAGGTGGAACGGTACCGGTGATCGATGAGCCGTTGCGGCACGCGGTGACGACGGGTCGTCGGGGTCGTCGAGTTGCGGAACGACTCGGAGGTGTCCCTCCCCGTCCTCCCCGGCTCCCTGTGAATCTGCGTGGTCCCGCGCGGCACGAAGTGGCGCGCTGCGTTCCCCCGCGCGGCCGTTGGGCCGCGCGCACGCCTCCGGACCGTTTCCCACGGAGGGACCCCCCTCCCTCGATGCTCAAGGGCCCCTCGGACCCCACCCGATAGCAGGGACGGTCGCCGCAGCCAGCGACCTCCCACCCCATGGTCAAACCCATCGAGCTGGCCCTGCTCGGCGTCGGAGGCACGTCGCTCTTCACGGTGTGCTTCCTCGGCTTCGCCTCCATCACCGGCGTGCCCATGCACTCCGTGCCGGTGATCGGGTCGGTCTTCCCCGCTCCCCCGGAGCCGGAGGAGGATCCGGTCGTCGTGGTCCACGACCCGACGAACCCGGAGTCGGTGATGCCGCAGCGCGAGCTCACCCAGGAGGACCGCAAGGCCCTCGAGTCGAGCATCGCCTCGCTCAACTCCTGGTCGCTGCCGCCGCCCTACGAGATCGAGGAGGTCGCCCGCCTCATCGACGAACTCACGGCCGCGAAGACCGAGGTCGAGCGCCGCGAGGCCGAACTCGACACCAAGGAAGCGGACTTCGCCGAGGACCTCCTGCGCCTGCAACAGCGCGGGACGCAGATGGAGGAGCTGCGCCACTCGCTCGAACAGCGCGAGGCGGCGGTGGATCGCAAGGAGGCGGAGCTGCAGCAGCTCGCGACCGAGCTCGACCGACCCGACCTCGTCCGCTCCGAGAACGCGGAGAAGGAACTGCTGCGCAAGTCGCTGTTCTTCCAGACGGGCGACGTCGAGAGCCTCGCGAAGCGCCTCGTGACGTTCCAGCCGGCCGAGGCCGCGGCGATCCTGCACAAGCTCGAGGACGAGTCGCGGGCCGTCGACATCCTGAACGCGCTCCCGGCGGACTCCTGGCAGGAGTACATGGAAGCGTTCTCGAAGACCTCGCCCTGAGGGCCGGAGGTCGCGAGCGCACGGAAGATTCTTCCGTGCCGAGGAGCCGACCGGATCGCCCGCGGCGTCAAGCGCGGACGTCGGGGGTGCCGATAGGGCGAGCACACGGAGCCGGTTCCCCGGGGCTCCCCCCGTCGCTCCTCCGTCCACCACCCCATGGACATCCTCACCATCCTCGGCATCACGATCGGTGTCGGTCTGCTCGGTTTCTCGATGGCGACCGGCAACGGCGGCATCGCGCTGTTCATCGACGTCCCGTCGATGCTGATCGTCTTCGGGGGCACGATCGGCGTGTTCCTGATGAACTTCACGATGCCCGACGTGAAGGGACTGGTGTCCGTCTTCCTCCGCACGATCCTGTTCAAGCTGAACAGCCCGTCCGAGGAGATCGCACGCATCGTCGAGTACGCGACGCTCGCGCGGAAGGAGGGCCTCCTCGCGCTCGAGTCGAAGCTGAAGGAGGTCGACGACCAGTTCTTCGCCAAGGGTGTGCAGCTCGTGATCGACGGCTTCCCGCCCGACACGGTGCGCGACATCATGGAGCTCGAGGCGGAGTGGCAGAAGCAGCGCCACTCGACGGGCAAGAAGATGCTCGACCAGCTCGGCGCCTACGGCCCGGCGTTCGGCATGATCGGAACGCTCGTCGGCCTGATCCAGATGCTGTCGTCCCTCGACGACCCGTCCAAGATCGGCGGCGGCATGGCGGTCGCGCTCCTGACGACGCTGTACGGCGCGCTCATGGCGAACGTGATCTGCATCCCGCTCTCCGGGAAGCTCGAGGTGCGCGCCAAGGAGGAGGCGCTGCTGCGCGAACTGATGGTCGAGGGCATCACCGCCATCCAGGCCGGTGACGGACCGCAGATCATCAAGGAGAAGCTGAAGTCCTTCCTCGCCCCCTCGGCCCGGGAGCTCGTCGGGACCTGATCGTGGCCGCCGAGGACGACAAGCCGAAGGGCGCGCCCCAGCCGCCCTCCAAGCCGCGCGAGAAGAAGGAGCGCGAGCCCGATCCGGAGCCCGCCGGGGCACCGGAGTGGGTCGTCACGTTCACGGACATGATCTCGCTGCTCGTGACGTTCTTCGTGCTGCTCATGACGTTCTCGAGCATGCGCGAGTACGACCTGATCCGCGTGCGCGGCATCCTCCAGCTCGACAAGGGGATCTTCCCGCAGGACGGCGGCGAACGGCTGCTCGACCCTCCGCCGAACGACCTGCAGGAGCACACCGACCCGCTGAACGGCGCGAGCGAGGCGCACACGCGCCCCTCCGACTTCGACGTCGACCCGGAGGACGACCAGTTCCGCAAGAAGGGCGACCACGAGTCCGCGCGCGACCTCAACGACATCGCCGACGGACTGCTCGTGCAGTGGGACGCGCGCGCCGCGTTCGCGCCGGGCTCGGCGGAGCCGAACGCGTACCTGCGCGCCGCGCTGCTCGACATCGCGAAGACCTTCGCGGCCTATCCGCACGTCCTCGTCGTCGAGGGACACGCGGCACCCGACCACGTGGCGACGCGCCTCGCGCCCGACCCCGTGAGCATGTCGTACGCGCGCGCGCGCGCGTGCGCCCGCATCCTCGTCGACGAGGGCGGCCTCGAGGCGGAGCGCGTGTCGATCGCGGCCTACGGCGCGTCGCGACCGAAGGCGCTCAACGACACGGCCGACGGTCGCAACAGCAACCGTCGGGTCGAGATCCGCGTCCTCGCGCTCCCGCAGGACCGCGCGGCCTACGTCGGCGGCGGCCCGGGTGGAGGGTTCCGCTGATGGCGAAGAAGAAGGGACCCGAGGACAGCAAGGCCAAGGTGCCGGGCTGGATGGTGAGCTTCGGCGACATGATGACGCTGATCCTGACCTTCTTCATCCTGCTCGTCTCGATGTCGAAGGAGCGTCAGGTCGGCCTCGTCGCGACGGGCATCGGCAGCTTCCTCGTCCGCCTCGAGTCGATGGGTCTCAACGGCGTCGTCGGCTCGTCGGAACGCAACGCGATCTTCAACGAGGTGCGCGTGAAGTTCCAACTGCCGCCCGAGCGCGACCCCGACCGCTCGACGTCGGCGGACGAAGCCGCGACGACCGAGGTGCTCGACGCGCAGCGCCTCGACGAGCTCCCGCCCACGAACTCGATCCAGCAGCCCGCGGTCGCGCTGTTCCAGCCCGGTCGGACCGAGCTCGACGCGAACGCGAGACGCTATCTCGACGAGCTCGCCATCACGCTGCGTCCCGGCGACGGGCAGATCCTCGTCCTCGAGGGCAACTGCCTCCCGCGCGAACCCGGCACGAACGACCCCGTCGCGCTCGCCCAGGCGCGCGCGAACGCCGTGAAGACCTATCTCGTGGAGAAGCACCGCTTCAAGTCCGCACGCGTCGAGGCGCGCGCGTGGCTCACGTCCCACGTCGATCCGTCCGAGAAGAAGATCCCCGTCGACGCCAGGCTCGTCCTGCCGTCCACCCACCAGTAGCCATGGCCAAGGACAAGGAAGAGCCCGAGAGCGAGAACACCGAGGCGACCCCGGACGCCGGTTCGGCGAAGAAGAAGCGCCTCGTCAAGTTCGGCGGCGGCGTCCTCGGCCTCGTCGCCGCAGCGTTCATCACGGCGGTCGTCGCGGCGCCCTCGAAGAAGGAGTACAAGGTCTTCGAGGGTCCGTTCGTCGCGTCGCTGTGCCCCGGGAACGTCACCGTCAACCTGAAGGGCGACGGCAGCACGCGCTTCCTCGCGTTCGAGTTCGAGGCGCTCTACGACGCCTACGACTCGGCGTACGTGGAGCAGCGCGTGCTCGACCCGATCTACCTCTCGCTGATGAAGGACGTCGCGCTGACCGTCGGCGCGCGCCGGACGGCGGAGGAGGCGAAGTCCGAGGTCGGCCGAGCGGCGTTCCGCGAGGAGCTGCGCCAGTCGGTCGAGCCGCTGCTCTTCCCGGTCCAGCTCGGGAAGACGAACAACCCCGCGGAGCAGGACCCCGAGTCGGGCCTGAAGATGGGCCTGTCGGGCTACCGCTCGACCTTCCGGGGGCACCTCTACGACGGGAAGCTCCACCTCGACGGGCCCGCCCACTCGATCCGCCTGGGCCGCGGGCGCCCCGTCCGGTTCGAGGGCACCGAGAAGGACCTGCGGGTCGAGGACGAGAACGGGCGCTTCGTCCACGTCGACGTGAGCCACGTCGAGGAGGACTTCGCGGGGGACGTCATGGTCGGGGTGCACGGACGGATCCGGGAGATCCTCTTCCCCACCTGGAACGTGCAGTAGAAGGCCGATCCGGCCGATGAAGACAGCCCTGTGAGCGCCAACCTGGATCCCGAGGAGCTCCGCGCTCTGACCGGCGAACCCGCGGCGTCCGAGGTCTCCCGTTGGGACCGCGGACGGCTGCGGCGTCTCTCGTCGGACGACGTCGCCGAGGCGCGTCGACTGATCGGGCGCACGCTCCCGAGGATCGAGCGCGACCTGACGCAGCTCTCGGGCTTCCCGGTCGAGCTGCACGTCGGCGCCTGCCACGAGGTCGACGCCGAGAGCATCTTCGAGAGCGTCGAGGACCCGCCGGCCCTCGTCTGCTTCCGCGTCGACGGCCAACCCGGTTGGTGCCTGTGGGACAACCCCTCCGCCGTCGTGACGATCGAGCACGTGCTCGGCGCGTCCGACGAGGAGGACGACGACGAGGAGGAGGAGAGCTCGGACGAGGAGAAGGCGGAGTCGGACGGCGAGTCCGACGCCGAGGGCGCGACCGAGGAGGGCGAGGACGAGCCGGAGGAACCGCTCGGTCGCTTCCTCACGCCGATGGAGCGGCGCGTGCTCGTGCGACTCCTGCGCGTCGTCGTCGACAGCGTCGCCGCGACGCTGCGCCTCGAGCCCGGCGAGTACGAGGCCGTCGAGATGCTGAAGCACTCGCCGACCTGGCGCGAGTCGCAGGGACGCCGCCCCGACCCGCACCGACTCGCGATCGACCTCCTGCTGTCGCTCCCGTCCGGCGAGACCACGCTGTCGGTCTACCTGCCGATGCCCGCGGCGCGCGGTCCGCTCGCCGGCGACCCCACGGACGGCGCCGCCGACGGTGCGAGCGACGTCCCCGACCACCTCGACCTCGTCCCCGTCGAGGTCGACGTCCAGCTCGGCACCGTCGAGCTCACCCTGTCCGATCTCCTCTCGCTCGAAGTCGGCGACGTGGTCCCGATCGACGCCGCACTCGGCGATCCGGTCGTGCTGCGAGCCTCGGGCGTCGTGTTCGCCCGCGGACGCGTCGGCACGAGCCGCGGCCACGTCGCGGTCGTCGTCGAGGAGATCGAAGAACCCCAGAGCGATCCGTCATGAACGACACGAAGACCGAGGGCGAACAGCTCGAGCAACAGATCGACGCGGCCACCGAGGCCGTGCGCGTCCAGGCCGAGAGGCTCGACGAGATCCACGGCGCGGCGTCGTCGAACGCACCGATGGGCCTGGCCCACTTCATGGACGTGCCGGTCCGTATCACCGTCGAGGTGGGTCGGACGACGATGTCGCTCGCGGAGCTCGTGAAGCTCGGGCCGGGCTCGCTCGTCGCGCTCGACCGCGAGGCGCACGAACCCGCCGACGTGCTCGTGAACGGCAAGGTCGTCGCGCGCGGCGAGATCGTCACGATCAAGGAGTCCTACGGCATCCGCATCACGTCGGTGCTGCAGGGCCGCTGACGGACCGCACCGGCGCGACTCAGATCGTCTCCCACCGCCTCGCGAGGCGGCGCGCGACGACGAAGAACGCGACCGTCGCGAGCAGCAGGACGGCGACCGGCAACGCGACGGACCCGAGCAGGTCGGCCATCGATCCGTTCGGGTCGCGCCGCCAGAGGACGGCCTGGAACCCGTCGAGGGCCCAGCCGTTGAAGGTGAAGTGCGAGACGGAGTTCATGAAGGCCGGCATCACGAAGCGCGGCACCATGCTTCCGCCGAGCGCCGACATCACGAGGATCACGACGGTCGAGAGCCCCGCGAGCTGGGCGCGCGTGCGGCACGCCGTCGCCAGCATCAGCGCGAACGCCGACGCGGCTGCCGCGGTCGTCGCGCCGACGACGAGGAGGCCGACGACGACCTGCGCGTCGCTCAGGTGCATGCCGAAGACCACGGCGCCGAAGGCGAACATCGTCGCGAGCTGGGCGCAGCCGACGAGCGCGAAGAAGACGAAGTGACCGGCGAGCACGGGACCGAGCCCGATGCCGCTCGTCAGCAGGCGCTCGAGCGTCCCGCGCTCCTCCTCCTCGAGCAGCGAGCCCGCCGCGCCGGCCATCGAGAAGAGCAGGAACATCACGCCGATCGCCGCGGCGTAGTAGTCGACGACGCCGGGGCTCGCGGCGTCCGTGCCGTCGCCCGGAGCGCGGTACTCCGTGGCAGGGACGCTCGCGACGTCGACGAAGGACGACATCGCCGCTCCGCCGCTCGGCTCGTCCCCGTCCGCGGCGGCGTCCGCACCCTCCTCGCGCGCGCCGTCGATCAGCACGCGCAACCGGTCGAGCGCGTCGCGCTGCTCCGGCGTCGTCGACGCGCCGAGCTCCTCGAGCGCGTCGAAGCCCGCGTCCATGAGCGCCGTCGGCGCGGCGCGGAAGACCGAGGCCTGCGCGAGTCCCTCGAGCGTGAAGCGCGAGATCGGGTTCGCCGCGTCGTAGACGATCTCGAGGCGCGGCGGCGACTCCCAGAAGCGCGCGAAGCTCGCCTCGAAGCCCTTCGCGACGAGAACGGCGGCGTCCGCGTCGCCGCGGCGCACGACGGACGCCGCGCCGACGAGGTCGGTCGGCGCGGGTGCCTCGAGCGGCGCCTCGACGAGCGCCTCCTGCTCGAGCAGCGCGCGCAGGAACGCGCGCGACGTCTCGGTCCCGTCCGCGTCGATCGCGACGACCCGCAGCGGCTCGAACGTCCCGTCGTCGCCGCCCGACATCCCGCCGAAGATCGACGCGAAGATCGCGAAGAAGACGGGCGGCAGCACGAACGTCAGGAACAGCGCGCCGCGGTCGCGGACGAGCAGCTTCCAGTCGGTGAGCACCAGGGCGCGGATCGCGTTCACTCGCGCAGCTCCCTGCCGGTGAGGTGGATGAAGGCGTCCTGGAGGCTCGGGCGGCGGACGTCGACGTCGACGACCGTGCAGCCCGACGCGGCGACGCGCTCGAACAGTCGCGGCAGCTCGGTCGTGAGCTGCGTGAAGCGCGCGCCGTAGACGCCGTCGCCGAGGGCCTCGAGCCCGAACGCACCGGCGTCGACGTCGCCGTCGATCCGGAGCTCGACGCCGCGCCCCGCGCCGAGCGTGTCGCGCAGGATGTCGTCGAGCGTGCCGCGCGCGATGACGCGGCCGTGGTCGAGGATCGCGATGGTGTCGCTGACCGACTGCGCCTCGTCGAGCTGGTGCGTCGTCAGCACGATCGCCGTGCCGCGCGCCCTGAGCTCGGCGAGCATCTCCCAGATGCGCGCGCGGCTCTGCGGGTCGACGCCGACCGTGGGCTCGTCGAGCAGCACGACGTCGGGCACGTGCAGCAGGCTGCACGCGATGTTGAGGCGGCGCTTCATGCCGCCCGAGAACGACGCGACGAGGTCGTCCGCGCGGTCGGCGAGTCCCGTCCACTCGAGCGCCTCGCCGACGCGCACGCCGAGCTCGCCACTCGCGACGCCGAGCAGCGCGCCCCAGTGCTCGAGGTTCTCGCGCGCGCGCAGCTTCGGGTGCAGCGCGATCTCCTGCGGCACGACGCCGAGGCGCGAGCGGTCGCCGCGCGGCAGCGGCCCGACCTCGTCGCCGAACAGCGCGACGCTCCCCGCGTCGAGTCGCACGCGTCCGGCGACGGCGCGGACGAGCGTGGTCTTGCCGGCTCCGTTGGGCCCGAGCAGTGCGAGCCACTCGCCCGGCGCCACCTCGAGGTCCACGCCCGCGAGCGCTTCGCGGTCACCGAACCGTTTCGCGGCGCCGGTGACGCGGAGAGCGGGGGTCGCGGCCATGGCGGCGAGTCTAGCCCGGACGTCCGCACGGTTCAGGTCGCGGGGCACGACGAACCGCGGATCGGAGCGGCGGATCGCGCCGCGATCGTCGTTCGAGCGAGTGCCCCCCTCGCGAGGGTTGCCGCCATGGGAAAGCTCCTCCACGATCGGGAGAACACGCCGTCGGGCTTGCCCCCCGAACCGATGTCCTCCGACCTACCCCCCGACATCACCGGGCTGCTGCTCCGCAGCGGCGACGGTGACGAGGTCGCTCGCGAACAGCTCCTCGCCGCGGTCCACCGTGAATTGCACGACCGCGCGGCGGCGCTCATGCGCGGCCAGCCGTCCTGCCACACGCTGCAGGCGACCGCCCTCGTGAACGAGGCCTACCTGCGCCTCCTCGGCGCGAACGGTCGCGCGTACCAGAACCGCACGCACTTCCTCGCGGTCGCGGCGACGGCGATGCGACAGATCCTGGTCGACCACGCGCGCTCGAAGGGGCGCGCGAAGCGTTCGGCGCCGGGCGAACGCGTGCCGCTCGACGGCCTCGTCGTCGAGTACGAGCAGCGCGCGATCGACATCGACCTGCTCGACCGCGTGATGGAGGAGCTCGCGGAGTTCGACCCCGCGATGGTGCGCGCGGTCGAGATGCGCTTCTTCGCCGACATGACCGCGGCGGAGACGGCCGAGGTCCTCGGCATCGCGATGCGCACGTTCGAGCGCCGTTGGAACGCCACGCGCTCGTGGCTGATGCAGAGGCTCGAGGCGTGACGCCCATGGACCCCGCACGGTGGGAGAGGGTGCAGGCGCTGTTCCACGCCGCGCTCGAGCTGCCGCGCTCCGACCGCGAGCACTTCCTCGCCGCGCGGTGCGGCGAGGACGAGGAACTCCTCGCGCTCGTCACGCGCATGTTGCGCGCGCACGAGTCCGACTCGAAGTTCCTCGAGGCGCCGCGCCCCGGCAAGGAGGAGGACGAGCGGCCGATCGAGGGTCCGATCGGGCCGTTCGAGATCGTCGGTCGGCTCGGGACCGGCGGCATGGGCGTCGTCGTGCGCGCGCGCGACCCGCGGCTCGGGCGCGACGTCGCGCTCAAGCTGATCTCGACGGCGCCGCCGACGCCGACGTCGGTGCTCGACCGCTTCACGCGCGAGGCCAAGGCCATCGCGCGACTGCGCCACCACGGCATCGTCCCCGTGCACGAGGTCGGCGAGGACCACGGCTACCGCTGGTTCTCGATGGACCTCTACGAGAACGGTGACCTCAACCGCGAGTTGCAGGCGCAGCGCGGCGAGAAGGAGCACCCGCCGATCCTGCCGCTCCCGGGCAGCACCGAGCACCTGCCCGCGGTCCTCGGGCGCGTCGCCGAGGTCGCGGACGCGCTGGAGTACGCACACGGGCGCGGCATCGTCCACCGCGACGTCAAGCCGCACAACCTGCTCCTCGACGACGAGGAGCGGCTGTGCCTCGTCGACTTCGGGCTCGCGAAGGACGAGAGCCAGGGCTCGGTCAGCGCCACCGGCGACATCGGCGGGACGCCGCACTACATGTCGCCGGAGCAGGCGGTGAGCGACCGATCGCGCATCGACCACCGCACCGACATCTACTCGCTCGGCGTCGTGCTGTACGAGATGCTCACGCTGCAGCGCCCGTACTCCGGCAAGACCGCGCAGCAGGTCATCACGTCGATCATCAAGCACGACGCGCCGCCGCTGCGGCGGCTCGACCGCGAGTTGCCGCGCGACCTCGAGCTGGTGTGCAGCAAGGCCATGGCGCGCGAGCCGGTCGACCGCTACGACTCGGCGGCGGAGTTCGCGGCGGACCTGCGGCGCATCCTCGCGTACAAGCCGGTGCTCGCGAAGCGTCCGTCGCTCGCGCGTCGCGTCGAGCGCTTCGTGCGCCGGCACCGCATCGCGGTGGCGGCGAGCGCGCTCGCCCTCGTCGCCGCCGCCGCCTCGCTCCAGGTCGGGACGTCGCTCGCGCGCGAGGAGCGCGCCTCGCGCGAATTCCACACGGTCGCGCCGATGCTGGGGCGCGAGGACTGGCTCGCCCTGCCGCTCGCGGAGCGCATGCAGGTCGCGACGACGCTCCCGGAGCTCGAACGCGAGAAGGGGCTCCTCGACCGCGACACGCGCGACGGCGTGGAGCAGCTCGGACGGCGACTCGCCGAGCACGAGGGGCGGCTCCTCGCGGAAGCGCGGTCGCGCATCGCACGAGCGCTCTCGACGCCGCGCGGGATCGAGGCCTTCGACGGCGAACTGCTCTTCTCGGGCACGCGGATGCTCGCGGAGGCGGTGGCGCTGTACGGCGAGGAGGTGCTCGACGTCCGTCCCGAGGTGGAGGCGTGGCGTCCGCTCGTGCGCGTCACGGCGGTCGACGAGAACGGTGCGCCGCTCCGGGGCCGCGCGTTCGCGCGCGAGATCGACCCGACGACGGGCGTCCGCCTCGGCGCGATCGAACTCGGCTCGCTCCCGCTCGCCGAACACCGACTCCCTCCCGGGCACTACAGGATCGTCGTGGAGCCCGAGGGTCGGCCGAGCCGCGAGTACACGCGCGTCGTCCGTGCGGGGAGCCCTCCGATCGAGGTCGTCGCGACGATCGACGACGCCGATCCGACGTCGGGCATGGTGCCGGTCGCCGGCGGCGCCCTGTCCCTGCCCTCGCGCGGACCGTCGTCGCTCGTGCCGTACGAGGGCTCGACGGTCGAGGTCGCGCCGTTCCTCGTCGACGAGGCGCTCGTCTCGATCGGCGAGTACCGGCGCTGGCTCGACGAACCGGGGACGCCGGACGACGCGTACCCCGCGGGCTGGGCGTTCCTGCGCGACGAAGGCGACGATCTGTGGGCCGACCTCGCGGACGGCCGCTACGACGACCTGCCGATGGTCGGGATCAGCGTCGAACAGGCCACGGCCTTCGCGGAGGCGCACGCCAAGCGCCTGCTCTCGCAGGTCGAGTGGGACCTGCTCGCGCGCGGCAGCGAGGACCGGATCCGTCCCTACGACGAGCCCGAGCGCTACCGCGGTGCGGGCGACGGCGCGACGCCGCCGCCCGCGTCGCGCGGCGACATGGCGCGCCACTTCCTGCGCGAGGCGTCGACCGTGCGCAGCCACGAGGACGCGCGCAGCACGCCGCACGGGCTCTACCACCTGCTCGGGAACGTGCGCGAGTACACGGAGACGCTGGGTCTCGAGTACGCGCGCGACGGCTCGATCGTGCCGCGGCCCGGCGACTGCCGGCTCGTCGGCGCGCCCTGGTACTACGACGCCGAGCGCAAGACGACGCGCGCCCGCGCGCGCGCCTCGCGCGGGCCGGTCTCCGCGTCGTTCGAGGTCGGTTTCCGCTGCGCGCGGTCCGTCGACCCCTGATGCACGGCGGGAGCGCACGCGCGCTGCCCGCTCCCACGAACCCCCACGACTCGCACCTGCCATGTACTACGTCCAGATCTCGTTCCGCCTCGTCCAGACGCTCACGCGCGACGACCTGTGGGCCAAGCTCTACTCCGACGACTACCAGGGGATCCCGATCCCGCGCGCGCTCTGCAGGGTCGACGGCTACTCCTACCGGAACCTCGTGACGAAGCCCTGGGCGCAGATGACGACGGTCGAGCGCAAGGACCTCATGCGTTCGGCCGGCGACCTCGCTCTGGAGACGTTCGCGCCGAACTTCTCGCTCTCGCACATCGATCGCGACTCCGTCAGCGACACCGGTCGTCCGCCGTGGCGCCCCGTCCCGAACGGTCTCTCCCGTCAGGTGTACTTCGACCCCGCGGGGACGCCGAACCCGAGGACCTACGACCTCGCGTCGTTCGACCTCGACGGCGCGGACGGCGTGAAGACGTTCAACGTCGAGGAACGCTACTGGCTCGAGACCACCATCGACTGAGGGACGGATGCAGCCCACCACCTGGCACCGCGCGAGCTACGTCGTGCCGCTCCGTCGGCAGGCCGACCGCACGCTGTTCGTCGAGTTCCAACCGTTCCGCGGCGTGTTCGAGATCGAGTCGGTGCTCTCCGAGCCGCCGATGCGCGACGACGTCGCGGTCCGCTTCGTCAAGGTCGGCCACCGCGGCGTCGCGGCGGACGTGTTCGAGGCCGAGTCGGGCCTGCGAGCGGACTTCCCGAAGGCGCAGTTCCGTGTCTGCATCCGCTTCCGCGGGGAGAAGCCCGACCTCGCGCGCCCCACGCGCTCTCCCGAGAACTACTGGCGCCCGCGCCAGCACCTCGAGTCCTTCTCCGAGCCCGACGCCAGGGCGGCCGAGGAGTACCCGTCGTTCTCCGAGATCAACGCGAAGCGGAAGGAGGCGACGCCCGACGCTCCGTCCGCCGACTACTTCGCCGACCTCGACGCGGAGACCTACACGAAGGAGGGACACCCCGCCTCGTGGAGCCGCGTCGACGCGGTCGGGACGCTGCTCACGGACGCCGAGCGCGACGAGCGCACGAAGGCGGTCGAGAGCCTGAGCGCATCGCTGTTCGCGCGCGTGCGCGAACGCGCGAAGGGCACGTGGGGCTACCTCCCCGACCCGACGCCGGACGAGAAGGACTGGCTGCTCCTCGTCGAGAAGCTGCACCTCGCGCTCGTCGACCGGCACTTCACGAGCAACGGGCTCGGGACCGACGCCGTCGGAGAGGCGTACGCCTGCTTCGGCAACCTCGAACTCAGGAAAGACATCGTGCTCGCGAGCGGCGGCGCCGAGGCCTACTACCAGAACGGCGTTCCGAACACGTTCTACTTCGCGAACGTCGCGGAGCTCTTCGCGTGGCTCGCGGAGTGGGGCGTCGAGAAGGAGAAGTGGCGGGACCTCCTCCCCTACGCGCTCGCCGGCCTCGCGATGATGACGAAGTGCCGCTTCCGCTGCGCGCACACCTTCGACGACTACGACCTCGACGACCTCGGCACGTCGATGGACCTGTCGGAGCGCGACGAGATCGTCGCGCGCTTCCTCGCGATGGACGAGGCCGAACGGGTGCTCGCGTGGAGGAAGGTCCTGCGGCTCGCCGCTCCGGTCTCGACCTCACCGTTCGGCGCGGCCGCGCCGTGCTCCGACGTCGAGAAGGAGATCGACGACTTCCTCGTGCCGACGCCGCCGCCCGCTCCCCCCGGAATCGTCTGACGCAGCGGCCGCGGGTCGCGGTCGCGTCAGGGGACCAGCGTCATCGGCACGGCGTTGCTCACGTCGACGAGAGCGAACGAACCCGGCGCGAAGATCAGGTAGGCGTGGTTCAGCGTCAGTCCGGCGAGCGCCGGGTTGAGGCCGAAGGGCACGTTGAGGAGCCGCTGCGACACACCGTCCGGGTCGAGGATCCCGAACGACACCGGGATCGTCGGCGAGTTCGTGAGGGACAGCGTCTGCAGCGCGTACGAGTCGACGTTGAGCGGCACCGTCAGCGTCGGCGAGATCACCGTTCCGGGCGTCGTCCCCGACGCGGAACCGACGATCCAGTGGAAGTGCTGCTTGTACGTCGTGCCGGCGAGCAGGAGGAAGTCCTGCTGTCCGCCGCCCGCGACGGCGAGCTTCTTGTGACCGTGCAACAGACGTCCGCGCCGCAGCACGAACGTCGCGCCGGTGCGGATCCCGGTCTCGACCGGCGTGAGGCGCGGAGCGCCGGCGACGATCGTCGCGTCGTCCATCGCCAGGTCGAGCGCGTACTCGTCGGGGGCGATGCCGGATCGGATGTCGGGCTCGATCGAGGCGAGTTCGCGCCAGCCGCCGAAGCTCGACTCGAGGAAGATCGCGGCGCGCCCCTCCTTCTGCGCACTGCCCGGACCGCCGAGGACCGCCGTGTCGCCGCACAGCGCCACGGTCGTGCCGACCGGAGCCTTGCTGATCAGGGCGCTCGCGGCGATCACGTCGACGCCGATCCAGTTCGCGCCCTGGCGTTCGTAGAGCAGCGCGCGTCCGCCGGCCGTCGTCGCGGGATCGCCGACGAGCAGTCGGTCGCCGTCGAGGTCGAGGTCGCTGCAGAACAGGTTCGAGCCGGGCGTGCTGCGGTCGGGCGAGGCGAGCGAGTCCTCGAGCGGCCAAGCGCCGCCGTTCCGCGCGAACAGGAACACCTGGGGCTGTCCGGACTCGGACGCCTTCAGGTTCTGACCGACGGCGATCGTGTCGCCGTCGAGATCGAGGTGCGCGCCGAAACGACGCGTGGCGCCGGACGACGGGGAGACGAGCTTGGCCGCCTCGTTCCAGTTGCCGCCGCCGTCGCGCTCGAAGACGTACGCGGAGCCGGCGGACGAGAGGCCCGAGGGGTCGTCGTCCGGCGCTCCGACGACGATCGTGTCGCCGTCGATCGCCACGGTCGCGCCGAAGCGGTCGCCGGTCGTCCCGTCGCCGGCCTGGAGGACCGCGACCTGGAGCCAGGAGCCGTTGGGCTGGCGCTCGAAGACGAAGGCCGCGCCCTCGTTGATCGTGAGCGTGTCGACGTACGGCGCACCGACGACGGCGCGCTCGCCGTCGATGGCGACCGACGTGCCGAACTCGTCGTTGGGCGCGAGTCCGAACGAGACGAGCTCGTCCTCGAGGACGAGCGTGCCGCCCGGATCGCGGGTGTAGACCCAGGCGAGACCGGACTGCGATCCGTTGTACGCGTGCATCGGCGCGCCGACGGCGACCCGGCCGCCCGACGTCGCGACGCTCTGACCGTAGCGATCGCCGAGCGCGAGTCCCGCCTCGACGAGGCGCTCGTCCTCGACGATCACCTGGGCGGTCGCCGTCGTCGCGAAGCGCCCCGCGACGAGAGCGGTCGCGAGCGCGGCGAGGATCGCTGTGCGGTTGGGCGTGGTCACTTCGAGCGTGGTCGAGGATGGGCCGACGCCGCGGCCGGAGCCGCAGGAGATCGAGCGCCGCCGCCCCCCGGTCGAGCCGGAGGGCCACCCATCGAGCAACTATGACCCGACGTGGCGGGGGGCGTTCCCCGAGCTGCCGACGCGGCCCCCCAAGCGACGGAGGTGCCGGGGATTAGGAATGCAACTTCCTACAGCCGCCGGGGTCCCGCGGGGCGCACCGCGCGGACCTGGGTCGACTCGACGGTGGCCTTCTCGGCCGGACCTCTCAGAGGTACGAGTCGCCCGACCAGTCGCCGGCCGCGGCGGAGCGGTCCGGGGCGAAGTAGCCCGGGTCGAACGCGCTCACCGGCTCGCCCGTCAGCATCTGGGCGACGCCCTCCCCGACCGACGGAGCGAGCTTGAAACCGTGGTCGGCGAAGCCGCCCGCGACGTAGAGCCCCTCGTACCCCGGCACCTCGCCGATGAGAGCGCGCCCGTCCTTCGTCAGGGGGAACCAGCTCACCATCTGGTCGAGGACGGGTTGGTCCGCGTAGATCGGCAGGCGCTTCACGAGCTGCGCGCGCGCCCACTCCGAGAGTTCGGGGCGCGGACGGTCCTCGGGGTCGGGCTCGTCGCGGATCTGGTCGGGCGAGTAGGCGATCGGAGCGACGCGCGTGCGCTTGTGCTCGAGCTCGCAGCGCACGTAGATGCCGTACTCGAGGTCGAGGACGACGGGGTGCTCGGCGCCGGGCGCCTGCTCCTCGTCGCTGCCCGTGAGGAGGCGCTCCTGCTCCTGTTCGAAGGGGTCCTCGAGGTCGACGGACCAGCCCTCGATCTCGGTGCGCGACTCCGTGTCGTCCTCCTCGAGCGGCATGCCGACGAAGAGCTGCTGCACGCGCGCGACGCGGATCGGGACGTCGACGCCGAAGCGGCCGAGGAAGCTGCGCGCCCACGCTCCGGTGACGACGACGATCGC
Organism: Planctomycetota bacterium; assembly: GCA_041398665.1. GTDB lineage: Bacteria > Planctomycetota > UBA1135 > UBA1135 > Rohdeia. The sequence goes on along the minus strand of JAWKUH010000008.1, from coordinate 114,727 downwards.
GTCGCACTCGTAGCGGCCCTCGGTCGTCTCCGCCCCGACCACGCGGCCGTTCTCCATCACGAGGTCGGTGATGGCGACGCCGAGGCGCGTGACCGCGCCGTACGTCCGCGCCAGCGCCGCGAACTCGCGCACGCACAGCGACGAGTCGACGTAGCCGCCCTGGGCCTCCCACGCCGCGATCGCGCGGTCGTCGACCACGATGCCGGGGACGCGCGAGCGGATCGCCGCGGCGTCGAGCATCTCGGCGTGGATGCCGATCTGCTTCTGGGCCTCGACGGAGCGCAACAGGCGTTCGACCGAGCCCGGGTTCGAGGGACCGGCGAGCGTCAGCACGCCGGGTCGGCGGAAGCCGAGCGCTCTGCCCGTGCGACCCTCGAACGAGGCGTACTCGCGCAGCGAGTCGCGCGCCATCGAGGCGACGACGGGGTCGGCGTAGTGCTGGCGCAGGATGCCGCCCGACGAACCGGAGGAACCTCCGGCGAGGTCGCCGCGCTCGAGCACGACGACGGGCTCCTTCAGGGGGTCGAAGGATCGGGCGGTGTGGAGGGCGATCGACGTACCCATGACGCCGCCGCCGATGATCAGGACCTTGGCTCGCACGTTGTCCTCGTGGAAGGGCGCGTATCGCACCACAGCGCGCGGCCCGATGGAAGGGTCCGCAGCCCGCCCGGCGCTCGTAGAATCGTCGCCCCGAGGCGAGATCGAGCCCCGCGCCCCGACCGCGACCGACCGTGATCCCGAAGCGACGCACCAGAACCATCCGTGTGGCCGACCTCCCGATCGGGGGCGACGCGCCGATCGCCGTCCAGTCCATGGCGGCGACGCGCACGCGCGACGTCGACGCGACGGTGCGACAGGTCGAACTCGTCCTCGCGGCGGGCGGGGACCTGGTCCGCGTCGCGGTCGACTCGAAGGCCGACGTCGAGGCGCTCGCGGAGGTGCGGCGGCGCACCCGCGCGCGGCTCTCCGTCGACCTCCAGGAGAACTACCGGCTCGCGGAGCTCGTCGCGCCCCACGTCGACAAGATCCGCTACAACCCCGGCCACCTCCACCACCACGAGAAGGACAAGAGCACCTTCGACAAGGTGCGCTACCTCGCGGGCGTGGCGCGCGAGCACGACCTCGCGATCCGGGTCGGCGTGAACGCGGGATCGCTCGCACCCGAGGTGGCGGAGCGATTCCCGGACGACCACGTGGAAGCGCTGGTGACCAGCGCGGCCGAGCACTGCGCGATGCTCGACGAGCTCGGCTTCGAGAACTACCTCGTCTCGATCAAGGACTCGGACCCGCGGCTCGTCATCGACGCGAACCGCCGCTTCGCCGAGCGCCGCCCCGACGTCCCGATCCACCTCGGCGTGACCGAGGCCGGCATGCCGCCCGACGGCGTCATCAAGACGCGCATCGCGTTCGAGCAGCTCCTCACCCAGGGCATCGGCGACACGCTGCGCGTCTCACTCACGGTGCCGTTCGAGCAGAAGGGCACCGAGATCACGGTGGGCCGTCAGATCGTCGCTGACATCGAAGCGGGTCGCTTCCGCTCGGTGCCCGAGGGCTTCTTCGAGGGCCTCAACATCATCAGCTGCCCGAGCTGCAGCCGCGTCGAGAACGAGCGCTTCGTCGAGCTCGCCGAGGACGTCAAGGCGATGACGGCCTACGCGAAGGAGCACGACCTCACGATCGCCGTCATGGGCTGCCGCGTGAACGGCCCCGGCGAGACGGACGACGCCGATCTCGGCCTGTGGTGCGGCCCCAACCACGTGAACCTGAAGCGCGGCGAGGAGGAGCTCGGCGCGTACACGTACGACGAGATCCTGCCGCGGCTGAAGCAGGAACTCGACCGCCTCGTCGGCGAACGCGCGCGCTGACCGTCACGCCGCGATCTTGCGGATCGCGGAGAGCAGGAGCTCGGGCTTGAAGGGCTTGACGATCCAGCCCTTCGCGCCGGCGGCCTTGGCCTCGCGGATCAGCTCGATCTGGCCCTCGGTCGTGAGCATCACGACCTTGAGACCGCGGTCGATGTAGCCGTCGGCCTTGAGCTTCTGGACGAGCTCGATGCCGCTCATGCGGGGCATGTTGACGTCGAGCGCGACGTACTCGACGTCCTGCGACTCGCGCACGATGTCGAGCGCGGCGATCCCGTCGGCGGCCTCGACGACGTCGAAGCCGTCCTCCGAGAGGACGTTGTGGACCAGCTGCCGCATGGCGGCGGAATCGTCGACGACGAGGATCTTCATCATGTTTCTCCGGGACTGATCAGGCGGCCAAGGGGAACTCGGTCATGGCTCGCGCGGGGAAGACGAAGCGGAACTCCGTGCCCCTCCCGCGCTCCGAACGGATCTCCACGCGCCCCCCGAGGGACGCACAACTCTCGCGCGACGCGGCGAGCCCGATGCCGCGCCCCGAGACCTCGTTCACGTCGGACCTCGACGTGACGCGGTCCGCGAAGACGGCGTCGAACAGGGACGCGTCGTCGGACGGCAGGCCGAGCTCGGCGGCCTTCGCGCGGATCGCTTCCCAGTCGATGCCGGCGCCGTCGTCGCGCACGCTGACGACGAACTCGTCCCCCACGAGGTGGGTCGCGAGCTCGATCGTGCCGCGCGGCGGCTTGCCGGCGGCACGGCGGACGTCGACGGGCTCGATGCCGTGGTCGACCGCGTTGCGGACGACGTGGACGAGAGCGCTCCAGAAGCGCGCGAAGACCTCGCGTTCGAGGTGCAGGTCCTCGCCCGCGATGCGGACGTCGATCTCGCCCTTGCCGAGGCGCTGCGCGAGTCCGCGCGCGACCTCGACGTAGCGCGCGAGACGCGTGTGCGTCCTCTCGCGCCGGAGGTCGGTGAGCCTCCGCACGATGCGCGAGCGCGGCATCCCGCGGGCGACGTCGAGCACGAGCTCGGCGAACTCCTCGCCCGAGATCGTGACGGAGCTCTCGTCGAGCGCGCCCGAGAAGCGCGCGACGGTGGCCTCGAGCGTGCCCCAGTCGCCGACGAGCGCCTCCAGTTCCCGTGCGGCACGGTCGGTGTCGCCGTTCGCGAGGTGGTCCTCGATCTCGTGGCACGACCGCGCGAGCCGGACGAACCCGTACGCGCTGAAGTTGCCCTTGAGCGTGTGGATCCGACGCGCTGCCGCGACCCAGTCGACGTCCTTCTCCTCGACCGCCGTGTCGAGGAGGGCGCGGACCTCGTCCATGAACTCGAGGAAGCCCGGGCGGTCGGCGAGGATGCGCTCGAAGGCGACGAGCGTGCGCCGCTGCCGCGCTTCGACCTCGGCCATCTCGTGGTCGGCGGTGCAGTCGGCGATGCGCACGAGCAGCGACTCGAGCTTCCCGTCGTCGTCCGTGATCGGCGAGTAGTCGAGGCGGAACCGGCGTCCGTCGTGGTCCAGCTCGGTCGGCAACTGGTCGAGCGCGAGTTCGAGCGGGAGGAAGTCCGAGACGAGCTGCTCGAGCCCCATCTCGAACCACGAGCCGATCGGCGGCTCGATCCGGTCGAGGAAGGCGGCGAAGGTCTCGCCGTCGTCGTAGGGACCGAACCACTCCTCGACGATCGCCGAGTGGCGCGACTGCATGACGCCGTCGCTCGTCACCGTGACGAAGCCCTCGCCGACGTGGTCGAGGACGAGGTGGAGTTCGTCGTTGCGCTTCGCCAGCTCCGACGTCCGGTCGTCCACCAACCGTTCGAGCCCGACGACGCTGTCGAAGTACGTCCGCGCGACGAAACACACCGCGACGGACTCGATCCCGACGAACAGCGCGTGCACCAGCACGACCCACAGCGGCGCGTCGTAGTTGAACACCGACTGGGGCATCAACCACCACAGCAGGAGGTGGTGCGCCACGACGGTCGCGCCCGCCGTCAGGATCGCGGCGGGGTTCGCGAACACCGCGAGGATCGCGATCGCCGCCAGGAAGTAGAAGTGCATCTCGATCTGCACCGGACCCTGTCCGAGGTGCACGAGCACTCCGCCGAGACACATGGCCGCGAAGCCGGAGACGACCGAGGTCGTGCGCGGCGACTCCGCGTAGCGGTAGGCAAGGGTCGGTCCGACCAGGACCGCGAGCGTCAGTCCGAGCGCGAGCGCCGCGCCCGTGCCGTTGAGGTGACCGATCGCGACGAACACCGGGAGGTGCGCGTAGAAGCAGAGCAGCGCGACGCGGTTGATCCGGTCGAGGTAGCTCCGCTCGAACTCCGAGATCGTGCGCGGCAGGACGAACACCCGCGAGACGCGCGCGAGCGCCGAACAGATCCGGACGGAGAGGCTCATCGGCGAGCCTCCTCGCGGTCGTACTTCAGGCCGAACGGGTCGACCGACGCCTGGACCGTCGCGGAGACGCCGCAGCCGAAGATCGGCAACGGCTCGACCTCGGCGCCGTCGCGCAGTCGATCGAGGATCGCGAGGTCCTCGACGCCGAACGCGTCGCGCCGCGCGCGGTAGCCTCCGGCGTAGCGGACCGCGCCGCTCGGGTCGACGACGACGAGCAGCGGCGCCGCGACGATCCCGAACGACCGTTCGAGGTCGTCCGCGCTCACGGCGTGCAGCGCGATGCCGGCGCCGCGGAGACGTTCGGCGAGATCGTCGTCGCGCCCGACGAGCAGCACGTGCTCGTCGAGATCGGCGGGCCGTTCGCTCGCGAGCACGTCGTCGATCGCGTCGAGCGAGCACGGACAGTCCTCGTAGAGCACGTGCCACATGCTCCACCTCCCCTCCACCGTGCGTCCGCTCGTGCGCTCGAGCGCCCGGACCAGCCGCCCGTCGCGCGTCTCGGGCAGCGGGAGCTGTGCCCAGTGCGCCACCGCGAGCGACGCCACGACGACCAGGACGCACGGCGCCCAGACCGCGAGTGCGATCCGGGCGACGCGTCGTGCGGCTCGGTCCGTGTGACGGAGCTTCGACATGGTCGGCGTCGGGGTCTCGCCGAGGCTCAGAACACGAGAGGTGCGTCCGAGCGCGGGTCGTCCTCGGAGGGCGCGACCTCGAGGAGCTCCGGCTCCTGCGCGACGTCGATCTCCATCCAGGTCGTGAAGCCCGAGCCGGACTCGATCGAGTCGGAGCGCATCCAGAGCCGGCGCGGATCGCCGACGACGCGCAGGTCCACGCCGCGCAGGACCACCGGCGTCGTGCAGAACGCGTTGACGCCCCGCGTCGTCCAGATCTGTCGGACGATGCCGAGCACGAGGTTCGCGAGCTCGCCGAGCACGTCCCCGGCGTCGACGTCGGAGTCGTCGCCGATGGGGAAGCAGCCCATGAGACGCCGCGCGCCGACCTCGTCGGCGGCGATGCCCAACGTGCCGTCGATGCCGTCGGCGTGGAACGCGACGACCGCGGCGATGGAGGCGTGCAGCGTCTCACCGTTCGAGGCGTCGCCGTGCGAGGCGCCGCCCTCCGGGAGGACTTGGTCGCAGGCGGTGGCGAAGGCCTGCCTGGCGAAGTGGTCGAAGTGCATGTCGGGAACGATGCGAGCGGGTTGCAGTCGAGCGCCGGCCGGGGGGGCGGGCTCGCTGCGGTATCGGCGGCGCCGGTCCTGCAACTGCACGAAGCTCCCGAAGCTTCGGCCGCGATCGCCGCGCGAAGTGCACACGGGGACCGGAGTTCCGAGGGTTCGCCCGGGAATCCGAGGGGCCGTCCCCACCTGCGCCGACGGGCCGCGACCCCGCTTCCCCGGCCCGCGGGAGGGTCGGCGAGGCGGCGCGGCGGGTCGCCCCCCCCTGCCGCGCCGCATCCGACGCGCGCCCTCGGCGAGCGGAGGTCCGCCAGATCGGGCCGAACGGTCCCGACCCGGCCCCGGCCCGCCGACTGCGCTGCGCCGCGCTCAGCCTCCGCTCTCGACGTGCGCCTTGATCGCGTCGAGGTCCTTGCCGCACATGTCGGCCATCTTCTTCATCATCGGCCTCATGAGCACGCTCATGACCTTCGCGAAGACGGTGAGCGGCTCGGCCTCGAAGCGCATGACGAGGCGCGTGTTCGCGCCGTCCGGCACGACGTCGAAGCGCGTCCGGTAACGGCAGCCGTGGCTCTCCGCGCCGAGCGTGTAGCCGCGCGGCGGGTCGAACTCGAGGAACTCCATCTCCTCGGTCGCCGGTCGTCCGAACATCGTGCGGGTCTCGCGGAAGCGCGTGCCCTTGCCGACGGGCCCCTCGGTCAGGACCTCGACCTTCGTGATGGCCGGGACGACGTCGGCCCAGGTGTGGACGCTCGACGAGGCGGCGAAGACCTTCTCGGGGGGAGCGGCGATCGTGCGCTCGATCGTGATGCCCGAAGAGCTCACTTCTTCCTCCGCGTGTACGTGAACTCGAGGACCTTCGTGTTGACCTCGCCGATCGGCAGGTCGTGGACCTCGAGCACGATCCGGTCGATGCTCTTCCACGCGGCCGTCGGGTTCCCTTCGGCGTCGACCTCGTGCTCTCCGGAGAAGCGGTAGACGTACTTCACCATCTTGTCGTGCTCGCCGGTGAGGTACTCGTCGAGCGTGCCGTACAGGATCAACGCGTCGCCGCCGGGCGTCATGTCGCCCTCCGCGTGGTTCATCGCGGTGTCGAAGCCGTTGATGCGCGTCATCACGTAGCTCTGCTTCATGTTGTCGTAGCCGAGCCACTGGACGTCGCGCAGGGGCATGCCCATCAGCGTCCCGTCGAAGTCGCTCTCGAGCCAGCGACCCTCGATCTTCCAGCGCGTCACGGCCTTGCCGGCCGACGGCGGACCGCCCTGCGGACCCATGAACATCCGGGACTCGACGTCCCACTCGCCGATCAGCTCGGCGAGGAGCGCGTGGTGTTCGCCGGGGTTGATGTACTTGGCCGCAGCGGCCCACATCTCGGCCATCTGCTCGTCGTCCTGCGGCGCGACGGGTCGGTTCGCGGCGGGTTCGAGGTGTTCGAGGACGGGGACGGCGCAGAGCGCCGAAGCGAGAAGGGTCGCGAGGAGCTTCATGGGAGTCGTTCCGGTTCGTGGGGTCCGACGCGCGCTGCGTCGGCGGTACCTGGTCCGTTCGTCGGGTTCACTCGTCGACGCCGTGCGCCGCGCCGCCCGGTGCGTGCGACGCGGCGTAGGCCATCACGGCGAAGCGCTTGCGGAGACAGCCGTCGAGCTCGTCGACGGGAGGGATCGAGAGCGCGCGTTCGACGTGCGGTCCGATGCAGGCGAGCGCGACCGAGAAGGCCAGCGCCGCGGCGACCCGACCGTGGCGCGCGGGCCGTTCGAGGGCGCGCAGGCGCGCGAGCACGACGCTGCCGGGGTGCGCGAAGGCCTGCGCGAGCGGCGTGTCGCGGTCGAGCCAGCGCGCGACCTGCGAGAGCAACGCCGTGCGGCACGCGTCGGACCCGCCGCGCGCGACCGCGGCGGCGCGGCGGTCGCAGTCGATCTCGGCCAGCGCGGCGAGCCTGCGGCCGGCGATCCACGCACAGGGGTGGAACCAGAGCACGCACTGCACGAGCGCGATCGCGGAACGGCGCCAGCCGTCGCGCCGCGCGACGTGCGCGAACTCGTGCAGGAGGACGGCCTCGAGCTCGTCGCGCCGGTCCGCGCGCTCGAGTTCGCGCGGGATGCCGACGAACGGCCGCACGAGCCCGATCGTGGCGGGCCCCGAAGGTGCCACGAGGACGCGCGGCACGCGGCGCAGACCGGCCGCGCGCGCGCAGCGCTCGGCGAGTCGCAGCGTGGAGCGCCTGGGACGACCGTGGACGCGCGCGGCGAACCGGCGCCGGTCGCGCTCCACGCGCACGGCGAAGCGGACGAGGAGCGCGAACGCGACCGCCGCCCACAGGACGAGCAGCACGCGCGTGACGGGCGCCGCGTCGGCGGCGGAGAAGGCGGGGTGGAGCGCGGAGGGCGCGGGCTCGAGCCCGAACGGCGAACCGATCGAGGGCGGCAGCACGAGGCGCACGAGCGTCGCGATCCACAGCGCGCTCGCGACGGCGGGCGCGCGGCGCGACGCGGCGACGTCGAAGGCGTAGGCCGCGGCGCCGACGCCGAGGGCTCCGAGGCCGCAGACGGCGACCCAGGCGAGCGCGCCGGGCACGAGCGCGTCGAGGCTCACGACTTCTTCCTCCGGGGCGGCGACTTGCGCCGCGCGGAGCCCTCGTCGACGAGGCGCGCGATCTCGTCGCGCTCCTTGCGCGTCAACTTCTCCTCGGCGGCGAGGTGCTGGACGAGCGAACCGAACGTGCCGCCGAAGGCCTTCTCGACCAGGGAGCGGAGCGCCGTGCGCCGCGCGTCGGTGCTCGACAGCACGGACTCGTACACGCTCTGGTTGCCGCGCTTCGACTCGGTGAGCGCGCCCTTCTCGACGAGACGGGTCAGGAGCGTGCGGACGGTGCTGTACGACCAGGCCGTCTCGGCCTCGACCGCGGCGTGGACCTCGCGGGCGGTCGACGGCTCGAGCTGCCAGACGGCCTGCATGACGGTCCACTCGGTGTCGCTGAGTCGCATCGGTCGCTCGTCGGTACGGCCGGGGACGCGCGCGGTCCGCGAGGACGTGGGGCGGCGCGAGCCCGAACTGCTACAACTGTCGCAGACGGTAGCCGGGGGCGCGTTCGGGCGCAAGGGGTCGGCGGGGCGCCGACGGCCCCCGCCGCTGCGGGGCTCCGCGGACGAAAAAAACTGCGCCCCGGGGCCGTCCGCTGGGCACCAGATGACCCCCTAGGAAGACGCAACTGGCGGAACGGCAACGGACGGCGGAACATTCCTGCGAACTCGCGTTCGGTCCCGTCCGTCTGCCGCCCGATGAGCCGCCCCAACGTCCGCTCCCGCTCCAGGGGAAGTCTGAGGGAAGGTTCCGCGGGAAGGGCGGAACGAGGCACTCCGGGGTTGCGGCTCATGCTATCCGACGATGTCTGACTCGTTCTCGCCGCGACCCGTCTCGACGTGGATCGCGGCCCTCTTCATGGGCGCCGTCTGTGCCCCGCTCCTCTTCGCGCAGAACGCCCACGAGGACGCGAAGTTCAACGCTCTCGACGGCGCCAAGAACGACACGTTCGGTCGCGCCTGCGCGATCAGCGGATCGTTCGCCGTGGTCGGAGCGCCGCTCGACGTCCACAACGGCGTCGCCTCGGGCTCGGCCTACGTGTTCCAGAACCAGGGCGGTTCGTGGGTCCAGGTCGCCAAGCTCGTCCCGTCCGACGCCGCCGCCGGTGACGTCTTCGGCGGCGCGGTCGCGATCGACGCGGATCGCGTCGTGGTCGGCGCCGACTCGGACGACGACAAGGGCCCGAGCTCGGGCTCGGCCTACGTGTTCCGTCGCAACTCGAACGGAACGTGGACGCAGGAGGCCAAGCTCACGGCGTCCGACGGCTTCAACAACGACTACTTCGGCTCGGGCGTCGCGATCTCCGGCGACCGCGTCGCGGTCGGCGCCGTGGGTGACGACGACGGCGCGGACGGCGCCGGCTCCGTCTACATCTTCGAGCGCGTCTCGACCTCCTGGCAGCAGAAGACCAAGTTCACGACGAGCGACCCGTCCTACGCGGACAACATGGGTCGCGCGATCGCGCTCGACGGCGACCGCCTGGTCCTGGGTTCGTACCGCGACGACGACCTCGCCATCGACGGCGGCGCCGCGTACGTCTTCGAGCGCCAGTCGAACGGCACCTGGCAGCAGCGCGCCAAGCTCCAGCCGTCGACGTCGGCCAACTTCGACTACGCGGGCTACGGCGTCGCCCTGAGCGGCGACCGCGCCGTGCTCGGCGTCTACGGCTCGGACGAGGGCGGCAACGACCGCGGGCACGTGCTCGTGTTCGAGCGCCAGTGGAACGGCACCTGGCAGCAGAAGGCCAAGCTGTTCTCGAACGACGGCGGCAGCGGCGACCGCCTGGGCTACTCCGTGGGCATCTCCGGCAGCTGGATGGTCGCCGGCGCCTACGGCAACCAGCACATGGGCTCCGAGTCCGGTGCGGCCTACCTCTTCGAGCGCCAGGCGAACGGCGCGTGGTCGCAAGTCGGCAAGCTCACCGCCTCGGACGCGAGCGCATCGGACCAGTACGGTCGCTTCCTGGCGCTCGACGGGCACTGCGCCGTGATCGGCTCGTACCTCGACGACGACAACGGTTCGAACTCGGGTTCGGCCTACATCGTCGACATCGGCCCGCTGCTGCACAGCAAGAACAGCGTGTCGATCGCGGCCAACGGCTCGCAGACCCTGCTGCTCCGTGCGGGCAAGGACTGGGCGAACAGCGGCTACCTGTTCCTCGGCTCGATGTCGGGCACGAGCGGGGTCTCGCTCGGCGCCGGCGTGGTGCTGCCGCTGACCCCGGACCCTTACACGCAGTTCTGCCTCGGCGGCGGACTCCCGATCATCGGCGGCGTCGGCGTGCTCGACGGCAACGGCAACGCGACCGCGACGTTCCGCGTCCCGGCGGGCACGAGCTCGGCCTTCGCGGGCACGACGCTCCACCACGCGTTCATCGCCGTGAACCCGGCCTCGGGCGCCTACATGGCGAGCAACGCTGCGCGCGTCACGCTCACCTTCTGATCGAAGGCCGCAGGCCGCGGCTCCGGACGGGCCCGCTCCTCCTCGGGGGAGCGGGCCCGTTCGCGTCCCGGGCGCTTTCGCGAAGGTCGTGCAACCGGGGCGACGCGCCGCCGGTACAGGAGGGGCGTGCCCCTTCCCCACCGCCCGACCGCGGCGTCGCCCGAGGCCGAGCGCGCGGGGACGCCGGAGGCCCACGCCGAGCGCGTGGCCGCCGCGGAGCCCGCCGTCCGGGCCTTCGCCGGACGGTTGCTCGGGCGCACGCCGTTCGCCCAGGAGATCGACGACGTGGTCCAGGACACCCTCGCGCGCGCGCTGCGCTCCGCGCACAGCCTCGACGCCTCGCGGCCGATCGAGCCCTGGTTGCGCGGCATCTGCGTGCGCGTGGCGGCGGACCGCGCGCGCGGCGGCCGCGAGCGTCTCGCGGACGACGCATCGGCAGCGTCGGAGCCCTCGATCGAGGGCGACGCCGACCGCGTCGACGCGCGCGACGAGCTCGAACGCCGCCTCGCGGTGCTCGCCCCGCTGCAGCGCGAACTCCTGCTCGCCTTCCACCGCGAGGGTCGCTCCGTCGCCGAGCTCGCCCGCGAGCACGCCCTGCCGGAGGGCACGGTGAAGTCGCACCTCCACCGCGCGCGCCGCGCGCTCCGGGCGATCGACGATCGGGAGGAACGGACGTGAGCGAAGCACTCCGACCGCTGCCGCACGACGCGCTCGACGCCGCGCTGCAGGAAGCGCTCGACGCGCGGCGCGACCCGCTCGAGGACGAGGCCGTGCTCGCCGCGCTCGCGGAGGAGCCGGAGCGCTTCGGCGAGGTGCTGCGCCTGCGCGAGTCCGCGCGCGCCCTCGCCGCGCCGAGTCCCGTGCGACCGTCGCGGCGCTCGCGCGCGGCCGCCGTCGCCGCCCTCGTGCTCGCCGCGGCCGCGGCCGGTGTCGCGCTCCGGCTCGCGCGACCCGACGACCGACCGTCGCGCGGCGACACTGCGGGTGCGCCCGCCGTCGCGAACGTCGCCGACGTCGGAGCCGAAGCCGATCGCGCGGCGCCGCGCGCCGAGGTCCGCGAGCTCTTCCTCGCGTTCGAGCCCGTGCCGCCCGGGGGCCGCCCCACCCCCCCCAGCCGCCGCGCGGCGCACGGCTCCTCGCTCGTCGTCCGTTCCTCGACCGTCACCGCGATCGACGGGACGAAACTCGAAGTCACGTCCCAGCAGCACATCCGATGAGAGCTCTTCGAACCGCACCGCTCGCCGCCCTCCTCCTCCTCGCACTCCCCGCGACCGCCGCGGCCCAGGAACCCGAGGTGAGGCTCGAAGCGCCCTCCGCCGAGGAGTGGGCGCAGATCCAGAAGCGCCGTCCCGTCGACAGCGCGCTCTCGACCGTCGTCTACGACGTCTCCGACCTGTTCGACCCGACGCCGCCCTCCGAGGGCGGTGTGGAACTCGAATCCGACCTCACGCCCGAGGAGCGCGCGGCCCACCAGCTCGAGCTGCGCCAGGACTTCGTCGCGGACGCGAAGCGCTGGATGGAGCCCACCTTCGACGGCACGTGGACGCTCGCCGCGACGGACGGCGGGCTGCTCGTCGCGACGCTCCCGTCGGAGGCGCACACGTGGATGGCGTCGTGGCTCGACGTGCTGCGCCGCGGCGAGTTCGACCTCGCGGACTGCTCGCTGCGCTTCTTCGACGCGCCGCCTTCGACGTACGACCGCCTCGGGATCGTCGATCAGACGCGCGTCTACGAGACGAGCCAGCTCCCGGCGCTGCTCGAGAGCGGACTCGAGGTCATCACCGCGCCGCGCCTGCTCGCCTTCATGCGCCAGAAGTGCACGGTCGGCATCACGAACCAGACGGCGTACGTGAAGGACTACGAACTCGTCGTCGTCGCGCCCGGCGACCAGCTCATCGCGGACCCCGTCATCGACGTCGTCCAGGACGGCATCGAGGCGACGCTGCGCGTGACGCCGCTGCCCGACGGGACGTTCGGCCTGTGGATGGAGGCCTCGCTCTCGCGGCTGAAGCGCCCCATCGCGACGACCGAGGTCACGCTCGCGGAGGGTCTCGCGCCCGTGACGATCGGCCTGCCCGAGGTGAGCACGGTGAAGCTCCGCACTCGCGTCGTGATGCGCTCCGGCACGTCGATCCTCCTGACGGGCCGGATGAAGTACCCCGACGGCGTCGCGCGCTCGCCCTTCTCGTGGGTCGACGACACGGACGGCTCCGCGCACGAGTGCGCGATCCTGATCGGGGTGAAGCGGGTCCCGCTGAAGGAGCTCGACGTCCAGCCCGAGGACGAGATCGACCCCGTCCCGGCGTTCGGCGAGCGACGCGACAAGTAGGGCGCGGGTGAGCCCGCGACGGAGCCGCGGCGGTGGGCGACCCTTGCGCCCCCGCCGCGGCTCCGCCGATTCCGGGGCTTCGCCTCAAGTCGCGATCGACCCTGCCGATACTGCTCTCGGCACGGGAAAACACCCCCACGCTCTTTTCCCTCCCGACCGCCTGCCGACGGACGCCGCCCCCCGCGCGTCCGGAGGAGGTGCGCGACCCCCTGCGACGAACCCACCCGGAACCCCTCAGCTCCGGACGGTCCGGCGCGTCGCGCATCCCGATCGACTCTTGCCCCGCAGGGCGAGTCCCCGCTCGCCCACCCCGCCGCCGACCCGGTCCGCTCCCGGGTCGGCGGCCCCTTTTCACCCGCCGTTCCCGCCGAGCGCCGCCTCGTCCACCCAGACCTCGAGGTCCTGGTGGCCGCCGAGCGCCGAGGCGGGTCGGTCCGGGTCGAAGCGGTGGAGTTCGAGCAGTCGCGCCAGCGCGTCGCGCTTCGACGCACCGAAGGCGAGGAGGCGCACGCGCCGCGCCGCGCGGATCGTCGCGAGACCCTGCGTCACCGCCGAGGTCGGCGTCGCGTCGAGCGAGCCGAACGCCGCGCTGTTCGCCTCGCGCGAGGACTCCGCGAGCCGCACGAGGCGCGTCGTCGAGTCGAGCGGCGAACCGGGTTCGTTGAAGGCGACGTGGCCGTTGCGACCGAGACCGAGGAGCTGGAGGTCGACGCCGCCGAGCGCGCGCAGTCGGCGGTCGAAGGCGCTGCACGCGGCCTCGAGCTCGGCGCCCGGTGCGTCGGCGGGCGGCACCTCGAGCTGCTCCGCGGGCAGATCGACGCGATCGAGGAGCGCGCCGCGGATCCAGTTCGCGAAGCGCTGCGGATGGTCGGCCGGGAGACCGCGGTACTCGTCGAGCAGTACGGCGCGCGCGCGACCGAACGTCGCTCCGCCGGCCGCGTGCCGCCGCGCGAGCTCGTCGTACACGCCGACCATCGTCGAACCCGTCGCCAGACCGAGGACGAGTCCTTCCTCGCGTCCGGCCTCGCGCTCGAGGAGCCGCGCGATCTCCTCGGCGACGGCGTGCTGGGCGGTCGACGGATCGTCGACGACGCGGAGGTCGAAGAGCGGAGCGGTGAGCGTGCGGTACGACATCGGGACGGCGGGAGCCGCGGGAGGATAGCGCTCGCGACGGGTAGCATGCCCGCCCGATGGAGGCGCGCGACGACATCGACGGCGGGGACGGGCTCGACGCGAGGACCCGCTCGGTCGAGACCGGCTTCTGGTCGTTCGTGCTCGGCGCGGCGTGGTTCGCGCTCGTCGTCGTCCACGTGCTCGGGCTCGAGGACGACCCGGGTCGCGCCGCCGGCTTCGATCGTCCCGCCCGGGTCGCATCGCGAGCGATCGAGCGCGAGCTCGAGATCGAGGCGGCGGTGTTCGCCGGCGTGGTCGACCTCGCGAAGAGCGACGACACGCTGCGCGAGCAGCTCGAGGAGAAGCTCGCGGACCGCGTCACGCCGCTGCACCTCGTGCGCGACGACCTCGAGGGTGCGGCCGAGTCGCTGCTGTCCGCGGGCGACGACGTGCGCATCGCGGCGGAGCGCGCGACGGAGCGCGAGGGGGAACTCGACGGCGAGAGGGCGGACGCCGTGCGCGAACGCGCCGCGGTGCTGCGCGGCGACGCGGCCGAACTCGCGGCGCGCGCGATCGTCCTCGCGCGGGCGGCGGGCGTCGCCGAGTCGGACCTCGGCGACGGGAAGACGACGACCGAACGGGCCGTCGACGACGCCGTCGCCGGGATCGACGGGTCGGAGGGTTCGGAGCGGACCGCGGGCGACATCGACGGCGACGCGAATCGACGCCTCGACCCGCGCGCGCTGCTCGCGCTCGACCCCGCGTTCGCCGCGGAGTTCGAGCGCGCGCTCGACGGCTCGGGCGAGATCCCCGCGCGACTCGACGGACTCGCCGGCACGCTCCTCCGCATCGAACGCGGCGCGAGCCCCGCCGACCTCGACGACCCGGGACGCGCGGCGCTGCGACGCATCGAGACGCCGGGACTGATCTTCACCGCGCTCTCGGGCTTCGCGATGGTCGGCCTCGTGCTGCTCGTCGCGACGCGCGTGCTGCGCATCGTCGAGGAGCCGCCGCTCGCGCTGCGCGTGCCGCTCGCGCGCGGCTGGATCGGCTTCACCGCGGGACAGATCGGCTTCACGGCGTTCGGGACCGTGCTCGCGACGATCGGGATCGGCGGCATCACGGGTCACACCGTCGCGCTCTCCAGTCTGCCCGTCCTGTTCTTCGCGTTCGTCGCCGCGGGGTGGCGCCCCGAGGTCGGCGTCGGACCGCCGGCGGAGCGCCTCGGCATCGCCGCCGAACTGCGCCTCGCGCCCAAGGCGTTGCTCGCGGGACTCGCGGGCGCGCTCGCGATGTGGGCGGGACTGCTCACGATCCAGTTCGTGCTGCCCTTCGGCGCGTCGGTCTGGAGCAACCCGTACCTCGACGTGGTGATGAGCGAAGGGCTCGACGGCTGGCGCCGACTCGCGCTCGAGGCCGGCATCGCCGCACCGGTGTTCGAGGAACTCGCGTTCCGCGCGGTCCTCTTCGCCGCGTTGAGGTCGCGCCTGCCCTTCTGGCCGGCGGCGATCGCGAGCGCGGCGGTGTTCGCCGCGGCGCACCCCTACGACGCCGTGGGTCTGATCTCGATCTTCTGGGTCGGAGTGGTGCTCGCCTGGCTCTACGAGCGCACGGGCAGTCTCGTCGCCTGCATCGTGGCGCACTCCGTCTTCAACGTGACGAACCTCGCGATCATGCTGCTCTTCCTGTGACGACCTCCAAGGAACGCTTCCTCGCCGCGCTGCGCTGCGAGTCCGTCGACCGTCCGCCCGCGTGGTTCATGCGGCAGGCCGGTCGTTACCTCCCGGAGTACCGCGCGCTGCGCAAGGGCCAGAGCTTCACCGACACGCTCGCCGACCCCGCGCGCTCCGCCGAGATCACGCTGCAACCGATCCGGCGCTACGGCATGGACGCCGCCGTGATCTTCAGCGACATCCTCGTGCCGCTGCACGCGCTCGGCATGGGTCTCGAGTTCGTGGAGGGCAAGGGCCCGGTGCTCGAGCCCGCGATCCGCGAGGCGTCCGACGTCGCCGCGCTGCGCGAATTCGATCCGAACGTCGCGACGCGCACGCTCGGTGACGCGCTGCGCATCGTGCGCAAGGAACTCGGCGACGAGCGCGCGCTCATCGGCTTCTGCGGCGCGCCGTTCACGGTCGCGAGCTACGCCGTCGAAGGCGGGTCGAGCCGCGACTTCGCGCACACGAAGAAGATGCTCTTCGCCGAGCCCGCGACGTTCGAGCGCCTGCTCGCGCGCGTGACCGAAGCGCAGATCCCCTACCTCGCGATGCAGGTCGAGGCCGGCGCCGACGCGCTGCAGATCTTCGACTCCTGGGGCGGAGCGCTCGACGCCGTGACGTACCGGCGCGTCGTGCTGCCGCACCTGAAGAAGTTGGTGGCCGGAGCGAAGTCGACCGGCGTCCCCGTCATCCTCTACGTGAACGGCGGCGGGCACCTGATCGAAGCCTTGCTCGAGACCGAGCCCGACTGCCTCTCGATCGACTGGCGCATCGACCCGAAGGAGGCGCGCCGCAAGGTCGGTGCGAAGGTCGCGCTGCAGGGCAACATCGATCCCTGCGTCCTGCTCGCCGACCGAGCGACGGTCGAGCGCGAGACGCGGCGCACGCTCGATGCGTTCGCGGGTCACGCCGGGCACGTGTTCAACGTGGGCAGCGGCCTGATCCCGAGCGTCCCGCCGGAGGCGGTGGGGTGGTGTCTCGAGGTGGTGCGGAGCGCGGTGCAGTAGCGCGGCCTCGGCGCGACCCGGCGCGTTCGAGACGCCGGCACTAGGATCGACGTCGCTCCCCTCGCGCGTGCGCCACGCGGCTCGCGCGCCACGACCGACGGAACCACGATCCTCTGCCACCATGTTCTCGAACAAATACGTGCCGGCGCTCGCCGCCGCACTCGCGCTCGCCGCAGCGACCGTCGCCCTCACGTCCGACCGCAACGACGCGACCGCGGCGGCCCCCATGCTCCTCTCCGGAGCACCGACGCCGATCGCGTCGCTCCCGTTCACCGCCGGGGTTCCAGGTGCCTACTGCCTGACGGGCAACCTGTACGCCGCACCGGGCTCCGGCGGGATCGTCGTCACCGCTTCGAGCGTCACGATCGACCTGGGCGGGTTCCAGCTCGGCGGCGCGAACGAGGACTTCGCGGCGATCAACGCTTCCGACAACTCGGGGCTCGTCGTGAAGAACGGGACGATCTTCAACTGGGGCGGCGACGGCATCCGGTGCGGCGACGCCGCGACGATCACGGACGTGCGCGTCCTCGACTGCGACGGTCACGGCATCGACGCCGGCGACCGATCGCACGTGGAACGCGTCGACACGCGCGACAACGGGAGTCTCGAGATCCTCGTCGGGAAGCACTCGCTCGTCCGGCAGTGCTCCGTCGAGGACCTGAACGGCCGCGGCACCGCAGTCTCGGTCGACGACTGCTCGATCGTCGAGAACGTGCGCGTCCTCGGCGGCTTCCCGAGCGTCGGGACCGGCGACGGCTGCCGCGTCGTGAATTGCTGCTCGAGCGAGAGCTTCTTCGCGGGCTTCGCGCTCGGCACGAACTCGTCCATCGAGGGCTGCAACGTCCTCGGCGGCGGCGGCGACGGCATCCGCCTGCTCGACGGCTGCGTCGCGCGCGACAACGTGTGCAGCGGGCTCGCGACCGAGGGCATCTCGGTGAACGGCGACAACTGTGTCGTCGACGGCAACGTCCTCAACGGGAACGGCACCGGACTGCGCGTCACCGGCATCCACAACCTGATCGTCGGGAACCGAGCGGTCGACAGCACACTCGTCGACTTCGTGATCCCCTTCCCGAACACCTACGGCCCGATCCTCGCCGACTTCGCCGCGATCGGATCGAACACGCCGCACGCGAATTTCGGGACGCCGCTGCTCTGACGTTTCCGAGCGGGAGTCGCAGGACCCGGGAGAACGATCCCGGGTCCGTGGCGCTCGGCCGCTTCAGTAGTTGTAGTCGTTGCGGTAGTTCGAGTACGAGCTCGACTGGAAGCTGCTCATCCAGTTGTCGAAGTCGCGGTTCCAGGTGTTCGACTGCTTGACCCAGGTGTCGAAGCCGGGCGTCGAGTAGTCGGTGGAACCTCCGCCCGAGGTGCCGATCGACCACGCGCCGCCGCCACCGGACGAGCGCATGCTGCGTTCGAGGTCCCACTGGAGGCGGCGCTGCTTGTGCTCGAGGTAGTACACGAGCTTCGAGCTCCCGCCGACCGCGAGTGCGTCGGTGACGTCGTCGAGCGTCGCGTAGTCGTCGTACAGCACGTGTTCGAGCCAGCGGTCGCGGTCGATCGCGAGGAGCGCTTCCTTGACCGCTTGCGGGTCGCCGCCGGCGATCGCGACCTGCGCCGCTTCCTCGAGTCGCGCGGCCTCGGCGGCGCGCCGCGTCATCTCCGCTCGGTACGCGATCGGCGACATGCCGAGCGAGCGACCGTCGTTCAGCTCCTCGCGCGTCGCGAGGCCCTTCAGCACCGCTTCCTCCCAGGTCGCGAGGAACTCGAGGTCCTCCTGGCTCGCACCTTCGCCGAGCTCGTGCAGCGCGCGGTTCTCGGCGATGACGCGCTCGTACAGGCCGCGATCCATGTTGCGGTAGAGCGCGTCGGCGAGGCGGTAGCCCGAGTAGTGCTCGTGCGTCGACTCGATCGTGGCGCACATGCGCGGTGCGTCGTCCCCGAGGTAGCTCAGGACCTCGCGCGCCGCCGCGTCGTAGACCTTGCGCTCGCGCGGTTCCGTCAGCTCGGCGGCCCGCGCGTAGCCCATGCCGTACGCGGCGAGCGCGCGCGCCCAGGCGCGGTCGTCGTCGACGCCGGTGAGCGGAGCGATCCAGCGCTCGCGCGACTCCTCGATCAACGTCATGCGCAGTTCGACCGGGTCGCCGCCGTCGTAGCGGCGGCGCAGGTCGCTGCGCGGATCGGGGGCGCCGCGGCGGAAGGCCGCGAACTCGAGGCGCTGCGGTCGCACGTCGTGCAGCGCGACGACGGCGGACGGGCCGGAGACCTCGAGGCGCTCGAGCTCGCTGCGACCGCTCGCGTCGACGCGTGCCGCGTCGTCCAGGACGAGGATGTCGACCGCACCGTCGACGAGCTCGACCCTCGACCCACCGCGCGCATGCAGTCCGCGCCCCGTCTCGAGGGCGAACGACACGAGTCGACCGCCCTCCGCGACGTCGGCGACGAGCTGTTCCGCGTCGCGGTCGCCCGCGGACTGCTGCTGCTGGCCCGCACGTTCGAGCACGACGGTGCCCGCGACACGGAGCAGCGGGTAGCGGGAGAACTTCTGATCGACGGCGATCACGCCGCCGAGCTTCTCGATCGAGCTGCCGGCCGGAGGCGCTTGCGAGTAGCCGACTGCGAGCTGCACGGTGTCGAGCACGAGCGTCACGCCGTCCGGCACTTCGAAGACGTGGTCGGCGCGATCCGCGCGGACCTCGAGGCGCACGCCGCGCAGCTCGTAGCCGCGCTGGAAGCGGGTGTAGCCGAGGCGCGGTCCTTCGCCGAAGTCGACGCGACCGACGAGCACCACGTCGTGCTCGAGCTTCCGACCGTCGACGCCGTAGGTGCCCGGCTCGAGGTGGATGTGACTCGCGCCGCTCGCGAGTGCGGCGAGCAGCTCCGAGGTGTTCGCGACGAGCACCGGTTGCTGCGCCCTCGCGGCCGTGCCGGCGTCGACCAGGTCGAGCGTCGCGACGGTCGCGCCGTGGGCCACGGCAGGGTCGCCGACGACCAGCAGTTCCCCGATCGCGACCGCGGGTCCGGTGGCGAGCGACGTGTCGGAGCGCGTGCGCCAGACGCAGCGCTCGACGCCGAACGACCCGGATCCGTCGACGTCGAGCGCGACACCCGCGTCGACGTCGACGGCCACGTGTCCGATCGCGACGCGCGCACCGCGCGAGACGACGCGCGCCTCCTCGAGCAGCGTCACGCGATCGGCGAGCAACTCGCCGCCGCGCACGGCGATCGCGCGATCGAGCACCACGCCGTCGAGCACGACGAGTCCGCCGTCCGACGCGATCGGTGCGCGCGTCGTGCCCGTGAGGTCGCTGTCGACGATCTCGAGGGCGGCGCCGCTCGCGACCTGGAAGCCGCACGTCCCGTCGAGCGCGCAGCGCTCCAGGCGCAGCGACCCGCGCTCGACGACGAGGCGCCCCTTCGCGGCGAGTTCGTCGGCGTCACCCGCTCCGCCGTAGCGCTGCACCTCGAGGTCGGCGAGCTCGACGCTCGCGCCGACATCCGTGACGACGCGGTCCGAGCGCAGGACGAGCGTCGTGACGTCGGGGCCCGCACCGACGATCCGCACGCCGTTCTTCAGGGGCTCTTCGATCGCGTACTGCCCCGGACCGAGCAGGATCGTGCGTCCGTAGCGCGCGCGGTCCTGCGCGCCGTCGAGGTCCGGTCGGTCGAACGGCACGAGCAGCGGCAGGTGCCAGAGCCCGCCGTCGCGACCCGCTCCCGCGCCGATGCGACTCGCCGCGAGACGCGCGACGAGGATCGGCGTCGCATCGTCGCGGAGCGCGCGGCGGTACGCGACCGCAGCTGCATCGGCATTACCCGCGAGCAGCGACAACTCACCCGCCATGAACGCCGACACACCGCGCCACTCCGCGCGGTCGCGCGCGGTCATGCCGTCGATCGGCGTCGCGAGTTCCGCGGCCGAGAGGTGTCCTCGGAGTGCCGCGAGCAGCCGCGTCGAAACCGCTGCGGAGAGATCGGCCTCGGGTCGCCACGGCAGCATCGAACCGGCGCGCCCCGCGTCCCCGTCGCGCCACTCGCGCTTCGCGAAGTGCGACTCCGCTCCGAGCCACTTCGGCCACTCCTCCGTCGTCGTGAGCTCCGCGTCGTAGCCCAGCCGCTCCCACGCCTGCCTGCGCAGCTGACGCGCTTCGTCGATCCGGTCGCAGAGCGCGAGTACCTCGGCGCGCAGTTCGAGCACGTCGGGGTCGCGCGGCGCGATGTCGAGGAGGAGGTCCGCGACCTCGAGCGCTTCCGAAAGGCGCCGGGCCCGCAGCGCGAGATCGACGTGCGCGCGGAGCCCGGTCACGTCCTCGTCGCCGCGTCGCGCGGTGTCGAGACCCGTGGCGATGCGTCGCGCGACGAGCGCCGCGTCGAGTTCGAGGAGTGCGGCGAGGCAGTCCGCCTCGAGCGCGCGGTAGTGACCGTCGAGCGGCGCGAGCGAGATCGCGCGATCCGCGAGCGGTCGCGCCTGGTCGGGTCGACCGGCGTCGAGCGCGGAGCGAGCGGCGGACGCCAGCGTCTCCGCCTCGCCGCGCAGTTCGTCGAGTCGCGCGCGCACCTCGTCGGCACGTACGCCGGGTCGGATCGACGCGAGCGAGAGGTGCAGCGGCGCGAGCGCGCGATCGGTGTCGCCGAGCTCGAGCAGCGCGAGCCCGAGCACCGCGAGCAGATCGGGCGTCGCTCGGCCCGACTCGAGCAGGACGCGGGCGCGACCCGCGCGCTCGGCCGCTGGCAGGTCGGTCGCCGCCGCGAGCTGCGACGCTTCGCGCTCCCAACGCTCCTGCGCTTCGAGCTGCGCGATGCGCGTGTCGACGGCGCTCCGCGCGCGTTCGCGCGGGTCGTCGATCGCGAAGTCGGGGAGCGCGTAGAGGCCGTTCCGCAGCGAGGCGACACGCTCCGCGATCTCCGCGAGCGCGTGGGACTCGTCCAGGGACTGGAGCCACGGCAGCCACGCGTCGACGAACGACTCGACGGACGCGCGGCGCTCGCCGAACTCGGCGAAGTCCTTCCACCAGGCGTCGAGGCGATCGGCGATCGCGGCGGCAGCCGAACGCTCCGCCGCGATCGTCGCGCGGTCGCTCGTGCCGGCGAGACGCGCCTCCAGTTCGTCCAGTTCGTTCGTGCCCGCCCAGTACCCGTCGAGCAGCGTGCCCTCGCGCTCGAACAGCGCGTCGATCGTCGCCTCGTGCTGCGCGACGCGGCGCTCGAGCTCGGAGGGCTCGAGCGCCTCGGGCGGTCCCGTCGGCTCGTCGGTCGGATCCGGATCCTCGTCGTAGCCGAGGTAGCCCAGATAGCCGATGTCCGTCAGCGTCTGCTCGTCGACCCGCCGTTCGAGTCGCGCGATCCACTCCGCCACGTCGAGCTGCTCGAACTGTTCCTTCGCACCGCGCAGGAACGTGACGGCGAGCCCCGCCGCCTCGCTCGCCTCCGCGCAGCGCGCGGCCGACAACCAGTCGCTCGGCGCGAGCGCCTCGGGCGCGCCGAAGCTCGCGTACTCGTACGACTCGATCGCGCCATCGAGCTCGCCCGCCTCCGCGAGCACGCGCGCGAGCCGAAGCCGTGCGTGCGGGTCGTCGGGCCGGCCCGCGAGCAGCGCTTCGGCAGCGCGTCGGTCGCGTGCGATGCGACGCGTCTCGAGGCGCGTCGCGAGCACGGCGTGCAGGCGCTCCTCGAGCTCGGGTCGTGCGGGATCGAACGACGCCGCCGCCGCGAGGTCGGTGAAGGCCTGGTCGAGTTCGCGGAGCTGTTCGAACGCGCCGGCGCGCAGCACGTGCAGCACGGCGCGATCCTCGTCGCGCAGCGGGTTGCGGAGCGCGTCGGTGCAGATGCGTACGGCGGCCGCGTGCTCACCCGCCTCCATCGCGCTGCGCGCCTCGACCTCGAACCACCACAGGCTGCCGCCCCGGTCGCGTCGACGACCGTAGCGCGCGAGTGCCGAGCGCTCGACCGGCGACGTCGAGGCCTCGATGCGCGCGGCGAGCGCCGCGAGCGGATCGTCCTCGCTCGGTACGACGGCCGCGTGCGAACGTGCGACGAGGAGGAGCGTCGCGGCGAGGGCGGCGCCGCGAAGAATCGTGCTCAGCATGTCGGTACGGGGGTCGGCAGGGTGCTCGGTGCTTCAGTTCGAGCGCTTCGACTCGGCGAGCTCGCGCAGCTGTGCGCGGACGTACTTGCGATCGCCGAGACCGAGATAGGTCCCGATCGCATCGTGGATCGCCATGATCGTGTCCGCGTCGAAGTCCGCGAGCTTCTCCTCGACACGGATGCGCCAGGTGCCCTCGGGCGGTTCCTCGTAGAGGGCGCCGATGTCCTTCAGCGCGTCGACCATCTCGCGGTCCTCGAGGACCGCGGCGAACGCGCGTACGCCGCGCGCGTGGAGCGAGTCGGGATCGCCGTGCACGTGGAAGAGGAGCCGCGTGAAGTCGCCGAAGTAGCCGCGCTCGCCGGAGGAGCCCTTCGGCGGGTGGACGGCACCGACCGCGTCGGCGAAGCGGCGACGCGCTTCGACCGGCAGTTCGCCGAAGAGCGCGAACACGACGACGCGGAGCGCTTCGAACTCGCTCTCGCCGCTGCGCAACGCGGCGTGCACGCGAATGGCGTCGTCCGCCGCCATCGACGCAAAGCCCGCGCGATCGCCGACGACGACGCCTTCCACGACGCTCACGACGTGCGTCGCGAGGAGCCAGTCGCGCGCACCGGCGGCGTCGAGCTCCGCGGGCGGGACGAGCGCACGATCGGACGGCGTCGACTCCTGCTCGGACCCCGTCGTCGCGCCCGCGCGGTCCGATTCGGCTCGAGGCTCTTCGTTCGCCTCCTCCGGCACGTACCGCCCGGTCGCACCGAGCACCATGCCGTAGACGAAGGCCCCGCCGAGCACGACGACCGGGATCGCCGCGACGACGCCGAGGATCACCAGAGCCCTGCGCATCCCTCCGTCATCGTCCGCAGCGGGTCGGAGCATGCGCCGCCGAATCCAGGACGAGATCCGTCCCCGAGGTCGGGACGGGCGACCGCAGGTGCCCGCTCACTCGATCGCCCAGTCCCACGTCGCCGACGCCGATCCTGTGCAGCTCGGCCTCGGTCTCGGTCAGGATCTCCGCGTAGTTCTTCACCTCGGGCGCGCGCACGAGGTCGCTCGGCACGGTCTCGTCGATCGCGCCGAGGCGCACGAGGCCGAGGCTGCCGGAGCCGCTCACGCTGATGATCCAGCGGCCGTCGCTGAGCGCGCGGTACACCGCCTTGCCGTGCTCCGCGCGCGGGTCGTCCCAGTCGACGTCGACGAGCGCGGAGTCGAGCACGATCGCGTCCTTCGGCGCGGTCCACGAGTCGAACACGCGGCGGATGAGCAGGCGTCCGTCGTAGAGCACGTAGTCGACGTAGATCTCCTGCGACGGGTCGAGCTTGGTCTCGAGGACGCTGCGCCCGCCGTCGCCGCCGCGCACCGCGATGTCGAGCTTGCCGTCGTGCACGAGCAGCTCGGTGACCGCGGAGCGCCGCACCGCTTGGTTGTAGCTCTGGCGCAGCGACTCGTACTTCGTCGCCACCTCCTCGAGCCGGCGCTTGTAGACGTCGACGGCGATGTCGGCCTCGACCATGCGGTAGCCGAAGAAGCCGCCGACCGCAGTGAGTCCCCCGACCACCACGACGCGATAGAGTCCGACGAACGAGAGCTTCATGGCGTGCGATCCCCTGCGCGCGGCGCGGCGTCCCCCCGACGCGCGCCCCGTCCGAGGGTACCGGGGATCCACGTCCGCGAGGGCGGCGACCGGAGCGCGCGGCCGTCGCCGTGGACCTCGCGGGACGGGAGCCGCGGCTCGCCCGGCACCTCGATTCGCGCCAGTGCTCGCCCCTCCGCCGTCGCGCCGGTCCTCGCCCGCGCCCCGTCGCTCGCCGAACCGCTTCCCCGTCGCGGAGATTCCGCACTCTCGACCCGACCGATCGAACCAGGTTCGATCCGTCTGGTAGGGTCGGCCCTGCCGCCTCGACGTCGATCGTGCGGTTCCTCGGTCATGGTTCGGACGACGCGACGAGCGCGCGGTCGCCGGCGACGGGGGGTGCGGGGTGCGGGCCGCGACGCGGTGCGTGCGGTCGCGCTCGCGTTCGCGGCGGTCCTCGCTGGGTGCGGTGACGACGGCGGCGGTCCCGATCGCCCCAACGTCCTGCTCGTGACGATCGATACGTTGCGCGCCGACCACCTCGAGCCCTACGGCTACGGTCGAGCGACGTCGCCGCGGATCGCCGAGCTCGCGAGTCGATCCGTCGTCTTCGACGAAGCCGTCGCGCCGTCGTCGTGGACGCTCCCGTCGCTCGCCTCGATCATGACGTCGCTGCCGCCGTCGACGCATCGCGCGACGGAGATCGCTTCGCGGCTCGGGTCCGATCACAGGACGCTCGCCGAGATCCTCGCGGCGGCGGGGTACGACACGTACGCCGTGGCGACGCACTACTTCCTGGACCGGCGGTTCGGGCTCTCGCAGGGCTTCACGCACTTCGACGTCCAGCTCGTCGACCGCCTCGAGCTCTCGCACCTCGCGATCACCTCCGAGAGGGTCGTCGAGAAGGCGTCTCGGTGGATCGACGACAAGAGCCTCGAGGACGACGGCATGCCGTGGTTCGCGTGGCTCCACTTCTTCGACCCGCACTCCGTCTACCAGCCGCACGACGAGTTCGCCTTCGGCTCGGAGCTCGTCGACCTGTACGACGGCGAGATCGCGTTCACGGACCGAGCCGTCGGAAGGCTGCTCGACCGGCTCGAGGCGCGCGGGCTCGCCGACGACACGATCGTCGTCGTCGTCGCCGACCACGGCGAGGAGTTCGGCGACCACGGAGCGACGGGGCACGGGCACACACTCCATCGCGAACTCGTGCGCGTCCCCATGGTGGTGCACGTCCCGGGCACGGCGCCGGCGCGCGTCGAGCAGCCGGTCGGCGCCGTCGACCTCGTCCCCACTCTCCTCGAACTCGTCGGCGTCGAGTGCGAGGAGCGCTTCGCGGGCCGCAGCCTGGTCCCGCTCCTCGACGGAGGGACCCTCGCACCGCGGCCCGTCCTCTCCGAGGTCGAACTCCCGAACGGCCGCGAGCTCGCGAGCCTCGTCACCGATCGTTGGAAGCTCGTCCACGACTTCCTCGACGAGACGAGCCGGCTCTACGACCGCGAGCACGACGTCGAAGAGACGGCCGACGTCTCGGCCTCGCACCAGGACGTGGTGGAGGACCTCCTGGGCGTGGTCACCACGCTGCGCGCGGAAGCCGAGGTCCGAGCGATCGCGGACGGCCCCGGCGAAGCGCTCGAGGTGGACGAGATGCGTGCGCTCCGCCTGCTCGGCTACGCGGCGGAGGAGGAGGTCCCGGGTCGATGATCCGACGGATCGGTACGGCGGCGGCGCTCCTCGCGGCGGCTTCTCTCGGCTGCGGCGAACCGCGCGGCGACGCGCCGCGCATCGTGCGCACGCACTACGCCGACGGGACGCTGTGGTCCGAGTCGAGCTTCCTCGGGGGCGAGCGCCACGGACCGACGCGAACCTACTGGCGGGACGGGACGCTGCGGAGTTCGGACGAGTACGACCACGGCGTGCTCCACGGTCCCTCGACCGCGAGCTTCGAGGACGGGACGCCGATGTACCGCGGCGCCTACCACGAGGGCCGACGCGACGGGCGTTGGGAGCGCTGGTACGAGTCCGGAGCGCGGAAGTCCGCGGGCACCTACGAGGACGGCGTCCGCCGCGGCGAGTGGTTCTACGCGTACGCCGACGGCAGTCCGTTCGTCGAGGAGACCTTGCCGAGCGACGGGCGACCCGGCGTCGAGCGCTGGTACCGCGAGGACGGGACGATGGAGCGCGAGATCGTCACCGACCCCGACGCGCGCGTCGTCGAGACGCGCATGTGGCACGCCGACGGGAAGCCCTCGGTCGAGATGCGGCAGGTGGACGGTCGACTCGAGGGCGAGTGCCGAGCCTGGGCCGCGGACGGCACGCTCCTGCCGATGCTCTCCGGCGTGTTCGAACGCGGCGTGCGCGTCGCGGACCTCCCCGGCGCCGCGGTCGACGACGGGGAGTGAGCCCGTCCGGTCCGCCGGATCCGTCGGAGCGCTCGCGGGTCGCAGGAGACGGGGTCGGTCGTGTTGATCTCGGGCCCGCGCGAGCGACGATGTCGGCGTGACGGACGCGATCGTGATCGGCGGCGGGCTCGCGGGGTGCGCGGCGGCGCTGCGACTCGTCGACGCCGGGCTCGACGTACGGCTGCTCGAGGCCGGCGAGCGGCTCGGCGGCGTCGTGGGGACGCTGCGCGAGCGCGACGCGCGCGGGCGCTCGTGGCTCTTCGAGACCGGGCCGCACTCGGTGCCCGCGACGGCGACGACGTTCGGCGAACTCGTGGAGCGGCTCGGACTCACAGGTCGCGTCGTGCGTTCGAAGGACGCCGCGCGCGAGCGACTCCTGCTGCGGCGCGGCGGACTCGTGCGCGTGCCGTCGTCGCCGCCGGGCCTGCTCGCGACGCCGCTCGTCTCGTGGCGCACGAAGCTGCGCTTCCTCTCCGAACCGCGCCGACGCTTCGTCCCTCCGGCCGACGGGTCCGAGCCGACGCTGCACGACTTCGTGGCGGAGCGCTTCGGCGAGGACGCCGCACGCGTCGTCGCCGGTGCCTTCGTGCGCGGCGTCTACGCCGGCGAGGCGACGCGACTCGGGGCGCGCAGCGCGTTCCCGCGCCTCTGGGACGGCGTGCTCGAGCACGGTTCGGTGCTGCGCTTCCTGAAGGCGTCGGCCCAGGGCGGCTCCGGCGCGGCGCGCGGGGAGCTGCTGTCGTTCGAGGGCGGTCTGGGCGAGCTCCCCGAGGCCTTCGCCCGTGCGCTCGGCGAGCGCGTCGAGCACGGCGCGTGCGTCACGGCGATCGACCGCGACGCGGCGACTCGGACGTTCGTCGTCCGCACGCAGGACGCGCGACACGTCGCACCGCGCGTCGTCCTCGCCGCGCCGGCGCGGACCGCGCTCGCGCTGCTGCGACCGCTCGTCGTCCCGTCCACCGAGGCCGCGAGCGCGCTCGACGGCCTCGTCGCGATGCGCTCGAACGGCGTGCGACTCGTCCACCTCGGGCTCGAGCCGCCGCTCCCTCCCGGTCTGCCACGCGGCTTCGGGTTCCTCGTCCCACCCGACGAGGCGGAGCGCCGCGACCTCGCGCTGCTCGGCGCGCTCGTCCCGAGCAACGCTCGAGGGACGCGCGCCGGAGGGCTGCGCGTCCGTCGCGTGCTTCCTCCGGACGGACGACGGTGCGGTCTCCGCCGAGGAAGACGTCGCGCGCGCCCTTCGCGAGTTCGCCGCCGCGATCGGCGCGCGCGCCGACGACCTGCACCCGGCGATCACCCGCGTCGTCACCTGGCCCCACGCGATCCCCGAGTACGCGCCCGGGCACGACCGACGGTTCGATCGACTCCGGACCGCGTTGCGGGCCCTCGTGCCGGGCCTCGCCCTGGCCGGCAGCTACACTCGGGGCGTCTCCGTCGACGACGTGTCGAGGCGCGGGATCCAGGCTGCCGATGAGCTGCCGTCGGTCCCGCTCGAAGCCGCCGGCGAACCGTCCGAACGTCCGTGATCCAGTTCCTCGCCGTCGCCCTCCCGGTCGTGTACCTCGCGGTGCTGCTCGCGTACGTGCACGACTTCCTCGCGAAGAGCGAGAACCGCCACACGCGCCTGCGCCGCACCTACTTCTGGCTCGCGCTCGCGCTGCACGCCGCGTACTTCGCGGCGCTGTCGCTCTCGGGCGAGGGCGTCCCGGCCTTCCACCGCCTGCACTTCGTGTCGGCGGTGGCGCTGACGACGGGAGCGCTCTACGGCGTGGTCGGCGAGGGTCGCGAGAGCACGCGTCAGGGCCGCGCCGGCGTCGGCCTGTTCGTGGTCGGCCTGGTGTTCCTGATGCAGTTCGTGGCGTCGGCGTTCGCGCCGCTCACCGTCGCGTCGCACGAGCAGGACCCCACGTTCTACTTCCTCCACGTCGGCACGCTGCTGCTCGCGAGCGCGTCGCTGGCGCTCTCCGGGACGTACGGCGGGCTGTACCTGCTGCTCTACCGGCAGATGCGCACGAAGGAGTTCGGGCCGCTCTACCGCAGCCTGCCCAGCCTGTCCGAGCTCGCCGCGCTGACGCGCCGCGCGTCGGCGTTCGCCTGCGTCCTGCTGTTCGCCGGCATCAACGGCGGCATCTGGTGGGCGCACGCGCGCCACGTCGAGGGCTTCAGCTACGACCAGCCGCTCGTGCTGATCGCGCTCTTCCTCTCGCTGCACCTCGCGATCGTCGCCCTGTCGAAGCGCGTCCCCGCCATGAACCCGCGGCGCGCGTCGATCGCCGCGACCGTCGGCTTCGGCGCGTTCGTCGTCTCGCTGGTGTGGGCCCTCGTCCCCGGCGGATTCCACTGACATCGAGCGATGCCCGCCTCCCACCCCGACCTCGAACGACAGTTCGCGCTGCTCGGCCTGTCGCACTGGAGTGCGCCGGTCGAGCTGCGCGAGCACTGCGCCGTCCCGAGCGACCGACTCGTCGCGCGCACGCGCGAGCTCGTCGCGCTCGAAGGGGTCGAGGAGGTGCTGCTCGTGTCGACGTGCAACCGCACGGAGGTGCTGCTCGTCGGCACCGGCGTGGACGCCGCGCTCGACGCGCTGCGCGCGGGCATCTTCGACCGCGTCGCACCGCAGCACCTCTACGAGTACCGCGACCTGCACGCCGTCGTCCACCTCATGCGCGTGGCGTGCGGACTCGACAGCCTCGTGCTCGGTGAGAGCCAGATCCTCGGTCAGGTGCGCGAGGCGATGCAGGCGAGCGAGGACGCGGGCGCGCTCGGCGAACGGCTGCGACCGCTGCTCGAGCAGACGCTCGCGCTCGGCAAGCGCGTCCGCACGCACACGAGCCTCGGCGAGGGCACGCTCTCCGTCGCGCGCGTCGCCGTCGACATCGCGGCGCGGGCGTGCGGTCCCCTCGAGAGCCGCAGCGCCCTCGTCGTCGGCACGGGCGAGACCGGCATCCTCGTGGCGCGCCACCTCGCGCACCTCGGCGTGCGCGACATCGTGTTCGCGAACCGCACGCTCGCGAACGCGGAGAAGGTCGTGAGCGAGCTCGGCGGCCGCGCCGTCGGACTCGACGCGCTCGAACGCGAACTCGCGCGCTGCGACCTCGTCGCGGTCTCCGTCGACGGGGGGCGCGTGCTCCACGCCGAGCAGTTCCGTTCGGCGCGGCTCTCGCGCCGCGACGCGCCGCTGGTCGTGCTCGACCTGTCGGTGCCGCGCGCGGTCGACCCGGACGCGTCCGAACTGCGCGGGCTGCTCGTGTACGACCTCGACGACCTCGCGAAGGTCGTCGCGACGAACCGAGCGGGTCGCGAGGAGGCGACGCGCGAGACGAGCGAGATGCTGCTCGCCGAGGTCGCGAAGTACCTGGGTCGCCGGCGCGTCGCGCGCGCGGCGCCGCTGCTCGCGACGCTCGGTGCGCGCTTCGACGAGGTGAAGGCGCGCGTCCTCGGTCGCCACGGCGAGGCGCTCGATCCCGCCGCACTGGCTCTCGTCGACGAGGTCGCGCGCGAACTGCTCGCGGCCGCGTTCGGCGCCGTCAAGGGCGGTCTGCGCGGCGAGGAGTCCGACGAGGCGCTCGACCGCGCCTACCGCACGTACCTGGAGCGGCGATGAAGTTCCGACTCGCGACGAGGTCCAGTCCGCTCGCGCTGTGGCAGGCGGAAGCCGCGAAGCGCGCGCTCGGCGCGGCGTGGAGCGACGCGGAGTGCGAGTTCGTCGAGGTGCGCTCGTCGGGCGACACCGACCTCTCCTCGCCGCTCACGCGCTTCGGTCGCATCGGCATCTTCACCGTCGAGGTCGACCGCGTCGTGATCGAGGGACGCGCCGACGTCGCGGTGCACTCCTGCAAGGACATGACGACCGAGCTCGGCACCGGAACGATGCTGTCGGCCGTCCTCGGCCGCGGTCCGGTCGAGGACGCGCTCGTCGCGCCGCCCGGCACGACGCTCGAAGGGCTCCCGTCCGGCGCGCGCGTCGCGACGAGCAGTGCGCGCCGACGCGCGTTGCTGCGATCGCTGCGCCCCGACCTCGAGGTCGTCGAGATCCGCGGCAACGTGCAGACGCGCCTCGCGAAGCTCGCCGCGGGCGAGGCCGACGCGCTGTTGATGGCACGGGCGGGACTCGAGCGCCTCGGCCTCGGCGAGCACGTCAGCGAGGTCCTCGACACCGAGCGCTTCCCGCACGCCGCGGGCCAGGGCGCCGTCGCGCTCGTCGTGAAGGAGGGCGACTGGCCCGTGCACGAGCGCGTGCAGGCCGTCCGCGACCTCGAGACCTGGGACGAGGTGATCGCGGAACGCGCCGTCCTGCGCGAACTGCGCGGCGGTTGCAGCGCTCCGATCGGCGTCGTCGCGCGCGTCGTCGAGAGCACGCTCGCCCTGCGCGCGCGCGTCCTCGCGCTCGACGGTTCGCGCTCGGTCGAGGCCTCGCTCGTCGGACCGCGCGACGCGGCGGAGAGCCTCGGCACGACGCTCGGCAAGGAGCTCGCCGCTCGCGGCGCGCGAGAGCTGATGCGCACGTGAGCGACGCGCCGCGCATCTGGATCACCGGACCGGTGGCGCGACTCGCGGCGTGGTGCACGGCCGCTCGCTCGGCGGGTTGGGACGCGATCGCGGAGCCGTTGCTCGAGATCGAACCGATCCCCTTCGACTGGCCGGAGGACGTGGAGCGTTTCGACTGGTTGCGCCTGACGAGCGGCAACGCGGTACGGTTTCGTGCCGCACCTCACGCTGTCTTTGTCGGGGGACCTCGTTGCGCGGTCGTCGGCGACGCGACGCCTGCGGCGCTGCGCACGCTGTCGTTGGAGACACCCGTCGAGGTCGTGCTGTCGGTCCGTGCGGGAGCGTCGACGAACTCGAGGAGGCGTGGGCGACGTCGCTGGCTCCGGGCGAGACCGTCCTGTGGCCGCGCAGCGAACTCGCCGCGGGTCTCGACGCGTGGATCACGGGTCGCGGCGCGGAGGTCGCGGCGCCGATCGCCTACGCGAACCGGCCGCGGCTCGACGTCGACCTGCCCGAGCAGGACGCCGTCTTCTTCGCGAGTCCGAGCGCGGTGCACGCCTTCGCGCTGCACCCCGCGGCGCCGCGGACGCACCTCGCGATCGCGATCGGAGCGACGACGTTCGGTGCGCTCGAAGCGCTGCGACTCGACCGACCGGACCGGCTCGGGAAGGTCGACCGCCTGCCGCGACCGGACCCCGAGTCGCTGCGGGAGCTGCTCGGCGGCGGGTGACCGACGGGGTCGGACTCGCACCGAGTTCGCTCAACGCACGGTGAACGGCGTCCCCCCTCGACGGAAGGGCGCGCGCCGGAACACCTTGCGGACGCTCCCCCGTCCAACACGGGTCGGCGCCGCGCGGTTACCCTCTGGGGTCGAGGATCGGGCGCGCTCCGCGCCGGTCCACAGTCCAACGAGGTTCGCCCCCAACATGCGCTTCAACAGCATTGCTCGCGCGTCGCTCCTCAGCGTCGCCGTCTCCTCCGTCGCGTACGCCCAGACGGCGAACGAGGACGCCTTCGTCGAGAGTCCGATCCTCATCGGCGGAGCCCTGGAGGGATTCGCGGTCGACGTCGACGGCGATCGCATGATCGTCGGCGCGATCGGCGACAACACCTTCGGCGCGCTCGCCGGCGCGGCGCACATCTACGAGAAGAGCGGCGCCACCTGGTCCGAGGTCGCGAACCTCGCACCCGCGAACCTCGTCGCGAACGACCTGTTCGGGTCGAGCGTCGCGATCGACGGCGACCGCGTCATCGTCGGCGCGTACCTCGACCAGTCGACCGTCCAGAACGGCGGTTCGGCCTCGGTCTTCGAGCGTCAGGCGAACGGGACCTGGCTCGAGGCCGGCGTCCTGGTCAACAGCGACAACGTCTTCAACGACCAGTTCGGTCGCTCCGTCGACATCGACGGCGACCGCGCCCTGGTCGGCTGCTGGGGCCGCGACGACAAGGGCAACGCCTCGGGCGGCGCCTACGTGTTCGAGCGCCAGGCCGGCGTCTGGAACCAGGTCGCGAAGATCACCGCGATGGACGGTCAGGCGCTCGACCAGTTCGGGATCGCCGTCGACCTCCAGGGCGACCGCTGCGCGATCGGTGCCAACTTCGAGGACGACAAGGGCGCCGACGCGGGCGCGGCGTACATCTTCGAGCGTCAGGCGAACGGTACGTGGCGCCAGATGACGAAGCTCACCGCGAGCGACGGCATCCCGGGCGACGAGTTCGGCTACGCGCTCTCGCTCGACGGCGACCGCGTCGTCGTCGGCTGCCGCGGCCACGACACGGGCGCGGCGCCGTTCAACACGGGCCGCGTCTACGTCTACGAGCGCGCGTCCCAGGCCAGCTGGCCCGAGGTCACCTTCATCGCTCCGTCGGACGTCTCGCAGAAGGAGTTCGGCGCCGAGGTCGAGCTGAAGGGCGACCGCATGATCGTCGGAGCGTGGGTCGACGCGCTCGGCGGTGTGCAGCGCGGTTCGGCGTACTGGTTCCAGCGCCAGCCGAACAACTCCTGGATGGAGATGGCCAAGATCACGGCCTCGGACGGTCTCGACAGCGACCGCTTCGGCATCTCGATCGGACTCAGCGGCGACCGCATCGCCATCGGCTCGTACCAGAAGGACGGCGCCGGCGGCCTCGCGGCCGACAGCGGCGGGACGTACGTCGTCGACATCGGCACGCTGCTCCACGGCGACCCCACGATCTCGGCGTCCGCGGGCGGCACGCACGACTTCATCCTGCGCTCGCCGACCACGCCGGGTCAGCTCTTCCTGTTCCTCGGCTCGCTCAGCGGGACGTCGCCGGGTCTGTTCGACCCGGTCAGCGCGAAGATCGTGCCGCTGAACTTCGACGCGTACATGAGCCTCCTGCTCAACACGTCGGGCGCGGGACTGCTGCAGCCCTGGTTCGGCTTCCTCGACGGCAACGGCTTCGGCAACGCGGCGTTCGTCGTTCCGGCCGGCATCAACGCGTCGTTCGTGGGCAAGACCTTCTACCACGGCTTCATCACGATCGACCTGTTCGGGACCGGCATCCTCTCGCTCGCCAGCAACCCGGTGGCGGCGACGATCGTCCCCTGAACCGAGGTCCGCGGTCGCCCCGAACGGGGTGACCCGGCATCACCGACGGCCCGTCGCGCGAAGGCGCGGCGGGCCGTCGGCGTTCGAACGGACCTTCCGGCCGCACCTCACTCGAGCAGGACGCGGCGCCACTCGGGTGCGACGACGCGTGCCGCCTCCTCCGACGCGATCGACGCGCGGACGCGACCGCGCGCTCCGGCGAACGACGCGTCCCAGACGTAGGGCGCGACGCAGCGCCGCACGGCCGCCTCGAGCACGTCGCCCTGCACGCCCGACGCGCCGTCGCGCAGCATCGTGAACAGGACGGGCAGCGCTTCGGGCGCGCAGCACGAAGCGATCGCCGCCTCGAGCACCGCGCTCCGATCGGGGTCCTCCGCGTCGAGCAGCGAGGCGACGTCGACACCGAGCGCGAGCAGCCCCTCGGCCGCGCAGGCGCGCGCGTCGAGCGAACTCTTCGCGGTCCTCGCGAGCAGCACGGCCGTCGTCGCGCTGCGCTGCTCGCGCGGCGCGCTCCGCAGTCCGCTGGGGCGCGCGAGGTCCGGCTCGCGCACACCCGCCGCGACGAGCGCTCGAACGCGTCCGCGCAGAACGTCGCGTCGACGTCGATCGACTTCACGGCCGCGGCGAGCTCCTCCTCGGTCAGGTAGGGGCGCGCCCCCCGGAGCACGAACGCGACCGGCGCGGCGAGCGTCGTCGAGACGTAGATCGAGTCGCTCCCCGTTGCGAACGCCTCGAGCAGATCGCTCGCGGCCGTGCGGTCGCCGCACCACGCGACCGTCCTCGCGACGGGGAGGATCCGCGCGGCTCGCTCGATCGGCATCGAGTCCCGCACGACGCGCTCGGTCGCACGAGTCACGGCGTTGAGTTCGCGCCTCAGGATCTGGCGCAGCGCGCGGGCGACGCCGTCCTCGCCCTCCGACCGCAGGGCGAGCGTCGCCAGGAGGCACGCGCGCAGGTCGGGATCGCGAGCCGACGCGTCCCCGAACTCCTGCCACGCCGCGTCGACGTCCTCGATCGTCGGGAGATCGGACCCGAGCGCGACGTCGAGCTCGGCGAGGAAGGACGAGTCGGCGACCCACGCCGTCCTCGGGTCGTAGAGGTCGAACGCGAAGGTCGCGCGCACGAGGTCGCGGTTCGAGCGGACGAAGTCGCGCACGCGTTCGACCGCCGAGCGCTCCTGCGAGCCGGCCCCGGGCGCCTTGCGCTCCTGCGCGTACGCGTCGGGCGCCGATGCGGCGGCGACGATCGCCGGTCCGAGCCCGGCGAGCAGGGCGACGAGAGTGAGTGCGAGTCCGCGACGACGGGATCCGATGGATGACTTCACGCGCAGAGCGTGCGACCGGTCGCCGCCGTTGTCCATCGGCTCCCGCCGCGTCCGCGCGCCGCGGCGTCGCACCTGCGCGAGAACGCGTCGCCGTGAGCCCGCGAGCGCGTCGAGCGCGCGACGTCGAGTCGGTGCCGCTCGATCGGACCCGGGAGTCGTCCGCGACGGCGCTACCATGCCGCGCGACGAGAACCGACACCATGACGAACGATCGACCCAGGAGCCGCGCCCTCTTCGAAGCTGCCCAACGCCTCGTGCCGGGGGGCGTCAACAGCCCGGTGCGCGCGTGGAAATCGGTCGGCGGCACGCCGGTCCACGCGGCGCGCGGCGAGGGCGCGTGGCTCACCGACGTCGACGGCAACCGCTACGTCGACCTCGTCATGTCGTACGGGCCGCTGCTGCTCGGCCACGCGCCGAAGCGCGTGACGGAGGCGGTGCAGCGCGCCGCGGCCGAGGGCACGACGTTCGGCGCGCCGACCGAGCGCGAACTGCGCCTCGCCGAGCGCATCGCGAGCTACGTGCCGATGGTCGAGCGCGTGCGCCTCGTCAACTCCGGCACCGAGGCGACGATGAGCGCACTGCGCCTCGCGCGCGCCGCGTCGGGTCGCGATCTCGTGCTCAAGTTCAACGGCTGCTACCACGGGCACGGCGACTCGTTCCTCGTGAAGGCGGGGTCGGGAGCGCTCACGCTCGGCGATCCCGACTCGCCCGGTGTGCCGAAGGCGCTCGCGCAGATGACGCTCGTCGCGGAGTTCAACGACGAGGCCGGCGTGCGCGCGATGTTCGCGGAGCACGGCGCGAAGCTCGCCGCCGTCTTCGTCGAACCGATCGCGGGCAACATGGGCACGGTCGCGCCGGTGCCGGGCTTCCTGGAGGCGCTGCGCGAGCTCTGCACGCGGCACGGAACGGTGCTCGTCTTCGACGAGGTGATGACCGGCTTCCGCGTCGCGCGCGGCGGCGCGATCGAGCGCCTCGGCGTCACGCCCGACCTCGTCACGCTCGGCAAGGTGATCGGCGGCGGACTCCCGATCGGCGCGTACGGCGGGAAGGACGAGCTGATGCGACAGATCGCACCGCTGGGCAAGGTCTATCAAGCCGGCACGCTGAGCGGGAACCCGCTCGCGACCGCGGCGGGACTCGCGATGCTCGAGGCGCTCGAGGACCGTTCGGTGTACACGCAGCTCGAAGCGACGGGTGCCGCCGTGCAGAGCGCGATCGAGGACGCCGCGAAGCGAGCCGGCGTCCCGCTCGTCTGCCCGCGCGTCGGTTCGATGCTGTGCCCGTACTTCAGCGCGACCGAGGTCCGCACCTTCGACGACGCGACGGCGAGCGACCGCGAGCGTTGGACGCGCTTCTTCCACGCCATGCTCGCGGAGGGCGTGCTCCTGCCTCCCTCGCCCTACGAGGCGTGGTTCCTCTCGACCGCGCACGACACGGAAGCCTTGGACGTGATCGCCAGGGCGAGCGCGAAGGCGCTGGCGGCGGTAGCCTGAATCCCCCACACCTCCCTTCGCCGATCCGCACTCGATGACCACCGCCGACGCCATCCGCCGCTCCTTCGAGGAGGCGCGCGACACGCTCCAGGCCTTCCTCGCCGACCAGGAGAACCTCGCCGCCGTCGAGGCCTTCGCCGACATGGCCCACGAGACGGTTCGGCGCGGCGGTCTCCTCATGTCGTGCGGCAACGGCGGCTCGATGTGCGACGCCATGCACTTCGCCGAGGAGTGGACGGGCCGTTTCCGCGGCGACCGCCGCGCCATCGCCGCCGTCGCGTTCAGCGACCCGAGCCACCTCACCTGCATCGCGAACGACTTCGGCTACGACCAGGTCTTCGCGCGCGAGGTCGAGGCCTACGGCAAGGAGGGCGATCTCCTCGTCGCGATCTCGACCTCCGGCAACAGCCCGAACGTGCTGCGCGCGGTCGAAGCCGCGAAGGCGCGCGAGGTGCGCACGGTCGGCCTGCTCGGCAAGGGCGGCGGCGAGCTCAAGAACCTCGTGGACTGCGCGATCGTCGTGCCGCGGGCGACGACCAGCGACCGCATCCAGGAGGTGCACATCAAGGTGCTGCACATCGTGATCGAGGCGGTCGAGCGCAGGCTGTTCCCCGACCAGTACACGCCGCGGTGAGGGGCGCGGCGGGCGCACTCTGCCTTTCGGTCGCGTTCGTCGCGACGAGTGGGTGCAGTGAAGCACCGGTTCCTGATTCGCCGCCTCCCGTCGCGCCGCGCGCGCCCGAGATCGAGGCTCCCCGCGCGCGCGTGAGCGTCGCGAGGTCCGTCCCGGGCGGGCTCGTCGCACGCGTCGAGAACACGGGGGCCTCGAAGATCTCGATCGAGCTCGTCGACGGTGAGGTCGTCGAGACACTCTTCGCCGAGGTCCTCGTCGACGGAGCGTGGCAACGCGTGTACGTCTGGTCGCTGATCTTCTGCGGCAACTCCAGGTGGACGACCCAGGACGTGGCTCCCGGCGAGTCGGCGGAGTTCGGAGTCTGGATCACGGACCCGCTCGCGACGCACCGCGTCGGCCTCGAGATCTCGGTGGACGGCGGTGATCCGGTGTTCGCGTACTCCGAACCGCGCGGTGTCGAGCAGCGACGCGCGTTCCTCGCGAGCGGCTGGGACGGGCTGCGCGCGACGACAGCTCGCGCTGCGCGACCGTTCGGCCACTCGCTCGACAGCTACTTCGCGCTCGTCGACGGCGCCCCCGCGGAGATCTCGATCGACGCGGAGACCTCGGCGGAGTTCGAGCGAGGCGACGCGCACGCCCCGGATCGGCGCTACCTCGTCCGAGCGGCGTTCGGCGATCCACGAGTCGAGCGCGACCCCCGCGCCCGAGATCCACGCGCGATCGCGCGTTCGATCCGACGCGTCGAGCGCGACGGGGACTGCACGTTCGTCGGCCAGATCACGACGGACGTCTTCGTCGAGCTCTACTTCCGCGCCGACGACGAACTCGCGGCGCGACGCGCGGTGCGCGCGCACCTCGACCGGCCCGACCTCTCGCTCATCTCCCACGACGACCCCGACGGGAAGATCGAGCGCCTCCTGCTCGTCCCGACCTGGCGCGATCGGCGCTGCATGGCGAACCTCGATGTCGTCGAGCAACTCGAGGGACTCGGCGACGTCGGCGCGAAGTCGCGTCCGATCGAACACTTCGCGATCCTCAGGAGCGATTCCGACGTCGACGGCTTCGTCGCCGCCGCGCGCGAACTCGGCTACGAGGCGAAGCGCTGGGAGGACGAGGACCTCGCGCCGGAGTCGGACGAGCGCTGGATGCACGTCGTGCGCGACGACCCTGCGACCTGGGACGCCGTGAACGCCGCGTCGATCGAGCTGACGGAACTCGCCGAGCGCTTCGGCGGCGTGTACGACGGTTGGGAGACCGTCATCGCGCGCTGAGTCACCGACCCGCCATGCAAGCCTCGCCGCGAACCGAGTCCGGCCCCGATCCCTACGCTCCGCCCGAGGCCGGCGACCACGATCAGCGGTTCGGACCGCCGTACTTCCGCGCGTGGCTGTCGTTCTTCGTGGTGGCGAACGTCGCGGGCGCACTGGTCGGCGGCATCATCGACGCGGGCTTCTCCGGCGTGTACCTCGGCGCGAACGAACCGCCGTCGTGGCTCGGCGTCGTGGTCGCGAGCGCGGCGTTCCTCGCGTCGATCCCGATCTCGTTCCTCGCGTACCGCTGGTCCGTGCGTGCGTTCCTCGAGCGGAAATGGGGAGCTGCGCCGCGACGGAGCCGTCGGACGTGATGCGACTCACGTGCTCCGTCGTGCTCGCCGCGGCCACAGCCATGGCGCTCGCCGCATGCGACGGTGCGAAGACGCGGGAACTTCCGCGCGGACTCCCGGTCATCGAGGTCACGGGGATCCGCGACAACAGCGTCGTCGGGACGTTCGCGAACACGACGAACACGAAGCTGATCTTCGCGCCGCTCGACGACGTCGACGTCGACTACCTCGAACTCGAGGAGGCGCTCGACCCGGGCATGATGACCGACGCACCACCGCGGTGGGTCGTGGTCGAGCCGGGCGAAACGGTGCCGTTCGAGGCTCGCGGATGGTGCGACGGGCTCGCGTTCCGCGTCCGCGCCCACTTCAGGTACGACGACGAGTCGAGCCTCGGCAGCGTCACCGTGGCGTCGCGCAGGTTCGAAGCCGGCGAACTCGAGTACGTCTCGACCGACGGGACGCCGCCCCGGCGGGCGCACTGCGGGGCCGAGGCGTACAGCACGTCGAAGGTGCTGAACGAGCTCGCCGGGGAGAGCGTGCGGTGGAGCGAGTGGGAGGACGGCGTCGAGGTGCGCAAGAGCTTCGAGTGCGGTCGCGCCTCGGTCGGACGCCAATTGCTCTCGATCGACTTCACGCTGCTCGAGCCCGACGAGGAGGGCTTCGCCACCGCCGACGACGGGTTCGCGATCGACCGGATCGGCTGGTACATGCACAACCACCTCGACGGCGAGCCGATCGGTTCCATCGCGCGCCCCGGCGTGGTGTCGCTCTCCTACGCCGCCTTCGACGCGACGGAGGTGATGGACGAGCGCAGCGGGCTGCGCACGAACTGGACGGAGCACGACCTCCGCGTCGAGCTCGTCGAGGATCCCGAGCACCGCTTCTACCGCGAGGAGCTCCTGCCGCCGGCCTACGCGCGGCTCCTGCTCGCGAGCGAGTCCGAACGCGCCGTCCCGCTCGCCGATCTGCTCGGCGACCAACGCGACGAGCCGAGGGACGTGATCCACGGATTCTTCTTCGACGACGAGGAAGCGGCGCGCGCGTTCGCGCTCGAGTTGGGTGTCGCGGAACTCGCGCGCTCGCAGCTCTCGAAGGTGCAGGGTCGCGTGTGGCTCGAGCTCACGCTCGAGGGCAAGCTCGACGACGCGAGCCTCGAGGCGCGCACGCGCGACTTCGGGGTGCGCGCGGCGCGCCTCGGCGGCGACTACGTGAGGTGGACGGCGCCGGTCGTTCCGCTGCATCCGAGTCCGGTCGTGTTCGTCGACGGCGAGTCGGAGGAGTCCCGATGACGCCGACCGTTCGAGCCGCTCTGGTAGTTGCCGCGCTCTTCGCTTCCTGCGCGGAGGAGGCCGATCACGCGGCCACGCCGCCGCGCACCGACGGCGCCCCACGCGTCGAGGTGCTCGGACTGCGCGACGGCATGGTGCGCGCGCGCTTCGTGAACGACTCCGCCCGCACGCTCTACGTCGACTTCGATGGGTGGCTCTCGCACCTCGAGTTCGACGAGCTCCTGTACCGACCGTTCGATTCCGACCTCGCCCGGACGAGGCCGGTCGAGCCTGGAGAATCGATCGAGGAGTCGCTGCAGGGCTGGAACGACGGACTTCCGTTCGCCGTCGGCTACTCCTACCGATTCGTCGACGCCGACGGCGAGGAGCGCTACGGGTCGGCCGAATCGCGCACCTATGCGCCGGGCGAACTCTCGCTCGAGGTGACGGAGGGCGACGCACTGCGTTGGCGACCGCGCGCGTCGGCGACGGCGTTGGACCCGGTCCACGTCCTCCAGCGCGATCGCTGGGGCACGCTGCACTGGACGGAGGACGGAGACGACGGAGCGGCGATCGAGCACACGTACGTGTGCGGCGGGATCGTTCCGCAGGGCGAAGGAGCGGCGGACGGCGTGCTCTCCGTCGAGATTCAGGTCGCGGCTTCGCTGCCGTTGACGGGCGCGAACTTCGTCGACGCCGCTCGCGCCGCGAAGGTCGTGCTCGAGGATCGGTCCGTGACGACGCTCCTCGCGACGCGCGAGGACGATGCGAGCGCGAAGCTGTGGTTCGCCGCGCGCGACCTCGACGAACTCCAGCCTCGCGTGCGTTCGCGGATCGGAGCCGAGTTCGAGGCCGCGACGGTCCTGGTGCAGGTCGCCGACGACCCCGATCTCTCGGTCTACCGGAGGGAACTCGTTCCGCCGAAGTACGTGCGCCTCGGGCTCGCGACACAGTATCCGACCGCACGGCCTCGCGCCGCGAGGCTCGGCGACGTGCCCGGTGCCCTGCGACCCGTGCAGTACCGCTTCACGTTCCGGGACGACGCCGACGCACGTGCGTTCGCCGCGGAACTCGAAGCGCTCGACGCGCGCGACGTCGCGATCGACCCTCCGCAGACCGCGTCGGACGGATCGAGCAGCGCCGAGCTGCGCGCCGTCCTCGACGGCGCACTCACCGAGTCCGCGATCGAGGCGCGCGTGCGCGACCTCGGCCGCCGTGCGTTGCGAGACGGCGGCGACCTCGTGGGTTGGAGCGCGCCGATCGTGCCGGAGCACCCGAGCCCCGTCGTGCGGGTCGGGGCGTCCCCGGCGAGCGGCGACTGAGCGTGGCCGCCGCGGCGGCGCGGTCCGATCGAATGCGCCGGTCCCGATCGGTGTACCTTGCGCCCATGGCTCGCCGCATCTCGTCGGAACGCAAGTTCGCCTACTACTTCGGCGCGGCGCTGTCCGTCGTCGGCTTCCTCGTCTTCCTGTCTGGCGGGTTCGAGGTCGTCTCGCACATGAGCACGGGGCCGAGCTTCGGGGACCAGCCGGATCCCGCGAAGGTCTTCACGCGCGCGATCATCGGCATGGTCCTGTTCGTCGGCGGCGGCTTCGTCCGGTCGATCGGAGCGCGCGGTCTCGCCGGCTCCGGCGTCGTGCTCGACCCGGAGCGTGCGCGCGGCGAGCTCGAGCCCTACAGCCGCATGTCGGGCGGCATGTTGAAGGACGGTCTCGACGAGGCCGGCGTCGACATCGGCGACGTCGCGCGCAACCTCGGCGGCTCGGAGCGACGCGGCGGCCCCGTCGTGATGATCAAGTGCCGAGCGTGCGGCAAGCTCAACGAGGAGGACTCGAAGTTCTGTCAGGAGTGCGGGGAGAAGTTGTGACGAGCGCCGAGCGTAACGTCGCCACACTCGCGTCCGCCGGCGTCGAGCTTGCGCCCGGTCTCACCGAACGGCAGCTCGCGGCGATCGAGACGCACCATGGTCTTCGGTTGCCGCTCGATCTGCGCGAGCTCCTCGCGCGAGCCCTTCCGATCGGCGAGCGCTTCCCCGACTGGCGCGCTCCGGCGTCCGATGCGGTGCGCGAGCGCATGCAGTGGCCGCTCGACTCCTTGCTGTTCGACGTGGAGCACGACGGGTTCTGGCCGGCGGCCTGGGGCTCGCGCCCCGCGGGCCTCGAGGACGCACTGGCACTCGCGACGCGCGAGTTCGCGAGGGCGCCGCGACTCGTGCCGCTCTACGGGCACCGCTATCTGCCCGTCGACCCGCCGGAATCCGGCAATCCCGTCTTCTCCGTCTACCAGACCGACGTGATCCTCTACGGATCGTCGCTCGAACTCTACTTCGCAACGGAGTTCGGCACGCTCCCGTGGAAGGAGGCCGTCGCGAAGCCCGCGCGGCACGTGCCGTTCTGGTCCGAACTCGCTATCGGCACGCCGGATGAATCGATCGAGCAAGAGTGAGTTCGTCGTGCGGAAACTCGGTGAGGACGAGCACGCGCGCTGGCTCGACCAGCGCGAACGGCTGTGGCCCGACTTCTCGCGCGACGAACTCTCCGAGGACGAGCGCCGCGCGGTCGCGGACTCCGACGCGGGCTGCGCCCTCGTCGCGGTCGACGCGAGCGGCGCGTTCCTCGGCTTCGTCGAGGTGACGCTGCGACCGTTCGCGGAGGGCTGCGCGACGCGGCCCGTCGGCTACGTCGAGGGTTGGTGGGTCGAACCGGAGCACCGTGGGCGCGGCGTCGGCCGCGCGCTCGTCGCGGCGGCGGAGGACTGGTCGCGTGCGAGGGGCTGCCGCGAGATCGCGTCGGACACGGAGATCTTCAACGACGTGAGCCGGCGCGCGCACGCCGCGCTCGGCTTCGAGGAGGTCGACCGCGTCGTCCTGTTCAGGAAGGAGCTCGCGTGAGGCGCGCGCTCCTGCTCCTCGCCGCGCTCGCGCTCCAGGCGTGCACGACGGTCCCGCCCTACGCGAGCGTCGAGCCCGGGATCGACGCGTTCGAGCCCTTCGACGTGCCGCTGCGTGTCGACGCACACGGTGTGCTGCACGTCGAGGTCGAGACGTCGGACGGGCTGCTCGACCTGATCGTCGACACGGGTGCGGACCATGCCGTGCTGTTGCGCTCCGACACCGAGGCGCGCGAGCGCTTCGCCGTCGTCGACCGCGAGTGGCACGGGAACGCGAGCGGCAACTGGTCGCGCACGGCCGTGCGACTCGTGCCGTGGTTGCGGATCGGCGCACTGCGCTTCACGGACGTGCGCGCACCCGAGGAGGGCAGCGACCTCCCGGACTTCATGACGGGCGACGGGATGATCGGTCGCGGGCTGCTCGGCGAGGTCGCGCTCGACGTCGACGCGCCGCACCGACGGCTCGGTGTCGCACCGAGCGGTTGGGAGCCCGGCGACGACGAGCGCGGGGCATGGACGCGCGTCGCGCTGCTAGCGACGGAGGACGGCGCCGTCGTACCGGTCGAGGTCGACGGCTCGGGTCGCGTGCTGCGCGTCGTGCTCGACACCGGAGCGATCGCGTTCGCGGACGACGTCGACTTCGGGCTCCTCGATCCCGCGCCCGACCTCGGCGCGACGGGCGAGCGCGACGAGGGCCTGCCGGTGCACCGCGCGACGTCGGTGCGCCTCGGCGGCGTCGAGCTCGGCGCCGCGGACTTCTTCCTGCTCGAGCACCCCGACCCGCCGCGCACCGACGGCTTCCTCGGCCCGATGCTGCACCGGCGCGTCCGCTACGTGCTCGACCTCGCGGCCGGCGCGGTGTGGATCCGGGCGCCGGGCTGACCGAACCGAACCTGGTTCGTTTGCCCAAGACCACGCAGGGTTCACCCTCGAATGGCGCCCCGGTGAGCCTCTCGGGCGGGGTCGCGCTCCGGTCCTGGTCAAGCGAACCAGGTTCGGTGGAGCGCGAACCGGCCGTCAGATCGAGTCGAGGCCCCAGCAGAAGGCGTAGGCCGGCAGGTCCTCGGGGCTCGCACCGAGCGCCTCGGCGGCGGCTTCGAGGCCGGCGCCGCGGTTCTCCGGGGGCCGCACGGCGGCGAGGAGTTGGGCGTCGGTCAGGCCGCGCGGGCCGTCGTCGGTCTGGACGAGCGCGCCGCACGCCGTCGGCACGAGTTCGCGGCCCGTGCGCTGTTCGAGGTAGCGGCACGCGGCGGCGCGATCGGCGAGCTTCGCCATGCCGAGCGGCCTCGTCGTCGCGAGACAGCCCGCGTCGAGCAGCGCCTCGGTCACCTCGCTCGCCCAGTCCGGCGCGAGCAGGTAGCGCGCGTCACCGGCACCCGTCACCTCGCGCGCGAACAGGGAGACGAGACCGAGCACGGCGTCGGTGCGACCCGCCCACTCGTGCACGCACGTCGCGAGGTCGCCGCCGCGTCCGCGACAGGCGTAGGCGACCGCGCGACCCCGCTCGATCGCGACACGCGCGTCCATGTCGGGACAGCCGAGGAGCTGCGCGAACTCGGCGGCGGTGCGTCGCACGCGCACGGGGTGTCGGTCGTAGAGCGCGAGCAATTCGTCGGCGTCGGCCGGCGTCGCGGAGCGCACCTCGACCGCTGCACCGAGCTCGAGATCGGTCGGCAGCAGCACGTTCCACTCGCACGCCGCCGGTCGGTAACCGCTGCCGCGGTACACGCGACCGTCCATCGGCCACAGCAGCACGGCGACGCAGCCGCGCTCGCGCGCGACGGACTCCGCGGCGGCGAGCACGTGGCCTGCGAGACCGCGCCCGCGCCACGCCGGGCGCGTCGCGACGGAACCGAGCAGCGCGACGCGCAGCTCGCCGAACGGCGTGACGAGGTCGCGCTCGAGGTAGCCGCAGGTCGAAGCGGGCTCGGCCCCGACCGACAGCGT
This sequence comes from Planctomycetota bacterium, assembly GCA_041398665.1. Taxonomy (GTDB): domain Bacteria; phylum Planctomycetota; class UBA1135; order UBA1135; genus Rohdeia. Next base: position 69,828 of record JAWKUH010000008.1, on the reverse strand, counting down.
CACGAACGCGTTCGCCGCGCCGTCCTCCTCGAACAGCAGCGGGTACTCGCGAGGGACGTCGCGTGCGTCCCCCCACACCTCGCGCAACAGCGGCAGGACCTCGGGGCCGCGACGCAGCGCGACCTCGAGCTGTTCGCCGACGAGCCCGCGGGGACCCTTCGGCGCGCTCACGCGCCGCCGCCCTGTTGGAGGCGCTGACGGTAGGCCTCGAGCAATTGCTCCTGTACGGAGAGCGCGTCGGTGAGCGCGGTGCGCGCACCCTCGACGGCGTCGGCGAGCCCCTCGGCGTCGTCGAACTCGCTGCCCTTCAGCTTGTCCGCGCTGGACTGCAGCTTGTCGAGCAACGCACGGAAGGCGGCGCCGCCCTTCTCGGTCGGCTTGGCCGCGCTCGCGGGATCGACGCCGCCGTTCGGCAGCGCGCCGCGAACCTTGTCATTGGGAAGAGGTCCGTCCATGGCGAGTGCCTCAGCGCAGGAAGTCGAGGAGGGAGGACTGGATCAGGCGCGAGCCGACGGCCTGGCTGACCTGGAGGATCTGCTGCGAGCGCTGCAGGTCGAGCACGACCTCCGAGAGGTCGGCGTCGCGCACGTCGCTGAGCTGACTCGTGACCTGGAGCTCGATCGCCGAGAGGCGCGAGGCCGCGTCGCCGAGGCGCGCGCTGCGCGAACCGAGGATGCCGAGACCCGCGAGCACGTTGTCGTGGTGACGGTCGAGCTCGCCGAGCCGCATGCCGAGCCGGTCGACGATCTCGCTCGAGTCGAAGGACGCCGAGTCCTCGAGGTCGGCCGCGATGCCGTCGAGCACGGCGAACACGTCGACGTCGCCCGCGAAGTTGACGAGCTCGTCACCGGCGCGGCCGAGCGCCGACGTGTCGACGTGCAGCACCGACCCGGTGGCGGGGTTCGCCAGTCGAAGGTCGGTCTCGGTGAAGTCGACCGCGACGAAGTTCGAGCCGTCGATCGAGACCGAGGCGCTCGCCGAGACCGGGCCCGCGACGTCCGCGCCGTTCCACAGCGACAGGTCGAGGTGCAATTCGCCGCCAAGGCCGTTCGAGACGACGAAGTCGTCGTAGTCGTCGCTCGTCGGGTCGGGGATCGGGACCGGCGTGCCGTCGCCGAGCGTCGCGGTCCCCGCCGCCGTGTCGATGACGAGGTTGGCGGACCCGACGAACGTGTCGTTCGCGCCGCCGGCCGCCGAGACGATGCCGCTCGGAGCGAGCGCCGAGAGATCGGTCGCGTCGTGCCGCACGGTCACGTGTTCCTCGCCCGAGCCGTCGTTCGCCGTCGTCCCGAGCGCGAGCCCGGTGGCTCCGCCGAGCACCGCACCCGAACCGGTGTCGGCGGCGAACAGCGAGCTCCCCGGCACGTTGATCGGGATGCCGATGCCCTGACCGACGCGCACCTGCTGTTCGGTGTCGTCGCCGAAGTAGACGATCTTGCCGCCGACCTCGTCGAAGGGACGCGTGCTCGTCTCGGAGCCGCCGAAGAGGTAGCGGTTGCCCGTGCGCGTGTTCGCGAGCGTGACGAGTTGCTCGCGCAGGAGCGACACCTGGTCGGAGAGCGCCTTCCTCGACTGCGTGTCGAGCGTGCCGTTCATGCCCTGGATGACGATCGAGCGCACTTCGGTCAGCAGTCCGGAGACCTCCTCGAGCACGGCGGTCGCCGAGTCGGCGACGTCGCGCCCGGAGAGCGCGGCGTCGGAGGCGCGGCCGATGTCGGCGAGGCGCCGCTCGTACGCGAGCACGAGTGCGGCGCCGGTCGGGTCGTCGGACGGCGCGTTGATGCGGCGGCCCGACGACACCTGGTTCGCGGCGCGCACCATCTTGCCGAAGTTGATGTTGAGCCCGTCGAGGACGAGCTTGTAGGTCTGGTTCGTCGACAGTCGCATGGCGCGTCCTCAGATGAGTTGGAGGAGCGAGTTCTCGAGGTCGCTGAGGGCCGCGATGTAGCGCGATGCGGCCTGGTACGACTGCTCGAAACGGATCATCTGGACCAATTCCTCGTCGACGTTCACGCCGGCGACGGAGTCGCGTCGGTCCTGGAGGCTCGTCAGCACGGCGCGCGCGGAGGAGGCCGAGGCCTCGACGGCGCTCACCTCGAAGCCGACGTCGGCGACGATCTCCGAGTAGCGCTCGCCGATGCTCTGTCCGTCGAGCTCGGCGATCGCCTTCGACTGCGCGTCGAGGATCGCGAGGAGCGTGCCGTTGTCGCCCGTGCTGCCGGTCTTCGACGACGCGAGCAGTCCGGGGTCCTTCGCGATCTCCGAGCGGACCGCGATGTCGGACGCGTCGGTGCCGGTGAAGAAGGTGTTGAGTCCGAGCGCGACGAGGACGTCGCTCGTGTCCGAGTCGGCCTCCGCGTCGATCGAGAAGCGGTCGCCCGCCGTCGCCGAGAGCTCGCCGAGCCCGAAGCTGATCGAGAGGCCGTCGCCGAAGACGATCGGCGTGCCGGGCACGTACCCGTCGCCGACGTCGAGCGACGCGACGACCTGACCCTGCCCGTCGATCACGTCGACGGAGAGCCCCGGCGTCGTCCCGATCACGCCGTCGCCGTTCGGCACGAACGTGAAGGTGTCGTCGGTCGCGCCGGTGTAGGCGCCGCTGAACGTGATGCCGACGGCGTCGTCGTTGCCGAGCACGGTCTGTCCGACGAGGCCGGTGAGGCCGAGCGACGCGGCGGCCGTCCCGCCGTTGAGCGTGATCGACTCCGTCGGACCTTCGCTCGTCGTCTGGACGAACACGTGTCCGTCCTCGACGACCGCGCGCAGACCCGCGGCGCCGAAGGCCGGGTCGGACTCGAGCGCCGCGGCGAGTTCCTCCGCCGTCGCCTCGCCGACGTTCGCGAAGTCGTTGGGGTCGACGGTGTAGACGTAGTTCGTCGTGATGCCGCCCGTCGTCGTACTGAGGTCGAGCGTCTGGCCGGCGGCGAGCGCGAAGGGCTCGCCGAGGCTCGTCCCGAACGACGCGCTCGCGCCGCCGAAGACGCCGTTCTCGTCGGGGTTCGGCACGAGCCGCGTGGAGAAGTCGAAGGCGGCGCCGGGCTCGGCGCTGATCACGAAGTGACCGGTGTCGTCGATGTGCGCCTGGAGCTTCGGGATGTCGTTGAGCGCTCCGACGAGCTCGGCGACCTTCATCTCGGGGCCGACCTCGATCTTGTGCTTCTCGATCGCGCCGCTCGCGAGGTCGTGCACGTTGACCGTGAGTCCGCCCTCGGTGACGTCGAAGGGAAGTCCGGAGTCCTCGAGCGTCTGCGCAAGCAGGACGCCGCCCGGGAGGGCGAGCTGGAGCGGGACCGCGCCGACGAGCTTCTTGAACGGACCGTTGCCCGGTACGCCGGTCGTGTGCTCGCGGTTGACCTCGAGGATCAGTTGGTGCGCGACGTCGTCGAGCCCCTTCTGCAGGCCGTCGACGAAACCGGGTCCGTGCCCGAGGAGGGCGCCGAGCTTGCCGGAGATGCCGTTGAGCGGGATGCTCGAGCCCTTGGGCGCGACGACGAGCTTGCCGTCGTCCTTCTCCTTCAGTTCGATCGGCAGCGTCGTCGCACCGTCGACGAGCAGCGCACCGCCGACGTGGACGCGCACGCCGGAGATGCCGTGATCCTTGGCCTGGACGTCCACAAGTTCGGAGAGCTGGCTGACGACGAGGTCGCGCTCGTCGCGCAGGGCGTTCGCCGTGACCTGCCCCGACTCCAGCTCCGCGATCTTCGAGTTGAGGTCGGCGATGCGCGTGGCGAGGTCGTTGATCTGGGTGACCACCGCCTTGGCCTGACCCTTGGTCGAGGCCTGCGCCTCCGCCAGTCCGGTCGTGACCTCGTTGAAGCGCGCGGCGAGGACCTCCGCGCTCTGGACGACGGACGTGCGACGCACCTTGTCCGCCGGATCGGTCGCGAGGCTCGAGATCTCGTCGAAGAACGACTCGAGCATCTGGCCGACGCCGACGCCCTGCAGGTCGCCGAAGACGGCCTGGATCTCGGACGCGCGCTCGAACTGCGCCTCGAACTTGCCGACGACGGAGAGTTGGCTCGCGATGCGCGTGTTGAGCAGCGTGTCGGTGATGCGCGTGAGGTCCTTCGCGACGACGCCGCTGCCGATCAGCAGGTTGCGTCGAGCGATCGTGAGGCCCTGCGTCAGGTTGACGCGCTGGCGCGAGTAGCCCGGCGTGTTCGCGTTGGCGATGTTGTTGCCGACCGTGTCGAGCGCGGACTGCGCGCTGAGCAGGGCCTGCAGGCCGGTCGAGAGTCCGATCGATCCCATGGTTCAGGCCCTCGAGTCGACGACGGCGCCGCGGATACCCTCGAGCCCGTCCTTGCCGAGGACGGTCTCGAGCACCTTCGAGACGATGGCGCACTGCTGGCGCGAGACGAGTGCGACGCGGCGCGAGCGCTCGCGGACCTCGACGACCGCGCGTCGGAGTTCGGTGCGCAGACGCGCGAGCCGCGCGCCGCGCTCCTCGAAGCGCTCGGCGACGCTGCCGAGCGTGAGCGTGCCGCTCGCGAGCTTCCAGGCGGCCGCGAGTTCGCGCAGGATCGCGTCGAGCTCGCCGCGCCGCGCGGAACCGCGCGGGTCGACCTCGCCGATGGCGCGGACGGTGGTCTCGATCTCTTCGGGCGTGCCGCGGCCGAGAGAGCGTTCGTGCGCCTCCAGCGCGCGGAGCAGCGCCTGTTGCGCACCGAGCTCCTCCTGGGCCCACGCCTCGAGACGCGGGAGCAGACGGGCTTCCTTCACGGCGTCGCCTCCCCGTCGGAGGCGGGCACTTCGAGCGGTCCGACGAACGCGGCGTCGCCCGGCTCGACGCGAGCGGTGCGCGCGTCGCGACCGGCCGCCGGAGCGACCTCGGCGGGCTCGGCCGGTTGCGTCGCGCGACCGCGCTGCGCCGCCTCGAGCATCTTCTCGATGCCGAAGATCGGTCGCCTCACGAGCTGCTCGGCGATCTTCTCGTCGAGGATGCCGGAGTACGAGTCGGAGCCGGGGCCCGATCCGAAGAAGCCCTCGTCGAGCGTCTGCCGCATCTCGCGCACGAGCGTGGTCGCGAGCAGCGCCTCGAACTTCTGGGCCGCACCGGAGAGGTCGCCGCGCGCCGTCTCGGCGATGTGCTTCGCCTCGGCGAGGTCGCGCATGCTCGCAGCGGTCTGCGAGTCCATGCCGGTCTGGAGCTGTTGGAGGACGTCCATGGTTCCGATCCCGATCAGAGGAGCACGAGTTCGCCGTGCAACATGCCGTTCTGCGACATCGACTGGAGGATGTCGACCATGTCGCGCGGCGTCGCACCGAGCACGTTGAGCACCTCGACGACCTCTTGCAGCGTCGACGCGCCGTTGACGATGGAGAGCCTGCGGTCCTCTTCTTCGACCTTGAGGTCGGTGCGCGGGAGCTCGGCCGTGTCGCCGCCGCTGAGAGCACCGGGCTGGCTGGCTTCCGCCGTCTCCGCGATCGTCACGGTGAGGTTGCCCTTCGTGATCGCACCGCGGCTCAGACGCACCTCCTCGCCGAGGATGACGACGCCGGTGCGCTCGTTGATGACGACCTTCGACGACGCCTCGGGGACGAGTTCGATCTCGAGCAGTTCGTCGAGGAACACGACGATCTCCTCGGTGGGCAGCCACGCCGGTACCGCGACCTTGACCGTCATCGCGTCGACCGGGATGGCGGAGCGCTCGTGCACGGCGTTGATCGCGCGCGCGATGCGGACGGCGTTGCCGAACGAGCCCTGCGTCGGCTTGAGGTCGAGGTGCACGAAGCCCTGCTCGGACACGAGCAGCGACGGCACCTCGCGCTCGACCTTGCAGCCCTGCGCGCAGATGCCGACCGTCGGGTGGTTGCGCGAGGCGCTCGCGGCCTGACCGGAGACGGTGAACGCGCCGGTCGAGATCGGGCCCGACGCCGTCGCGTAGACGACGTCCGGGCCCGGCGCGACGAGCTCGCACCAGACGAGCGAGCCGCCGGTGAGGTCCTCGGCGTCGTAGATCGAAGAGACGCGCGCGTCGATGCGGCGGCCCGGCTTCACGCCCGGGGGCAGCGTCGCCTGGACCCACACCACGGCGACGTTGTTCGAAGCGATCTGTGCGGGGTCGAGGTTGATGTTCTGCGTGTTGAGCAGGTTCTTGAGAGCGAACGTCGTCGCGTTGCCCGAGTCACCGGTGCCGTTGAGACCGGTGAGGAGCCCGACGCCCTGGAGCTGGTTGGTCTCCTGGCCGCGGACGTCGACGAGGTCGCGGACGCGGACGCGCACCTGGCTGCTGCGACCCGGCGACTCGCCGACGAGCGGCGAGGTCGTGCGGACGACCTCGGAGCTCGAGGCCCACACGGGCTGACGCGGCGCTTCGACGCCGCCGAGCCCGAGGTACGGCGTGACGGGGACGGGCAACGGCTGCTCCTGGGCGGGCCGCGTCGGGCGTTGTTGCGGCTGCGGTTGCGGCTGGCCCGACGCGGGCGGCAGCGGCCACGAACCGTCCTGCGCGCCGACGAGGCCGAGGAGGAGGGCGATGAGGGTCTGCTGGATCACGGGGCGACGTTCCTTCGATCAGAAGGGCCAGAGCCAGTCGATGGCGTTGTAGATCCACGAGCCGATGCCCGTGCGCTGCGTCGACTGCGTCGACGGACCCGCGCCGATGTAGGAGACACGCGCGTCGGCGACGAGCGACGACGAGATCGTGTTGAGCGACGAGACGTCGTACTTGCGGACGACGCCCGAGAACTCGATGACCTTGAGCTGGTTCTCGACACGGATCTCGCGGCGACCGCTGAGGACGAGGTTCCCGTTGGGGAGCACGTCGACCACCATCGCGGTGAGGCGCGCCTCGAACGAGTCGCGCTTGCCGACCTGCGCGGAGCCGGAGAACTGGTCCGACGAGTTGGCGGCCAGCTTCGGGAGGAGGTTGAACGCGTCGGGCTTGATGTCGAAGTTCGAGAGCTCGTAGCTGAGCGCCGTCGACTTCGACGTGTCCGACGAGTCCTCCGTGCTGATGTCGGCCTCCTCGAGGATGATGACCGTCAGGAGGTCGCCGACGCGCCGCGCCGTCTTGTCCTGGATCAGTCCGATCGGGCCGCGGCCGGGGTCGTAGATGGCGCCCGGGCGCGCCTGCGCGAAGCCGTCGGCGGCGAGCGCCGCGAGGAGGGTGAACGCTCCGAGGAGCTGTCGTGCGGTGCTCATCGTCTCTCTCCGAATCCGTCGTAGCCGCCGAGGTCGATGACCACGAGGTCCCGACTCTCCACGTGGGCGTGCATCTCGCGGCCGCTGTCGACGACGCGCACGCGGATGCGGTCGCCGATCGCGCCGGAGTCCATGGCGACCGCCATCGCGCGCGCCTTGATCGCGCCGTGGCGCACCTCGAGCACGATCGGCGTCTGCGCCTGGATCGCGTTGGGGCGGTGCACGTCGATGCCGAGCACGGCCTTGCCGGCGGGCAGGTCGCGGATCGCGACCGACCCGATCAACATCGAGGTCGTGAGCGGCTTCTCGCGCTGGTGCGCGGGAAGCACGACCTCGCGGACCTCGACGATGTCCGGCGTGATCGCCTCGCCGCTCGAGACGCCGCGGCTCAGCACCGCGACGTTCTGCCAGCGCTGGACCGTGAAGAGCACCTGCCGCGTCACGTAGGTGCGGCCGTCGACCTCGACCTTGACGGTGACGGCGTTCGTCCCCGTGCGGACCTCGGTGGCCGCGGGGAGCGCGCGCACGACCGCCGCCTCGTTCCCGATCGGCACCTCGACGTCGACGAGCGCCTGCTGGAGGTCGATCGTGATGCGGTCGCCGTCGGCGAGCGCCTCGAGCGCCTCGCGCGCGACCTGCTGGAGCCGGTCGGCGGGCACGACCTCGGTGCGGACGGTGACGCGCACGAGCGGCGAACCCGCCATGCGGACCTGAACGCCGGGTTGCGCGGTCTGGATCGCGTCGAAGATGCGCTGGGCCGCGAGCGTGCGCGAGTAGCCCGGCGAGGGCGCGTAGCCGAGATCGATCGAGCCGAGCGCGGAGACGACCGCCGGATCGCCCGCGGTGATCGTGGCGACCTCCGCGAGTTCGATGGACTGGCCCGAGACCGCGGCGTCCGTGGGGAGCGTGACGGTGACCTGCGAGGTCTGACCGACGACGGCGAGTACGAGTGCGAGTAGGTTCACCTTGGCGCCTCCGTCACTGGATCAGCTGGCTGACCTGCTGGAGCATCTCGTCACCGATGCGGATGGTGCGGCTGTTGACCTCGTAGTTGCGCTGCGCCTGGATGAGCTCGATCAGCTCCTCCACGACGAGCACGTTCGAGCGTTCGAGCGCGCCCTGGCGGATGAAGCCGGCGCCCTCGAAACCGGGCGTGCGCGGCACGGCCTGGCCGGAGCTCGCGGTGACCTGGAACAGGTTCCCGCCGACGGCCTTGAGGCCCGCGGGGTTCGGGATGACGTGGATGCGGACCTCGTCGAACTTCTCCGACGTGCCGCCCGACGACGTGCCCGAGATCGTCCCGTCCGCGCCGACCGTGATGTTCGTGTAGCCCTCGGGGATCGTGATGCGCGGCTCGATGTAGAAGCCGTCGACGGTCACGACCGCGCCGTTCGCGTCGCGACGGAACGATCCGTCGCGCGTGTAGCGGAACTCACCGTTGCCGAGCGAGACCTGGAAGAAGCCGGGCCCCTGGATCGCCATGTCGAGCTCGTTGCCCGTGGCGTCCATGTCGCCCTGGAGGTGCTGCTTGATCGAGCTGCCGACCTCGACGCCGGAGCCGATCTGAAGACCGGTCGGGCTCGCGTAGTTGGCGCCCGTCAGGGCTCCCGGATCACGGTAGGTCCGGTAGAGCAGCGAGCGGAACGCGACGGTGTCGCGCTTGAAGCCCGCGGTGTTGGCGTTCGCGATGTTGTTCGCGAGCGAGTCCACCAGCATCTGCTGCGCGAGCATGCCGGAGGCCGCGGTTCGCATTGCACGGATCATGGTTCGTCTGGTGCAGGGGGATCAGGAACCGCTCGGGCGGTTGAGTCGTTGGTAGCTCTCGCTGATCATCGCGACGCTGCGAGAGGCGATGTCGTAGGCCCGCTGGTAGCCGACCATCTCGACCAGCTCGCTGATGCCGGTCACGTTCGGGCGCTCGATCGCTCCCTGCACGACCATGCCGGCGGCGGGGATCTCCTCGAGGTCGAGCGGCGCGCGGAAGTAGCCCTCGGAGAGCTGCTCGAGCGACTTGTAGTCGGCGTAGTCGACGAGGCGCAGGCGGCCGAGTTCGTCGCCGTCCTGCATGACGACGCCGTCGTCGCGCACCTCGAAGGTCGGGCCGTAGGGATCGATCGGCTTCGAGCGCGACTCCCACGCGACGGGGAGTCCCTCCTCGCTCGTGAGTTCGCCGTCCTGCGAGACGAGCAGGCCGCCGTAGCGCGACAGCACCTCGCCCGTCGGGCCGTCGAACACGAAGAAGCCGGGGCCGTCCATGGCGAGCTTCATGTGGTCGTCGACGATGTCGAGCGGACCCTGCGAGTAGTCGACCTCCTGGCGGACGCCGGTCTTCTGCTGGACCGCGCCGTCGAGGACGACCGCGAACTCCTCCATCGTGGGGTTCGAGCGCTTGAAGCCCGGCGTCGTGAGGTTCGCCAGGTTGTGCGACACGATCTCGATCGCGTTCTCGGACGCCCGCATGGCGGAGAGAGCGGAGTAGAGGCCGTTGTTCATGACCTCCGTGGAGCAACCGGGATGCCAAGTGCGCGGGGCGCCGGACGGGGCCGCGGAGCGCGGCCGGCGCGCTCGCGGCAGGGCGGCGGCACGAAGCGCTTGCCGCCCCCCGGAAAGTCTTTCCGGGAAAGGTGCGCGGCCCGCGACCGGTGGAGACCGGACGCGGGCCGCGCCGCCGAGGGGGAGGGCCGCGGGCCGAGGGCCCGCTCGACCGGGATCAGACGATGTTCACGGCCTCCTCGAGCATCTGGTCCTGGATCGAGATGATGCGCGCGTTCGCCTGGAAGCCGCGCTGTGCCTGGATCAGGCGCACGAACTCCTCGGCGGTGATGACGTTCGACTCCTCGAGCGCACCGCCGACGACCTCGCCGACACCGGCGAAGTCCGCGCTGCCGAGACGGAGCTGACCGCTGTTGCCGGTCTCCGCGTAGAAGCCGTCGCCGACGTCCGAGAGGCCGAGCACGTTGGGGAAGCTCGCGATCCCGAACTGGCCGAGGTCGAAGGTCTGTCCGTTCGAGTAGAAGCCCGTGATCGAACCGTCGTTGTTGACCGAGAGGTTCGCGAGCGAGCCCGCGGGGTAGCCGTCCTGGAAGTCCGCCACGAGGCTGTTCGCGCCGCCGAACTGCGTCACGCCCTGGCTGGCCGAGTCGCCCGCGAAGGAGAGGGCGAAGGTCTGCGGCGACTGCCCGTCGAACTGCACCGTCACCGACGAGTTGCCGATGCCGAGGATGTTGCCGTCGTCGCCGAACGAGATGGTGGCCGCCCCGCCGGAGAGCACGGTGTCGCCCGCGCCGGTGAGCGACGTCTTCATCGACCAGTTCTTGCCGTCGATGCGCTCGAGCGTGAAGTTGACGACGTGGCCGACACCGGCCTGGTCGTAGACCTGGATCGAGGTCTGGAAGGTGTCGGGTCCGGTGCCCTGCGTCTCGACCGCGAAGGAGTTCGCGGCCCAGTTCGCCGCCCCCGTGTTGGTCGGTGCGTCGGTGACGACGAGTGCCATGTCGGACTCGCCCGGCGTGTTCGACGTGACCGAGATCTCGCCCGTCGCCGCGTCGAACTCGACCGTCGACTGCGGGTACTGCGCCCCGACGAACGCGACGAGCTCGCCGATCGTGGTGCCGTTCTGGCCCACGCCCGTGCCGAACACGAAGTCCGCGTCGACGACCGTTCCGTCGGCGTCGACGCCGGAGATCTGCAGGACGTCGCCGGCGACGTAGTCCTTCGTGTTGGCGGGCAACGAGTTGATGCTGGTCGAACTCGTCGCCACCGACTGCGAGCCGACCTTGAGGCTCGTCGAGAGGCCGAGCACCGACACGAGGTCGTTGCCGGTCTGCGACGGCGTGACGAGGATCGTCGAGGCGTCGCCGGTCAACGTGCTCGTGAGCTGGAGCTGGCCGCCGACGTCCTGTGCGACGACGTTCGGGACGGTCGAGTTGATCTCGTTCACGACGTCGGACATCAGGATCTGGCCCGTGGCGTCGGAGGTCACGCTGACCGACTGCGCCGTCGAGCCGTTCATCGTGATCGACATCGAGTAGGTCGTGCTCGGCGTCAGGCCGGTGAACGCGCCGCCCGCGGCGACCGCGGTGCCGAGGGTGTTCGCAGGCTGACCCTCGTAGAGCGGGTTCGTCGTCGAGAGCACCTCGGAGATCGGACCTCCGACGTTCGCCGGCAGGTTGCCCGCGAGCATGACCTGCGTCGTGGGCTTCGGCGGCACCGATGCGTTGGTGTCGATCTTGAACGACTTGCCGGTGCCGTCGAGCACGCGGAAGCCCGTGCGCAGGTCGACCATGTTGCTGTCCGCGTCGAGCCCGAACGTGCCGACCCGCGTGTAGAGGCTGCGGAGGCCGTCGGTGACGGCGAAGAAGCCCTCACCGCGCATCGCGAGGTCGAACGTGCGGCCGGTGAAGTTGAGCGTGCCCTGCGACACGTCGCGGTCGACCATCCGCATCGTCGTCCCGAGACCGATCTGCACCGGGTTGGAACCGCCGAGCGTGTTCGAGGGCGGCGAGCCCTCGCGCAGGGTCTGCGCGAGAATCGACGAGAACAGCGCTCGCGAGGACTTGAAGCCCGGCGTGCTCGCGTTCGCGAGGTTGTTGCCGATGACGTCGATCCACTCCTGGTGGGCCCGAAGACCGCCGAGTGCCGAGAGAAGTGCGCGTGCCATGTGTTGGTTCGGGTTCGCTGAGGAGGGGGATCAGGCCTGGTCGTCCGCGTTGTCGGTCGCGTCGGTCGAGTTGCCGTCCGACGTCGCGGCGTCGGTCGTCGGCTCGCCGTGCACCTCGGTGACGGTGTAGAGGGGCACGTCGGCGCCGTCGACCTGGAGCAGCGTGAGACCGTCCTTGATGCGGACGGACTGGACGGTGCCGGTGCCGGAGGTGCCGATCTCCTCGTCGGCCCAACTCACCTCGTGGCCGATGAGGCCGCTACTCTCCGAGAGGGACGAGAGCAGCGCGTTGGACTGCTGGAGCAGCGCCATCGTCGTGATGTTCTCGTTCATCTGGGACATCTGCTCGAGCGACGAGAAGTTGGCGAGCTGCGCCACGTACTCGCTGTTGTCCTTGGGCTCGATCGGGTCCTGGTTCTTGAGTTGCGCGACGAGCAGGTTCATGAACGCGTCCTTGTCGAGCTCCTGCGAGCCCTTCGCGTCCGGTTGGTAGGTCTGCGGGTCGGCGTAGATGCCGTCGATGTTCATGGCTTCGTCTCCTCGTGTCGTCAGGCCATGACGTCGACGGCGTCGTCGGACACCGTGCTCGGTCGCAGCCAGATGGTCTCGACCCGCGACGCGGGTCCTTCGTTCGTCCTGCCGGGGCCGACGACGGATCGCGTCACCTCGGCGCGTTCTCGGTCGGCGCCCCGCTCGCCCTGCCCCATCGAGAGATCGAGCCTCACGACGTCGAGACCGCCCTGTTCGAGTCCGGCGCGCAGCTCGGGCATGTGGCGCTCGAGCGCGCGATAGGTGTCGGGCGCCTCGACGCGCAGGTGCGCGACGAGTCCCTCCTTCTCGAGGACGACGTGCACGTCGACGCGTCCGAGTTCCTTCGGCGAGAGCTCGATGGTCGCGCTGCGCATCCCCGGTCGCACGTGCAGGCGGATCTGCTCGAGTGCTTCCGCGGCGCGCGCATTCTCCGCGTGCAGCGAGTGCTCGGGCGGAGCGGGCGCCGCTGCGGCAGCGTGCTTCGTCCCACCGTCGACGCGGGCGACGTCGACACGCTCGTGTCCGCGCACCTGCGCCTCGGGTCGTTCGGTCTTCGCCTCGACGCGGGCGTCGGGCGACGCGTCCGCAGGGTCCTGCGTCGCGTCGGGGGCGTCGCCCTCTGCGGCAGCCGCGGGGACGGCGGCGTCGGGTGCGTCGCTCGCGCCGTCGGACTCGGACCCCGTCGCCACGGTCGGCCGGCCGGACGCGAGCTTCGCCGCGGGCTCGATGTGTTCGTCCGTCGCCGTGCCGGACCCCGGCGCGCGGCGCGGGTCGACGGGCGCCGGGAGGACGGGCAGCGCGGGGACGAGCGACGGATCGACGTCGGCGTCGTCGTCGAGTTCCGCGGCGGCGCGAGCGTCGTCGGGCTCCTCGGAGTCGTCGGACCGCTCCGGCCTCGGGCGCTCCGGCCCGTCGGGGCGCTCCGCGCGCGCCTCGTCGGTCTCGTCGCGGGTCGAGCGGTCGCCGCTGCGGACGGGACCGTCCCCGTCGCGGTCGTCGGCCCGGCGGTCGCGCTCGGTGCGGCGGGTCTCCGGACCCGATCGCTCCTGCGCGCCGTCGAGACGGCGTGCGAACTCCCCGTCGGCCCCGCCGGAACCGGCGGGGGCCGCGACGGGCCGGCCCGTGCCGACCGGTCCGTCGACCAGAGTGGGGAGGCGCAAGGCGTCGGTCATGCCCTCCCCGGCGCAAGCCCGGGGCCAAGCCGGGCGCGCTGCCGTATCTCACTTCCAAAAAAGGCTTTAGGCGCCTCGGGCGACCCGACGCGACGCCCCGGCACCCGGAAGCTCCTTCGCGGTGCCGGTCAAGTTTGCGGAACCTACGGGCAGGTTCTTCCGCCTCACGTCTACCCACCTCCAGGTCCCGATCTCCGGAGCCAGAGGGGGTATCCTTGTGGGACTCGTTCCCTCCCGTCAGGTCCCGAGAACGGGCCGGTCGGCGCCCCACGTGGGAACGGTCACGCGCGCTCCATCCACCACGCCCACGCCCGGCGAACCGCTCCGCAGGCCCCTCGGCCTCGATCGGTCGCCCCGTGGGCACGGTCGAAACCTCGCCTCCTGTCCGACAGACACCCACTCATGAATCGCCGCTCTCTCCTGCTGGCGCCGGCCGCTCTCTTCCTCGGAGCTCTCCCGGCCCTGGCCCAGAGCCAGGTCGAGGCCGTCGCCGTCGACCCCAACGACTCCGGCACGGTCTGGACCGTCAACCGTGAGAACAACTCCGTCGCCGTCGTCGACGTCGACTCGGGCACGCTGCTGTCCGAGATCACGGTCGGCGTGTGGCCGCGCAGCCTCGCGTTCAACGCGGACGGCTCGCTGCTCCTCGTCGCCAACCAGCGCGGGAACGTGCCGGTCACGACCCACTTCATCACGCCGTTCACGGGTACCGAGATCCGCGGCAGCGTCAGCGTGATCGACACCGCCACGAAGACGGTCGTCAACACGCTGACCGACGTCGGGACCGAGCCCTACGGCATCGTCCTGTCGCCGAACGGGAAGTACTTCACGATCTCGTCGATGCGCTCGGCCGAGATGATCTTCCTCGACGCGACGACGCTGAGCGAGGTCGCCCGCTTCCAGTACGACTGGGACATGAACTTCATCACGTCGGGCACGATCGCCGACGTCGACGAGGACTTCGACGGGATCCCGGACCTCCAGACCCCGCGCGCGTTCTCGATCGCCAAGAACTCGAAGCGCGTCTACGTCACGCACCTCAAGTCCCCGTGGGTGTCGGTGCTCTCCGTCGCTCTCGACGGATCGGGCGTTCCGACGGGCGTCACGCTCGACTCGAAGATCCAGCAGGACGACTACCCGTTCCACCCGATCAACAACCCGACGCCGGTCCACGTGATCAAGAGTCAGGGCACGCCGCGCTTCAGCGACGACATCGCCCTCGACCCGAACGACCGCCTGGCGCTCGTCCCGCAGCAGCTCCACAACGTCAACCACGACCCGGGCTTCAACTACGGTCCGAACCTCGCGGGCGACTTCGCCAACCGCGTCTACCCGTCGCTCACGGTCCTCGACCTGCAGAACGGGAGCTTCGGTCAGCCCGGTGACCGCTCGAACCGACTCCACCACGAGCTCGCCGACACGGACTCGCCCGCCGAGTACGTCCCGTTCGGCAAGGGCGGCGCGTCGTCGGTCGGCGTCGCGACCCTCGGCGGCGTCGGTTCGCCGATCGTCGGCACGACCGCGACGTTCCGCGTGTCCGGTGCGCCCACCGGATCCAACGTCGTCGCGTGGTTCGGTCCCGAGATGCCCGTGCCGATCACCTCGCCGGGCCTGTTCTCGGGCTCGCTCCTGGTGACGAACAACGGCCTCTTCCCGCTGTTCGACATCGGCGGCGGTGTGCACGCCGGTTCGACCGGGATCGCGAACAACCCGGCGCTCGTCGGCACCGCGATCAACGTCCAGGCCGCGATCATCAAGGCCGGCGAACCCGTCGCGCTGACGAACGGCCTGCGCGCCGTGATCGGCACCGAGGGCTACGGCCTCAACAAGATGGGTCGCCGCGCGGGTCTTCCGAGCAAGGCGCTCTTCAGCCCGGACGGCAAGCACGTGCTCATGCTGAACCGCGGTTCCGAGGACGTCTTCCTCTACGACTACGACAAGGGGAACATGACCCTGCGTGCGACGTTCCCGCCGCGCTACGACTTCCAGGAGCGCACGCCGCTCGACACGACCACGCCGATGGGCGACCTGCCGCTCGGCTGGACGCTCGCTCCCGACGCGGGCACGTCGAACGACGACGCCCTGATCTACGTCATGAACGAGCTGACGCGCACGCTCTCCGTGCTGCGCGTCGACTGGTCGACGGGCGTGATCTCGCAGGCCCACTCGCAGATCTCGACCCACACCGGTCCGGATCTCCAGACGCTGAGCGAGCGCGTCGGTGAAGAGCTGTTCGAGGACGCCTCGCGCGCCCAGACGACGGCCGGCTTCAACAACAGCTGTGCGTCCTGCCACTTCGAAGGTGGTGAGGACGGCAACGTCTGGCAGCGCACCGCCGGTCCGCGCAGCACGATCGCCGTCTACGGCGGTCCGCTGCTCACGGGCCTCGGGCTCTGGAAGGGCGTCCGCATCAACCTGGGCGAGACGGGCCCGATGTTCGGCGGCGAGAACGGCGGACACGGCGTCCTGACCGACGCGCAACAGCAAGGTCTCGACGACTTCGCCAAGATCGTCCCGGTGCCGCTCAACCCGTTCTGGGACCCGGTCACGAACGACCTCACCGCGCAGGCCGCCATGGGCCGCGACCTCTTCTTCGGCACGAACGACACCGGTACGAACCCCACGGGTCGTCACCCCGGTTGCTTCACGTGCCACCCGAAGGAGGACCCGGTCAGCGGTGATCCCCGCGGCATGACGGCCGACTTCGTGTCGACCCTCCTCACGGACGGTCTCGACTTCGGCGTCGTGCACGACCCGACGTGCTTCTCGCTCCAGGGCAACATCGTCGCGGTCAACGTCCGCAACGTGAACTCGGGCGTGAACGTCGACGAGAACGAGGACACCGTCCCGGACAACGACCGGAACTTCGACGGCTACTCGGACCTCGAGTCGTACACGCCGATGTACGTGGACGACGACGACAACTTCACGCGGGACGACCCCAACAGCTACCCGTGTCTCCTCGACCCGTTCGACCCGTTCTCGGGCCAGAAGCTGTTCCTCCGCCAGGAGAACGTCTTCTCGATCCCGACGAAGCTCGGCGTCGTGACCTCGGGTCCGTACATGCACGACCACTCGCTGGTCTCGCTGCGGGCGGTCGTCGACCCCTCGTCGCAGATGACGGACCCGGTGTACGGCAACGCGGCCTACCCGACGACCTTCAAGTTCTTCAACGAGTTCCACGACATCCGCTCCCACGAGGACATCGTTCCGAACGTGTCGAAGACGAAGATCACGCTCAACCCGACGAACGTGCAGGACGACATCGACAAGATCCTCGCGTTCATCGTGAGCCTCTGATCGAGGCGTGATCGCGGGCGACGTGCGTCGTCCGCGAACGGACCGCGGCCCCCGCACCGACTCGGTGCGGGGGCCGCTGTCGTTCTCGGAGTCGGTCTCGAGGAATCGAGCCGACCTCACTGGAGGGCGACGGTGACGCGTTCCGTCAGCGCACGGCGACCGGTGCCGCCGACCAGCGCCTGCAGGTGCATCGTCGCGCCGACGAGCGCGGGGTCGTTCGGGATCGAGAGGACGCCGGAGAGCGAGCCGTCGCGTCCGACCCGGCCGAGCGGCGTCGTGAAGAAGCCCGCCGCCGCCGACGTGTCGAGCTCGACGAGGCCGAAGGGTGCGAGCAGCCGCGGCGTCGTGCTCGCGAGCGCGCCGAGCAGGAGTACGTCCTCGGCGATCGTCCCGGTCACGCGGAACGTCGCGAAGCCGCCGACCTCCGCGTTCGGCCGCGCGACGAGCCAGGGCGCCCGCCGCAGGCACAACCCGCGGGGGTTCGCGATGTCGACGCCGCCCGCCTGGTCGGACCAGACCGTCGCGACCTCCGACGCGTCGAAGACGCCGTCGCCGTCCACGTCGTGGAGCCGGAGCACGCGGTCGGGCGACTGACTCTCGGCGAGCCACAGGTCTCCGTGCTCGTCGGCCACGAGCGACCAGACGAGGCTGCCGTTGGGCTCCGCCCAGGCGACGAGTTCCTCCGTCAGCGGGTCGATCGCACCGTCGCCGTCGAGGTCCTCGAGGCGCCAGATCACGTCGTTGGTCGTGTCGGCGACGTGGACGACGCCGTCGGGTCCGACCGTGAAGTCCCACATGAACGGCGTCGACGGTTGCGTCGGCGGGAACCAGTAGTCGAAGACCTCGCTCGCGGGGTCGATCGTGTCGTCGCCGTCGAGATCGACGAGCCGGTAGAGGCCCTTCGCCGGCACGCCGACGGACGAACCCTCGAGGTAGAGCATGCTCCCGTCCGGGAGCAGCTCCACGGAGTTCGGGATCACGCCGCCGACGGAGGCGGCGAACTGCGTCGGCACGTAGTACTGCCGCGCTTCGCCGGGGTCGTTCGCGTCGCCGTCGTGGTTGCGGTCGACGAGCAGCAGCACGGAGTCCGTCGTCGTGAGGCTCGTGTTGGCGTCGGCGACGAACACGCGGCCCCCGGTGTCGACGCACATGTTGCTCGCCGAAGTCATCGTGACGCCGGAGCCGTTGTTCGCGGGATCGCCGTCGAACCAGATCCAGTGCTCGCTCGGGTCGTTGCACACGCCGTCGCCGTCGAGGTCGCGCAGGGCGAGCACGACGTCCGTGGTCGAGTCGGCGACGAGCACGATCCCGTTCGGGAGGAGCTCGATCGAGCTGTTGTTACCGAGCGGGACCGTCCCGATCGAGGGTCGTAGACGACGAAGACCTCGCCGGGGTCGGCGAAGTCGCCGTCGAGGTTCCGGTCGACGAGGCGCACCACGCGGTCGTCGCCGGAGTCGGTGACGTACAGGTCGAGGCTGTGGTCGAGGGGGACGAGCGGGCGGTGCGTCTGGGCCGCGCTCGTCCCGGTGAGGACGAGCGCGGAGCCGAGGACGAGGAGGAGTCGGGTCATGGTCGTTCGGGCGTGCGCCGGAGCTGGGGTCGTGCGGGGTCGGGGCCGCCGGCGAGGTGCCGGGGGCGTCGGCCTGCAATTGAGACGCAGTCGCAATAAGAGGCAAGGGTGAGGGCGGCCCGAGGCCGCAAGTCCCGCAGTGCCGGGGAGAAAGCGCCGCGGACGGCCGCGCCGCCCGGTGCTCTTCGAACCCGTACCGGGCGCCCACGGCCCCGCTCGGCGACCTCCGGCCCGACGATCCGAGCGCGCGGACGCGATCCGGTACGCCTCGGTCGACCGCGCCCGGCACCATGGCGCCATGAGCTCCGAGACCGCCCGTCCCGAGCGCCTCCCGACCGGCGCTCCGCTCCGCGGTGACGACGCCCGCTGGGACGCTGTCGTCCGCCGCGACTCGAGCCGGCGCGGCGCCTTCGTCTACGGCGTGCGCACGACCGGCGTCTACTGCCGGCCGGGCTGCCCGTCGCGGACGCCGCTCCGGTCGAACGTCGTCCTCCTCGAGGACGCGGACGCCGCGGAGCGCGCGGGGTTCCGCGCGTGCAAGCGCTGTCGCCCGCGAGCCGGGTCGGCCGACGCCGAAGGAGTCGAACGCGTCCTCGCGGCGTGTCGCTTCCTCGAGGAGGCCGAGACGTCACCCACGCTCGCGGAACTCGCCGCGCACGTCGGTGCGAGCCCGCGTCGCCTGGCTCTCGACTTCGAGGCGCACGTGGGAACGACGCCGACCGTCTACGCGGCAGCCGTCCGCTGGAGCCGGGCGCGCGCCGCGCTCCACGCCGGCGCGTCCGTCACCGACGCGGCGTACGGCAGCGGGTTCGGCTCGCGCACGCGCTTCAGCGGCGAGGCGCGCGACCGTCTCGGCATGACGGCGACCGAGTTCCGGCGCGGCGGCGACGGTCGCTGCGTGCGCTTCGCCGTGGCGCCGTGCACGCTCGGCCTCGCCCTCGTCGCCGCGACGGAGGTCGGCGTGTGCGCGGTGCTGCTCGGCGATCGTCCGGACGAGCTGGTGCGCGATCTCGCGCGGCGCTTCCCGAAGGCCGAGCTCGTCGGGGGCGACGCGGACTTCGCGAGCGTCGTCGACGCCGTCGTCGCGTCGATCGACCGGCCGTCGCGAACGTGCGATCTCCCGCTCGACGTGCGCGGCACGGCGTTCCAGCTGCGCGTGTGGGAGGAGCTCCGCCGGATCCCCTCCGGCACGACGCGCACCTACGGCGAGGTCGCGCGCCGCCTCGGTGCGCCCCGTTCCGTGCGCGCCGTCGCGCGCGCCTGCGGCGAGAACCCGCTCGCGGTCCTCGTTCCCTGCCACCGCGTGCTGGCGAAGAGCGGTGAGCTCACGGGCTACCGCTGGGGCCTCGGGCGGAAGCGCGAACTCCTCGAGCGCGAGGAGCGCGAGAGCGAGGCGCGGGACTGACGCGAGGCGCCAAGCTCGGCGCCTGCGGCGCCGAGGAACACAAAGTTCACAGGGAGGCACAGAGAACACAGAGGCCACGCGGCGCCGCCAAGGGCGGCGCGGCGGAGAGTTGGGACGGAACGCATCTGTGCTCCGACCGAGCACGGTCCATCGTGTCCTCTGTGTCCTCTGTGTCTCCCTGTGAATCATCTGCGCGGCGCGAAGCGGCGCGCTGTGTTCTCCGCGCGGCCGGCAGGCCGCGCTTCGACTCGAGGGAGCGCGAGGCGCCGAACTCGGCGCCTGCGGCGCCGAACCCACGCAGGAAACACGAAGGGAACGGCAGGAAGGTCACGAAGAGCACGAAGGCGCCGCTGCGCGGCGCGGAGATGCATGGACCCGCGGGGCAGTTCACGCCGCGCGGGTCCTTGTGTCCCTCTGTGTGGTCCGCCGCCGAAGGCGGCGCCCGTGTGCTCCGTGTGCTTCGTGGTTCCATGTTCCTCGGCGCGTGGCCTTCGGCCACGCGCGAGGCCGGATCAGCCCTTCTCGCGCACCTCGGTCTCCCCGTCCTCGCGGCCGACGACCAGGACGTGCGCGAGACCGACGAAGAGACCGGTGTCGACGACGCCCGTGATCGACCCGAGGTCGCGGTCGAGACCCGCCGCGTCCGCGATGCCGCCGGGCGCCTTCGCGTCGAGGATCAGGTTGCCGTTGTCGGTGCGGTACGGCGCACCGTCGCGCACGCGGAGCTTCGGGACGAGGCCGACGCGTTCGACCTCGCGCTGCACGTAGGAGAGCGCGAAGGGCACGACCTCGATCGGCAGGTCGAAGGTCGTCCCGAGCTTCGTCACCACCTTCGACGCGTCGGCGACGATCACCTCGCGCGTCGTGAGGCGCGCGACGACCTTCTCGCGCAGCAGCGCTCCGCCCCCGCCCTTGATCATGTCGAACGCGCCGTCGATCTCGTCCGCACCGTCGACGGTGAGATCGATCGCGGTCACTTCGTCGAGCGAGGCGAGCGGGATGCCGAGCTGTTCGGCGCGACGCGCCGTGTCCTCGGAGGTCGGCACGCCGCGCACGCGCAGGCCCTCCTTCGCGATCCGCTCGCCGAGCGCCTCGAGGAACGGGCGCACGGTGCTGCCCGTGCCGAGTCCGAGGGTCGTCCCGTCCTCGACGAAGAGGGCGGCGCGGCGGCCGGCCGCCTGTTTGGCGCGAGCGACGGGATCCATCGAGGCGTGCGTGGTCAGGGGACGGGCAGGAGGAAGTCGAGCGCGAGCTCCTCGTCGACGAGCGGCTTTGGTGCCTGACGGATCACCTCGAGCGTGACCGGGTCGACGATCGCGTAGGTCGGCTGCGCGATGGTCACGACCATCGAGCGCTGGAGTTCACGCAGCTCGTCGGTGTCCGAGTGGATCCTGGCTTCGACGTAGTGGGAGAGGGCGTCGGCGACCGCCGGCGCGGGGAGAACCGAGTTCTCCACCTGACGGCACACCGCTCACAAGTGGCCGGTGAAGTTGACGAACAGCGCGCGGCCGGTCTCCCTCGCGCGCGCCGCCGCGAGCTCGAGGTCGTCCTCGACGACGATCGGCCCGGTCTCGCGGATCTTGATCCCCTTGCCGATGCCCGCGACGCCTCCTTCCTGCACGGCGCGGAAGAGCGCGTCGATCTGCTTCTGCATCTCGTCGATCTTCGGCTGGTTGACGACGCGCGCGGAGTACGGCGGGGCGAGCGCGGTCATCACGCCGCCCAGCTGGTTGCCGAGCGCGCCGTACGCGAAGTACGTGGAGAGCAGCGCGAAGACCGCGGCGACCGCCATGCGTCCCGGGCCGATCTCACCGGTCTCGCCCTTCACCTTGATGAAGCCGAACAGGTAGAAGGCGATGACGAGCGCGCTCGCCGCCCAGATCCACAGGAACAGCTCGCGCGGCAGCGAGTTCCAGTTCCAGGCGAGGTCGGTGTTCGAGAGGAACTTGAACGCGGCGGCCAGCTCGACGAAGCCGAGCGTGATCTTGACCGTGTTCATCCACTGACCGCTCTTCGGCAGCTTCTTCACCTTGCCCGGCACCATGCCGAGCACGACGAAGGGCAGCGCCATCGTCAGGCCGAAGACGAACATGCCGAACACGGTGCGCGCGCCGCCCTGCTTGGCCGCGGTCGCCAGGATGCTGCCGACGAACGGGCCGGTGCACGTGAAGCTCGTGATGACGAGCAGGAAGCCCATCAGGAACAGGCCCATGACGCCGCCCTTGCCCTGCGCGCCGCCGACGTAGCGCATGGCCCACTGCGGCGGCTGCAGGTTGATCGCTCCGAAGAGCACGAGCGCGAAGTAGAAGAACGCGACCGCGATGACGAGGTTGAACCAACCGCTGTTCGCGAAGGCGATGATCGCGCCGCCCGCTTCACCCGCGGCGAGTCCAAAGGTGTCGGCGAACACCTCGAGCAGGTAGACGGCGAGTCCGATCGCCGTGAACATGCTGCAGATGCCCGCGCCGTACACCACCGCGAGCGGCCAGACGTGGCCGTGCCGCGCGTCCGCCTGCTTGGTGAAGTACGAGATCGTGATCGGGATCATCGGGTAGGTGCAGGGCATCACGAGCGCGAAGAGCCCCGCCCCCACCGCGAGCACGACGAGCTGCCACAACCCGCCGCCGTCGGAAGTCGGCGCGCCCGGTCCGGGCGGGGCGACGGTGCCGGAGAGGCCCTTCGTCTCGTTCGGTGCGCCCGCATCGTCCGCACCGCCCGCCGCGGGCATGCCGAACCTCGCGCGCGCCTCGGCGTCGGCGGCCGAGAGGTCGAGCGGCCAGTTCGCGTAGAGGTTCGCCCAGTCCGTGCTCGCGAAGAGCGCGTCGACGTCGTCCTCCTCGGACCCGTCGTCCTCGCCCTCGATCGTCTCCGACCAGGGCGTGCACCCCGACTCGTCGCAGTACTGCCCGTCGATCGAGACCTCGACCTCCCAGGGGTCGGGCTCGACCATGCCCTCCTCCACCGTGCCGGTGAAGAAGCAGTAGAAGGTGCCCTCGTGCGCCCAGACGAAGGTCGCGGGTTCGCTCCCGTACTTCTGCTCCTGCGCGGTCGGCATCGGGAACACGACGTCGTTCCAGTCGACGCTCGGTCCCGAGACCTTCATGACGGTCGGCGACGCGATGCCCGGACCGACGACCGGGTGGTAGACGTGGTAGCCCGGGTCGACCTCGACGCGGACGATGCCGCGGACCTCGTCGCCGACGACGCGCGTGTAGACCTCGGCGAGCACCGGCTCGCGTCCGCCGAACGCGGCGAAGCCGCCGCCCTGCTGGCCGAACGACGTCGACGGAGACGTCGTGCTCGGCGCCGCGGCAGCCTTCGCGGGCGGCGCCTTCGGTTCCTCCTCGGGACCGCCGTTCAGCGCGGCGAGCTCCGCCTTCTCCCGCGACGCGAGGTCGTAGGGCCAGCCGTCGTACACCGCGCTCCAGTCGGTGTCCGCGAAGAGCGCGTCGACCGCGGCGTCGTCCGACCCGTCCCCCGAACCGACGATCGACTCCTCGTACGGGATGCAGCCGGAGTCGTCGCAGGTCTGACCGACGATCTCGACGTGGATCGATGCGGGTTCGGGCGACGCGCCCTCGACCTCACCGGTGACGAGGCAGAAGACGTCGCCGTGGTGCCCCCACACGAACGTGTCGCTCCCCTTCTTGCCGAGTCCGGGTTGGGCGACGACCTCGGGCTCCGGGAACACGACGTCGCCGAACTTCACGCCGGGCGCGTCGACGCGGATGTCGGTCGGTACGGCGTACCCCGGTCCGACCTCGGGGTGGTAGACGTGGTAGCCCTCGTCGACGCGGATGCGGAGCACACCGTGCACCTCGCCGTCGACGACGCGCGAGAAGAACGTCGCGCGGGCCGCCTGGTCCTGTGCCGCCGCGTCGGGCGCGAGGAGGAACGCCGCCGCGAGGACGAGCAGTGCGACGAGCGGATGCCGTTTCGGCGCGCGGATGGACATGGTTCGCGTGTCGTGAACTCCGCGGCCGGCGGAGCACTTCGTCGGGAGGTCGATGGTCGGAGGAGCGGCTACTCTACTGGTCCGGAGCGGACGGGGAGCCCGGGTGCGGGGGCTCTTCGCGCGCGGCCGTCCGTCCGGGAGGAGCGAACGACATGAGAGCCCGAACCATCTTCTGCCTCGTGGCCCTGCTGACCGGGAGTCAGCTCACCGGGAACGGGCTCCTGAGCGCGTTCACCGAGTCGACCGCGAGTACGACCGCGTCGATCGCCGTGACCGGTGCGGACGGAGGGGAAACCGATCCGCAACAGGACGACGAGCTCGTCGATCCGGCGCTGCGCGCGAGTGCGAAACGCGTCGAGGCGCTGACGAACGGGCTCAAAGGAGCCTGGCGGCTCGTCCGCTTCCACCCGGCGGCGCCGGCTGCCGACCCCGCGCAGGCCTCGGGCCTGCTCCTCGTCGGTGACAACATCCTGACCATCCAGTTGCAGACGGTGCCGCAACAGACGACGTCCCGACTGCCGGAGCCCGTGGTCCAGGTCGGCGCGCACTACTGGCGGATCGGACCGCTCGAGACCCTCGAGCTCGCGTCGGTCACCGGCTTCGACAACGCTTCGGGCGACGTGCGCTTCGAACCCTCGCTCGAGCCGCGCGAGTACGTGCCCACGATCGTCGGCACGCGCCTCGTGCTCGCGAAGCCCGACGGCACGCGGCTCGAGTTCGACCGCTTCGACGTGAACTCGTTCCCGCCGCAGGCCATCCGCTTCGTCGAGGCGATGCGCGCGGGCCGCAACCTCGACGACCTGCGCAAGTAGGCGGCGCGCCCGCGATCCGCTCGTCCGGCGGGACTCAGGAGCGCGGGAGCGGAGCCGGACCGCGCGACTCGCGCCCCTGCACGTAGCCCTCGAGCAACGCGCGCAGACCCGCGTCGCCGCAGTCGTAGTCCTCGAGAGCGCTCTCGAGTCCGCCGCCGCCGGCGAGGCGCTGGTCGAGCAGTTCGACGAGGCGCCGACCGTCGCTCCCGAGCGGCACCGAGACGGCCACGATCTCGCGTTCGACGAGACCGCTCGCGTCGAGGCCGACGTAGACGGTCCAACGACCACCGCGCGCGGGCGCTTCGAGCCGCACCGCCGGTGCGACCTCCATGCGCGGCGCGCCCGTCCGCGCGCGTCGCGGCACGAGCTCGAGCGAGGACTCGCGCTCGAGCGACACGCACTGCAGGTCGCGGTCGAGCACCTCGCGCGCGACCGCAGCAGCCGCGCGATCGGGGTCGTCGACGACGAAGTCCGCGTGGACGAAGCCCTCGAACACGCGCTGCACCGCGGCCGCCGTGGCGGCACGCGCTCGCGTGCCGACGTCGCCGCGGACCTCGACGGCGGGCAGCGTGCCCTCGGAGACGCCGGCGGCGGCGCACAGCCCGTCGCTCGACCACGACGCGGACAGGAGCGCGTTGCGGCGCGGACGCCCGAGCGCCGCCCAACGCGTCGATCGCCACGCTCCGAAGGAACCCGACGACTCGGCGAGTCGCTCGCTCGTGCGTTGAGCGCGTTCGGCGATCGTCGAAGCCACGCGCTGCGCGAGCGCGAGTGCTTCCTCGCCGCCGTGCCGCAGTCCGAGACGCGCCTCGAGGTCGCCGAGTCCGGCGATCCCGAGTGCGACTCGCCGCCAGAGCGGGTCCTCGCCGTGCTCCGTCACGGCGGCGTCGAGCATGCGGACCGCGCGCTCGACCACGTCGCCCATGCCGACCCAGTCGACGGCTCCGCCCTCGCGGTGGAAGGCCGACGCGACGACCCAGGCGCGCATCCGCGGCGGTCCGAAGACGCCGAACGCCGCGTCGCGGACGGCGGGGTGCGTCCAGCGCACACGGTCGAGCGCGACGACGACGGATCCGCCGTGCGCCGCCGAGTTCGCGAGCGCCCGCACGACTTCGTCGGGGTCGACGGAGCCGGCGACGCCGGCGAACGACGCGGTGACCGTCTCGATGTCGCTGCGTGCGAGGTCTCGACCAGCACGTTCGGCGACACGAGCACGCGCCCGCGCGAGAGGTCGTCGAACCACTCGCGCGCGGTCACCGCCCGGTCGGCGGCGTCGGTGTGCTCCGCGAACGTGCGCGCCGTGCGCCAGAAGACGTGCGCCACGCGCTCCGCGCCGTCCTCGGACGTCGCCGCCGCGCCCGTCGCGCTCCTCTCGTGCAGCGCGTGTCGCCCGTAGCCGTCGAGGTCGACGACTCGATCGGCGGGGAGAGGAGGTGTCGCGGGGACGTCGCGCATCGAAGGCACCATGATGCATGCGCGACGCCTCCGCGAGAAGCGAGATCGCAGGTCTCGCAGATCACTCGAAAGCAGCCGTTCGCTCGACTCGGCGCGCGAACGTCGGGACGATGCTCCCGACCGAACGACGGTAGTCGTCGTACGAACGTCCGTGTTCGCGCACGAGGTCGCGCTCCTCCATGGCGACGCCGATCACGACGTAGCTCGTGAACGCGAGCGCGAGGACGAGGTGGTCGAGCCGCATCGTCGGCGTCGCCCACAACCCCACGAGGACGCCCGTCATGATGGGGTGCCGATCGAAACGGTACATCAGGCGCCGCATCATGGGCAGAGCCGGTTCCTCGCGGCGCCGGAAGCACCGCCAGGCCTGCGCGACGCCGAACAGGTGGAAGTGGTCGATCGCGAAGCTCGCGACGACGAGATAGGTCCAGCCCGTAGCGCCGAGGGCGTAGAGGGCGACGCGGAGCGCCGGGGCGTCGACGCTCCAGACCACCGCGTCGAGGGGCTGCCAGAACCACACGATGCCCGCCGAGATGGCCCCGGCGAGGAGCACGAAGAGCGAGCGCTGCGCCGGCTTCGGCACGATCCGCTCGGAGCGCCGCTTGAACGCGGGGCGGGCCATGATCGCGTGCTGGACGCCGAAGGCGGCGACGAGGAGCACGTTCACGACGACGGCGCCCGTGGTCGTGGCGGCCAGGACCGGTCCCGCCTCGAACAGACTCGGAACGAAGGTCGCGGCGACGAGGGCGGCGAGGCCCGCCATCCCGATCCCGTAGGAGGTGAGGGCGAAGAGGAGGACGGCGAGGCGCCCGGGGGCGGTCGTCGGACGAAGAGGTGCGGTGTTCGTGTTCTGCATGGTCGTCGAGCGGGGCGGCGGCCCATCCGTCGCTCCCACCCCCGTGGCGCGGTCCGGCGGCGCGCCCTGCCAGGCAACTCACACTTTTTCGTCGAACTCGACGGCAGGGATCGCGGCCGCGCCGCGCCACGGGGTTCGAGCGGCGAGGAGTCGCCGCCCCTCCCCGTGCTCCAGGTCCGACGCGAACCCACCGCACCTCCCGACGGCGGCGCCGCCGACGTCCGCGTCGCCGCCGTCGCCCTAGGATGGCCCGCGCCGTCCCGCGCTCGCGGTGCGCGGCGCACCATGGACCCCGGCGACCGACTCACGAGGCTCCTCGCCGAGGGCGGTGCTTCGGGCGAGGTCTTCCCCCTCGTCTACGACGAGCTCCGGGCGCTCGCGCAGCGACGGATGTCGAAGGAGCGCGGCGACCACACGCTCCAGGCGACCGCGCTCGTCAACGAGGCCTGGATGCGACTCGCGAAGGACGCCGACGTCGACTGGCAGGGGCGGCGCCACTTCTTCGGTGCGGCCGCCGAGGCCATGCGCCGCATCCTCGTCGACCACGCGCGGCGCGCGGGGGCGGACAAGCGCGGCGGCGGCATGGCGCGCGTCACGCTCGGCGCCGGCGACGTCGCGCAGGAGCTCGAGGAGGACCGCGCGAGCGCCATCGCCGAGGCGCTGGGCCGCCTCGAGTCCGAGGACCCCGCGGCGGCGGAGGTCACGAAGTTGCGCTTCCTGTGCGGACTGACCGCGGCGGAGACCGCGGCCGCGATGGGCATCTCGGAGCGCAGCGTGCACCGCGAGTGGGCCTTCGCCCGCGCTCGCCTGTTCGAGCTGATCGATGGCTGAGCCGAGGAACGCGAAGGAGGTCTTTCCTCGAGGCGCTCGAGCTCGAAGGGCGCGGCGCGAGGCGTTCCTGTTCAAGGCCTGCGGGCGCGACGACGCGCTGCTCGCGCGGGTGCGTTCGTTGCTGGCCGCGCACGAGCGCGCGGAGCGCTCCATGCCGACCGCGATCGCCGCCGTGCCGACGACTCGCCCCGTCGACGACTCGCGGCGGGCGACGCCGTCGGTCCCTACCGCGGACTCGTGCGCGAGATCGGGTCGGGCGGGTTCGGGACGGTGTGGCTCGCCCGTCAGGTCGGTGCTGCCTGCGCGCGACGTCGCGCTCAAGGTCCTGAAGGCCGGCATGGACACGCGCGAGGTCGTGGCGCGCTTCGAGGCGGAGCGGTGCGCTGGCGCATGAGCACCGATCGCGCGCATCCTCGACGGCGGCGCGACGCCGGCCGCGTCTGCATTTCGCGATGGAGCACGTCGACGGCGTGCCGATCGGCGAGCACTGTCGTCGGCACGGGCTCATGCAGGCGCGCGGCTCGAACTGTTCGTCGCGGTGTGCGCCGCGATCCAGCACGCGCACACGAAGGGCGTCGTCCACCGCGACGTCAAGCCGTCGAACGTGCTCGTGACGCACGTCGGCGACGCCTGGATCCCGAAGGTGATCGACTTCGGCATCGCGAAGGCCGTCGAGGGCTCGATCGGCGACCCCGTTCTGACGCGCGACGGACAGTTCGTCGGGACGCGCCGAGCTCGATGGCGCCGGAACAGCTGGGGCGACGTCGACGTCGACACGCGCGCCGACGTACGGGCTCGGCGCGTTGCTCTACGAGCCCTGGACCGGCGTCCCGCCGCACGGTCGCGACGCCTCGGGCTTCCTGGGCGGCATCGACGAACTGCGTCGATGCGTCCTCGAGGTCGAGCCCAGGCGGCCGAGCCTCGTCGTCGGTCCCGCCGTCGCCCCCGTGACGGCGCGCGAGGTGCGCGGCGAGCTCGACTGGATCGTCATGCGCTGCCTCGAGAAGGAGCCGGCGCGGCGCTACGACTCGGTGTCGGTGCTCGCGAACGACGTCTTGCGCCACCTCGCGGGCGACCCGGTGTTGGCGGGACCGCCGACGCTCGGGTACCGCGTCGGCAAGTTCGTGCGGCGGCACGCGACGGCGCTCGTCGCGCTCCTCGCCGTCTTCGCGGGCCTCGTCGTCGCCGTCGTCACGATCGAGGGCGAGGCGCGGCGCGCGAACGCGGCTCGGATCGAGGCCGACGCGTCGGCGGCGGACGCGCGCGCCGAACTCGTGCGTGCCGACGCGGTCGCCGTGTTCCTCGAGGACGTGCTGATGAGCCTCGACCCGGCGGTCGCCGAGGGCGAGGACCCGACGATGGTGCTCGCGATGCTCGCGCGTGCGGAGCGGCGCCTCGCGGACGACGCCGACGGGCTCCCCGCCGTCGCCGCCGACCTGCACCGGATCGTCGGGCAGCGTACTCAAGCTGGCGCGCTTCTCCTCGAGGCGCTGCCGCACCTCGAAACGGCGTACGACCTTGCGGCGCGAGGAGTTCGGCGACGAGGACTCCGCACGATCGGCTCGGCGCTCGAGCTCGCCGCCGCACTCGCGGAGCCCTCGCGGACGGACGAGGCGATCGATCTGCTCGAGCGACAGCTCCCGCTCGCACGACGCGTGCTCGGCGCAGAGGACGACCTCGCGCTCCAGCTCCTCGGCAACCTCGGCGCGACGCTCCACCTCGCCGGGCGCGACGACGAGGCCGAGCCGATCCTGCGCGAGCTCGAGGAGGTGCGCCTGCGCACCGCCGGCGCGGACGACGCGACGACGATCCTCGCGTCGAACAACCTCGCCGACGTGCTGACGTCTCTCGGTCGGCACGACGAGGCGGCACCGCGCTACGAGGAGGCCTACGACTTCCAACTGCGCACGAAGGGTCCGCGCGACCCGCTGACGCTGACCGCGCTCAACAACCTCGCGAGCTGTCTGCAGGAGGCGGGCGACCTCGAGCGCGCCGGCGCGATGCTCGAGCGCGCCCTCGACGTCAAGCGCGAGATCCTCCCGCCGGGCCACCCGAGTCTCGTCGTCGGACTCAACAACCTGGCGAGTCTGATGGAACGCGTGGAGCGCACGGACCGCGCCGACGAGCTGCGTCGCGAGGCGATCGACGTGGGGCGCGCGGGTCAGGGGCTCGACAGCCGCACGACGCTCGTCGCGATCTACAACCACGCGCAGTCGCTCGCGCAGCGCGGCGACGACGACGCGGCGCGGGAGGCCGAGGGTCTGCTCGACGAGTTCCTCGGGCACGCGCCGACGGTGTTCGGCGATCCGTCGCCGATCGTGGTGGGCGCCCGCGGGCTGCTCGCGGACGCGAAGCTCGAGCTCGGCGACCTCGAGGAGGCGGAGGTACTCGCACGCAGCGCCTCCGAGACCGTGCCCGCCGTGTTCCCGCCCGGTGATCCCGCGTTCGTCGTCTTCGGCGCGCGGCTCGCGACGATCCGACTCGCGCGCGGCGAGGGCGACGTCGACGCGATCCTCGCCGAACTCGAGCGCCGCCACGCGGAGCTCGTCGCGCTCGGCTTCACGAGTTCCGCGCGCCACGTCGCGGGGACGCTCGAGTCCTGGTACCGATCGAACGGCGACGCGGAGCGCGCCGACCGCTGGGCGCGAGAGAGCGAGGGTTGAGGTCCCCGCTCGGGGGGCGGCTCGGCTATGGTCCGCGCCGGTGCAGGGAGTTCACGCGTGGACAGGATCCTCGAAGCTCGCGGTCTGACGAAGTCCTTCGGTGAGAAGGAAGCGGTGCGCGGTGTCGACCTCGACGTCGCGCGCGGGTCGGTGCACGCGTTCCTCGGGCCGAACGGCGCGGGCAAGAGCACGACGATCCTCATGCTCATGGGCATCCTGCGGCCGACGGCGGGCACGGCGCGCATCGACGGACTCGACTGCTTCGCCGATCGCGTCGAGGTGAAGCGACGCGTGGGCTACCTGCCGGACGAGCCGCAGTTCTACGACTACCTCTCGGGTCGCGAGCTGATCGGCTTCGTCGGCGGCATGCACGGGCTCTCGAAGGAGGAGACCTGGCGCCGCGCCGAACCGATCCTCGAGGGCTTCCGCATCGCGGACCAGCTCGACGAGTTCGCCGTCAACTACTCGCACGGCACGAAGAAGAAGCTCGCGTTCGCCTTCGCGCTCCTGCACGAGCCCGACCTCCTGATCCTCGACGAACCGACGAACGGGCTCGATCCGCACACCACACGCATCGCGCAGGACATCGTGCGCGACTTCGCGGCGCGCGGGGGCTCGGTGTTCTTCTCGACGCACCTGCTCGACCAGGCGGAGAAGCTCTGCGATCGCGTGGACATCGTCGCGCAGGGCCGCATCGTCGCCACGGGCACGATCCGCGAGGTCAAGGACTCGCTCGCGCCGGGCGGGACGCTCGAAGACGTGTTCTTCGCGGTCACGCAGGCCGCGGACGAGGCGTGAGTCGTCGCGAGAGACCGGCGCCGCCGTCCACCGCGCGCGTCGCGCGGTTGATGCTCGGCCTCGCGTGGCGCCGCATCCTGAACCGCTGGCGCTCGAACATGCGCGTCGCGGGCACGCAGAAGCTGTCGGTCGACAAGACGGCCATCGCGAGGCGCAAGCCGGTGACGGCTCTGGCGCTCGTCGGGTTCGGCGTGCTGCTGCTGTTCTGGGCCGCGATGATGAGCGGGATGGCGTGGCGCGTCGCGACGAACTTCTGGGGCGGCGTCGCGGTCGAGGCGACGACGTACCTCCCGGACTCGGGCGGACCGATCGTCCTGCGGCATGCGGACCCCGAGAACGTGGAACGACTCGTCGAGGCCGCCGAGCGGTACAAGGAGTCGCCCGGACCGCGCACCTCGACGGACCTCCGCCGCTACGCCCTCTTCGTCGCGGCGAGAGAAGGCCGCGTCCCCGAGGACGGACCGGAGCCGCCGTTCGACTTCGACATCGACTCGGGACACGGTCCGGGCAGCGGCGGCAGCTTCGGCTCGTCGTCCGGCACGACGGACGAACCCGTCCTGATCTCGATCGACACGGAATCGGCGTACGTCGACCTCCTGATCGAGACCGCGACGCGCCGGGGTCGTTCCGGCTTCAGGTACCTCGACACACGCTTCGGGCTGCCCACGGACCCGAGGACGATCCCGCTCTCGGGCGACGGTCGCGCGACCGTCGTCCTCGCCGCCGTCGCGTTCACCGCACTCGTGGCGTTCGCGATCCTGTGCATGACGCTCGTCCCACTTCGCGGGCGGTTCGGGAGAGCGGACTGGGAACTGCCGTGGCTCTTCGGCTTTCCCGTGACCGCGCGCACGATCTTCGCGTCGCGCGTCGTGAGGCAGCTCGGGAGCCTCTGGCTCGTCACGCTGCCGCTCGCGGTCCTGCTCGCGACGTTCTCGTACGGCGCTGGGGCGGAGATCTGGTCGGCACTCGGCGTCGGCGCGGCGCTCGCGTTCGGTGCGTTGCTCCTGGTCTCGGTGCTCCAGACCGTGCTCGAGCAGCGGCTCGTCGCCGGAGCGACGCGCAAGCGTGCGGAGCGCGTGGTCGGCGCCGCCACGCTCCTCGGCGGCATCGTCGCCGTGTGGGGCTTCGGCATGACGGCGCGCCCCCTCGTCCCGGACGTGTTCGTGCACGCCCTGTCGTTCACGGCGTCGACGAGCGTCGGCTCGGTGATCGCCGCGGCGGCGGGTACCGCACTCGTCTCGCCGCTCGTCGCCGTCGGCGTCTCGATCGTCCTCGTCGCCGGCGCGTTCGCGGGTGCGCTCGTCGTCGTCGAACGCACGGCGAGCGGCGGTCTCGCACGATCGCTCGGCGGCGGACACGAGGGCCACGCCGGTGTCGACCGCACCGCACACGGGATCGGCATGGTGGGCAAGGAGCTCCGCGCGATCCGGCGCGACCGCCAGGTCGCGACGATGCTCTTCGTCCTCCCGATCGTCCTGCTCGGCGTCCAGGTCGTGCAGCACGCGAGTTTCGGGGTGATGCCGGACTTCACCTTCGCCCAGGTCTGCGCGGCCGCCTTCGGCTTCGGCGGCTACTCGACCGTCCTCGCCTCGAACGCCATCGCGCAGAGCGAGCGCAGCGGCATCGCGCTGCTCTCGACGTTCCCGGTCCCCCTCACGCGCCTCTTCATGCGCAAGGTCGCGACGTGGAGCGTCGCGGTCCTGCTCTTCCCGGCGCTGATCGTCGTGGCGGCGCCGTTCCTCGCGACGCCGTCGAACCCCGTCGGCGGTCTCGTGCTCGCGGTCCTCGCTCTCGGCGGCGTCGTCGCGTTCGGCATGACGGCGGGCGCGGTCGCGATGCTCGAACTCGGTAGGGTCGAGCCGGGCCGCATGCGCGCCGCCATGTCGCGCCTGTTCCTGCTCGCCCTCATGGCTGTGTTCGCGGCGAGCATCGCGCAGGGTCAGGTCTGGAACGCGGTCGTGCAGACCGTCGTGCTCGGCGCGATCGCGGCGGCCATGTGGCAGCGCGTCGAGCTCCGCGCGCCGCAGCTCCTCGACCCCACGAGCGAACCCGAGCCCACGGTCCTCGCCGTCGACGGGTTGGTCGCGGTCCTCGTGTTCTTCCAGGTCCAGGTCGTCGTGGCGACGATGGTGCGTCTGTCGGACGGTTCACCCGATCTCGGCGCGCTGCTCGGATTCGTGTTCGGCGGCCTCGCGGCGGTCGCCACGCTGGTCGGGACGTTCTGGTCGCGCGGCGTGTTCGACCTCGTGTCGCGCCTCGCCCTCGCTCGCACGTCGGCCGGCACGATCCGCGACGCGGCGTTCGGCGCGCGAGCCGGGCTGGCGTGCGCTGCACTCGGCGTCGCGTACCTCCTCGTGGCCGAGCGCTTCGAGGCCTACCGCGAGCTCCGCGCGGGCACGCCGGACCTGCTCTCCTGCGGCAACGGTACGAGCGTCGTCGCCGTGGCGCTGCTCGCGATCCTGGCGGCGCCGCTGTTCGAGGAACTGATCTTCCGCGGCGCGGTGCAGCGGGGCTTCCGCAGCACGATG
The DNA here is from genome assembly GCA_041398665.1 of Planctomycetota bacterium. Classification (GTDB taxonomy): domain Bacteria; phylum Planctomycetota; class UBA1135; order UBA1135; genus Rohdeia. The sequence goes on along the minus strand of JAWKUH010000008.1, from coordinate 36,145 downwards.
GGCTCGCGCGCCGCCATCCTGCTCTCCGCCGCGCTCTTCGCGGCCTGCCACCCGCTCGTGTCCGCGCTGCCCGTGTTCGTTCTCGGACTCGCGGCGGGGTGGGTGCTCGAGCGCCGCGGCTCGCTGTGGGCGTCGATCGCGTGCCACGCCACCTACAACGCGATCGTGGTCGGATTCACACTCGCGGTGAACTGACGGCCCGCCTGGGTCAGCGGTCGCGCGTGCGCGCGAGGCGTTCCTTCAGCCGCTCGCCCTCGGGGATGCGCAGCAGGCGCGCCGCGAGGAAGTAGACGGCGACGCCCGCCGCTCCGGCCGTGAGGACGACGAGCGGCGCGGCGAGGCCCGCCGTCGCTCGCATCGCGCCGAAGGCCGCGAGTCCGCTCGCCGCCGCGGCGACGGCGATGCGCGCGAAGCGCCCGGCGAAGTCGGCGCGGACCGGGGGCAGGTCGAGCCTCGAGCGCAGTCCCGGCCAGAGCAACGCGAGGTTGCACCAGCTCGTCAGCACCGTCGACAGCGCGAGTCCGTCGACGTCCATGCCGAGCCCGACCACGAACGCGAGGTTGAGCAGCGTGTTGAGCACGAGCATCGCGATCGACACGCGCACGGGCGAGCGGAAGTCGCCCTTCGCGTAGTAGACGCGGCTCGTGAGACCGACCGCGCCGGCCGGCAGCAGCGCGAGCGCGAGCATCGCGAGTGCGGAACCGAGTCGCACCGCTCCCGCGTCGTCGAAGGCGCCGTGGCGGAACAGCGCGACGGAGATCGGCTCGGCGAGGACCCACAGTCCGGCGCTCGCGGGCAGCGCGAGGAACGCGATGCCGAGTTGCGCGCGGTCGTGCAGGTCGCGCAGCTCGCCACCGCGTCCCACCGAGGCGAACGCCTTGAGCTTCGGGAACACGGACGACGTCGCGGCGACCGCGATCATCGCCATGGGGAACTGCTGGACCCGGTTGGCGTAGTAGTGCGTCGTCGGTCCGCCGTCGCTGAGCAGCCCCTCCGCCATGAGCCCGTCGACCATGACGTTGATCTGGTAGACGGCCGCGCCGAGCGCGAGCGGAGCGGACCTCGCGAGCACGTCCCACGCCGCGCGCGTCGGCGGCCGGAGCAGCGCGAAGACTCCGGGCCCGACGAGACCGACCTTGCGGCAGGCGGGCCACTGCACCGCGAGCTGGACGAAGCCGGAGAACAGCACGACCCACGCGAGCTGGCGCACGAGCGTGATGTGCTCCGCGCCGGGCTGCAGTGCGATCATCGCGACGAGCGCCGCGATCCAGACGACGTTCATCGCGATCGGCGCGAGCGCCGGCACGCCGAAGAAGCCGCGCACCTGCAGTCCGCCCGCGACGAGCGCCGCGAGGCAGATGAAGACGACGAACGGCAGCATGCGCTGCGTCAGCTCGATCGCGGCGCGCGCGCCCTCCGGCTCGCCGACGACGCCGCTCGCGACGAGCGGCTCGCGCACGAGCTCGAGGCCCCCGATGAGCACGAGGCACACGCCGGTGAGCACGAGGAACGCGAGCCGCAGCGTCTGCGTGAAGAGCTCGCGCCCCGCGTCGTCGCCGCCGTGCGCGTCCGCGTCGGTGAGCGCCGTCTGCAGCGACGTCGAGAGCGCGCCCTCGCCGAAGAACCTCCGCATGAGGTTCGGCACGCGCCAGGCCGTGAGGAACGCGTCGTAGACCGGGGACGCCGCGCCGAACAGCATCGCCGACACGACCTCGCGCACGAACCCGAGGATCCGGCTCGCGAGCGTCAGCACCGACAGGATCGCCGTGCGCCGGAAGAGTCCGGAGTGGCGATCGACGACGTGCTGGCTCGCTCCCCCCTCGACGCGCGTCTCGACGTTCACGACGGAGAGAGCCTATCCACGCGATGACGTGCGCCGCGCGAGGAATTCCGCGCGCGGCGCTCGTCGGCGTACGGCTTTCAGGAAAGCACTTCGCCCGCGATCCGGCTCGCGAGCTTGCCGTCGACCTGACCCGCGTACTTCGCGGTCACGGCCTTCATGAGCTGGCCCATCTGCTTCTTCTCGCTGAGGCCGAGCTCCTGCGCGAGGGCCTCCACCGCCGCGCGCGTCGCGGCCTCGTCCATCTGCTTCGGTAGGTAGGGGGCGAGCACCTCGATCTCCGCGCGTTCCTTGGCCGCGAGCTCCTCGCGCCCGCCGTTCGTGTAGGCGACGGCGGACTCCTCGCGGCTCTTCACCGCCTTCTGCACGACGGCGATCTCGTCGGCCTCGGTGAGGTCTTTGCCGAGCTCGATGCGACGGTTCTTGAAGGCGGCGATGACCATGCGCAGGACCTCCCGACGGAGCTCCTGCTTGTTGCGCATGGCGTCCTTCAGGTCGTTCTCGATCGTCTGCCACAGTCCCATCGCGGTCACTCCTCCGTCTCGTCGTCCTCGGCCTCGGGCTCCTCGTCGACGCCCGCGTCCTCGACCTCGTCGGTCGGAACCGCCGCGAGCGGTGCGCCGTCGCCGGCTTCCACCGTTCCCGCGCCCGACCGCGCCGCGAACTCGATGTCCTCGGCCTTCACGACCTCGACACCGGCGAGGACGTCGTCGTCCTTGAGGTTCACGAGCCGCACGCCCTGGGTGTTGCGCCCCATCGGACGCGCGTCGACGGCCTCGATGCGCACCATCATCCCGCTCGTCGAGATGAGGAGCAGGTCGTCCTTGTCGGTGCACGGGCGGACGGAGACGACCTTGCCGTTGCGCTCCGTCACCTTGATGTTGATGACGCCCTGGCCGCCGCGGCCCTTGATCGGGTAGTCGTCGGCGGGCGTGCGCTTGCCGTAGCCGTGCTCGCAGGCCGTCACGAGGGTCAGACCCTCGTTCTGTCCGCCGGACAGGACGACCATCGACACCACCGCGTCGCCCTCGCGCAGACGCATGCCGCGCACGCCGCGGGACACGCGACCCATGGCTCGGGCCGCGGCCTCGTCGAAGCGGACGGCCCGACCGGTCGCCGACGCGATCAGGACGGTGTCGCCCGGCTCGGCCAGCGAGACGTCGACGACCTCGTCGTCCTCGTCGAGCGCGATGGCGCGGATGCCGACCTTCTTGGGCCGCGAGTAGGCCTCGAGCGCCGTCTTCTTGACCGTTCCGCCCTTCGTCGCGAACACGACGAAGGCTTCCTGGTCGAAGCTCGGGACGCGCAGCAGGCTGCGGATCTTCTCGCCGTCGGCCAGCTCGAGCAGGTTGCGGATCGCGCGACCGCGCGACGTCCGCGACCCCTCGGGGATCTGGTAGACCTTGAGCCAGTACACCTTCCCGAGGTTCGAGAAGCACAGCACGTAGTCGTGCGTGCCCGCGACGAACACCGAGCTGATGACGTCGCCCTCCTTCGACTCGGAGCCCTTCACGCCGCGACCGCCGCGGCCCTGGGCGCGGTAGGTGTCGAGCGGCGTGCGCTTGACGTAGCCGTCGCGCGAGAAGGTCACGACCATGACCTCCTCGGTGATGAGCTCCTCGATGTCGAAGCTGCCGTCGACCTCCTCCGAGCTGATCTCCGTGCGGCGCGCGTCGCCGTGCTTCTGCTCGATCTCGTCGATATGTCCTCGCGGATGATCGCGACGACGCGCCTCGCGCTCGAGGATGTCCTCGAGGTCGGTGATCTCGGCGACCAGCGCGTTGTACTCGGCCTCACGGCTTCTCGCGCTTCGAGCCCGGTCGGTCGACCCAGGCGCATGTCGACGATCGCCTGCGACTGCGGGATCGACAGGCCGAAGGCCGACATCAAGCGGCTCTTCGCCTCGTCGGTGTCCGCGCTCGAGCGGATGATCTTGATGACCTCGTCGATGTTCGAGACCGCGATCCGCAGACCCTCGACGATGTGCTTGCGTTCCTCGGCCTTGCGCAAGGAGGAAGCGCGTCCGCCGCCGGATGACGTCCTTCCGGTGGCGCACGAACTCGTCGATGAGCGCGCGCAGCGTGAGCGTCCGCGGCTGACCGTCTCGACGATCGCCAGGTTGATGATCGAGTGGAGTCGTCTGGAGCGGCGTGAACTGGAAGAGCTGCTTGACGACGACCTCGAGATCCTCGCCCTTCTTGAGCTCGACCAGCAGTCGGATGCCGTCACGGTCCGACTCGTCGCGCACGTCGGAGATGCCCGTGACGCGCCCGTCCTTCACGATCTCGACGATCTTCTCGATGATCGAGCTCTTGCGGACCTGGTACGGGATCTCGGTGAAGACGAGCTGTTCCTTGCTGCCGCGCCCTCCTCGACGTGGTAGCGCGCGCACGATCGTGCGACCGCGGCCGTCGCAGGCCTGGTGGATCCCGCAGCGGCCCTTGAGGATGCCGCCCGTCAGGAAGTCGGGGCCGGTGACGTGGCGGCACAGCTCGGCGATCGACACGTTGGGGTCGTCGAGCACCGCGCGGATCGCCGAGGCGACCTCGCGCAGGTTGTGCGGCGGGAGGCTCGTCGCCATGCCGACGGCGATGCCGTCGGAACCGTTGCAGATGAGCTGCGGGAAGCGGCTCGGCAGCACGACGGGCTCCATGAGGCGGCCGTCGTAGTTCTGCTGGTAGTCGACCGTCTCCTTGTCGAGGTCGGTCATCATCTCGACCGCCTCGCCCTTCATGCGCGCCTCCGTGTAACGCATGGCGGCCGGCGGGTCGCCGTCGATGGAACCGAAGTTCCCCTGGCCGTCGACGAGCGGGTAGCGCAGCGAGAACTTCTGCGCCATGCGCACGAGCGTCGGGTAGACCACCGACTCGCCGTGCGGGTGGTACTCGCCGGACGTGTGCCCCGCGATGTTCGCGCACTTCCTGTACTTCGAGCTGGGTCGCAGCCGCAGGTCGTTCATCGCGACGAGGATCCGTCGCTGCGAAGGCTTGAGGCCGTCCCGGACGTCGGGCAGGGCGCGGCTGTGGATGACGCTGAGCGCGTAGGTGAGATAGCTCTCACTCATCTCGCGCTCGATCAAGCGCGGCTCGATGCGTCCCGCCGGAGTCTTCTCCGATCCGGTCTCGGTCATGTGGGGCGTGTCGCAGACGGGCGACGCAGGTCGCCCGGATCAGAGGAGCGTCGGGCGACGCAGGTCGCCCGGATCAGAGGAGCGTCGGGCGAGTCGTCTCGCCCGGACCAGAGGTGCGTCGGGCGAGTCGTCCCGCTCGGACCAGAGTCGATTCCGGGTGTTCTCGTTCCGCCCGGGAAGGTGCGCGTCGACGGGTTCCGTGGTGCCGTCGCGAAGCCGTGTAGTATCGCTTCCGGAGCGTCCCGAAGCCAGCCGTTGGACCCCGCGCAAGCCCTTCGGAGAGCCCCGTTTGGATCGCCTCGACGGGGCCCACGACGGCCCCCCGCGGGGCGCGCCCGCCCAGCACCCAGGAACCATGTCCCACCCCCCCATCGCGCGCGCGCTCGGGCGCATCCCGTCGGGCCTCTTCATCGTCACGACGAGCGGTCCCGCGGGCCCCATCGGCTTCCTCGGTTCCTTCGTCCAGCAGGTCGGCTTCGCGCCGCCGACCGTCGCCGTGGCGGTCGGCAAGGACCGCGACCACCTCGCGGGGATGCGCGAGTCCGGTCACTTCGCCGTGTCGGTGCTCGACGCGGGGTCGAAGCACGCCATGCCGCCGTTCTTCGGCAAGCTCGAACCCGGTCGGACGCCCTTCGACGTGCTCGCCCACCGCCTCACCGAGGAGGGTCCGGCGATCCTCGAGGACGCCCTGGCCTGGTTCGTGTGCAGGGTGAGCGGCGAGCACGAGCTCGGCGACCACGTCGTCGTGTTCGGCGAGGTCGTCGCGGGCGATCTCGCGCGCGAGGGCGACCCGTCGGTGCACCTCAGGAAGAACGGACTCTCGTACTAAACGTCGTCGTGTCGGTCGATCCACACACCCTCGCGCGGCTCGCGGCCGCGGGCGTCGACGCCGCGGGCTACGTCCCCGATCTCGAGTTCGACCTCGCGACCCTGGTCTCGAACGCGCTGTTGCTCGTCACGGCGTTCCTGCTCGCCCTGCCAGTCGGTTGGGATCGCGAGGCGTCGACGCACTCCGCGGGTCTGCGCACCTTCCCGCTCGTCGCGCTGTCCTCGTGCGCCTTCGTCGTGATCGGCCTCTACGCCTTCGGCGACGACGCGGTGGCGCAGTCGCGCGTGCTCCAGGGCCTCGTGACCGGCATCGGCTTCGTCGGCGGCGGGGCGATCGTGAAGTCGGAGGACCGCGTCGAGGGCACCGCGACCGCGGCGAGCGTGTGGACGACCGGCGCGATCGGTGCGACGGTCGCGTACGGGAGGCTCGACCTCGCGGTGCTGCTCAGCGCGGCCACGTTCCTGACGCTGCGCTACCTGCACCGCGTGGCGCGCGTCCGCGATCCGGAGGACCGCGAGGGCTGAGCGAGGCGCCCCGCAACGGGCCGGGACCGAACTCGCCGACTCCGGTGCCGGCCGCAAAGGCGGGCGCCGGAGCCGGCGACCTCGGTCCCGGCTCCCTACGAACGATCGTGGCTCAGTAGGTCAGCTTCATGTCCGACACCGTGATCGAGGTGTCGTAGGTGAAGAAGCCGACGCGGCCCTTGATCTCGGAGGTCGGGTACATCTTCTTCAGCACCGACTCGCCGTTCACGAAGTACTCCACGTCGTTGCCGTCGACGGCGATCGAGAAAGTGATGTCGCCGTCGCCGAACATGTCGAAGCCCTCGAGCTCGTCCTCGATGACGGGCTCCTCGCCCTTGAGGCGCATGACGACGAGGCCCTTGAAGGGCAGGTGGCCGACCTGGCGGCCGCGGCCGAGGCGCTCGCCGTAGGTCACGCCGAAGATCGGCATGCCGCGGTCGCCCGGCGTGTAGTGGATCTTGCAGTCGAACCGGTAGCGATCGGTGTTCGGCGCCGTCGTGTAGACGATCGACGAGAGGACCTCGGAGGGCACGGACTGCAGCGTCCCGTTCGACCCGGCGCGCCAGCGCGTCTTGTCGAAGCTCTCCCAGCGCGAGAGGTCGTCGTCGACGACGAGGTCGCGCTCGAGGCGCGCGTCGACCTTGCTGTCCTCGCGGATCTTCTTCTCGAGCGCGATCAGCTTCGAGTTGCGTCCGGCGAGCTCCTGCGTGCGCTTCACGAGGAGCGCGGCGGAGAGCGGCAGCCCCTCCTTCACGTAGCGCTCGGCCAGAGCGCCGACCTGGTCCTCGAAGGTCTCCTTCTTCTCGACGATCGAGTCGGCGAGCCCGCGGTTGATCTTCTCCATGCCGCGGATGCACTCCTGACGGAGGTCGGAGATCTTCTTGCCCGCGGCGTTCGGCACCGCCGCGTTCGCGTCGGGCTGCGCGTCGCACCACTCGAGGAGTTGCCGGAAGTAGTAGAGCGCGGTGTCCTCGCGATCGGTCTCGAGGCACGCCTCCGTCATCAGACTCATCGCGACGGGGTCGCCCGGGCGCTTGTCGAGCGCCCAGACGAGCGTCTCGACGGCGTACTCGAACTTCTCGTGCGCGATCTCGTTCTGCGCCTTCGCGATCAGCTTGTCGGCCTTCTCCGGGCCGCCGAAGTACGTGTCCGCGAGGTCGAGGATCCAGTTGCGCCAGAGCTGGTTCCAGGCCTGGAAGTCGTTGATCCCGGGCCGCCCCGGCTTCTCGACGAAGTACTCCTCGAAGCGCGCCCAGACGTCGTGCTGCGCCTCGCCCTTGTACTCCTTCATGTACTCGTCGAAGTACGGGAGGTACACGCGCTCGCAGTTCTCGTCCTCGTAGTTGCGGACGAAGTAGATGAGTCCCCAGCCCCAGGGGTAGAAGATCCCGTTGTAGCTGCCGGGCTGGAAGAACGTGATGACGTCGCGGATGTAGTCGTCACCGCGCTCCAGCATCTTCGCGAGCTGCTCGAGGCGGCTCTCGGCGACCTGGTTGGGGATCACGGCGCCGTTCGGCAGGAGCACCGTGCCCTCCATGTAGCAGGCGATGCCCTCGTTCACCCAGCAGGGGATCAGCGTCTTCGTCACGTCGTGACGGAACTGGTGGGTGGCCTCGTGGAAGAGCGTCTCCCACAGGTCGTCCATCGTGCGACCCTGCGTGCGCTGGTCGTAGGTCGTGATCGCGTTCTCGGAGGGCGAGAAGAACCCGCCGACGCCCTGCGACTGGCCGGCCTTGATCTCCTCCTCGGTGTACTCGTTGGTCTCCCACTCCGAGTGCGACTTGTAGACGCGGATCTCGCAGTCGCGCAGCTTCTGGCCGGCTTCCTTGTGACGGAAGAGACCGCGCAGGAACTCGTTGATCTGCGTCAGGGCGAAGCCGATCTGCTGACCGACCTCCCAACCCATGTTCGTGCGGATCTTGTAGCCCTCGACGTCGAGCTTCTTGTTCTTCGCGGCCTTCTCCCACTCGGAGTAGTCCTCGTCGAACTTGGCGATCTCCTTCGCGGACTTGCGCGACTTGCCGCCGACGGCGGGCACGTCGAGGCCCGACTTCATCAGCGCCTCGCCGGCGTCGCTGGCCGAATAGATCTTGTCGAGACCCTTTTGTGCCTTGTCGTCGACCGGCGAGCCTTCGCAGCGCAGGTAGAGGTCGACCGCGTTGGCCCACAGCTTGCGCGCCCGCGCGCTCTCGCCCTGCGAGCAGAGCTGCTCGAGGTACAGCTCGATCGCCTGGTCCGCCTCGAGCCCGACCGGGTCGAGCTCGGTGATGATCGACTCCATGTCGCTCTGGAGCGACTTGTAGGCGCGGTCGCCGTGCGTGAGCATCACGGCGAGGCGCGCGTGGAACAGGGCTCGATCCTTGTTGTCCGCCTCCTTCGCCGCCTTCGCGGCCGCGGCGTGGACCTCCGGGTCGTCGGGGTCCTTGCGGACGGCGGCGAGCGCGTCCGACAGGGCGTCCGCGTACACCGCCGGCGCGGTCGGCGAGCCGACGGCGGGCAGGTCGAGGACGAGCGGGAGGGCGAGCAGCGAGACGGCGGCGAGAACGATTCGCTTCATGGATCGTGGGGTCGAGGCGACCGGCGCGGGGCGTGGGCGCGCCGGAGGGCGTGCCATGGTACGGGGTGCGCTCGGGGGGTCGCGTCGAAGTGGGACTGGAGGGAGGACCCGCGGGAGCGCGCGTCGGGGTCCTGCGTGCGGTTCGCACCGCGTGGGGGCGTCGGGCGGCGCGTTCCGCCCGATTCGATCGGCCCGATCGGCCCGGTTCGAACGCCCGGGGCGCCGCGCTCTTGGCGCCGCCCCCGTGCGGCGCGCGGCTCGAAGTTCTACGCGCCGCAGCGGCGGTCATTGGGGCTCGTCGCCCGCGGATCCGTGTTCTTCCAGCCGTTCCGCGATCCCCTCGCCCTCCGGCCCGAGACGCCCCTCGCCGCGCCACCACGCGAGCTCGACGAGCGCTTCCGCACGATCGCCGTCGCCGGTCGCGAGCGACCGCTCGGCGAGCGCGAGCAGCGCGTCGCGCGAAGGCACCTCGCCCGAGGCCGCCGCGAGCTCCTCGCCGACGGCGGCGACCGACGCGAGTTCGCCGTCGCCGGCCGCGAGCGCGCGCTCGTGCGCGAGGCCGTACTCGCCGCGCCGCAGGTGCGCGCGCGCCCAGTCGCCGTCCGACGCGAACCACGCCGTCAGGACGAGCGCCGCGACGGCGATCGCCGCTCCGACGAGCGAGAGGACGCGCACGCGCCGCAACGTCCTCGCGAGGCGCAGCGACACCTCGAGGTGACGCTCGGCGGAACGCGCGAAGAGCACGCGGAACGCCGGGCTGAAGTGGCGCCACCCATCGCGGTGGAACGAGTCGACGCCGCACGTGCGCCCGAGCAGGCGCGCGAGCGGCTCCGGACCGCCCGCGACCTCGGCCGCGACGAGGTCGGCCTCGAGCTCGGCGCGCCGCGAGATCCAACCGAACCCGACGAGCCACGCGGCGATCGCGAGCACGGGCAGCGCGAACAGCCACTCGCGTCCGCGTTCCGCGAGGTCGGCCCCCGCCTGCGCGGCGCCGAGGAGCGCGACCGAGAAGGCGGCGAACGTCCCGGCGTGGCGGCGCGCGGCGTGCCCCATCTCGTGACCGAGGAGCGCGAGGGCGCCGTGCGCCTCGAGTCCGGTCGCCATGCCGTCGGTGACGACGACGAAGCGGTGCCAGGGCGCGAACCCGACGACGGCGGCGTTGATCTCGTGCCCGCGCGTGCGCCACAGGAAGAGCCCGAGGCTGCGCACGCCGAGTCGGCGGGCGACGAGGTCGTGCAGCGTCCGCAGCGGCCCCGCGCCGATCCGCTGCAGGCCGAGTCCGATCCGAACCGCGAAGGGGAGCGACGCGCCGAGCACGAGGACCACGGCGACGAGCCACAGGCGCTCGACCGAACGCACCTCCTCGAAGACCGCGCGCAGATCCGCCGAGCGGCGCATCGGCGTGACGAGGAGCACGTACGCGGCGAGCGGCACGAACACGATCGTGAGCGTGCGGAGGTGCAGCAGCGCGCCGTGCACGCGCTCGCGCACGGGGTACACGCCGCGCGTCACGGCGTCGCCCGTCGCGAGGAGCCCGAGCACGAACGGCAGGAACGCCGCGAGCGCAGACGGTCCGGGCCAGTCGAAGACGGAACGGTCGGGCTCGGTCGCGCAGGCCGACAACCAACCCGACAGCGAGACCGCGAGCCCCTGCGAGGCCGCCGGCCAGACCGTCACGAGACGGCCGACCTGCTTCGACAGGAACCCCCGCGCCGCGCGAGCGGCACGAGCAGGTAGGCGAGGAACGGCCAGAGCGGCGCGGTCCAGGGCGGAGCAGCTCGACGCGCAGACCCGTCTCCGCGGCGGCGCTGAGCAGCAGCGCGACGACGAACTGGGCGATCGCGACCATCGTGGCGTCAGCGCGCGACGCGCTTCACCGCCGCGCGGCGAGCTTCGCGGCGTTCTTGAAGTGCAGCTTCGCGACGCTCCCCAGGGCGTCGCGTCCGTGCAGCGCGACGAACTTCCGCGCGGCGGCGTCGACGGGCGTTCCCGCGCCCTTCGCGAGGTCGACGGCGAAGCGCTCGGACAGGGCCCGCAGGCCCTCGAGGAACTCCTGCCGCGCGACCACGCTGGCGGCGGCGACGGCCGTGATCTCCTCGGCGCGCGGCCGTTGGACGAGTCGGCCCGGTGCGTCGCCCAGCGCCTCGCGCACGAGGCGCTCGTTCCCGAACTGATCCACGATCGCGACATCGCCGTCGCGCAGGAGCGGCCGGAGCGCCCGGGCGTGCAGCTCGGCGAGCAGCGTGTTGAGGTTGCCGTACCGCGCGTACTCGCGGTTGTAGTCCTCGGGGTCGAGGCGCTCGATGACGAGGTCGTAGCGCGACTGGAGCGCGGCGCCGAGTTCGAGCACGCGCGCGTCGGAGAGCCGCTTGCCGTCGACGACGCCCGCGGCCGCGAGCGCGCGCGCGTCCTCCGGCAGGAGGCGCACCGCGCACACCACGAGCGGGCCGAAGAAGTCGCCCTTGCCCGCTTCGTCGGAGCCGACCGTGGGCACATCGGCGTAGTCGTCGGACGCCGGCGACGCCGAGAGCGGCGAGGCGGCGACCGGCGACGCCGCAGGCGGAACGGCACCGGGCTCGAGGTAGCGCAGCGCGAAGCCCTCCGCCTCGGCGCCCTGCACGACGAGCTTGCCCGACGTGTAGAGCGTCGCCGTCACGCCCGGACCGCGCACCTGGAAGCGGCTGTGGGGCGGACGGCGCCACTCGAAGGCCTCGCCCTCGAGGCGCTTCTCGAGCTCGGTCGCGGCGCGAGCGCCGAGCTTCACGACCAACGTCCGCTGGCTCACGCGCGACAGAGTACCGGGCGGACGTGGTCGCGACGCGCGGCGGACCGCTACGATCGTCGCGAACGAAGCCGCCGCTCCGGGCGGCCCGCGCAGAACCGTTGGAGAGCCACGTGGCCAAGATCCTCGACTCGATCCTCGACGCCGTCGGCAACACGCCCCTCGTCCGCCTCAACCGCGTCGCACGCAACAGCGGCTGCGAGATCCTCGCGAAGTGCGAGTTCATGAACCCCGGCGGGTCGGTCAAGGACCGCATCGGCGCGCGCATGGTCCTCGAGGCCGAGAAGAGCGGCCGCATCCGTCCCGGCGACACGCTCATCGAACCGACCTCCGGCAACACCGGCATCGGCATGGCGATCGCCGCCGCCGTCCGCGGCTACCGGATGATCATCACGATGCCGCAGAAGATGAGCCGCGAGAAGCAGATCGTGCTCGAGGCGCTCGGCGCGGAGATCATCCGCACGCCCACCGAAGCGGCGTGGGACGCCCCGGAGAGCCACATCGGCGTCGCGAACCAATTGCGCGACATCCTTCCGCACGCGCACATCCTCGACCAGTACGCGAACCCCGACAACCCGCGCGCACACGAGCTCGGCACCGCGGAGGAGATCCTCGACCAGACCGACGGCAAGGTCGACATCTTCGTCGCAACCGCCGGCACGGGCGGCACGATCGCGGGCACCGCGAAGAGGCTCAAGGAGAAGCTGCCCGACGTGAAGATCGTCGGCGTCGACCCCGAGGGCTCGATCCTCGCCGGTCCCGGTCCGATCGGCAGCTACAAGGTCGAGGGCATCGGCTACGACTTCATCCCCGACGTGCTCGACCGCAGCCTCGTCGACCACTGGTACAAGTCGAACGACCACGACTCGTTCCTCATGGCGCGCCGCCTGATCCGCCAGGAGGGCCTCCTGTGCGGCGGTTCGAGCGGTTCTGCGGTGTGGGGTGCCTTGAAGGCCGCGAAGGACTTCGGCCCCGACAAGCGCATCGTCACGATCCTCCCGGACAGCGTGCGCAACTACATGACGAAGTTCATGGACGACGCGTGGATGCGCGAGAACGGTTTCGCCGAGAGCACGTGGGAGACCGCGTCGGTCGGCGACGTGCTGAAGCGCCTCCCGCGCCGCGACCTCGTCACGACGCACTCCTCGCAGAGCCTCGCCGACGCCGTGATGCTCATGAAGAGCCGCGGCATCAGCCAGCTCCCGGTCGTCGACGGCGGACAGCTCGTCGGCATCGTCACGGAGTCCGACCTCCTCGGCAAGCTCGTCGAGGGCCGCGCGAGCCTCCAGAGCGCCGTCGCCGAGGTCATGTTCCGAAACGTGCTCACCATCGACCACCACGCGGACGCCGGCGACCTGCGCGAACTGTTCAGCCGCGACCTCGCCGCCCTCGTCATCGGCACGAACCGCGAGCTGCTCGGCCTCATCACGAAGATGGACCTCGTCGACTTCCTCACGCACACCGTCGAGGACGTGCGCGAGGAGCTGACGGTCTGAGCGGACGCGACGTGCACCAGCCCGGCTGGATCGAACTGTACGAGCTCCTCGAGCGCGGTGATCGACCGCCCGAGGAGCTCGTCGCGCGTTGTCGCTCCTCTCGGACGTCGCTCGGCGAGACGATGCTGCACTGGTACGCGATCGAGGGAGCGCCGGACGTCCTGGGGCGACTCGTCGACCTCGGCTTCGACGTCGACGTCGTCAACGAGTTCGACTCGTCCCCGGTGATGGACGCAGCGCGCATCTGTCGCTGGGACAACGTGCGCATGCTCCTCTCACGTGGTGCACGGACGGACGTCGTCGACGACATCGACGACGACCTTGGATCGATCCTGCGCGGCCACGGGAACGAGGTCCCGACGGACCTCGCGGGACTCGCGACGTCCGAGCGTCCGCCCGCGTCCCGTCAGGACGTGCTCTTCTTCATCACCCGTCGGCCGACGTTTCCATCGCTCGAGGGTCGCGCGATCGAGCCCGAGGAATGGCTCCGGTGCGTCGCGAACGACCCCGAGCTCGAGACGTTCGGCGTCGTGCACCAGGACGTCGGTGACATTGAGGGCCTCGACGTCGCAACTTTCAGGGACGAGCGGTCGGGAAGGGGGTCGGCTAGCTTCTTTCCCGCGAACGGCGACCTCCTGGTCAACGCATCCGGCGAAGGAGCGATCGCGAAGATCGAAGCCGTCGCGCGCGCCCTGGGCGCACGAGTGGTCCGAAGTGATGCGCTGGAGCCCGCCATGGAGACGATGTCCGAGTCCCCCGAACCCAAGAACCTCGCGATCATCGGCGGCGCGCTGGCGATCGGCGCACTCATGTTCGCGGGCGTCGCCGTCGCGCTGCCCCTGATCGGCGGGCCCGGTGACTCGACGCCTCCCGACGAGAGTGACGTCGCGATGGTGCGCACGCTGACGATCGTCGCGGGCGCCGTGCTCGTGTCCTGCGCGGGCGTCGCGTCCGTCGCCGCGAAGGGGCGCGCGTCGAGCGCCGGCGCGCCGGAAGCGCGCGCGGCCACCGCCCAGATCCTCCGCTGGGCGCTCTTCGAGGGCGCGTCCCTGTTCGGCTGCGTCGTCGTCCTGATGGCCGGTCTGAGCGGCGTCGTCCCGGACCAGCCCTTCTACTACGCGAACCTCGCCGGCGTGCTCGTCTTCCTCGCCGTCGTGTGGCGCGACCTCGGCAGGATGGCGGCGGCGAAGCGCGCCGCGGAGTGACGGACTCCGAACGCGCGCGCCCGCACCCATGAAGGTCGAGCTCTCCGTCGTCGTCCCGGCTCACGACGAGGCCGCGGTGATCGGTGCGACGCTCGCGCGACTCTTCGCGGCGTGCGCGGCGGTCGAGCGCGAGCTCGGCATGGGGAGCGAGGTGGTCGTCGTCGACGACTCCTCGAGCGACGGGACGGCCGCGATCGCCGCGCGACACGGCGCCCGCGTCGTTCCCGTCGAGCTGCGGCGCGTCTCCGCGGTCCGCAACGCCGGCGCACGCGCGGCACAGGGGCGCTTCCTCGTCTTCGTCGACGCCGACACGCAGGTCCCCGACGCGACGCTCGTCGCCGCGGCGCGCGCCATGGCGGAGGGCGCCGTCGGCGGCGGCGCGCGCATGCGCTTCGACCGACCGATCCCCCTGTGGGGCGTCGCGCTCGAGACGATCGCCGTGCCCGTCTACCGCGTCATGAAGTTCGCGAGCGGTTGCTTCACCTTCGCCTCGCGCCCGGCCTTCGAGGCGGTCGGCGGCTACGACGAGGGCCTCGCCGGCGGCGAGGAGGCGCTGCTCGGCCGGATGCTCGCGAAGCGCGGCCGCTTCGTCGTCCTGCGCGAGCACGTCCTCACCTCGGGTCGCAAGATGCGCACGCACGGCGCCAAGGGGCTCGTCCCGCTACTCGTCCGGCTCGTGCTCCTGCCGCGCAGCACGATGCGCGATCCCGCGCGATGGGACATGCTCTACGGCGCGCGCCGAACCGACCCGGCGCGCGCCAGGGCCGAGAAGAACGAGGAACGCCCGTGAGGATCTCCTACGCCATCGTCTTCGTCAGCGACATGGATCGCTCCGTCGCGTTCTACCGCGACACGCTCGGGCTCCCGCTGCGCTTCGAGTCGCCGGAGTGGACGGAGTTCGCGACGGACGGCGCGACGCTCGCGCTGCACGCCTCCGACGGGACGAGCGGCGGCGTGGACGCGCGGACCTCGCCCGCGGGCCGCTGTCGACCCGGCCTGTCGGTGTCCGACATCGACGCGTTCCACGAGCGCATGACCGCGGCGGGCGTGCGCTGCATCGAGCCGCCGCGACTGCTGCACGGGACCAAGCTCGCGACCTACGCCGATCCCGACGGTCTCGCGATCTCGGTGAGCGAGGAGCGCGTCGCCAAGTGATCTCGGACGACGCGATCGAGACGGAGCGTCTGCGCGTCGAGCGCTTCACGTACGACGACGCGCCGTTCCTCGTCCGGCTGCTCAACGAACCGGCCTACCTGCGCCACATCGGCGACTTCGGCGTGCGCGACGACGCGGGCGCGTGCGCGTACCTCGACCGCAGTCCCTTCGCGAGCTACGCGCAGAACGGCTTCGGCCTCTCGAAGGTCTCACTGCGGTCGAGCGGCGAGCCGATCGGCATGTGCGGACTGATCCGACGACCGGGGCTCGACGCACCGGACATCGGGTTCGCGTTCCTCGAGACGTACCAGGGTCGCGGTTACGCGTTCGAGGCGGCGCGCGCGGTACTCGACGACGCGCGCTCTCGCCTCGGCCTCGAACGGGTCCTCGCGGTCACCGCGCTCGACAACGAACGCTCCGCGCGACTGCTCGAGAAGCTCGGCCTGCGCTTCGAGCGCCTCGTCACCCTGAACCCTCCCGGTACGCCGATCCGGTTGTTCGCGCCGGGCGGGAGCGTCGAGTGACGACGGTGGGCGAGGTCACGCTCCGACCCGTGCGCCGCGAGGACTTCGCGACCCTCTTCGAGCACCAGATCGACCCCGGAGCGCGCCGCATGTGCGCCTTCACGCGCGAGGACACGCTGGAGCGGGCAGGCTTCGACCGCCACTGGGACTGGATCCTCGCGCAGAACTCCGGAGTCGCTCGCGCCGTGCTCGTGGACGGGCGACTCGCCGGCAACGTCGTGTCGTTCGTGATGGAGGACGAACTCCACGTCAGCTACTGGATCGATCCGGAGCAGTGGGGACGCGGCATCGGTCGCCGCGCGCTGGCGCTCCTGCTCGCGGAGGTGCCGGACCGCCCGATCTTCGCGCGCATCGCCAAGGACAACGCGGGCTCGCTGCGCGTCGCCGAGCACTGCGGCTTTCGGCGCTGCGGCGAGGACCGGGCCTTCGCGCACGGACGCGGCGAGGAGGTCGAGGAGTGGGTGCTGCGGCTCGATGGATGACGTCGTCCGCGTCCGGTGCGCGGCGGGCGCGCGAACGCCTCAGCGCCGCCGCTTCGCGCGCACCCGCTCGAAGGCCTGCGAGAGCAGCTGTTCGACCAGCTCCTCGTTCGCCGCGTCGAGGCGGACGCCGACCCCGACGAGCCGCTTCCCCCAGTGGAGTTCCGTGCAGGCGTCGGGCTCGTCGTGCACCGCTCGCCGCGCCGCGCCCTCGTCGAGCATCACGTTGAGTGCGCCGGTCGGCGGCAACGTCGCGAACACCGCGTTCCCGAGACGGAACGACGGGAACCCGTGGTGGTCGCGCTCGCTCGCACCGGGGAACGCGAGCGCCGTCGCCCGCACCGTCTCGACGTCGACCGCCATCCTTCAGCGCTCCTTCGCGACGAGTTCGCGCTCGAAGAACGAGGCCGTCGCGTCGAGCGCCTCGCGCAGCGGTCGTCCGACCCGCTCGACCCGACCGGCGCCGCCGAAGTTGTGGCCCGCGGCGGGCACGACCGCGAGCTCGGGACGTTCGCGCCCCGCGCGCTCGAGCTGCTCCACGAAGGCGCGCACCTCCGCCTCGGGGACGGCGCGATCGCGCTCGCCGTGGACGAAGCGCCACGCTCCGGCGAAGCGCGCCCCGGCGCGCACGAGGTCGTAGCGCGTGCGGTTCCGTTCGAAGTCGCGGTAGAGGTCGCGTTCGAGGCGCCACGTGCGTCCGTCGCCGAGGGGGACGCGCAGGGAGCCGTCGCGCTGCCACTCCTCGAGCCGGTGCGGCTCGTAGCGCGCGACCCGGGACCCGCCGGACCAGCTGCACAGCGCGCGGTACGCACCCGATTCCGCGGCGTGCACCAGCGCCATCGCCGCGCCGCGACTGTGGCCGAGGATCCCGGCGCGGCGCGGATCGACCCCGAGCACGGCGCCGGAGCGCACGAACTCCGTGATCGCGGCGAGGTCCTCGAGCTCCTGGGCGTAGGTGTTGCGCGAGAAGCCGAGTTCGTCGTCGAGCTCGCCGGGTCGCGCGCCGCTCACGCCGCCGCCCGTGAGGTCGAAGGCGACGGTCGCGATTCCGCGCTCGACCAGGACCCGGGCGATCGCCGGGAAGAAGCCCCAGTCCATCGACGCCAGGTAGCCGTGGACGAGCACCACGACGGGGTGCGACGGACGCGACTCGGGCGCGGCGCCCACGACGCGTCCGCGCAAGCGGCGCGACGGCGCGCCGACCTCGAGCTCGAACGATTGCGAGGCGAGCGTGCGACTCACGTCCCGCCGCCTCCGTCGTCGCGACGATCGGCCGCTTCCTGCGCCTCCTCCTCGAGGGCGAGCATGCGCTCGCGCACGTCGATCGTGAAGCGCTCCATCTCCGCGTCGTCCGCGCGTCGGTCGATCGCTATCGGTTCGCCGTAGAGGATCGCGATGCGCGCGAACGGCTTCGGGATCGCGAAGGCGTCCCAGCTCGAGACCTGCCACGCGCGATCCGCGGCGAGCCCGATCGGCAGGAGCGGGAGACCCGTCGCCTTCGACATGTACGCGAGCCCCTCCGTGATCGAGTGCCGCGGACCGCGCGGACCGTCGGGCGTCACGACGACGAAGCGACCCTCCCGCAGCTCGCGGATCATCTCGCGCAGCGCACGCGGCGCTCCCCGGCTCGTCGACCCGCGGATGGTCCCGTAGCCCACCGCCCGCAGCAGGCGGTGCATGATCTCGCCGTCCTTCGCGTGCGAGACGAGCACGGAGTAGCCGCGGTTCGCGTGGTAGGTCATCCCGACGAGCATCCGACCGTGCCAGAGCAGGAGCAGCGCTCCCCCGCCGGCGTCGCAGGCCGCGAGGTGTTCGGCGCCGCGCACCTCGAACCGCCACGTCCGGTGCAGGGCCCAGACGAAGGGCGGGCCGATCCAGCGCGCCGTGGCGATGGCGAAGCGCCGGGCGACTTTCCGGACACGCTTGCGGAAGGTCGGCCGGGGGGGCGTGGGCTCCAGGTCGGTCACGGGGTCCCGTTCGGAAGCGCTCGATCGTACCCGTGCGGCCCGGCCGGCCGACGCCCCCGGTGGCCGGGTGGGCGCCGGCCCGGTCCCGCCCGTGCCGTCGCGTTCCCGCCTCTCGGATCCGATGATCCCTGATGCCTTCCGGGCGGGTCGGCGCTACGCTCCTGCCCTTCGTCTGCCGCGTGAGAGCCGTGTTGTCTCCCTCGATCGGTAGTCAAGAGTCCCCAGTACCGATCGAAGAGATCGCGAAACACGGCCCTCCTGCGAGGGCCACGAAGAGAAGAAATGGCCAAGAAATTGTTCGTCGGAAACCTGTCGTGGAACACCACGACCGAAGACCTCACCGCGGCGTTCGAACAGGACGGACGTACCGTCACCGACGCGGTGGTCCTCACCGACCGTGAGACCGGACGCTCGCGAGGCTTCGGCTTCGTCGAGTTCGCGAACGACGACGAAGCGATCGCGGCGATGGAAGCCCTCGACGGCGCCACCATCGACGGTCGTCAGATCCGTGTGAACGAAGCGACCGAGCGCGCGCCCCGTCCGGGCGGCGGCGGTGGCGGTGGTGGTCGCAGCTTCGGCGGCGGCGGAGGCGGCGGTGGTCGCGGCGGCTACGGTGGCGGCGGTGGCGGTGGTCGCGGCGGCTACGGCGGTGGCGGCGGCGGTGGTCGCGGCGGCTACGGCGGTGGCGGCGGCGGCGGTGGTCGTGGCGGACGTGATCGCGGTGGCGATCGCGGCGGCTACGGCGACGAGCGCTGGTGATCCCGCGCGTCGCGCCGCCCGCTCCGGGCGGTGCGCGCGAACGCGAGCGGGCCGGCACACCACTCGGTGGCCGGCCCGCTGCGTTGTGGAGAGCGATGCTGTGGAGAGCGATGCTGTGGGGAGCGACCGCGCGCGCTGGCGCGATCAGCTCTCGGCCCAGCGCCGGTAGGCCGTCTCGTTCTTCCGGATCGCGTCGAGCAGTCCCTTCGACGCCTTCTGGATCGCGTCGGCGTCGCCCGAGGCGAACGCTTCCTTGAACGCGGCGTGCGCCTTGTCCACGTCCTCGCACTTGCCGTCGAGGACGAAGGACACGACGAGTCCGGCCTGGTTCAGGAGCTGACCCGCGGCGTCCGCGGAGGCCTGGTCGGTCGCCCCCTCGAATCCGTAGGTGAGGACCCGCGCCAGGGGGTCGAGGCCGCCCTTCGACATGATGTTCTGGACCGACCACTTCCGGGCCCAGTGCGCGTCGCCGCCCGCGCCCGCGGTCGAGTCGACGAAGTAGCGGTCGCAGTAGGACGCGAAGCCGAACCGCAGGACCGGCGGGAGCATCTTCTCGGCGTAGTACTTGCCGAGCAGGCGCTCGTCGATGCCGCGCTGCTGGGCGATGGCGTCGCGCGCGTCCGGACTCGAGTCGAGCGCCTCGACGGCGCTGATCCCGAAGGCGTAGCGCGCGAAGTGGCGGCCGAATTTCGGCCCGTTCTCGTCCCCGAGGTCCCACAGAGCCGTTCCGAGCCCGTCGAACTGGCCCGACCGTCCGTCGACGAGGAGGTCCGCGAAGAAGGCCCCGCGGATCCCGCTCGCACCGGTCGAGTCGGCGCTCGCGGCGAAGCCGTTGTACTGGTCGGTCGAGCTCACGATCAGCAGGTGGAAACCGGCGGGCGACCGCCCGAAGAAGCGCTCCACGTCGCGCTCCGCGCGCTGGAGGTCCTTGCCGATCTCGAGGACGGTCGCGCGCGGGAGCGTGCTCCGGATCGCGAAGTCGCCGATCGGGATGCGCCACTCACGGCCGAGTTCGGAGTGGTACGTGTTGGCGTCGTCGAGCGAGAGCCAGCTGTTCCCGCACTTCCACAGGCCCTTGTCGACGTTCGCCTTCTCCTCGGGGGAGATCCACTCGAGGTCCTGCTTGACCCAGCCGGCGGCCTCCTTCTCGAGGGCTTCCTTGTCGACCCAGTTGCCGTCCTCGTCCTTGACGAGTCCGCGTTCGAGGTAGGGGATGTCCTTCGGGTCGACCCAGCGGCCCTTGTACTTGACCCAGCCCTTCTCCTTGGCGTCCGCCTCCTCCTTCTTGAGGCGGTACTTCTCGAGCTTCTTGAGGTCGTCCCACCACTTGCCGTCGTAGAACTCGTGCCCGAGGAGCTCGTGGGCGCGGCGGTCGTTCTCGTCGGCCTTGAGGATCGCGTTCAGCACCCGGGAGTGCTTCTTCTGCATCCCGTAGGCCTCGCACCAGTCGTAGAGCTCCCAGAGCTTCGCCGAGTCGCCCCGGGCGTCCTTGTAGAGGCGGTCGAACTCGTCCTCGCGCTGCTTCTCCTTCTCCTTGTCGTCCTGGTCCGGTGCGACCGACGACGCTTCGGGAGCAGGGATCGTCGCTGCGGATCCGTTCGCGACCGGGTTCTGCGCCCCGAGCGCCGACGATCCGATCAGCAGGGCGGCGCCGGCGGCGGCGGCCAGCCCCGCGACGAGCGAGGTGCGAGGACGCGTGTGGAGGTCGGTCTTCTTCATGTCGATCGGTCGTTGAGCGGACGGGCGGTCGCCTGGATCCGCGACCCCTCCGGGAGGGGCTCGTGCCTCGATCCGCGTGTTCCACCGCGGCCCGGTCGGGCGCGTGGGGTCGACATCGTACGTCAGGGGGCGACGTGGATTGGCGCCGTCGGCCGCGAGGTTGCGGCGGGGAAGGTGGTCCCGAGCCCGCGGGCTTGAGTCCTCGCGGGACCTGTGGATACTGGTCGGGCTCTGGTGCGCCGAGACCCCGCTCAGGGGCCGGTTCGCACGCCTCCCGCTCGACCCGAAGGGTCGGCACCCCAACCCGTTCCATGGCGCAGAAACGTCACGCCGCGGCGACCGAGGTCACCGTCGCGCCCTTGGCCGAAGCCACCGGCTTCGAGAAATTCGTCCACTCCTACTGGAAGCACGGCGTCGCTCTCTTCGTCGTCGTCGCGTGCGCCATCGTCGGGCTGCGCTACTTCGACCAGGAGTCGAAGGGCCGCGTCACCGCCGACTGGCAGGAGTTCATGGCGATGGTCGGCTTCAACGGGCTGACTCCGCAGTTCAACGTCGACGCCGCGGAGCTCCGCGCGGCCGCCGCCGATCCCGCGAAGCCGACCGCCGCCTGGGCTCTGCTCGCCGCGGCGGTCGAGCTCGAGGGCAAGGGCTCCCACGACGAGGCGCTCTCCGTGCTGGGCCAGCTCGAACGCGAGCACCCCACGCACCCCGTCGTCGCGGACCGCGTCGAGATGGACGGTTCGCTCGCGAGCCCGGTCGCCCACCTCCGGGCTCGGATCGAGGGCATGAAGAAGCTCGAGACCGACCATCCCGACCTCTTCGACAACCCGCCTCCGGCTGCCGACGCGCCGCGGGTCCGGCTCTCCACGACGAAGGGCGACATCGTCGTCGCCCTCTACCCCGAGTACGCCCCGAAGCACGTGGCGAACTTCCTCGAGCTGGTGGAGAAGGGGACCTACGACGGCACCAAGTTCCACCGCGTGATCGACGGCTTCATGATCCAGGGCGGCGACCCGAACTCCGTCTCGGGAGACCCGTCGACCTGGGGCCAGGGGGACGTCGGCTACAAGATCCCGCGCGAGACCAGCCGATTGGCGCACTTCGAGGGCTATCTCGCGGCCGCGAAGATGGGGCAGGACACCGAGAGCAGCGGGTGTCAGTTCTACATCACGCTTGGCGCGGCCCACCACCTGGACGGGCAGCACACGGTCTACGGCAAGGTCGTCGAGGGCATGGACGTCGTCCGCGCCATCGGTTCGGCGCCGAGTTCGGCGGAGTCCGCCGAACGCCCCGCGGATCCCGTGACGGTGACGAAGGCCGAGAAGATCGACTGACGCCTCGGGCGCGGCGCAATCCGAGGGGTCGGAGGCCGTCCGCGCACGCGACGCAGAGAGCGAGGGCCCGGGTGCGACATCTGTCGCACCCGGGCCCTCGCGCGTGGATGGGAGGCCATCGGCGGGAGCGAGGCGCCAGGCCTAGGAAGTTGCATTGCGCCGTGCCACGACGTCGGGCCTCTCCGTGAGGGCACACGGTTCGGCACGGCGCAATGCAACTTCCTAGGCGCCGTCGGAGCTCCGGCACCGACCGCCCGCCGGCGCGAGCCCCGTGGGCGGCGCGCCTCTATGGGCGATCAAATGGATCTCAAATTGGACCCAAGCGCCCTTCTTCTGGCCGTCGTTGCTACAGCGCGCGCGACGGCGCGAGCCGTTCACAGAGCGCCTCGAGCTGGCGACGGTCGTAGTAGTTGAGAACGACCTGGCCGCTGATCGCCCCCTGGGCGTCGGTGCGATTGCGGATCTCGACTCGGGTGCCGAGGGCTTGCTTGAGGCGTTCTTCGAGCCCGCGAGCCCAGGGCTCGCTCGCTCGAGGCGGATCGTCGTCGCCTTCGCCCTGCGTCGCCTTCGATCCTCCACCGGGAGCACTCGCGGGGGTGAGCTCGACCGGCGACGTGGCCTCGCGACCGTCGCGCACGAGGCGCTCGACTTCACGGACGGACAGACCCTCCCGCTCGATCGCGCGCGCGATCTCGATCCGGCGAGCGCTCTCCGGTTCGCCGAGGAGCGCTCGAGCGTGCCCCATCGAGAGGCGGCCGGCCGCGAGAAGGGCCTGGATCGGTTCCTCGAGTTCGAGCAGGCGGACGTGGTTGGCGACGGTCGCACGCTGGAGTCCCACACGACGCGCGACCTCGTCCTGGGTCAGGCCGAGCCGCTCCTGGAGCGAGCGGTAGCCCCGAGCCCGCTCCATGGGATCCAGGTCGCGGCGCTGGAGATTCTCCACCAGCGCCAACTCGAGCATCTGATCGTCCGAGACGGCATCTCGGACCACCGCGGGAATGGCAGCGAGACCGGCCATCCGCGAGGCACGCCAGCGCCGCTCTCCCGAGACGATCTCGTACCCGTCACCCGACCGGCGCAGCACGATCGGTTGCAGCACCCCGTGGTTCTGGATGCTCGCGCGGAGCTCCTGCAGACCCTCGGGATCGAACACCGATCGGGGCTGGAATGGGTTGGGGCGTATCTCGTCGAGAGCGATCTCGGCCGGAATCGGCCCCGACTCGCCGGTACCTCGTGACGCGTCGGATGTCGCGGGCTCCAAAGCCGCTCCCGAGGCGGAAGGGGATTGGGGGCGTCCGAGGAGGGATCCCAGACCACGACCAAGTCGACGTTCCACAGAGGCTCCTTGCTGCACAGACCGGTGGACGAGTGTTCCACGTGGAACATTCAGGGTAGCGAGCCGCGCCGTGCCCCGACCATGGGCGGGAGCCGGTGCAGCCCCCCGCCCCACGGTCGAGACGTCGCGGGGCCCCGGCAGCTAGAGTCGGGAACGTGGTGCTCCTCCTGGCTCTGCCCGAAGCCTGGGCCCGAACGACCCTCCGACAGCCATCCGCCTGGGCGGTCGCCGTCCTTCTTCTCGTCTCCCACCCGACCCTCGCCCTGGCCATCGGTGCAGGACTCGCTCCGCCGGAGGCCTCGCAGGTCGGGGGATGGTTGATGGACCTCACCTGGCTGGGCTCGGTTACCGGCGTCGCCCAGGGAATCTGGTGGCTCGGGCGCTCCCAGGGATTCGACGGAACGCTCGGCGGATCGCGGCAACTCCGGGCCCGACTAGTGACCCTCCTCGTCGCCGCCGGCGTGGGAGGAAGCCTCCCGATTCTCGGTGCCGTCGGCCTCCCGGCCGCCCACCTGGTGGCTGCGGTCCGAACTCCGATCCACGTCGCGCTTCTTGGCGGAGTCGTGCTGCGTGCGATCGGGGCGAGCGCTTGGAGCGCCCCGGCATTCCTCGCCATCTGTTGGGTGATCCCCGCCCTGCTCGGGTCGACAGGACGCGTGGGCGCTGCCGTCCAGGCCCTTACCGACCCACGGTCGAGTGGGGTCGAAGGTTGGTGGATCGTTGCCGCGGGCTTCGTCCTCGCCGTGAGTGTTCCACGTGGAACATCTCCGGCGGCAGCCTGACGCAGAGACTCCGGAACGCCCTCCGTCCGAACGGCGTCTGGCGAAGAGGTTCGTCCCCCTCGAGTTCTCCCCCCTCCCTCGCCGGCACGGTGGTCGACGCCGACTCGGACGACGGTCAGGACCGGAGGTACGCCAGCTCCGGTGGAAGGCTCTCGAGCCCTTCTTCTCCGAGACGCGCGGCGAAGAGGCGCTCGATGTCCGCCAGCGGCCGCTCGTCGCCGCGGAAGAGGACGTGGGAGGCACCGGGGTGCGAGCCGACGGCCATGAGGATCTCGAGGATCGAGGCCGCATTGCAGATCGCGCCCTCGATCTCGAGTTCGACCGGCGTGCCGTGGTGGTTGACGATGGCCACGACGAGGGCCGCGGGCCGCGCGTGGAGGGGGGTCTCCGGGTCGAGCACGATCCGCCGTTCTCGTACCCGCGTGTAGCTGGGAACCAGGGCACGAGCGACGTCCTCCCCAGCGAGCACGATGTCGCACGCGACGAGGACCAGGTCGTCGCGGACCACACCGTGGAGCTCGTCGGGGTCTACGAGGGAGGTGAGAACCTCCTCGAGGTGGGTCGCGCGGTCCTCCGCTTCGTAGCGCTCCCGGAAGTGGACGAGGTGGACGCCCGCCTGAAAGAGGTGGAGCGCGAGGGAGCTGTGACCTCGGAGTTGGGCGAGCCTCGGGTCGCGCGACTCGAGAATCGTGTTCCCGACGTAGGTGTCGTAGGCCGACTGGAGGTTGTGGACGCGGGCGGCCAGGGTGCGCGCTCGAGCCTCGCTGAAGGAGGCCCGGACCCATGGGCCCGCGGGGTGGTCCGTCCGGCCAGCCTGGATCAGCGGCCGAACCTCCTCACAGAGTTCGACGTAGTCCGTGGCCACCCTGGCGATCTTTTGCTCCTCGTCGTGGGGCTCGTCGTGGAGCAGTGTCCGAGGCAGCTTGGGGGATCCATCGGCAACGAGGATCGCGGCCGCGCCACCTATGGAAATCGGAGTGACGGTCCCTTTGGCAGTGCCCGATCCGCTCGCAGCGACCTGTTGCTCGAGTCGCACGAAGTGGGCCGCACAGGTCGAAGCGAGGCGGTGGCACGCCCCGCGCACGAAGGTGATCGAGCGTTCGAGACCCGACACCCACTGCTGCCTTCGATCGTCGTCGATGGCCGGAATCAGGCGGTAGCTCGGCAACCGACGCTGGACGTGGGCCAGGTGGAAGAAGGCGCCAGCCAAACTGCGGAGCCCGGCCACCAGCTCCGTCACGGGGGCAAAGCGTCGATTCCAGCGTGCTCCGTGGTCGTCGAGGAAGCTCTCCAGCTCTTCACATGCCCGGAGGAGATCGGCAGCTGCCGCCTTGCCGAGGGTCGGCGAAGAGCCGGTCAGAACGGCCTCGAGCACGCCCCGGAGGGGCGCCGCACGGGGAAGGAGCAGCGCCGCGAAGGCCTCCTCGCGCAGAATCGTCTCGGCGGGCTGGTCACCAGGCATGGCGGCGGGAGCAACCTGAGCTGGAGTCGCTGCGGAAGTTAAGGGCCATTTGTTGACCACCTACAGCCCTTCGCCCCGGTTGTGGTCGCCAGTCTAGCCGACACCGCCACCTCCCCGATGCCTCCGTCCACGTCCCGTGGCGGACGCACGTTCCCCACATGTCATCAACACTCCCTCCGGCGCCCATCAACCCCGCCGAAGGGGCGCCAGGGGATCCCGAGGCCGATTTCGAGCCTCGACCGGCAGAGTTGTCCACATCTGTCCACACGCCCCACACAGGCACGGGCGAAAGCGGGCGCCCCACCGGCGCACGTTCCGCACCGTCCGCCGATCGATTCGAGGGGCTGCTCTCAAGAGCGTCGGATCGAGGTTCCGAACGACCCTCCGAGCCGGTCCGAGGCACGGGCCGCCGTCCAAGCGCATTCCCCGCGCCAGCCCCGGAGGCCGTCATTTCGAGCGAACGCTGTCTGGAGACCTACCTCCAGGAGATCAACGAGGTCCCGCTGCTCACCGCCGAGCAGGAGCAGGAATTGGGTCGCCGCATCCAGCAAGGCGACCTCGAGGCCCGCGAACGCATGATCCGCGCGAACCTGCGCCTGGTCGTGTCCATCGCGAAGATGTACTCGGACCGCGGCCTCTCGCTCCAGGACCTCATCGCCGAGGGCAACATCGGCCTGATGAAAGCTGCGGAGAAGTTCGACCCCGACGCAGGATGTCGCTTTTCCACCTACGGCTCGTGGTGGATCAAGCAGGCCATCCGCCGCGCCCTGACGAACACGGTGCCGTCGGTCCGCGTGCCCGGCTACATGAGCGAGATGATCTCGAAGTGGCGGAGCACGTCCGCCGAGCTCACGTACCGCCTCGGCCGCACGCCCAACATCGCCGAGGTCGCGCAGGAACTCGGCATCCCCGAAGAGACCTGGGCCGTCCTCCGCCAGACCATCGAGACGTCGACCATGGGACCGCAGGTCTCGCTCGACGCACTGACCGCGAACCAGGACGTCGTCGAGGACCCGCGGACGGAGAGCCCCGACGACGTCATCACGCACACCGACCTGCTCGAGCGGATCGACGACCTCATGGGGCTCATCGACGAGCGCGAGGCGACGATCCTGCGGCTGCGTTACGGCCTCGACGAAGGGGCCGAGCCGAAGACCCTCAAGGAGATCGGCAAGATCGTGGGTCTCACCCGCGAGCGCGTGCGTCAGATCGAACGCGAGGTCCTGAAGCGCCTCCAGCGCGTGATCGACGGCGAGGAGCCGTGACCCGGTCGGCGATCGCGGAAGCGGTCGCCCGCTCCGTGGCGAGCTCGATCCCGGGCCCGGCCGACTTCACCGCCGGATAGAATCCTCGGCCGCCCCGCGGACCGCCTGCACGCTCCCGCGTCACGCTCGGGAGGCGTCGCACGACACCGACCGGGGCGCGCGGCCCGCCCACGGGGTCGCCCGGTCCCCGCTCTCCCTCGATCGCGAGGGACCCCGCCATCGCCATGAAGCGCAAGGTCCTGTTCGGGACGATCGTCTGGACGCTGCTCATCACGCTGCTGCACGTCCAGCTCAACGTCGGCTGGAGCCGGCTCGTCCACGAGGCGAAGGTCCTCGTGAGCGGCGAGCGGGAGGAGCTGATCGTCGGCTTCCTCCCGGTCACATGACACCTCACCTGCCCGGTCACCAGTTGGGTGACCGAACACTCCGAGCAGGGCACCCTCTTCCGTTCGCGCAAGTTCACGGACTGGCCCACGGTCAAGGAGGCGCTGATCTCGAAGGAGGTCGGCGGCGTGTTCATCCTCGCGCCGATGGCCATGCAGCTCGTGGCCGACGGCGTCCCGATCAAGGTGGTCTACCTCGGGCACCGCGACGGCACGGCGATCGTGGTCGGCAAGGACTCGGGCATCACCGACTTCGGCGGGTTGCGCGGCAAGACCATCGCGATCCCGAGTCGCTACGCGAACCAGAACGTCCTCATCCACCGCCTGATGCGGCAGTGGAACATCGGCGAGGACGACATCGACATCCGTGAACTCCCGCCGCCGGAGCACCCGACGGCGCTGCAGTCCGGTTCGATCGACGCGTACATCGTCGGCGAGCCCTTCGCGGCGAAGGCCGAGGTCGACGGCTTCGGGCGCGTGCTCTACCACACGAAGGACATCTGGCCGGAGTTCATCTCCTGCGTCCTCGTCGTGCGCGACGACCTGATCGAGGAGCACCACGAATTGGTGCAGGAGCTCGTCGACGGCATCGCGAAGTCGGGCCTCTGGCTCGACGAGTCGCAGGAGCACCGGATGGACGCGGCGGAGATCGCCGCCAAGAACTACTACTTCCAGAAGCCCGAACTCCTGAAGTACGTGCTGAGCAAGCCCGTCGACCGCGTGAAGTACACGAACCTCACGCCGCTGCGCGAGGAGTTCGACTCGATCATGGAGCTCGCGTTCGAGATCGGAGTGTTGAGTCGCCGCGTCGCCTTCGAGGAGTACGCGGACGACTCGTTCGCGCTCGCCGCGACGAAGAAGGCGTGGGACCTCCAGCAGCTGCCGCGTCCCGAGGAGACGCCGTGAACGAGTTCGTCCTGCCGTCGCTCCTGCTCGTCCTCTCGCTGGGCGCGTTGCCGCTGGTCTCGCGGCTCCGCTCCGGAGTGCGCACGTTCGTGATGCCGACGCTGGTGATCCTCGCCTCGCTCTTCGCGTGGCACCTGGCGTGCGCCGCGCTCGGCACGCGCGTGTTCCCCTCACCGATGCAGACGGCCGCGGCGTTCGGCGAACTCTTCGAGAGCCAACGCCTCCTCGGAGACGTGGTCGCCAGCCTCTTCCGCGTCACCTTCGGCTTCCTCCTCGCCGCCGGCATCGGGATCCCGCTCGGCCTCGTCCTCGGCTGGTCGACGCGCAGCTTCGAGGCGCTCAACCCGATCATCCAGGGGCTGCGACCGATCTCGCCGATCGCGTGGATCCCGATCGCGATCCTGTGGTTCGGCATCGGCGACGGAGCCGGTGTCTTCCTGATCTTCCTCTCGACGTTCTTCCCCGTGACGGTCGGCACGACGGCGGCGGTCCGCAACATCTCGCTGGTGCACCGGCGCTCGGCGCTCAACTTCGGCGTGCAGGGACTGGAGCTCTTCCGCCGCGTCGTCCTGCCCGCCGCGCTCCCGCAGATCATCACGAGTCTGCGCATCGCCCTGGGCGTCGCGTGGCTCGTCATCGTCGCCGCGGAGATGGTCGGCATGGACTCCGGACTCGGCTACCTCATCAACGACGCGCGCAACGCGGGCAGTCGCTACGACCTCGTCGTCGCGACGATGATCGTGATCGGCGCGATCGGCATCGTGCTCGACTACCTCATCCGACGCCTCGAGCGCTTCGACGAGGTGCGTTGGGGGTACGTGCAGCGATGAGCGCACGCGAGCCGAAGGTCGTCTTCGAGCGTGTCTCGAAGACGTTCCCCAAGAAGAAGGATGTCCTGCAGGTGCTGCAGGACATCGATCTCTCCGTCGCCGAGGGCGAGTTCGTCTGCCTGCTCGGTCCGTCCGGCTGCGGGAAGTCGACCTTGCTCAACATCGCCGGCGGATTCGAGGAGCCGACGTCGGGCACGGTGCGCATCGACGGTCAGCTCGTCGACGGCCCGAACGCTCGACGCGTGTTCGTGTTCCAGGAGTACGGCATCTTCCCGTGGGCGTCCGTGTGGGACAACGTCGTGCTCGGCGTGCGCCATCGCCCCAAGGCGGAGCAGCACGAGATCGCGCAGGGCGTGATCGACCTGGTCGGACTCACAGGGTTCGAGAAGGCTTATCCGATGGAACTTTCCGGAGGAATGAAGCAGCGCGTCGAGGTAGCGCGCGCCCTCGCCGTGTCGCCTGACGTCATCTACATGGACGAGCCGTTCGGAGCGCTCGACTCGCTGACGCGCCTGACGATGCGCGCCGAGCTCATCCGCATCTGGAACACGCGCAAGCCGACCGTCTTGTTCGTGACGCACGACGTCGACGAAGCGATCCAGATCGCCGAACGCATCGTCGTGTTCAGCGCGCGTCCCGGTCGCGTCGCCGGTGTCGTCGACGTGCCGCTCGAACATCCGCGCGACCTCTCGAGCCACGCGTACGCCGACATCAAGCGCGAGCTGTACGGACTGCTCGGCGTCGTCCAAGCGGTCTGACGCGCGTCACGGCCGCACCATCGTCCCGTCGAGCGTCGCGCCACCGCCCGACACGAGCCGATCCACGGCCAG
The DNA here is from genome assembly GCA_041398665.1 of Planctomycetota bacterium. Classification (GTDB taxonomy): domain Bacteria; phylum Planctomycetota; class UBA1135; order UBA1135; genus Rohdeia. The sequence continues at coordinate 6,051 of JAWKUH010000008.1, read as the reverse complement.
CCCGACGCGCTCCTCGATCCTGGCCGACGTCCGCGCGAAGCCGAACAGGCGCGCGACCTCGCGCACGAGATCCGCGCGCTCCATCGCGCCGAAGGCGACGAGCAGCGCGCGCGCCGCGTTCGCGAGTTCGCGTGTCGACAGTTCGTCGATCTCGCGAACGTCCGCTTCCGCGACCGGCGGACGGAAGCCGTCGAAGGCGTAGGGCGACGCGCCCGCCGGCCACAGCACGGTGACGCCGTGGTCGTCCTCGACGACGGCGCCCGAGCGCCGCACCGCGGTCTGCACGACGTCGCGCACGCGCGCGGCGATCCGGTCGATGCCCCACGAGTCGGCGATGCGGCGGGCGGCGACGTCGAAGGCGACCGGCGCCTCGGCGTCGAGCACCTCGCGCAGTGCCTCGACGACGAGTTCCAGCGAACGGTCCTCGAAGAACGCCTCGCGCGCGCGGCGGACGCGGCGCAGCTTCGCGCGGGTGTAGCGGACACCGCCGAGCGGCCCGGTCGCCGCGGGCGCGCTCGCCGCCGAACGCAGCGAGCCGTCGGCCGGTCCGCTCGGCTCGGAGGACTCGGCGGCCGTCGCAGCGCTCGCCGGCGCCGCGGGTTCGTCACCTCGCAGCGCTGCGTCGATCGCCGCCTCGAGGCGCGCGAGTTCGCGTTCACGGTCGCGCCACCACTCGATCCCCCACACGCGGTGCACGCGCCACCCGAGTCCCTCGAGCACGGACGCGCGGAGTCGGTCGCGATCCCGCGCGGTGTTCGCGCTCGCGTACATCGCACCGTCGCACTCCACGCCGAGCAGGTACTCGCCGGGGCGGTCGGGGTGCAGCACGGCGACGTCGAGTCGGTAGGTCGAGCAGCCGACGTCGCGCTCGACGCGGTGTCCCCGCGCGGTGAGCGCCGCGGCGACGTCGCCCTCGAGCAGAGCGCTGTGCGCGCGGCCGGACTCGCGGGGGTGCTCGCTGGTGAACGCCTTGGCGCCGCGCTCCGCGTACTCGAGGAAGAGCCTGAGGTCGCGCGCGCCCTCGGCCTTCGTGCGCCCGGGGTCGACGTGCTCCGGCCGCAGGCAGGTGAACACGAGCGCTTCGCGTCGCGCGCGCGTGATGGCGACGTTGAGGCGGCGCTCGCCGCCGCTGCGGTTGAGCGGCCCGAAGTTCAGGTTCACGCGCCCCTTCGCGTCCGGTCCGTAGCCGATCGAGAACAGGATCGCGTCGCGTTCGTCGCCCTGGACGTTCTCGAGGTTCTTGACGAACACCGGCTCGAGCACCGTGTCGCCGAACGCCACGTCCAGCTCTGGCCGGCGGCGACGCATGGCGTCGAGCAGGTCCTCGATCAGGATCTGCTGCGGCTGGTTGAACGTGACGACGCCGATGGAGCGCTTCGCGAGCTCGGGATCGGAGAGTCTCCGCTCGACCTCGGCGACGACGGCTTCGGCCTCGGCTCGGTTCGTGCGCGAGCCGCCGTGGTCGTAGACCGCGCCCTCGACGAACCGGAGCGAGACTCCCAGTCCCTCGTCGACGCGCGCGGGGAACGTGACGAGCCGGTCGTCGTAGTAGCGCCGGTTGCTGAACGCGATCAGGCTCTCGTGCCGACTGCGGTAGTGCCAGCCGAGGTACAGGCTCGGCAGTCTCGACGCGAGACACTCGTCGAGGATGCTCTCCTGGTCGAGCGCGAGCAGTTCGTCGACGGCGCCGAGTTCGTCCTCGCTGTCGCCGCGCTCGAAGAACGTCGTCGGCGGGAGCTGCTTCGGGTCGCCGACGACGACGACCTGGCGACCGCGCGCGATGGCTCCGATCGCGTCCTGCACGGGGATCTGCGACGCTTCGTCGAACACGACGGCGTCGAAGGGCTCGCCGTCCGGCTCGAGGTACTGCGCGACCGAGAGCGGGCTCATGAGCATGCACGGCTTGAGCTTCGCGAGCACGCCCGGTATCTCGCGGAACAGCCGCCGCAGCGCCATGTGGCGCGACTTCTTCGTCAGCTCGCGTTGGAGGACGCCGAGCTCGGAGCTCTTCGGCGCCGCGCGCCCCGACCGTTCCTGTTGCGCGAGACCGCCGCCGAGTGCGCCGAGCACGCGCGCTCGCAGGGCGCGGCGGACGAGCCCGAGGACCTGCTCGTCGAGCGCGCGGAACCGTTCGACGAGCAGGTCCTGCTGCTTGCCGACGAAGCCCGCGACCACCGGATCCTCCGACGCCACGGCGTAGAACCAGGCGTCGGCGTACGCGCGTTCGAAGGCGTCGCCCGTCTCGCCCGGCGCGACGGTGCCGTCCTCGACGGCGGCGACGAGCGGCTCGAGTCCGGCGGCGACCGCCTCGCTGCGCGCGCGGCGCCAGACGCACCACTCCGGCAGGTCGCGCCACGCTCCCGACCAACGCGCGGCGCGTCGGCGGTCCGCCGAGAAGGCGTCGTCGCCCTCGGGCACGTCCCAACCGCGCGGTTCCAGCTCGAGCGTGCGCGCGACGTCGCCGCGCGCCGCCTCGTACGCGGCGAAGGCCGGCAGGAAGTCCGCGACGGTCGCGTCGAGCGAGCCCGACTCGATCGCACGCCAGGCCGCTCCGCGCACGTCCTCCTCCGCGATCGCGCTCTCCGTCGCGAAGGCGCGCGCACCGTCGCGGAACGCGTCGGCGAAGGCGCCGATGCTCTCGAGCGCGTCGAAGTCCGTTCCGTCGCCGAGGAACGCCGCGTCGAAGCGCGACCTCGCATCGGCGTCGAGCGCCGCGAACGACGCCTCCCGCGCGTCGAACTCGCGCGCCGCCGCGAGTGCCTGGACGGCGCGCTCGAAGTCCATGGAGCCGGGATCGCGCGCGATCGAGCGGAACGCCTTCGCGACGCGACGCTTCGCGAGGAACGCGGGCAGGAACCACGCGGTCCGCGCCCTGCGCACGAGCTCGTCCATCGCGTCGAGGCCGAGTGCGCGGGGATGTTCGGTGCAGAGCCGATGGAGCGCCTCGCGCGCGGCGACGAGCGCGCGCCCGCGCAGCGCGACCTCGCGCGCGAGCGCGCCGGCGCCGTCGAGCTCGGCCGACACGCCGAGGTGGCGCGGAACGCCGGTCGGCGCCGCGGCGAGCTGCTCCACGAGTCGCGCGAATGCGCGCCAGGCCTCGCGCGGGAGGGCGCCGCCGGGCAGCCCCATACGCTCGCGCGCGCGCGATCCGGCCGCGGCGGCGGTGTCGACACGCTCCTCGAACGTCGCCACGGCGGTGCGCGCGTCGCGCTCCCACGCGAGCGAGTACTGCTCGCGACCCACGGCGAGGAGCGGGTGGTCGGGACCGACGCGGTCCGCCGTCTCGACCACGCGGCGCACGGCCTCGCGCGCTCGTGCGAGCGTCGCGGCGTCGGTGCGCGCGACGTCGGGCCAGGACAGCGTGACGGCGGAGCGGTCCTCGAGCGCCACGAGGCGCGAGAGCACCTCGTGCACCGACTCGCCCGACGCGCGCGGCGTGTGGAGCGCGGCGACGAGCGCGTTCAGCTCCGACCGGACGCGGTCGATCTCCTCCGCCGTGCTCCGGAAGCGTCCGTCGTCGGCCTCGCCGACGGCCTCGAGCGCGACGCGCAACTGCTCGAGCACGTCGCGCTTCTTCGCCTTGTTCGAGTGGAGCTCGAGGCACGCCTCGCCGAGCCCGACCTGTTCGAGTCGCGCGCGCACGACCTCGAGCGCCGCCATCTTCTCGGAGACGAACAGCACGCGCTTGCCGACCGCCACGAGGTGCGCGACGAGGTTCGTGATCGTCTGCGACTTGCCCGTGCCCGGGGGACCGTGGAGCACGAAGCTCTTCCCGTCCGCCGCGGCGAGGACGGCCGCGAGCTGCGACGAGTCCGCCGAGAGCGGCAGGAACACCTCGGTCGCGGGGTGCTCGCGGTCGAGGCGCGCGGGGTCGGGGAACGGCGTGTCGTCGGCCCAGGGCTCGTCGAAGGTCTCGACGAGGTGACGGACGACCGGACTCGCGAGCAGGTCCTGCCGACGGTCGGCGAGGTCCTTGTGGAGCACGATCTTCGCGAACGAGAACAGGTCGAGCGCGACCTCGGTGCTCACCGCGAACTGGTCGCGTTCGGCGACGGCCTCGCGGACGACGTGCATGACGAGGCGCACGTCGACGCCGCTCTCGTCCTCGGGCAGCGGGTCGAGCCCGGCGATCTCGATGCCGTGGTCGCGCGCGAGGTACTCGAGCAACGTGACGTTGATGCGCGGGTCGTCGCCGCCGACGGAGAGCGTGAAGCCCTTGCGCACGGAGTGCCGCTCGAGCTCGACCGGGACGAGCAGGATCGGCGCGCGGCGCCAGGTCGTGCTCGAGCGCGTCTCGCGGAAGTGCAGGAAGCCGACGGCGAGGAAGAGCGTGCTCGAACCACCTTCTTCGGCGGCGGTCCGGGCCTCGCGGAACAGCGTCGTGAGCCGCGCGTCGAGCTGCGCCTCGTCGAGGTCGGCCGCGAGACGGCGGCGCGCGAACTCGCCGCGCAGCAGCGTCTCGAGCTCCTCCGTGACGTCGGCCCTCGTCGACTCGGGGCGCCGCGCGCGGACGTCGTCCGCCTCGTTCGGTCGCGCGTCGATGCGGAACGTCGCGCCGGAGGAGAGCGCGTCCTCGAGCGCGCTCGGGTCGACGACGTAGAGCGGCACCGTCCGCTTGCCCTCGCGGTGCGCGAGCAGGCGGTTGCGCATGGTGAGGTCGAGCAACTTGCGCCGCCAGCGGTCGAGGCGGTCGCCGCCGCGCTCCGCGCCGTCGGCGAGCTCGCGCGCCGAGCGGTGCAGCCGCTCGAGCGCCGCGAGGTGTTCCGCGTCGGGCGCATTCGTCGGGGAGTTCGCGACGCCGGGCTCGCGCTCCGTCGCGACCTCGCCGCCGACCGTCGCGAGCGGCCGCACGCCCGCGCGTCGCGCGCGGGCGACGTCGATCGCGCACTGGAACGGCTTGCCGCGCACCACGTGCTCGCGCGCCGCGGCGCGCGCTCCGTCGAAGTCGACGGAGGGACGCGTGGAAGCGCAGGTGGAGTCGAACAGCGCGATCTCGCCGAGCTCGACGCGCTTCGCGAGCTGGAGCGGGTCGACGACGACGGCTTCGGTGAACGTCTCGTCGACGAGCCAGACGCCGGCGAACGCGTGGCCCTCGATCACGACGAGCAGGGGGTGCAGTCCCGCCTGTTCGAGGCCCGCGGCGTGCAGCAGCGCGAGGTCGATGCACGTCCCCATGCGCGACGCGAGCACGTCGGCGGGCAGCCGCACGCGCTGGCCGGTCTCGACGAAGCTCGCCGGAGGGTTCGCATACGTGAGCTCGCGCGACTGCATCGCGGCGTACACCGCGGCGGCGATCGAGAGGACGCGCGCGGGGTCCTTGCTCTGGTAGCCGTCGAGCGCGGGACTGCCCGTCCAGTCCGCGAGGAAGCGCGCCGCGCCCTGGAGGAGCTCCTGCACCGCGGGCTCGTTCGGCAGGCAGAACGTCGCGAGGTGTTCGGGGTGTACGGAGATGCCCGGCCACTCGCCGGGCGGGCACAGTTCGAGCTCCACCTCGGTCCGCGCGATCGCGCGTCCGCCGTCCTGCACCTCCACGCGCAGGGCGGCCCTGGTGCGCTCGCTGAGCGCCGCGAAGAACGCGCGGTCGAGGCGCAGCGGGAGGTCCTTGGTCTCGAGTCGAACGACGCGACCCGCGCCGAGCTCGGCGACGGCGACGGAGAGCGGCTTCGCGAAGGCCGGCTCGGTCGTGAACGCGATCGTGAGGTCGGTGTAGCCGGTGGGAGCGTCCGGCGCGCCGCCGTCCGCGAGCTCGAGTCGCAGGGAGTGCACGACCGCGAACCCCGAGTCGACGAGCGCGGGTTGGACGCGCGCGAGCGCGCCGACCTCGATCGCGACGCGCGGGTCGAGGTGCGCGTCGGGATCGACCTCGGGCGCGGGCGCCTCCCCCACCTCGTCGGCCAGTCGGGCGACCTGTGCCACGAGCGCGTCGCGCTCCACGTCGTCGACGCCGAGCGCGACGATCTGGTGTGCACACTCCACGACGAGCTCGAACCGCGCGCGCCGCACTTCCGCGTCGTCGCTCGCGCGCAGCACCTCCGCAGCCTCTTCGAGGGC
>JAWKUH010000007.1:0-172853 GCA_041398665.1 Planctomycetota bacterium | reverse complement strand
ACGCGCTCGGCATCCCGTCCGTCGCCGCTCCGCTCGACGCCGCGCCGGGTGCGGACCTCGACGTCGTCGTCGACGTCCCGCTGCGAGCGTGGTTCGCGATCCGCGTCGTCGACGCCTTCGAGCGCCGCCCGGTGCCCGGCGCCGTCGTGACGGTGCGCTGGCCGGAGTGCGTCGACGGCGAGCTCCGCGAGGTCGCGGACGACCAGGGCTGGGCGGGCTTCTACGACCTGCCGCGCGCGACCGCCGTCGAGCTGCGCATCGAGGCCGAGGGCTACGTCACCTTCGGACCGACGACGACGTTCACCGAGCGGTCCGACGAGCCGCTCGAGCTCCCGCTCTGGATCTGGCCCGAGGTCGCGATCCGCTTCGACACGGAGCCCGAGGTCGAACGCGCCGCGGACGTGCGCTGCCTGTGGCGAGCCGCCGGCGACGCGCGCGCCGCGTGGAGGGAAGCCGCGGTCGAGCGCGTCGACGGTCGCCTCGCGGCAAGCGGCGTCGAGGGCGACGACGTCGAGCTGCTCGTCGCGACCGATCGCGGTTCGTGTGGTCCGTTCGCGGTCGCGATCGAACGTCCGGTGACGGAGCTCGGACGGATCGAGCTCGAGCCCTATCGCACGGCGCGCGTGCGCGTCCTCGACGCGCACACGGGGTTCCAGCTCGTCGACGCGCGCGTCGGCGTGTCCGCGGCGCCGGGCTCGGCGGACGGTGGCCTCGAACTCTCGTCTCGGACCGATGCGTCGGGCGTCGCCGAACTCGTGCGCGTGCCCGCGAACGCCCCGGTCCTCGTGTGTTCGGCACCGGGCTACGCCGACGCCGTCGTCACGGACTTCGACGACGACGCGGGTGTGCTCGACTTCGGCGACGTGGCGCTCCGGCCGAGACTCGCCGTGCGCGTGCAGCTCGTCGGCGGGTGCCCCGATCCCGAGCGCTGGTCGATCGACACCGACCTCGTCGCGGATCCGCCCGCCGTGCGCTTCGACGAGTTCGGCAGCGCGAGGATCGTGGTCGACGACACCGACACCGACCTCCTGCTGATCGACTCCGAGGGGCGCACGGAGTGGCTGACACCGGATCGTTGGCCGACGTTCGACGAGGGTGCGATCGAGTGGCCGGTGTCGCCGGAGCGTCTCCGCGTCGAACTCGACGGAGCCGACGCGAGCGGGCCCGACGGGCGTGACGTGCACTGGCTCGCGCTGACGTTCGAGTCGTCCGCGGGCTTCCACACGCGGAACGAGAAGGTCGTGCTGTCGCAGCCGTCGCGTGCGACCTGCGCGCGATCCCGGTCGTCGACGTCAGGTATCGCGTGCGGCGGCTCGACGGGACGTGCATCGCGCTCGCGGCGAGGAACGCGTCGCACCGGCCGGGACAGCGACTCGCGCTCGACCTCGGCGCGGGCGTCGTCGTCGTGCGCGTGGAGCGTGGACGGCGTCGCGGCACCGGCAGCACGGTGCTGTCGTTCGACCGACGTACGCTCGGCGGGACGCCTGCGTCTACGAGGACGCGGCGGACGCGAACGGCGAGGCGCTGGTGCCGCTGCTGCCGGGCGGAGCGCTCGGCGTCGCGGTGCTCGGCCCCGGCGGCGAGGTCGTGCCCGACGTCGACACGTCGAGGTGGAAGGCGGCGGAACGCACACGGTCGAGTTGCGCGTCCCGGGCGTGCTCGACGTCGCCGTGCGTGCGCTCGACGTCGGCGCGGACGAGGCGCGGGCGTACGGCGGCGCGAAGCTCGAGCTGCGGCGCGGCGACGACGCGTTCTGGCTCGTGAAGTTCGACGCCGACGCGGCAGGGCGTGCGCGGTACGCGGGGCTCGCAGGTCGCCGTATTGATCTTTCGAAGGTCGAGGCAGGCGGCTACTGGAAGCGCGTGCACCGCGTCGACGTCGCGGCAGGCGACAACCCGCTCGCGACGACGCTGTTCGCGCTCGGCGAGATGCACCTGCGCGTCGTCGACGGCACGGGCGCGGCGATCGCGGGCGCGCCGCTGTCGCTCGTGCACGTCGAACTCGGCGAGAGCGTCGCGGACTGGCTCCGCGAGGGTCGGATCGGCGGCACCGTCCTCACGACGGACGCGCGCGGCGAGTTCGACCTCACCGGCGTCCCGTGCGGGACGTACCGCGTCGCGGTCGGCGGCAGCGACGTCGGCCTCGTGCGCACCGACGGGACGCGCGGCACGGTCGTCGTCCCGTAGCGCGGCGCGATCAGCCGCCCGACTTCTGCCACAGCAGGAACACGCTGCCCGTGTTCGTCGCGACCGCTCCCTCGTCCGCCGGCGCGCCGCCGGTGCTCGCGAGCGCGGCGCGCGCCTCGTCGAGCTGGGCCTCGAGCAGGGCGATGCGGTGCTCGGTCGCCGAGCGCTCCTGCTGGAGCTTGGCCTGCAGGCGCTCGTCGTCGATCTGCTTCGAGAGCGCGGCGACGCGCAGGGTGGCGTCGGTGAGCTGCCGCTCGAGGTCGTTCGCGCGGGCCTCGGCCGCGGCGACGTCGTCGTTCGCCTTGTCCGTGATCGCGTCGACGCGCTTCTGCCAGGTCGCGCGCACGTCGTTCTCGAGCTTGGCCTGCAGGCGGTCGCGGTAGCCGTCGATGCGCCCGACGACGGCGATGCGGACGTCGCGGTCGGCGCGGGCGAAGTAGCTGGTCTCCGCCGCGCGCAGCCAGGTCTCGGCGGCGTCCTCGTCGGCGCCGAGCAGGTCCTGCGCCTCGGCCTTCACGACGAGCGCGAGGAAGAGCGGTTCTTCCTGCTTCGTGCGCGAGAACGCGTCGATGGCGCGGTCCATGAGGCGCACGACGTCGCGGGCGACGGCGGGGTCGGGCTTCTCCGCGGAAGCGAGGTCGGCGTGGGCGATCGCGCCGTCGAAGAACGCGGCGTGCGGTGCGAGCGCGGGGCGCAGCGCGACGGTGTCGGCCGCGAGTACGGCGCCCGGGGTCGAGCGCGCGCGCGCCACGGCGTCCATGTCGCCGAAGCGGAGGGACGAGTAGACGTCGGTGAGCTCGCGACCGGCCTCGAGCGAGAGCATGTCGCCGAGCTGCGTCACGGGCGTGAGTTCGCGCCGCGCGTCGTAGCGCTGGAACAGGAGCGTCGGGCGCGCCTTCTCGAAGGCCGCGTCGGCCGACGTCGCGCGGTCGGCGAAGATCGCGGCGAAGACGAAGGCCTCGAGCCCGTCGAAGGCGCGGGCGGCCTCGCCCGTCTCGAGGTCGTCGCGCAGGAGCCGCGCGAGCTCGTCGCCGGTCGTCGCCCGCTCGTAGAGCAGCGAGCGATCGATCGTCGCGATGGGCGGGACGACCTCCACCGCTTCCTCCTTGCCCGAACGGCAGGCGGCGAGCGGGAGCAGGGCGAGGACGGCGAGTGCGGCGTGGCGAGCGTCGAGCTGCACGGTGATCGATCTCCGGAGCGGTCGGTTCGAGGGTCGGGACCCGCGCATCCTAGCTCGGATCGAACCTGGTTCGTTTGCCCAACGAGCGGAGCGCGGAGCGTCGGCGGATCGCGCAAGGGGGCGTGGGCGGAGCCGAACCGAACCTGGTTCGTTTGCCCAAGACCAGAGTGCCGAACTTCCGCAGATCGCGCGGAGAGGCGGGGCGGTGCCCGCTCGCGGGGCCGCGAGCGGGCTTCCTTCGTCGGCGTTCTCGACGCGGAGTGCGGAACGCCGCGGCGGGGCAGCGGCACCGGAACCGTGCTCCGCGTCCGTCACCGCGCCCGACCGAACGCCGCGCCGTGAGCTCCGCACGCCGGTCCTGGGCAAACGAACCAGGTTCGGTCCGTCGTCCGCCGACGAATCGGTGCCGCCACGACGGACGCGCGACGGTCAGACGCGGCGTCTTAAAGTTCTTGGTTGCCTGGATCGGCGAAGTCGCCGAGGATCGCGCCGACGGTGGCACGGGCGCCCGAAGTCGCGCCCGCGTTCTGCGTCGCGTAGTTGCCGATGGCGATTGTGGAGGCCGGGGAGCGCATGCCGTCCCACTTGGGACGCTGTTTCCTCGATGGGGCCGGCCGTTCGCGACGATGCCGACGGTCGTGCAGTCACGGCGTTGCGCAGGACGTCGTTGCCCTCGACCTCGATCCCGACCGTCGAGAACGAGATGCGGCAGTCGGTGATGGCGCACCGACTCAGCGCACGAATCCCGACCGGGTGATTCGAGAACTGGCAGTTCTGACGATGGAGGACACGTCCCGGCATGCCGACGCCTCCACCCGTTGCCGGCAAGAATCCACTGGAATGGTCTCCGAGCCAGTAGCTCAGGCCCTGCGTCAATTGCAGGTTGAAGATCTTGCAGTCGCGGAGGGTCGAGCCGATCCGACCTCGAAGTCCGCCCATTGATGCGACCGCGTGCGGCCGACGCAACGTTCGAGGTTCGCGCCGGCGTGGCGACGACCTCCGCAGTTCGGCGATCTCCACGTCGGAGATCCGCGCAAGCTTCCCGCCCTGATCCGCGTCCGGCCAGGATCCGATGGTCCGTTCTTCACCGCAATTGGCGCCCTGCCGTCGATCGCGTGCAGTGCACCGTCGGCACCGGTGATCGTGTGACGCCGAGATCGATGGTCACGCCCAAGCGACGCTGATACCGTCCGCGCCGGCGGACCGAAGGGTCGCCCGTCACGCATGGAGGCATTCGCGCCTCGAACGGCAGGAGGAGATGGGGATCGGCGGCGTGAGCCGCGCGGGCGGCCGCAACCTGGGTGGAGGCGCAGCGGAACGCGCCGGCGGCCGAAGAAGACAGGGTAGGGCCGGGACGACTGAGCATGATCGAGTTCGATCGGGGGAACGACACCCGTTGGGTGATGCGACCGCGGGCGCGGCCGGACCGCTCGATTAGATGTGCCGAGTGACTCCGGGGGGCGCAAGCCACCGGCGTGCTGTCCGAAGGTCCTTCGCCCTCGAGATCCGTCGAGCCCCAGCTCGTTCTTCGTGAGAAGAAGACCGCCCCGAGGACACGGGCTCGGTTCCGACCGGAACTTCAGGCTGTCAGAACAGCGGCGTCCTGAAGTTCGCCTGCGGCTGGTTGCCCTGGATCGTGCCGAAGTCGGAGAGGATCGCACCGACGGTGTTCGGCAGCGGCGTCACGAAGTCGGGGCCGAGGTTCTGCACCGAGTTGTTGCCGATCAGGAGATTGTGCTTCCCGACGAGTTCGATGCCTGCGCCGGTGTTGTTGGAGGTCATGTTGTCCTCGAATCGATTGGCGTCGCTGGCCGCGCGGAGGCCGGCCTCCAGGTTCGAGGAGACCACGTTGCCCCGGACGACGTTCTGCGACAGCGCGCGGATCCCGACCCCACACCCCGACACGATGTTGTCCTCCACGAGGCACGACCCGTTCAGCGCGATGCCGACCTCGGCGGCGTTCTCGACGTAGCAGCCCGTGACCGCGCAGGGGCCGTTCATGTGGATGCCCGTCGAACAGCCCGACGACTTCGAGTCGCGGACCGCCGACCCCGCCCCCAGGTCGATCCCGGTGACGCCGTTGTCGAAGGCGCCGACCACGCTGCAGCGCACGATCTCGGACGACTGGCCGACGCGGACGTTCACCATCGAGGCCACTTCGCCGCACCCGTCGACGTAGCACCGCTCGAGGATCGAGTAGGGGCCGACGAAGATGCCCACGCCGCCGCAGTTGCGCACCTTGACGTCCTCGACGATCGCGGTGCCGCTCGCCGTGACTCCGCGGTCGCCCCAGTCGCGGATGCGGCCGTTGCGCACCACGAGGTCGACCTGCGGGATCGCGTGCACCGCGGTCAATGAGTCCGCGACGCCGACGAGCTCGTAGCCGCCGAGGTCGATGATGACGCCGTCGGCGTTCACGTCGATGCCGTGTTGGTTCGCGACACCGACGAGGTCCTGCGTGACGCAGTAGGTCCCGGGCTGCGAGATCGTGAAGGGCAGCGAGCTGATCGGTGTCGGAGCTACGGAGGGGAACGGCGCGGGTGCGGACGCCGCGGCGGTTCTGTCGAGAGCGGGGAGTGCGGCGAGGAGGGCGAGGGCGGCGCCGAGGCCGAACGGCAGCAGTGACTTGCGGTCCATCTTCACTTTCGGTTCGAGAGTGCGAGCTGGGCCCGCGCCGGTCGCGAGCCCGAGTTCACAGTGGACCCGAAGTGGAAGGCGCGTGGTGCGATCGCGCTGCGATTCGCACGAACGTGCGTCGTCCTCGCCGCGTGCGACCCGTCAGAGATCCACGGACTCGAAGCGGTAGTACACGCGCCCCGAGCCGCCCGCGAGGCGGCTCTCGTACAGGACGAAGGTGACGGTCGCGGTCGTCGCGTTGGGGTTCTGGACGCTCACGACCGGGACGGCGGCGACGCCGAAGTCGCTCGCAAGGGCCGCGTCGTCCTGCACGATCGCGGCGTCGAGGTCGATGACGTCGGAGGAGATCGCCATGAACTTCACGAGCGTTCCGGGCTCGACGTCGACGACGAATTCGTGCGTCTCGTCGAAGCCGTCGAGGAAGCCCGAGTCGAGTTGCTTCGCGAGCAGCCCCGCATCGCCCCAGGACGTCGCGAACTCGCTCTCGATCAGTTCGACCATGTCCTCGTCCGACATCGCCTGGTCCGCCGGCGGAGCCGGGCTCCCGCCGCCTCCTTCGTCCGGGAGATAGAGAGGCATCGGCCCGCCCAGGCTGATGCCCGTCAGCGTCACGGTCGAGCCGACCGGCGTGCCCGCGGGCACGCGCAGCCGCATTTCGAGCACGCCCGAGCGCTCGACCGTGTGGAGGACGAGCGGGAACGAGTCCGAGGTCTCGTCGGACGCGAGGATCACGCCGTCCATCGCGATCAGGAGGTCGACGTCGTAGCCGTCGGCGCTCGACGCGGCGAACCACAGCTGGGCTCCCGCTTCGACCTGGAAGCGCCAGGTGGCGACGTAGCCCGCGTCCGACTCGACGCCGTGGTCCATCGCCATGAACGTGCTCGCGTCGAAGTCCTCGTCCGACTCGGAGACGTCCGCGACCTGCGGCTCGTACTTGTAGACGTGCAGGCTGCAGACCGTGTCCTGCAGCAGCAGTTCGGCGGCGTGCAGGTCGTACGTGACCGCCGTGCGCTCGTCGAACGGACCGACCCACAGGACCGGGAAGTAGTCGAGCTCGACGTCCTGACCGAGGATCGCCTCGCCGCCGCGCGTCATGAGCGTGCTGTCGACGTCGGAGCCGTCGTGCGCCGCCGCGAGGAAGCCGTAGCGCATGCCCGCCTCGAGCGTGACCTGCAGGGTCGCCGACTCGCCCTGCTTCACGACGACCTCCTTGCGCGTCACGGTGTTCGTCGCCTCGAGGCGATCGACGCCGTCGTTGCGCGCCTGGCCGAGCGCCAACTGCTCGAGCAGCTCGTCCGGCGGGATCAGCAACTCGGAGATGCGCTTCGACCACGTCGCGTCGCGGCGGTGCTGCACCTCGGCGAAGTCGTCGCGGAGGAGTTCGGCGGCGAGGTCGACGCGCTGGCCGTACGCGAACCCGAAGCTCGTGCGCTCGCCGTTCGCCGACATCGTGTTCTCGCCCGCCGAGATGAGGCCGAGCACCTGTCCCGCGCGGTTGAGGATCGGACTGCCGCTGGCTCCGCCCACCACGGGACCGCAGTAGTGGATCAGGTAGGAGTCGGCCCACGGCGCGCGCAGGAAGAAGAAGTCGGTCTTCGCGGTGACGTGGCCCGGGACCGCGTGCAGCGTCGGGAAGCCCGAGATGTTCTCCGCCGGGAAGCCGAGGTACGCGACGGGTTCGGAGAGGAACGGTTCGACCTTCGTCACGTCGGCGAGCGTGAGCGGCTTCGCGGTGTTGCCCGCCTCGACCTCGACGATCGCGACGTCGGCGATCGGGATGAAGTCGACGGAGCGCGCCATCGACGGGTCGCCCTCGCTGCGGACGACGACGCGCTTGAGGCGCGCGTTCCAAGGAGCATAGGCCGGGTGGATGCGGATCGACGCGGCGGAGAGCGCGAGCTCGTCGCGGTCGCTCCACGACCGCTTCGCGACGAGGCGACCGGTGAACGCGCCCTCGAGCAGCGACTCGGCGACGTGCGCGTTCGTCGCGAGCTTGCCCTCGGCGATCACCCAACCCGTCCCGATGAACTGGAAGACCTCGGGGCCGGTGTCGCTGCGGCGCACGACGCCGAGCATGTAGACGGAGTCGAGCGCTCCCTCGATCGCCTTCGAGAAGTCGGCGGTCTGTGCGAGGGCGCGCGGCGAGAGGAACAGCGAGGCGAGGAGCGTGAGGAGGAGGGCGACGGGACGGTGCGTGCGCATGGCGGACGTGGTCGAACGGGGGCGAGCGCTTCCGAAGGCTCGATGATCGAACGCGAACCGGCCCGAGCGGGAGGGGGCGAGCGGGGTCGGTCGACGCGCTGAGCCGACCGCGGGACGTTCGCGGACCGCTTCTCCGTCCCTCTGCGAATCCGAGTCCTGCGCCGGCGCGAAACGCCGTCCGCATGGACGCCGACCGCCGCCTCTGCCGCACCTGCGGGCGTCCGATCGAGCGCGTCGGTCCGCGCGGCGAGGAGCTGGTCCGCTGCAGTCGGCGCTGTCGCGAGCGACGGGCTTCACCGCGCGCTCGACGGCTCGAAGAACTCCTCCTCGAACTCCTCGCGTCGCGTGCGCCGGGCGCTTCGATCTGTCCGTCCGAGGTCGCGCGCGCGCGACCCCGAGGACTGGCGTCGGCTGATGGAGGAGGTTCGGCGGGCGGGACGTCGTCTCGCCGCGCGCGGCGTCGTGTGCTTCACGCAGCGCGGTCGCGAAGTGGACGCCGCGACGGTGCGCGGGCCGGTGCGTATCGCGCTCGTCGTCGGGCCGCAGCTCTAGTCCGACCGCGCGCGCAGCTTCTCCTGCGTCCCGGGGAGGTTCGCGAGGCCCCAGTCACGCACGGACTCGAGCAGCGGACGCAGCGTGCGACCCTTCTTCGTGAGTCGGTAGTGCCAGCGTCCCGCGCGCTCGGTCGAGGGGAACTGCTCGACGAGTCCGTGCTCGATCAGTCGGTCGAGCCGCTCCGTCAACACGTTCGTCGCGATGCCCTCGGGCGAATCGCTGAACTCCTTGAAGGTCTCCTTGCCGAGCAGGAGGTCGCGAACGACGAGCAGCGTCCACTTGTCGCCGAGCACGTCGAGTGTGCAGGCGACGGGGCAGGGCGAGCGGCGCTTCTTCGTCGTGCGGCGGGGCGTCATCGCGCCGCAGCGTAGCCGTTCGACTCGTCGAGCGCTCGCAGCGCACGTTCCCAGGTGAACGGGAGCTCGTCCGCGGGCACGTCGACGCGGGCGAAGCGCATCTCGGCGATCGCGTCGGAACTCGAGCGCATCGCCGCACGGTGCGCGTCGGAACGCACGAAGCGCTCGAGCGAGTCGTCGTCGATCCAGACCGTCATCGTCCAGGCCTCGCCGCCGAGGAGCCGTCGCCGCACGCTCGAACCGACGAGGCCGCTCCGATCGTCGAGGCCCGCGAGGACCGCGGAGGTGTCCTTCCAGAAGCGGCGGCGCGCCTCGCCGTCGCCGCCGAGAACGGCGTGCGTCACCGCGACGACGACGGTGTCGCCGGCGCCCGGTGCGACGACGCCGCGCGTGCGGTCGTAGCCGGGCCCCGCGAAGGGGCGCGCGATCGTGCAGCCGGAGAGGGCGAGGAGCGCGAGGGCGACGGGGACGAGGAGAGCGGCGAGAGCGAGGATCTTGGGCATGGTCGGGCTCGAAGGTCGGGCCCCGCGGGCGTCGCGGGTCGTGTGCTTGCATTTCGCAAGTGCGACGGCGGCGGATTCGGCTGTCCGTCCGGAAACCCGAGGACGAAGGGGCGGGTGGCTCTCAGGCCGTCGGCGACTCGTCGTCCGGAGCGCCCGGTCGACGGTCCTCGGTCGTCGGCAGCCACCACAGGAACACGACGAGCACGGTGCCGAGGCTCGCGAGCATCACGCGCAACTCGGTGTGGTCGACGACGGCGATCGAGAGGGCGAAGGTCGCGACGACGAGGCCGTACGCCTTGCGCTTGGCCGAGCGCGGCACGCTCCTGTCGGCCTGCCACTGACGGACGTAGGGGCCGAAGGCGCGGTTCTCGAGGAGCTTGCGGTGGAAGCGCGCGGACGAACGGGCGAAGCAAGCGCCGGCCAGGAGCAGGAACGGCGTGGTCGGCAGCACCGGGAGGAACGCACCGACGAGCGCGAGGGTCGTCGACACGAGACCGGCCGCGAGGAGGACGACGCGCCACGGGCCGCGTGCGAGTCGGGGCGAGGGGGCTTCGAGGGGCTCGAGGTCCACGGCTGCGACCGAGTCTGGTGTCGCGCGGCGCCGGGTTCCAGCGATAGTCGCGACGACGGCGACGACGGCGGCCCGAGACGTCGGGAAGAGGCTTCCGCGCGCCGCGACGGCGTCACGCGGCGACCGCGAGCACCGTGCGCCACGCGTCGTCGATGCGGTCGCGCGGGACGCGCGCCGACGTGTTGAACGCCGGGACGAGCGGGCCGAGCGTGCGCCCCGCGTCGCGGAACCTGCTCCACCTGCCCTCGACGCCGACCGCGCGCGCCGCGACGTTCCACGCGAGTTCGCCGAGGCAGACGATCCACTCGAGGTTCGGCATGTGCTCGACGGTGAAGCGCGTGACGGCGACGCCGTGTTCGAGCGCCTCGTGCGTGTGCGGGCGGCCGGCCGTGCGTCGACCGCCCTCGCGGAGCAGGTTCGCGAGCGCGGCTCCGTGGAGCAGACCGTTCCACTCGATCGGGCGAGCGAGTTCGAGGAGGAGCCGGTGGCTCGGCCAGTTCGGGTCGTGCGCGTAGGGCCGCGGGTCGCCGGCGCGCAGTCGAGCGCGGACGTGCGCGGCGGGCGCGAACATGGTCGAGAGCAACAGCACCTGGCCGCTCCAGTCGCCGAAGAGCGACTCCGTCCCGTAGAGCCGCGGCTCGTCCGGCAGCAGCCGGTGCGCCGAGGCGTACCCCGGCACCTCCGGCTCGCGGACCCAGCGCGGCAGCTTCGGCGTGCTCCCCATCCCGCAGAGTTCGGTCGGAGCGCCCCGAGGACTCGACCCCCGCGCGCCCGTCCGACCGAACCTGGTTCGTTCGGTCGACGAGCCGCCGATTCGGCAGGCGAGGGGCGCGGTGATCGACTGCGCTTTCAGCTCAGCCGTCGACGACCCTCGTTGGGCGATCACGGGCTGCCGATCCGGCAGGTTTCGGTCAAGCGAACCAGGTTCGGTCGGACCGGCAGCCGGTCCTGGTCGAACGAACCAGGTTCAGTCGGACGCCAGCTCGAGCAGCTTCGTCGTCGTGCGCCAGTTGCGGGCGGTGCTCGTCGTGCCGAGCGCGCGGTCGACGGCGGCGGCGGTGAGCTTGGTCGAGGCGGCACCGGCGGGGAGGAGGAGGTGCAGTTCGGCGCCGATCAGGGCGAACTCCTCGCCCGGGCCGGCGAGGGCACGGAGCGCGGCGGCACGGGACGTCGCCGGTCGGTCCGCGAGGAACACGACGTGCCGGTGCTTCTCCAGGACCTCGCGGTCGCCGAAGGGGTGCGCGTCGATCGCCTTCGCGAGTTCGCGCGCACTCCGCACGACGACCGGGACCTCGAGGCCGAAGTCGCTCGCGAGGCGCTCGCGCACGCGCGCGGGCAACGTGCGCAGCGTCGGTGCGCTCGCGGTGAAGATCACGTTCCCGCTCTGGATGTAGGTCGAGACCTCCTCGCAACCGAGCTCCTCGAACAGCGCCCGGAGGTCCGCCATCGCGAGCTTGTTGCGCCCGCCGACGTTGATGGCTCGGAGGAGTGCGACGTGCCGTGCCATCGATCAGGCCCCCTCAGCGCCCGCGCTTCAGCTGTTCGAGGATGTCGCCGAGCAGCGCGTTGCTCCGCCGTACCTCGTCACGCAGCGCGCGGAGGTCCGACGTCGCGTGCCGTCGCCCCGCTCGATCGGGGGCGGCGCCGTCGGACGCTTCACCTCCATCGCACCGCCCGCACCCGCACCCTCGAGCACGACCGCGTCGCGCTGCTCCAGCACCGCGTCGCGGAACTCCTCCGCGTCGACGACGCCGAAGAGCATGGCTTGACCCATCGACGTCGCCTGTCCGCCTCCCGCCGTCTCGATGCGCAGCGCGCAGAGTCCGAACCGCCGCAGGATCGGACCCTCGGCCAACGAGAGATCGGTGATCTTGTCGAGCGGGATGTTCTGCTGCACGCGGAAGAGGAAACCGCGCTTCACGTGCAGCGCTCGATCGGTGAGCTCGCACGAGAGGTTCTCGTACTGCTTGCGGTGGATCGCCGGGCCGACGAAGAGCCACACGAGTGCGACCGGGAGGAAGACGATCGTCACCGTCATCCCGAACAGCGCCTGGATCAGGAAGTAGGTCGGGAGACGCGGATCGAACTCCGCGCGCCGGAGCACCGTTTCGCGACGAGCCATCGGGAGAGGGTAGCCGACGCGCGCCGACCGACCCCGTCGCGGAACTCGGCGGAACGACCGCAACCAGGAGGCGCCCGCCGCGTCCGCGCGCGCGCGGTCGCCGACCGGCCTGAGAAGAACGCTCCCGCCGATCTCGCCCGATTCCCACCGACTTCCCTCGGCTGGTCCTGGTCAAACGAACCAGGTTCGGTTCGGGTTCGGTTCGGCCTCGACCGCCCTCGGCTCACCACGGGATCTCCTCGCCGTCGAACGCGAAGAACCTCCCGTTCGCACGCGCGTCGAGGTGGTCGACGACCTGGAGCAGGCCCTCGACGGACGTCTCGACGGAGAGGGGCGCACCGCCGCCGCCCATGTCGGTGCGCACCCAACCGGGGTGCACGACGATCGACGTGAAGCCCTCGCGACCCAGGTCGTTCGCGAGGCACTTGTTGATCATGTTGAGCGCGGCCTTGCTCGCGCGGTACGCGTAGGCGCCGCCCGAGGTGTTGTCGTCGATCGAGCCCATGCGGCTCGTGACGTTGACGATCAGCTTGCGCTCACCGTTGCGCAGCGCCGGCAGCAGCGCCTCGGTCACGCGCAGCGTCCCCATGGCGTTGACCTCGAACAGGCGTCGCACGATCTCGAAGTCGATGCTGCCGAGCGAGTCCGAGTTCACGCCCTGACCCGCGTTGTTCACGAGCACGTCGACCCTCTCGTCCGCGACCGCCTTCGCGAACGCGGCGACGGACGCCGGGTCGGCGATGTCGAGCGCCTGCACCCGCGCTCCCGTCGCGCGCAACTCGTCCGCACGACGCGGGTCGCGCGCCGTGGCGATCACGTCCTCGCCGCGCTCGACGAGCCGACGCACGAACTCGAGTCCGATCCCGCGGTTGGCGCCCGTCACGATCCAGGTCTGCTTCTTCATCCCCGCATCGTACGTCTCGCGCCGATCACGGTCCGGCGAGGAACGAACGGATCGCCTCGAGGCAGCGCTCGCGACCGGGGTCCTCCAGCAGTACGGCGTGGTCGCAGCCCTCGACGCGGACGTCGACGACGCGCGGCGCCGACGAACGCGCGAACCGAGCGACGGGCTCCGGGTCCGCGATCGGGTCGAGCGCGCCGCGCAGGACGAGCACGGGCACGGCGACCTCGCTCGGCTCCATCTCGTCCGCGAACACCTCCCAACCCTCCCAGTCGACGCGCACGGGATCCGCCGCGAGCGCCGCGCGCACGTACGCCTCGACGGCGCGTTCGCCGATCGCGCCCGGAGCGACGAAGTCGTTGCGCGCGGCCTCGGCCGTGTTCGCCTCGCGCCGCGGCTCGCTCGACGCAGGCAGCTCGCGGAACGGGAAGTCGGGGCCCGGCCAACCCATCAGCACGAGGTGCGACGCCGCTTCGGGGTGTCGCTCGACGTGCGCCCGTAGCCGCGCAGGTCGACGGCGTAGGCCGTGACGCCGCGCTCGACGAGTCCGTCCATGAAGGAGCGCTCCTCGCCCTCGACCTCGAGGTCGAAGTCCGGGACCGAGCTCCACGTCATGCCGTGCACCAGCACGATCGCGGTCGTCGAGCCCGGCGCGCGCTTCTCGTAGTAGTGCACGCGCGGCGAGCCGTCCGTCTCGTGCTCGATGCGTTCGACGGCGGCTCCCTGCACCTCGCTCGTCGCGGCCCCGCGATCACCGCACGCGCAGAGTTCGAGCGCGACGAGCCCCGCGAGCACCGGGGCGACGGCGCCGCGCCGACGCGAACCGCGCCGCGCTCGTCGCGCGCTCCGTGACCTCACCACGACGCGTCTACTTCCCGCCGCCCGACGTCACGATCTCCTGCTTCCCGCCCGTGGTGACCGCGAAGTACGCGTCGACCTGCTCCTGCGACATGAACTGTTCGAGGTCGGACACGAGCAACTGTTGATTCAGGTCCTTCTGTTCGGCGAGGAACGGCTGGTCGGCGCCCTCCGACCACAGACGCACGACCTCGGCCTCGCGATCGAACTGCGCGAGCAGCGCACCTCGCAGCGACTCGCGACCGCGCGCGTCGAGCCCGAGGTGCTCGCCGATCTTGGCGACGTCGACGTCGACCTTCGCGGAGCGCGCGCGGATCGCCTCGGACCAGGCCGCCGCCTTCTCGGCGCGTTGCGAACTCTCGAGCACGTCCGACACCCGCGCCTTGACGTCGTCCCGCAGGAGCGCCTCCTCGAGCAGGTCGACCATCGTCGACCCGTCGACACCGTTCGTCGAGTTCGCGAGGCCGCGCTGCGCGAGCTTCTCCTCGACCGCCGCGTCGAGCTGCTCCGACGTCACGTAGGTCCCGAGCGGCGTGCGCACCTCCGGCGCGCGCATCTCGAGCGCGACGAGCCGGTCGTCGATCGAGCGCAGGTGCGCGTCGACGGCGTCGAGCCGCGCGTCGTCGGCGGGGGCGGAGCGCGTCGGCTCGACCGAGCCGAGTTCCGTCGCGCTCCCGCCGTCGTCGGAGGCGACCATCGTGACGAGGGATCCGACGGCGCCGCCGACGAGCGCGGCGATCGAGACCAGCAGGAGTTCGCGGTTCATGTGGGGCCTCGGGGCAGGCTGCGCGTCGCCCCGACGAGAGCATACGGACCCTGGGCGGCGCAGCCCCGTCGCACGACCGCGCCGGTCACGTACCGGCATCCTCGCGGCACGTATGCTCGTGCACATGCCCGAACCGTCCGCCGGGATCGCAGTCGCGATCCGCGCGCTCCTCGAGGGACTCCTCTCGTCGTCGCCCGAGGCGCTCTCGGAGGAAGATCTGCGCGACCTCGCTGCGTGGCTCCTCGAACGGGCCGCGGGTCGGCACGTGGAGCCCGCCGCGACGGAGGGCGATGTCGCGAGCCCCCCGTCGAGCGGGGACGGCGCGGCGGAAGCGGCGCGTGCGACCTCGCTCCGGCCGCTCCGGATCGGCGGGAACGAGGTCGTCATCCCGGTGGTGGACACCTCGGGCGGCGCGCGCCCGTCCCCCGCGGCGGTGGATCGCCCGATCGTCGCGGCGTCGGGGCCGGCTCGTGACGACATGCGTCCTTCGCCGGGCGTCGCCGTTTCGCACGTCGATCAGTTCGACTGGGGCGGGGCGCTCCGCATCGCGCTCGAACGTCTCGAGCTGAAGGCGGAAGCGTGCCGGCTCGTCGTCGAGGTCGGACGTCCCGAGGAACGCGCCGACGATCCCCGCCGAGAGTGGGTCGCCAAGGTCGCCGAGCGCGCGCGGACGATCGACGGCTGTTGGATCTGGGCGATCGACCCGGAGTTCGAGCTCCCGGACGACTGGCAGGTCGACCTCTGTGCGCGCGCTTACGAGAACCTCGAGGAATGCCTGCGCATCGTGACGTCGGTGCCCGACTGGGCAGCGATCGACGCGCCTCCTCCGCGGGAACTCCTCCAGGACGTGGCCGAGGCGCAGTCGGCACTCCGCGCCGCACTGTTGGACTTCGGCCTGCGCGACGACGTCGACCAGTTCACCGCCTTCTCGTGGGTCCGCGAGCAGGCGCGCGAGAACCAGGTCTATGTCGAGCGCCACATGCGCGTCGACGACGCCGCGGACCCCGGCCGCTGGGGCGATCTCGCCGAGCGACTCGTCCGTTGGCGGTCGCACGTCGATGCGAAGCAGCGCGAGGGTGCGGCGGCTCGTGAGGAACACCGACTCCTCGGCAAGCTGCGTTTCGAGGCCGGCAAGATCGCGGCCGCGACGAGCGAGTCCGAGCGCTGCGAACGTTGGTCGACCGTCGTCCGCACGCTCGACGAGTGGATCGCCGGGGGGCGGCCCCCTTCGAACGTCGAGCTCTGCGACCTGCTCGAGGGCCTGGTCGAGGACCTGCCGTCCGAAGTCGTCACGACCGACGCCGCCGACCTCGTGTTCCGCGCCGTCGCGCAAAGGGCCGCGCTCGTCCGATCGAGCCCGAGCGACGCCGCCGAAGTGCGCCGGCCCGGACCGATGGCGTCCGAGGCGCGCAAGCTGTTGTCCGGGCGCGTCATGGTGATGCTCGGCGGCGAGCGCAGGGCCGTCGAGGAGCAGCGCCTGTGCGAGGATCTCGGACTTCGAGAGTTGCGATGGATCGGGACACGCGCACACCGTTCTCTCGATCCGCTCGCCGAACAGATCCTGCGTCCGGAGGTCGACCTGGTCGTGATGCTCGTCCGCTTCTCGGATCACGCGTTCGCCGACCTACGAGAGATGACGGAGCGTGCCGGCAAGGTGTGGGTCCGTGCGCGCGGCGGCTACGGGAGCGAGCGCATTGCGCACGAGATCCTCGAGCAGGCCAGTGGCAGGCTCGGCGGCTCCGCCCCGCGCTGACCGGCCGCGGGCCGAACCCGGGATGTGACGCGGCGACGTCGGCCACACGACGGTCTCCGGCCCTGGTACCGTTCGTCCATGCGCTCCATCGTCCGGACGTTCGTCGCCCTCCTCCTCGCGCTCGCCCTCCTTCCCGGACCCGCGTCGGCCCAGGGTTCGCTCGAGATCGTCGGCCTGCCCGCCTCCGCCCCGTTCACGATCTCGGCCTCTGTGACCGAGCTCGAACTCACGATCGACGTCGAGCTCGAGAGCGAGTGGCACATGTACGCCTACGACGTCGGCGGCGGACGACCGGTCGGCGTCGAGCTCGCGGAGGACGGCGCGTTCGCCGCGGCCGGGCGTCTGCGCACGCCCTTCGACGCGCACGGTCAGATCCTCGGCGCGGCGCGCTTCGTGCTCCCGATCCAGCGCGTCGGGCGCGGCACGTCGATCACGGCGACGCTCTCGTACCAGGTCTGCGACCCGCTCATGTGCCTGCCGCCGCAGCAGCTCACGATCCGCGGCGAGGTGCCGCCGCTGCGCGTGCTGCTCGTCGCCGCCGACAAGGGCGAGCGGACCGCGCGCATCGCGGACTGGATGCGCGCGCGCCAGCTCTCGGTCGACGTCGCGACCTACGCGGACGTCACGGCGGAACGGTGCGACGCGCACGACGTCGTCGTCGCGGACTCCGACTACTTCGGTCGCCACCGCGTCTCCACCGAGCTCGTCCGAGCCTTCCCGCGCACGGCGACCCCGATCGTGGCCGTCGGCTTCCTCGGCACCGAGCTCGTCCAGGGACAGGACGTCGCCATGACGAGCGGCTACATATGAATTTGCATGAACCACCAGGGCCACGGGCTGGCCCTCGAGCACCCCGTCTTCAACACGCCGAACCACGTCCGCTTCCCGTCGACGACCGCGCCGCGCACGCGCCAGTACGAGGGCTACACGTCGCCGCTCTACCCCGACGGCATGGGCGAGACCTACGAACTCGTCGACTTCGAGGTCGATGCGCCCGAGGACTCGTGGAACCCGACGCTCGTCTCGCACGAGGGCTTCTTCACCGACGTGCCGGGCTTCGAGAACATCGCCGAGGCGTGCTCCGCGAAGATGCTCGGCAGCCTGTCGCTCGCGCGGCAGGGGCGCTGGTTCTACTGGGGCTACTCGATCGATCCGGAGCGGCTGACGGATCCCGCGGAGGACGCGTTCGAGAACACGATCCGGTACATGGCGCGGCAGCGCGACGCGCTGACCGTCCCGTTCGTCTGCAAGACGCGGCGGACGCTGTGGGTCTACCTCGCGCTGAACGAGGAGACGGGCTACCTGCGCGGCATCGAGGAGCACTTCCTCGGCTCGGTGAAGCCCGAGTCGCGTGCGGACTACGAGCCGACGCCGGAGGGGCTGCGCGCGTGGCTCGACGCCAACCAGGCGTACGTCTTCAGCGGCAAGGACGAGAGCCACCGCGGCGATCGCTACGGGACGATCTTCGAGGTCGACCAGGACGCGAAGCGACTCGGCACGCCGAACGCGGAGCGCGCGAGCCTCGAGCGCTGGATCGCGATGTCCTCGTCGGGCGACGCGGACGAGCGCGCGGTCGCGCGTCGCCTGCTGACGCGCTACGTCGACGCGGCGATCGCGCCGCCGGACTGGGACGGCGCGGCGGAGTGGTACGCGACGATGCGCGAACGCATCGTCTTCTGCGACTCCGCGGGGTTCGTGTGGCTCGAGGACCCGCGCGTGCTCGAGCGCGAAGCGCGGGGATGAACGGCGGGGAACCGTCGCTCAGTCGTCCTCGCGATCCACGACGTACTTCGACCAGTAGGCGTCGAGCTGCTCCGGCGTGAACGCGCGCGAGAGTTCCGTGCGGAAGCGGACCTCGTCCTCGTGCGTCCCGCGGCGGATCTCGGCGTCGGAGGCGCGCTCGCGCCGGAGCTGGTCGATCTCGGCCTCGCGGAAGAAGTGCTCGACCAGGGCTTCGCGCAGCGGCGGGAGCTGGTGGTCCTCGAGCTCGAACTCCTGTGCGAGCCGCGCGACCTCGCGGTCCGCGCGGTCGCCGTACTCGCGGTCGTGCATCGCGCGCAGGAGCGCTTCGCGGTCGGCCTCGGGCTCGGCGTTCGACGCGTCGCCCGAGGGACCCGACGTCGTGCGGGAGCTCGCCGTTTCGTCGACCGACGTTCCGTCCGGCGTCGCGCCCGACGCTCCCTTCGCGCCGTCCGTCGACGCGCCCGCGCCGCCGGACGACGACGCGAGGTCGACGTCGCCGGGGCCGCCGACGGCGGGTGACGAGCCGCGCGGCGCTCCGCCGACGGTTCCACCCGACGGCGCCGGTCGGAGGAGGTAGAGCGCTCCGACGGCGAGCACGCCGAGGACGACGACGCCCGCGACGAGGGGTCCGGCTCTCATGGTCGAGTCACTCCGAGAAGGGCTTGCCGAAGACGTGCAGCGACTTCTTCGGGATCGAGAGGACGAAGGCCGTGACCGCGGTCGCGCTGAGTCGCGAGTCCGCGCCGTAGCCCGCGTTGTCGCGGTTCGGTTGGTAGTAGAAGCTGCCGTCGGCGCACTGCGAGAGCGCGAACCACCAGCGGTTCGCATCCATCAGACTTCGGAAAGCCTTGGGGTCGGCGTTGGCGGCGAGCGCCGCGTAGCCCATGCCCATCACGGGCGAGCCGTGCGTGTCGGGGAAGCTCTCGGGGTGCATGCCGATCACCGCGGCGTGCTCGAGCGCGCGCTCGCGATAGGCTCGGTCGCGGTACGGCGCGAGGAGGTTCGCGATGCCGGCTGCGCCGGTGCGACCCATGTCGGCCCAGTCGTCCGGACCGCCGCCGCGCGAGTCCGCGTACCACACGTAGCCGTTGTCGCCCGAACCGCGCTCGAGGAACGCATAGGCAGCGTCGAGCTTCGCGCGGTCGACCTCGATGCCGCAGTGCGCCATGAGCGAGAACGCGAGTGCGCCCTGGCCCGTCAGCATGGCGATGGGGCCGTAGCCCTCGAACCCCGGGTTGTGTCCCCAGCCGCCGTGCTGTTGCTCCGCGTCCTTCGGCCAGTCCTGCGGGTGCGTCTCCTTGACGCGCGGGTTGACCTGCGAGAGGTCCATGTACTGGCTCCAGGCCAGGAAGTCGTAGACCTCCTGCAGCTCGGGCAGCACCCACTTCTCGTGCGTCGCGAGGTAGTACTCGCTCATCACGATCGCGGCCGACATGTAGCGCCAGTTGAGGAGCCCTTCGCGCTCGTGCGTCGTCGTCGTGTTCGCCGCGTGGAAGCGGACGTTCTTCTCGACGGCGGCCATGTACTTCTTCTCGCCGCTCGCGAGCAGCGCCAGCGGAGCGAACGTGTCGCGCGGCTCGAGGCCCCACGAGCCGTTGTCGCCCTGGCGCTCGACGAGCCAGTCGAGCAGCTCGTCGAGGATCTTCTCGCTCTTGTCGCACTCCGCGGGGAAGGTGGGGGAGAAGGCGCCGTACTCGCGGCCGACGTCGAGCGTCACCTCGATGCGCTTCCCGTCGCGCAGGAGCGCGAGCCGGAGCTTGCCCTTGCCCGTCTTCGTCTGCGCGCGCTCGAGCGCGTTCGCGAAGTCGAGGATCGGCCCGGTCGGACCGAAGACGTCCATGCCGTAGCCGTTGCGGTGCGGCGTCTCGAAGTCCGCGCCGTCGGCTCCGACGACGTGGTCTCCGATCTTCACCTTGCCGTCGGCCGGAGTCTTCGCGAAGACGTGGCGCACGACGAGGTGCGTCGGCGCGTCGTCGACGAGCTCCGCGCGCAGTCCGGTGATGCCGAGGTTGTAGTACCAGCCCGGCACCTCGGCGTCGGGACCGCCGTTCGCGCGCTGGTGCCAGGGGTTGCCGTCGTCGTGGTAGTGGACCTGGGCGACGGCGGTGCCGCAGGTCGCGGCGAGCGCGACGGCGACGGTGGTGAGCGTCCGGGCGATCATCGCTTCGTCGACCTCTTCGCGGGGACGAGCGCGTCGGCGCAGGCCGCTCCGACGAGCGAGTAGTGCTCGGCCGAGCCGTTGTAGTGGCAGTACCAGTGCCCGCCGAGCGAGCGGTATTCGTCGCTGAGCTCCTGCGTCGGCAGGTCCTTGTCGTCGTGCTCGCCCTTCCGCTGCTTCTCGTCGCCGTAGCGTTCCGCGCGATCGCGCAACTCGTCGAGCCGCGCGTCCCAGAAGTCGGCGGTCGGGACGAAGGTCACGCCCTCGAGCCTCCGCGACTCCGCGACGTCGCGCTGCGCACGGCGGAACGCGACCATGGCGCGGGCCTCGCCGTCGTCCGAGTTCTTCGCGAGGCGTTCCTCGAACGTGCGGCCGCCGACGCCGAGCTCGCCGATCGCGACGGGCAGATTCGGCGCGTCGAGGTCCTTGCGCAGGTCGCGGATCATCGCGGCCAGCCCGTCGGCGTAGTCGTCGATCACGCCCATGCCCTCGTGCCAGCGGCAGTAGTCGTTCCAGCCCTGGAACCAGACGAAGCCGGCGAGCTCGTAGCCCTGTCCCTCGTAGCCCGGCACGATCGAATCGATGTGCGCGAGCGTGTCGCGCACCTCGTCGATCATCTGGCGGTAGGAGCGGCCGACCTCGCGCGGCTCGCCGCGTTCGCGCTCGCGGGCGAGCAGCTTCGCGGCGTCGCCCTTCGGCTCTCCCGCGCTGGGCGATCGAAAATCGCAGAACACGTCCTTGCCACCCCAGGCCGTCTTGATCAGCAGGACGGGAGCGTCCGTGCGCTCGCCGACGAGCGCGCCGAACAGGAGTTCGGGCCCGATCTCGCTCTCGTTCGCGCCCCAACCGACGCCGAGCGGACCGTGACCGCGACCGTCGGGCCCGTGCCCCTTCCACGCGATGGTGACGTCGTCGCGTTCGCGCCACCCGCCGTCGTCGTCGCGCAGGAGCGCGAGGTGGTCGGCGTACGCGTCGCCGAGGTGCGGCAGGCTCCGGAGCTGCCCGTGCCCCTCCATGTTCGACTGGCCCGCGAGGACGTAGACCGAGACCTTCTCGGGCGGCGATCCGTCCGCTCCGGGCGCCCCGTCAGGAGGCGCGAGGACGAGGGCGGCGGCGAGCGCGATGGCGGTGCTTCCGTGCATCCCGCGATGGTAGGCGAGTCGGGTCGACCCCGGTCGCGTCGACCGCTTCACTCGTGCAGCAGCGACGACATCCGCGAAACGAGCCCTGCTCCCAGCCCCGCCAAGGCGTCCTGCGCGCGCGATCGTCCCGGCTCCGTTGCATCCGCGCCAAGCCCGTTGCACGGGCGATTGGAATTGGTCAAACGAACCAGGTTCGGATCGACCGGAACGGGCCGCGCGCCGTGCATCGGTGACTTGGGTGTTGCGCGGGTGATCGGTCGAACGAACCAGGTTCGGTCGGGTTAGGGGTCAAACGAACCAGGTTCGGACGACTGTCGGGCTGCCCAGGGCGCGGGACGACGACTGCAGGTCCTGGCGGACCCGCGGTCGTCGTCCCGTCCCGGGCGGTGCGGAGCCCGGCGAGCGATTTCGTCCAACACGGAACGGCGGGAGCGCGCTCGAATCACGTCTTCCCCCCTGAACGGTTCCTCCGGGACCAGGTCTCACCAACCGAAGCACCGGACGACCGAGGTTCCTCCCGAGGACTCCTTGCATGCGACTTCTGCCCGCTCTCGTGGCAGTCGTACTCGGTCCGCTCTCCGCCCTCGCCCAGGGCACCGCACCCTCGTTCCCGTCGCGCGTCGCGAGGCCGAACCTCGTGCTCGTCGTGCTCGACGACGTCGGCTTCGAGGATCTGGCCGCGGTACCGACTCCGACGCTCGACCTCTACACGCCGCTCGCACGGCGCTACGACAGGTACTACTCGAGCCCGGTCTGCTCGCCGACGCGCTACATGCTCCAGACGGGACTGTGGGCGCACAACGACTTCGTCGGGTCGGCGCTCCACGCCTCGTCCACCAAGGAACCGGGGCTCGTCCCGCGACGGATCTGCATCGCCGAGGTGCTCCAGTCCCGCGGCTACCAGACCGCCCTGTTCGGCAAGTGGCACGTCAACTCGGCCATGGGCATCGCCGTCGAGGAGAGTCCTCGCATCGCCGGCTTCGAGAACTTCCGCGCCGGGATCGTCTCGAACATCGTCGCTCCCGACTCGCACTACAGCTGGCACCGCTACGACGACGGGGCTCGATCGATCGAACACACCTACTCGACCCGAGCGATCACCGACGCCGTGCTCGAGTGGTTCGCCGACGACCGTGACCTCACGCGCCCGTTCTTCGTGCAGATCTGCTTCAACGCGCCGCACGAACCGTTCGACGACGCCGGACCCAGCGGGATGCTGCCGCCGAACTACGTCACCGTGCAGACGAACCGCGGTCGCTACGAGAGCGCGCTCGTCGCCCTCGACGCGGCGCTCGCCGAGATCGCCT
Source organism: Planctomycetota bacterium (assembly GCA_041398665.1). GTDB lineage: Bacteria > Planctomycetota > UBA1135 > UBA1135 > Rohdeia. Next base: position 149,913 of record JAWKUH010000007.1, on the reverse strand, counting down.
CGGTGCTCGACCTCTCGAACACCTACGTCGTGATGCTCGCGGACAACGGAACGCCGCACCAGGTGCCGCCGCCGAACGCGCTGGAGAAGGGCTACAAGCTCACGGTCTTCGAGGGCGGTGTGCACGTCCCGATGTTCGTGTGGGGCGTCGACACGATCCCGGGCGACGACCACACGCTGATCTCGCCCGTCGACGTCCCCAGGACCTTCCTCGAGCTGGTGGGTTGCCAGCCGAAACGCGGATTCGACGACGGCATCAGCTTCGCCGCGACGCGACTCGGTCTGCCGGGCGCGCGCACCTTCGCGTGGTGCAACCGCTTCGAGCCGAGCACCGGGCCGCCGACGCCGCTGACCGGCGAGCGCTGGGCCGTCGTGCGCGACGACGGGCTCAAGCTCTGGATGCAGGACGGCGGCATGCGCCTGTTCGACCTGTCCATCGACCCGCACGAGTCCATCGACCTCGGCACGGCGAATCCCGCCAACCTGCTCGACGTCACCGCTCTGCTCGCGATCCGCGACTCGATCCTCACGCCGGCGACCTGGCCCTACTGACTCCGGTCGCGCACGAACCACCCTCGCTCGTTCCCGAACGACTCCTTCGAATCCAGCGGCGCACCCACCACGCGACCGCCCTCGACCATGCGGAACCTGCTCCCCCTCTCGGCACTCCTCCTCGGACTCCTCGGTCCGAACGCCCTCGCCCAGGGCGGGGCGTCGCCGCACCCGTCGCCCGTACCGCAGCCGAACGTCGTGCTCATCGTGATGGACGACGTCGGGTTCGAGGACCTCGCCGCCGCGCCGACGCCGACGCTGGACCTCTACGCGCCGTTCGCGCGCCGCTACTCGCGCTTCTACGTGAGCCCGGTGTGCTCTCCGACGCGCTACATGCTGCAGACCGGACTGTGGGGCCACCGCGACTTCGTCGGGACGGCGCTTCCCTCGACGTCGAGCGACGAGCGCGGCCTCGTTCCCTCGCGATTGACGCTCGCCGAGGCGCTCCAGGCGGAGGGCTACCAGACGGCGCTGTTCGGCAAGTGGCACGTCAACACGTCGATGAACATGAAGACCGACGAGGCCGCACGGATCGCGGGCTTCCAGACCTGGAGAGCGGGTCTCGTCGGCAACATCGGCGCGACCGGGTCGCACTACGCCTGGCCGCGCGTCGACGACGGCACGCGATCGGTCGAGAGCGTGTACTCGACCCGCGCGATCACCGACGCCGTCCTCGACTGGTTCGCGAACGGCGTCGACCCGACGCAGCCCTTCTTCGCCGAGATCTGCTACCCCGCGCCGCACGCACCGTTCGAGGACGCCGCGCCGAGCGGGATGCTCCCGCCGACGTACCAGACGGTCCAGACCGACCGCGGTCGCTACGAGAGCGCGCTCGTCGCGCTCGACGCCGCGTTCGCCGAACTGGCGGGCGCGCTCGACCTCTCCAACACCTACGTGATCCTGCTGGCCGACAACGGCACGCCCGAGAGCGTGCCGCCGGCCAATGCACTCGAGAAGGGCTACAAGCTGACGGTGTTCGAGGGCGGCGTGCACGTGCCGATGTTCGTGTGGGGCGTCGACACGCTCCCCGGCGACGACGCGTCGCTCGTGTCGCCGGTCGACGTGCCCAACACGGTGCTGGAGCTCACGTCCGTCGAGCCTCCGCGCGGCTTCGACGACGGGACGAGCTTCGCGGCGACGCGCTTCGGCCTCGCGGGCTCGCGCACGTTCGCCTGGTGCCACCGGTTCTCGCCGTGCAACGGCCTCCCGGGTCCGCTCACCGTCGAGCGCTGGGCCGTCGTCCGCGACGACGGGCTCAAGCTCTGGATGCAGGACGGCAACCTCCGGCTCTTCGACCTCGTCGTCGACCCGCACGAGAACGTCGACCTCGGTGCCACGAGCGCGGCGTACTTCGCCGACGTGACCGACCTGCTCTCGATCCGCGACGCGATCCTGACCCCGACGAGCTGGCCCTACTGACGACCTCCGCGGTCCTGCGACTGGTACCATCGCCGCTCCATGCGGATCACGGCGATCAGGCAGTACGAGCGCAACGCCAAGCGCACCGCGGAGATCGTCTCGATCCTCGGGAAGTACGGCATCGCGCGCTGGCTCGGCCGCGGCGTGCCGGAGTTCCTGAAGTCGTACTTCACGAACGTCCGCGGTGAGCCCATCGCCGGTCTGCCGGTCGCGGTGCGCGTGCGCATGGCGGCCGAGGAGCTCGGACCGACCTTCATCAAGATCGGTCAGGTCCTGAGCACACGCTCCGAGATCGTCGGTCCCGAGCTCGCGAAGGAACTCGCGGAGCTCCAGTCGCGCACGCCTCCCGACCCGTTCGAGACGGTCCGCGCGACGATCGAGGAGGAGCTCGAGGGACCGCTCGCCGAGCACTTCGCCGAGTTCGACGAGGAACCGATCGCTTCCGCGTCGATCGGGCAGGCGCACACGGCCAAGCTGCTCGACGGCACGGACGTCGTCGTCAAGGTGCAGCATCCCGGCATCGAGGAGCGCGTGCGCACCGACCTCGAGATCCTCGACTGGCTCGCGGGGCTCGCCGAACAGTACGACGACGACCTGCGCTCGCTGCGGCCGCGCTCGCTCGTCGCCGAGTTCCGTCGCGTGCTGCGCCAGGAACTCGACTTCGGCGCCGAACTGCGCAACATCCAGCAGTTCCGCAGCAACTTCGAGGACGACCCGCGCATCGAGTTCCCGGTCCCGTTCCCCGAGCACTCCTCGCGCCGCGTCCTCACGATGTCGCGCATCGCGGGCTACAGCATCGCGGAGAAGGAGCGGATGGAGCGCGACGGTGTCGACACGCGCGAGTTCGCGTGGCTCGGCGCCAACGTCTACCTCGAGATGATCTTCCGCGACGGCTTGTTCCACGCGGACCCGCACCCCGGCAACGTCTTCGTCCTGCCCGGCGGGCGGATCGGACTGCTCGACTGCGGTATGGTCGGCCGCATCGACGACTCGTTGCGCGACGAGCTCGAGACACTCCTCCTGGCTGCGATCGGCGGCGACGAGGAACAGCTCACGCGCACGATCGTCCGGCTCGGTTCCGTGCCGCCCGAGTTCGATCGCACGGCGCTGCGCATCGACGTGTCGGACTTCCTCTCGACCTGGGTCGAGCAGTCCGTCGAGGACTTCGACGTCAGCGGCGCGCTCACCGAGCTCCTGTCGATCGTGCGACGCCACGGCATCGTGCTGCTCCCGCAGGTCGCGATGCTCATCAAGGTGCTCGTGATGCTCGAGGGCACGTCGCGGGTGCTCGACCCGACCTTCAGCCTCGCGGAACTGCTCGAGCCGTACACGCGCGCGGCCGTCCGTCGCCGCGCGTCGCCGATCCGGCTCGCGAAGCGCGCGTTCCGTGCCGCGCGCGAGTGGGAGCGCCTCTTCGAGAAGCTTCCCGGCGACCTCTCCGAGATCGCGGGACGCGCGAGCGAGGGGCGCTTCCACGTCCAACTCCAGCACAAGCACCTCGACGCCGCCGCGAACCGACTGACGTACGGCATCGTCACGGCCGCGCTCTTCGTCGGTTCCGCGCTGCTGTGGAGCTCGAGCGTGCCGCCCGTCGTCATGGGCGTGCCGGTGCTCGGCGCGATCGGCACGCTCGTGTCGGGTCTCTTCGCGTTCCGACTCCTGCGCGCGATCCGGCGCCAGGACGACCTGGGCTGAGTTCGCGGGACAGGCGCTGCGGAGACATGGAGCGCAGGACCTTCCACTGGCGCGACACCGCCGAGGCCTTCGCCGAGGTCGCGGGCGAACTCGGTGTCGACGCGGCGCTCGTCCTCGAGCGCGAGCGGCGCTGGTTCGACGCCCCGGGCGGGCGGCGCGTGCACCCCGCGCTCGTCGTGCCGATCGGCGCCGGCGTCGCGCGCGCGAGCGACTATCTCGCGGACGTGCCGGAGCGGATCGGTCGACACGCCGTGCTCCTGCTCCAGGCCGGCGCGGTCTCGCTCGGGCTCTTCGACGACGAGGACGTGCTGGAGACGAAGAGCTTCAAGCGCTACGTCGTGCGCGGGAACGGCAAGGCGCAACCGACCCACCTCGCGTCGAAGGGTAAGTCGCGCTACGGGTCGCGCCTGCGCCTGCAGAACGCGCGCGCACTGCTCGAGGAGACGAACGAGCGTCTGGCGCGCTGGTGGCGCGAGTCGCCGCCGGTGGAACGTGTGATCGTCGGCGCGCCCGTGCGACTGCTCGCGTCGCTGTTCGAGGCCGAGCCGCCGCCGCCGTTCGCGCGGGAGGACGTGGTGAGGATCCCGCGCGACCTCCCGCGGCCCACGACCGAGGTGCTGCTCCGTGCACAGCGCTCGATCCTCTACGGCCGCATCGAGACCGTCGAGTAGCATCGCGGCGTCCCCGCGAACCACCCGTCCACGCACCATGAAACTCCGACTCGCCGTCGTCCCGTCCGCCGCCGCCGCCGTCCTCGTCCTCTCTCGCGGGCACGCTCCCGCGGCCGAACCGCAGGACGGTGGAGAGAGGACGGCCCCCGCGATCACGACCGACCTCTACTCGTTCTCGGTCCGCCGCGAACCGACGGTCGAGGGCGTGTCGCTGTGGAACAACGCCGGAGTCGAGTTCCAGGTCGCTCTGAAGGTGCCGGGCTCGACGCTGCTGTCCGTCGACGGCGACCACTGCAAGATCCGCTCGTTCGTCGACGACAAGGGCACGAACCTCGCTGCCGGGACCGAGGACAGCTACTTCGGCTGGGTGCAGATGGCGACGCGGTTCGACGACGACGAGAACCTCGACACGACCTCGCTCACGATCACGACGACGACGCTGCCGGCGAAGGGAGCTTCGCGCATCGACCTCGACGCGACCGCTGTCCTGCTCGACGCGGGCGATCCCAGCACCGCGAGCCTGGACGTCGCCCTCGCGATCGACACGCCGGTCGTGGTGGGTCCGATCGACGCCAAGATCTCCGAGATCGCCTCGGAGGAGTGGGGCGACGTGGTCATGCGCATCGAGCTGCAGAGCTCGAAGGCGTTCGACGCGATCCGCTCGATCGAGTTCCAGGACGCCGACGGCAACGCCATCGGCAGCGAGGACATGGGCAGCGGATCGTGGGAGGTCTTCGGCAAGAAGACCTACACGCGCTCCATCGGACTGCACGCCAAGGTCGAGCGTGCGAAGATCGTCGTGAACTACTGGGGCCGGCTCGACATGCTCGAGGTCCCGCTGCGCTTCTCGGCCGGCGTCGGGCTCTGACGCGCCGACCGCGGCTCCGCGAGCACGCGCTCGTAGATCGCGCGGATGCCCTCGAAGTGCAGGTCGTCGCGGAACGTGTCGCGCACGCGCGCACGGCCCGCGGCGCCCATGGCGCGGCTCGTCCGCGTGTCGTTCCAGAGCCGCTCGATCGCTCGCGCGAGGGGTTCCGGTCGCCCGGGGGGGACGAGCAGTCCGGTCACCCCGTCGACGACGTTCTCCTCGAGCGCACCGATGCGCGAGGCGACCACGGGCAGGCCGAGCGCGGCGGCCTCGGCGACGAGCCCGAACGTCTCGTACCAGATGCTCGGCATGACGACGACGCGCACCGCGCAGGAACGCGTCGACCTCGACGCGACCGTTCGCGCGGACGCAGGCGACGTCCTCGCCCTGGCGGACGCCTTCGACCGCGTCGGCGTCGCCCGACAACCGCAGCGGGAGTCCCGACGTGAGCCGCATGGCCTCGAGCAGGACCGGCACGCCCTTGCCCGGCGCGAAGCGACCGGCGAACGCGACGTAGCTGCCCGTCGCGGGGTCACCGGCTTCCTCGGGCAGCGGCACCGGCGGGTAGACCGTCGTCACACGCTCCTCCGGGATCGGAACGTGCTCGACGATCCAGCGTCGCAGGAAGTCGCTCGGTGCGACGTAGTGCGCGACGTGATCGGAGTAGAGGCGGAACCAGTCCCGCACCTTCGCGAAGAGGGCGTACGCCGCGCTCTCCGCCAGGTTGCCCCGACAGTCGTGCAGCACGACGTGGCGCTCGTGTCCGCCGAGGCACTCCGTGCACACCTTCCCCGACCGGAAGTGCGTCGTCACGGGACAGGTGAAGCGGTAGTCGGACACGCTCATCACGACCGGGACGCCGCGCTCGGTGCAGCGCGGGAGGATCCAGGGAGAGATGAGCGGATAGAGCTCGTGGACGTGGACGACGTCGGGTCGGAACGCCTCGAGCTCGCGCTCGAACGCGCGGACCGCCTCGCGTGCGTAGACGCCGCCGGTGAACGCGCGGATCCGACCACGGATCCCCGGCGGCAGGTCGCGGCTGTCGCGCACGAACGCGCGGACCTCGAGTCCCGCCTCCTCGGACACGCGCACCGTCGTCGCGACGGCTACGTCGGAACCGCCCCTGCCGCGGTGGCCGTTGTAGGCGTGGAGGACTCGCATGCTCTCGGGAGGATCCGGCAGCGGGGCCGGGGCGCGTGATCCCAACATGCGCCCGAGGGTCGGGCAAGCTTCGAACGGCGCTTGCCGGCGACCCGCGACCCACTACGATCCGCGGGTGAAGAGCGGCAGCGCGCTCCGCAGTCAGGCCGTGCTGGCCGTGTCGTTCGTGGGGCGCATCGTGCTCGCGCTCGCGGCGACGTTGATCCTCGGCCGCGAGTTGCCGCCCGACGAGTTCGGCTTCTTCGCGCTCGTCGGGACCATCTTCCTCGTCGGGCACGAGATCATGAACCTCGGTCTCGTCTCGGTCTCCGTGCGCGAGATCGTGCGCGATCCGAGGAGCGAACGGCCGCTGCTCGAGGGTCTGTTGATGTGGCGGCGGCTGTGCGGGGCCGTGCTCGCGCTCGTCGTCGTCGTCGCGGCGCTGTTCGAGGAGGACCCGCGCCGGCAGCTCGTGCTGGTCACGACCGGCGTGTCGCTCGTGCTCTTGACGCCCTGGGCGCTCTACGCCGTGTTCCAGGTGCGCCAGGCCCAGGAGGGACCGACCGCGGTCGGGATCCTCGGGCACGTGCTCGTCGTCGCGGGGAGCCTCGTCATGCTCGCCGCGCGCGTCGCCGGGCCCTTCTTCGGACTGCTCGTCGTCGCGCGCGAGCTCCTCTCCGCCGCCGCGATCCGGGTGCTCGCCGTCCGGAAGCTGGGCTACTCCCCGCGCCCCGGGCTGCGCGGTCGCGGCCTCGGCACCTTCATGAGGACGGCGGCGGTCTACGGACTCGCGGTCATCGGCCACTCGCTGTACGTGAACGTCGACGTGTTCGTCGTGCGCTGGCTGCGCGGCGAGAACGAGCTCGGTGCGTACGCCGCGGCGTTCCGGCCCATGACCACGCTGATGGCGATCCCGGGGACGTTGATGGTGCCGTTGCTCCCGCTCCTCGCCGCAGCCGCCGCGCGCGAACGCGGTCGGTACTCCGCGCAGATCGTCGGCTTCAGCGGCCTGTTCATCGGGCTCGGCGCACTGGCCGCGGTCGGCGGAGCGTTGCTCGCTCCCGACGCGATCGAGGTCCTGTACGGCGGACGCTACCTCGACGGCGAGCTCGACGCCGTCCCCGCACTGCGCTGGCTGTGCCTCGCGTTCGGCGCACTCTTCGCGGCGTCGGCCTACCCGACCGCACTGCTCGCGGACGGCCGCGAGCGCACCCTTCTGGTCCTCGTCGTCGTCGGTCTCGTCGTGAACACCGTCGCGAACCTGGTCGTCGTGCCCGCCCACGGCTTCACGGCGGCCGCGGTCACGACGGCGGCGACGGAGGTGTTGTTCGCCGTGCTCGCGCTGCGCGTGGTCTCGAGCGAGCTCGGCCGTCTCGCCGCGCCCGGTTGCGCTGCGCCCTCGCACCGTGCGCGCGGCCTACGCGCTCGTCCTGTGGTTCCTCCCGGGACCCGCACCGTTGCGTCTCGCTCTCGGCGGCGTCCTGGGTGTCGGCGCCGCGGCCCTGATCCTGCGCGACCGTGCGGTGCGGCCCGTCATCGACGAGCTGAAGACGCGCCGCGACGTGCTCGACACCGAAGCCGGCCTCGAGAACGACCCGGTCTGAGCGAGGTATCGTGGAAGCGTGGAGACGCCCACGGCCGACGCGACCACGGGACATCGGCGGGACGCGCGCATCAGCTGGCGCGAGACCCGCGAGCGCATGCGCGCCGACCGAGTGCGCCTGCGCGAACTCGCGCGGCGGGCCGACGGGTCGCTGCCCACGCGACTCGCGCTGCTCTACCCGTCCTACGCCAGCGTGTGGTTCCACCGCCTGTCGCACTACGCGTTCGAACGGCGCTGGCGCTTCTTCGCGCGGCTCGTCTGGCAGGTCGCCTTCTGGACGACGGGGTCCGACGTCAACCCCGCGAGCGACATCGGCGGCGGACTCGTGATCCTCCACCCCGCCGCCATCTCGTTCTCCGGTCGGGCCGGTCGCAACCTCACGATGTCGGCACTCTCCGGCGTCGGTGCACTGCACCCGCGCACCGAGGACGTCGGCGCGGGACCAGGCTTCCCGGTGATCGGCGACGACGTCGTGCTCGGGCCGCACTCCGGCGTGATGGGACCCGTGCGCATCGGCGACCGCGTGCGCCTGCTCGGCGTGATCGCCAAGGTCGACGTCCCGGCCGACACCGTTCTCGAGGCGGACGAACCCAAGTTCGTCCGGGCGTCGACGTCGTGAACGCGAGCGACGGTCCCGGGCACGAAGCCTGCCGCGCGCGCGGCCACCACACGTTGCGCGGATCGTGGCGCGCGCTCGATGCGGACGTCAGACGCTTCCTGCGCGAGACGCGCGGGACGGGGGAGGGGCGCGTCGGTGCGCTCACGCGCGTCAGCGCGCTCACCACGCCGCAGGGACTGGTCGTGCTGCTGCACCGCCTGTCGCACCTCCTGTGGGTGCGCGGATGGCGCCGGCTCGCGGAGCTCGTCCACTGGGCCAACCACCTGCTCCACAAGGTCTCGATCCGACCGGACAGTTGTCTCGACGGCGGACTGTGGGTGCCGCACCCGCCGAGCGTCGCGTTCCACGGGACGGGCGGGCGCGACGTCGGACTCTACGCGGACTCCGCCTGCCTGCCTGTCGATCCGTCAAGCCGCCGCCTCGGCCGCCGAGGCCGCGGCCGGCGATTCGCGCGACGTCGCACCCACCACCGCCGATCGCCTGGCCGCGTGGACTGCTGGCCGCCTTCGGGATCGTCCGCGGCCGTACAGACGCCACTCGAACCTGGCCGCGGTCGGCCGTCAATACCGCACGGCGTCCGACGCTCGATACCAGGCGTCGCCGTCGCGGCGCCAAGGGGTTCATGAACATCTGGTCCCTCGGCGGCAGGCCCGACGTGATGGCATCGTCTCTTCCACTACCCTGGTCGTTTTCCTGATCAACCGACAGTGCCTCCGCGGTCATCACGGTGCCGCAGCAATGCAACTGGGTGCAGTTCGAACCGGGAGATGGCACGCCGCACGAGCCGGGTGCGTGCCAAGCCGCTCAAGGTCACGTCTGACCCGACGAACGTCTGCCAGCTGCGTTGCCCGCTCTGCCCGACCGGACTGGAGCTGCGCGAGCGTCCCGCGAAGGTGGCCGACGTCGCCGTCTTCGAGCGACTGATCGAGGAGATCGGCGACGAGGTCTTCTTCCTCGACTTCTTCAACTGGGGCGAGCCGCTGCTCCACAAGCACCACGGAGTTCCCGCGGCTCGCGGCGCGCAAGCGCATCTCGACGACGATCAGTTCGAACCTGAGCCTCGAGCCTCTCCGACGCCCGCCTGCGCGAGATCGTCGAGTCCGGCCTCAACCAGCTCATCGTCTCCTCGACGGAGCGTCGTCGGGACGGCCGGGACTCACCGCCGGCGCGGCGACTGAGCCTCGTCGTCGAGAACATGCGCTGATGCTCGTGGCGATCAAGCGCGAGCTGGGGCGAAGCGGCCCTATCTCAGGGCGCTTCCTCGTCTTCCGCTTCAACGAGCACGAGCCTCGGCCGCGCCACGGAGCCTCGCGCGCGAGATCGGAGTCGACCGCATCTGCTTCGCACCGGCCTTCCTCGACGAGGGCGACTGGCCGATCGCCGAGGAGGACCGTGTTCGCATGCGCGAGTGGTCCCGACCGACCCGCGCATGTCGTAATACGACTCCGACGCCGGGACGCCGGGCGAGCTCCGCAAGAAGGGCGGCGCCGGCCTGCCGCGCAAGCGCTGCGACTGGCACTACATGTCGCTCGCGATCAACCCGACGGCTCGGTCGCCGCGCGTTGCGCGCTGTTCAAGACCGACGACGACTTCGGCTCGCTCGCGGCGGACCGCGACGGGGGCTACATGGAGGCCGTCAACAACGCGAACTTCGTCGCGATCCGCGACCGCTTCGCCGGTCGCCGTTCCGAGCCGACCGACTGGTCTGAGGAGCGCCCCGCGCCGAACCTGATGCCGCATGCGTCGTACCGATCAACGCATGGACCCTGCGTCGACGGCGTGGGCGCTCGGCCGCGAGGTGGTGGCGGTCCGCGGCGCTCGGTCGCGCTCGGCCCTGCGCCGGCGCGGGCGTCGCGCCGCGCACCGACGTCCAGAGCCCGGTCCCGATCGACCAGGTCCGTCGCGCGATCGTGACGAGGCGCCTCGGGCCTGCGAGCCTCCTCCGACGCGCGCTGCCCGACCCCGCGGCGGCGCGTCGGCGTCGCTGCTGACGGGGACGGGCCGCGAACTCGAGGCCGCGCTGGAAGCGCGTGGCTCGCCGCGCCCGGACGACGACGAGGTGCGCGTTCGAGGAGGAGCCCGCGCGCGCCGCCGGTCAAAGCACGCCTTCGCGTTCGGCGCGGGTCGCATGGGCCTCTACGCGCGCTGCTCCGCGCGCTCGGCGTCGGTCCCGGCGACGAGGTGGTCGTGCCGGCGTTCACCTGCGTGGTCGTGCCAAACGCAGTGCTGTACGCGGGCGCTGAAGCCGATCTACGCCGACGTCGAGCCCTTCACGTTCGACGTCGACCCGGCCGCCGTCGATGGCGATCGGTCCGCGCACGCGCGCGCCGTCGTGATGCAGCACACGTTCGGAGTCACCGCCGACGTGGAGGCCCTGCGCGCGATCGCGCAGCGCCGGGGCGTCGCGCTCGTCGAGGACGCCGCGCACTCCCGGGCGAGCCACCGCGGCGCGCCGCACGGTTCGCTCGGCGACGTCGCCTACTTCTCGATCGACCGGACGAAGGTGATCGGTGCGCAGACGGGCGGCGTCGTCACGACGACCGCGACGACCTGCGGCGGCGCTCGCGAAGCCCGCGACGCGACGCCTTTCCTCGGTCGGGACGGCGCGCCGGATGCTCGTCTCCTACGCGCTCGAGCACGTCCTCCACGCGCGCCGTCCCTGCGTTGGTTCGGCCGCCCGGCGCTCGGGGCCGCGCGGCGCGCGGGGCTGCTGTTCGCATGGCGCGACGAACTCGAGACCGAGCGCCCCGGGACCGGTCCGTGGCCCTGTCGGCTTCCGTCCGGCAACGCGGCGATCGGTCGACTGCAGCTCGCGGGACTGGCCGAGAACCTCGCCCACCGTCGCCGCGTGGCGCGCTTCCTCGAGGAGCGCGTCGGCTGGTTCGCGCGCACCGGTCGCGACGACTTCGACGAGCAGGCCTGGCTGCGCTACTCTCGTTCCTCGTTCACGACCGCGGAGCCTTCGAGCGCCTCTTCGCGGACCGCTTCGACCCGGATCTGGTTCACCCACCACCTCTACGGTCGCGAGGCGGACACCGAGGCCGTCGGGTACCGTCGGGGAGCTGCCCTGTCGCCGAGGCCGCGGCGCGCCACGTCGTCAACCTGCCGGACGCACCGGCGCGTCCCCGACCTGCTCGCCCGCGACTGGGAGCGCGTCGAGAGCCGCGTCCTCGCCGACCTCCTGAACCCGACGCGCTCGTCGCGAGCGCCCCGAACTCACTTTTGATCCCCTGATCGACCCCCGCGACGACGCCGCCCCCCGACCGCGTCCCGCGCGTCAGCGTCGTCGTCAACGTCTACGACGGCGAGGCGACGCTCGCGGAGGCGCTCGAGTCGGTGCTCGCGCAGACGTTCACCGACTGGTTCGTCCTCTGGGACGACCGCTCGAACGACGGCAGCGCCGAGGTCGCGGCGCTCGACGACCCGCGCATCCGCACTGCGCCGCCGACGTCGCTGAAAGACCTCCGCGGCGCGTCGCACGCGCGGGGAGTGGATCGCCTTCCCTCGACAGGACGACGTTCGACGCCTCGACAAGCTCGAGCGGCAGCTCCGCCGCGTCGACGAGTCCGGGCTGTCGGACGTCGGACTCGTCTACGGTCGCACGCGCAGCTTCGACGCGCGGTCCCGGACCGGAGCACCCGCACCAGCACGAAGTTCACGGCGTTGCCCGAGGGCGACCTCTTCCGTCTCCTGTTCGAGCGGTCCGCCATCATCTGGGCGAGCCTCGTGCATCGTGCGGCGCACCGCGCCTTCGAGGTCGGCGGCATCGCACCGGAGTTCGAGGACGTGTGCGACTACCAGCTGTTCGTCGCGATCGCCTCGCGTTTCCCGGTGCTCGCGGTGCAGGACGTCTGCTGCTGGTACCGCGTGCACGACGACAGTACGTCGCGGCTCCACGCCGACCGCATCCAGGAGGAGATCCTGCGTCTCGTGCAGCGTTGGGCGCCGCGGCTCGACCCGCGGCTGGTCGCACGACGGCGCGCCGTCCACAGCACGCTGCTCGGACTGGTGGAGTTCGGCTCGCCGGGTCGGCGCCTCGACGGCGTGCGCCGCGTCCTGCGCGACGGTTCCCTCGGCTACCTGCTCACGCGTCCGTTCGTCCGGACGGTGCGCCGCGTCCGACGGGCGCTCGAGGCGCGTGCCCTCGACCGACTCCGGCCCGCCGTTCCGCGCAACTGGCGGCGGTGGTCCTGTGACGGGCTACCATTGACCGGACCCGTCGTGCGCCGCGCGAGGCGCGACGGGGCGCTCTCCCCACGCGCGAATCCGCCCGGGAGCGGCCGGGACCGCGAACGACCCCACGCCCGCCCTCGATCCATGCACCCGTACCAGGCCTGCGCCGGCGAGACGCTCGACGCGGCCGATGCGGCGGCGGACGCGGACGCTCCCGCCGCGCGAGTGCAGCCGAGCTCGGTCGCCGCGTGCCGATCGGACGGGTGGTCGTGCACGACGCACACTCCGGCGCAGCTTCGTCGACGAGGTCGAACGGTTGCTCTCGGCGCGCCGCCGGGCCCGGGGCGCATCGTGAACTGCTCAACTCCGCACATCTACAACCTCGCGAAGGCCGACCCGGTGCTGCGCGAGCGGTTGCAGACCGCCGTGGTGACCGGAGCCGACGGGCTCGGGATCGTGTGGGCGGCGCGGTTGCTCGGTCACCGACTGGAACAGCGCCGCGACATGTGATCGACTCGTTCAAGGCGTTCCTCGCCGACACGCGCTTCGGCCGCACGCGCCGCGCTGCTCGGGGGGTACGAGGGTCACGCCGAGCTCGCCGCGCGACGGATCGAGAGCGAGTCGCCGCACTGCCGGATCGTCACGTCGGTCGACGGCTTCCGGAACGACGAGCACTACGAGGAGCTGCTCCGCGAGCTCACGCCTTCGAACCGGTCCTGGTCGGTATGGGGACGCCGAAGTCCGAGCGCATCTCGGCGCTCGCCTCCCGGCTGCACCCCGAGGCCGTCGTCTGGCACGTCGGCGGGGGGACGATCGAGATCCTCGCCGGGAAGGTCGAGGACGCCGGACTGGGTGAAGCGCGCCGGCATGCAGTGGATGTACCGCTTCGCGAAGCACCCGAAGCGACTGTGGCGGCTGGCCTGGCTGGCATCCTCGCTTCATCTCCTCCATCGTGGAATGTCGTCACGCAGCGCATCCTGCGTCGGAGGCCCCGGTGAAGGGCCGCGTCCCGCGCATCCTCCTCGTGGGCGTCGGCCGCTTCGGTCGCGCCCACCTCGCCGAGTGGCGGCGGGTCGAGCGCGAGGGGCTCGTCGAACTCGTCGGCGCCGTCGTCGCGACCGAGGCGTCGGCCCGGCGGCTCCGGGCCGAGGAGCCGGGGTCGACCGTCCACGTCGGACTGACGGACGAACTCCTGCGCGACGTCGACGGCGTCGACGTCGCCACGCCGGCGGAGACGCATGCCGAGATCGTCGCGCGCTGTCTCGAGCACGCGCACGTGCTCGTCGAGAAGCCCGTCGCGACGTCGCCCGAGGAAGGGCGCGCGCTCGGGGAACTCGCCGAGCGACTCGGCCGCGTGCTGATGGTCGGCCACGTCTACCGCTGGCACCCCGTCGTCCAGCGACTGAAGGAGCTCACCGACGCGCTGCCCGAGCGACCCCGTGCGGTCCACGGCGTGCTCGTGAATCCGCCCGAGGCGGGGGTCGAGGAGCTCGACCCCAACCTCGAGATGCTGCACCTGTTCGACGTCGTCGACCTGCTCTTCGGCGAGCTGCCCGAGGTGAGCGTCGGCCGCCGCCGGAACGGGGCCAACGTCGTCAGCCTCCGCTACCCCGGGCCGATGAACGTCGTGCTGCGCATCGGTTGGGAGGGGCGGACGAAGATCCGCAAGCTCGAACTGACCTACCCGAAGCGCCGCATCAAGTGCGACTTCGTCGACAACACGATCGAGGTCGCCACGCGCGCCGACCAGGTGGAGAAGCAGTTCTTCCCGCACGACCACGGGGCGCTCGCCGCGCAATTCCGCGCCTTCGCCGAGGCCGTGGCCGGACGGCGCCGCGACGTGCCCGACGCGGCGCTCGGCGCGCGCATCGTCGACGTGGCCGTCGGGGCGCGGCCGAGTCCGGTCCCCGAACGCCCGCGGGTCGCGGTGATCGGAGGCGGGATGTTCGGCGCGGCGTGCGCCCTGGAGATGGCGCGCACCGCGGACGTCGTCGTCCACGAGCGCCATCCCGAGCTGCTCACCGAGGTCTCCTTCCTCAACCAGTGGCGGCACCACTCCGGGTTCCACTACCCGCGCAGCTACGACACGATCCAGGAGATCAAGGCCTGCAAGAGCACTTTCGAGGCGGAGTACGGCGAGGCCATCGTCCGCGCCTACCCCTCGTACTACTGCACGTCGAACACGGGCGTCGAGATCCCTGCCGAGCGCTACCTCGCCGCGGTCCAGGGCAACAACCTGAACTTCCAGATCCAGGCGCCGCCGGCGGACGTCCTCGACCACAGCAAGGTCAGCATCGCCGTGCGCTCGGACGAGGCGGTGTACGACTACCACCGTCTGCGCTCGATCGTCGCGGCGCGGCTGGAGGCGGACCCGAACGTGCGCGTCGAGCTCGGCACCGAAGTCGTCGACGGCACCATCGCCCGCGACGGGTCGAAGCACCTCGAGGTGCGCGGTCCGGACGGTGCGCGGAGGACCGAGGCGTTCGACTACGTCATCAACGCGACCTACGCGAACCTGAACCTCGTCGCCAAGTGGTTCGGGTTGCCGGTCGAGCCCCTGCGCTTCGACATCTACGAGCTGCTCGTGCTCAGGATCCCCGTGCCGCAGATCTGCGTCACGATCATCGACGGACCGTTCACGAGCCTCGTCGGGATGGGGTCGGACGACCTCTTCATGCTCTCGCACATCCACGACTCGGTGCTCCGCAGCGTCATCACCGAGGACGGTCTCCCGCCGAACTGGGGCGAGATCCGCTCGAACCGCGAGAACATGCTGCGGCACTCCAGGCGGTACCTGCCCGTGCTGGACCGGGCGGAGGTCGTCGAGTCGCGCTACGCCACGCGCGCGGTCAACGCCTACGCGCGCGACTTCGACGCACGGCCGACGGTCGTGCGGTCGCACGGCTTCGGCATCTGGTCCGTGCTCGGCGGGAAGATCCTGACCTGCGTGTCGAACGCCCGCGAGATCGCGAACGAGATCGCCGCGGAGCGCGGGATCGAGGCGACTCGCCGCTGATCCGTCAGGCCGGCGCCGCGGCGCGCGAGGCGGCGGCCTCGAGGCTGCGCGCGTAGGCGCCGATCGGTGCACGAAGCGCACGCTCGTACATCGCGAGCAGACCGTCGCGCACCGCGGACCACTCGAAGCGGCGCCAGGTGCTCTCGCTCGGCGTCGTCGTGCGCAGCGCCGCACGGTCGCGGACGAGGCCGGAGAGCCGCGCGCCGAGCGCTCCCTCGGTCGCCATGTCGACCAGGAAGCGATCGTCCTCGACGAGCCAGCGGAAGTGTCGCTGGTCGTGCACGAGCACGGGCAGTCCGCACGAGAGCGCCTCGACGATCGCGAGACCGAACGACTCGTCGAGTGCGGGATGCGCGAGGACGTCGGCGATCGCGAAGAGGTCGCCCACCTCCGAGGTCGGGACGTGCGTCACGCGCAGCCTCTCGCCCAGTCGAGCGCGCATCTCGTCGAGGAGCGCCGGGTCCTCGAGGCTGCCGTCGATCCACAGCAGCACGTCGCCCTCGACCCGAGCCGTTTCGCTCGCGAGCCAGTGCACGCGCTTGAACTCGCGGTTGATCGCCGCGATGTCGAGCACGACGAGCGTGTCGGCGCCGATCCCGTGGCGTCTGCGCAGCTCCTCGCGGCCCGCACTTCGTCCGAAGCGCCCGAAGTCGATCCCGCACGGCACGTACTCCGCGCTCGCCGGGTCGACGCCGGCCGCGACCGCGTCCTCGAACTTCGGTCGTGCGACGTACTGCGCGTAGTCGGCGGGGGGCTGGAGCCCGAGCGGGAGGTCGGCCCCCTCCATGTAGAGGATCCGATAGTCCGCCCCGGCGCGGTCGCGGAGCCGCACGAGCACCTTGGCGAGCGGCGAGTCGACGAGGTGCACGAGGTCGCACCCGCCGCGCACGAGCCGGCGGTGGAGGCCCAGGGCGAACGTCAGGCACTCCACCTGGTAGGGCTGCCTCCCGATCAGGCGGTGCAGCGGCAGGACGCGGTGGATCCGACCGGTGCGCCGCAGGCACGGGATCCTCACGACGCCGTCGCCGGAACGCCCGCCGCCCGCGAACAGCGTGGTGTCGACCGAGCTCCGCACGGCCTCGAAGATCCCGCCGAACTGACGCTCGAACCCGCGCTGGACCTGACCGATCCCGGTGCATGCGAGGGCGAGCTTCATCGGGATCGGTGCGTGGGCGTGCGTTCGATCGGGAGGCTCTCGCGGCGCAGGCGCTCCGCGCGGGGACGCGACGCGGGTCCGGTCGTCCTCCGCTCGGTCGCTCCGTCCGCGGACCTCGCCGTTCCTCGTCGTACCGGCTCCGGAAGGGGTAGGATTCCCGGGGCGGCGCTGCGTCGTCCGAACCCCGCCTATTGCCCGTCGAACGGATGTCGGTCGAGAACGAGTCTACCCTGGACCTCTCGATCGTGATCGTCTGCTTCAACGATCGCGCCGTCCTGATGCCGTGCCTCGAGTCGATCTTCGGCTCGAACTCCACGATCTCCCACGAGGTGATCGTCGTCGACAACGCGTCGTCGGACGGGAGCGCGGACGAGGCCCGCCGGCGCTTCCCCGACGCGATCGTCGTCGACGCCGGCTACAACGCTGGCTACACCGGCGGGAACAACATCGGCTTCCACCGTTCGCGAGGTCGCTGGGTCCTGTTCCTCAACCCCGACACGATCATCCACGACGACGCGCTCGGCGTGCTCGTCCGGAGGGCGGAGGCACTCGAGGTCGGTGCGATCGGACCGCACACCCTCAACGCCGACGGGTCGCTCCAGCGCTCCGTCTACCGCTCGCCGCGCCTCGTCAACTTCGTCGACTCCTTCCTGCTGAACCGGCTGCCGCTCTACCTCGGCTGTTCGGCTTCTACGGCTACCGCGACTCCGACTACGAGCGCGATGGAGGTCGACATCGTGCAGGGCTGCTGCTTCGCGTCGCCGCGCGACCTCCCGAGCGCGTGGGCTGCTTCGACGAGGGCTACTTGCATCTACTACGAGGAGGCGGACCTCCAGGAGCGCATCCGGAGGAGGGCTACCATGTCTGGTACACCCCCGAGGCCTGCATCACGCACCTCGGCGGCGCGACCACGGTCAAGCAGCAGACCTGGTTCCGCATCGAGTGCGAGCGCAGCCGCACGCGCTTCTTCGCCAGCACCGCAGCCGGCTCCAGCGCTTCTTCCTCCGGCCCGTCCGCCTCGTCGACTCGCTCGCCCGCGTGGCGGTGGGGTTGCCTCGCCGTCGCCCTGACCCTCGGTCGATCCGCGCACGTCCGTGCGAAGACGGGCGTGGAGCTGGCCGTGCTCCGCTGGCAGCTCGGCCTGCACCACCACGGCGATCGACCCACCTCGCCCGGACCCGCGGCCACCGCGTCTTGACCATGGAACTCCCGCCATGAAGGTCCCCGCCACCGGCGGTGCCGGGTTCATCGGTTCTGCACGTCGTGGACGAGCCTTGCGTGCGGGTCGCGACGTCGCCGTGCTCGACGACCTCAGCGGCGGGTTCCGCGACAACGTCGCCCTGAGGCCCGGTTCGTCGAGGGCACGATCCTCGACACCGACCTGCTCGACGTCTCTTTCCAGGGAGGACCGCTTCGAGCACTGCCCTACCACCTCGCCGCCTACGCCGCCGAGGGGCTCAGCCACTTCATCAAGCGCTTCAACTACGAGAACAACCTCGTCGGCAGCGTCAACCTGATCAACCGGGCCGTCAACCACGACGTGTCCAGGTTCGTCTTCACGTCGTCGATCGCGGTCTACGGGGTGCAGGACGAGCTGCCCATGACGGAGGCGATGCGTCCGCGGCCGGAGGACCCCTACGGGATCGCCAAGTACGCCGTCGAGATGGAACTGACCGCGTCGCACGACATGTTCGGGCTCGAGCACGTGATCTTCCGGCCGCACAACGTCTACGGCTCGCGGCAGAACATCGGCGACCGCTATCGCAACGTGATCGGGATCTTCATGAACCAGATCATGCGCGGCGAGCCGATGACGATCTTCGGCGACGGTTCGCAGACCCGCGCGTTCAGTCACGTCGGGGAGATCGCGTCGGCCATCGCGCGTTCTCCCGAGGTGCCCGCGGCGACGTGCCAGGTCTTCAACGTCGGGGCCGATCGACCCTACACCGTGCTGGAACTCGCCCACGCCGTCGCCGAGGCCATGGGCGTCGAGCCCGACGTCCGCCACCTCGACCAGCGCAGCGAGGTCCAGCACGCCTGGTGCTCGCACGAGAAGGCGCACCTCGGTCTTCGGGACCCGGCGCCCGTCGACCTCGTCGACGGTTGCGCCCATGGCGGAGTGGGCGCGAAGCGTCGGCCTGGCGCGAGAGTTCGCGCTTCGGCGCGATCGAGATCGAGCGCGGGCTGCTGCCCTCCTGGCGCTCGTAGCGTCACGGCGCCGCCCGAGTCGAGAGGGTCGAGCCGCTGCGGTCCGCCCGCGGTCCCCGCCACCGAAGGCGCCGGCGACCCCCGCGTCGCATGTCCGGATATGATTGTCGGACGGTCGCCGTCCTGTCCGGAGGGGCGCGTTCCCCCTCGCGCGATCCCCGTGCTGCGCATGAAGACCAAGGTCTATCTCGCCGACCTTCGGCACAACTTCGGCGGTGTGCTGTCGACCGACCGCATGCCGCTCGGACTCGGGTTCATGAAGGCGGTCATGGACCGCGAACTGCCCGCGTCCGAGGTCGAGAGCCGGCTCTTCGCCTACCCGAACGACCTCCTCGAGGCCATGCGGGAGAGCCCTCCGGACGTGCTGATGGTCAGCAATTACGTCTGGAACGAGGAGCTCAGCCACTTCTTCGTGCGCCTCGCGAAGAAGCTCAACCCGGCCTGCCTCACCGTGATGGGCGGGCCGAACATCTCCATGGAGCCCGAGCGCCAGATCGCGTACTTCCGCGGTCGGCCGCAACTCGACCTCTACCTGACGGGTGAGGGCGACTTCATGGCGACGCACATCGTGCGCGAGTTCGTCGACGCCGGGCGTTCGGTGCAGCGCCTCGGCGAGCGCGACCTGCCGTCGTCGATCTACCGCCGGGGCACGAACGGCGACGGCGAGATCCTCCGGACGGAGACCAGCGGACGCTCGCGCGACATCGACGAGATCCCCTCGCCCTACCTCACGGGGATCATGGACCAGTTCTTCGACGGGAAGCTGGCCCCGATGATCGAGACGAACCGCGGCTGCCCGTTCCGCTGCGCGTTCTGCGTCCAGGGCACGACCTTCTACACCAAGGTCTACTACTTCGACCAGGAACGCCTGCGCCAGGAGATCGAGTACATCGCTCGGATCAACCACGAGCGTTCGCCGCACATGGGCGTGCTCCGGATCGCCGACCCGAACTACGGGATGTACGAGCGCGACGTCGAGATCTCGGGCTACATCGGCGAGATGCAGGCGCGCTACGGCTGGCCGACCTTCATCGACGCGACGACCGGGAAGAACAAGCCGGAGCGCATCATCGAGTCGATGGAGAAGGTCAACGGTGCGCTGGTCCTGTACCAGGCCGTGCAGTCGCTGGACGAGGAGGTCCTGCGCAACATCGATCGCGCGAACATCAAGCTCGACTCGTACGAGAAGATCCAGGTGCACATCCGCAGCCGCGGGATGCGCTCGATGTCGGACCTGATCCTCGGCCTGCCCGGCGAGAGCCTCGTCTCGCACCTCAAGGGCATGCACACGCTCATCGACGCGGGCACGAACCAGGCCCATTGCTTCCAGTCGATGATGCTCAAGGGCGCGTCGCTCGAGACCGAGGAGACGCGCTCGAAGTTCCGGTTCGACACCCGCTTCCGGGTGCTGCCGAAGAACTACGGGATCTACGACGGCGAGCGCGTGTTCGACATCGAGGAGATCGTCGTCGCGACGGACACGCTGCCCTTCGACGACTACGTCACCTGCCGCAAGCACCACCTCGCGTTCAGCATCTTCTGGAACGACTCGTGGTTCACTCCGGTGGTCGAGTGGGTCGGACACTTCGGGATCAAGCCCTCGGAGTGGCTCACCGCCATGCTCGGGACGATGGAGGACTCGGACGGTCCCGGCCACCGCTTGCTCGAGGACTTCGTGCGCGAGACGAAGGGCGAGCTCTTCCCGACGCGCCAGGCCTGCGCCGACTTCTACGCGCAGGACGAGAACTTCGAGCGGCTGCGCCGCGGCGAGATCGGCGACAACCTCATGTACAAGTACCGCGCGAAGGCCTCGTTCTTCGACTGGAAGGACGTGTGCGCCTGCGCGATGGAGGGCACCAAGCGGCTCATGCTCGAGCACGGTGCCGGTGAGATCGAGGGCTTCGACGAGTTCTTCGACGACCTCGCGGCCTACGTCGAGGCGCTGCACGCGTCCGGTGGGAGCGCCGAGGAGATCAAGCGCCCCGTCGAGGTGGATCTGCGCTACGACGTGCAGGCTTGGCGCGAGGCCGGTCACCCCAAGGAGGTCGCACCGTTCCGCCTGTCGGAGCCGAAGCGCTTCGTCTTGAATCCGACGCCCGAGGGCGCCAAGGAACTCCAGTCGGCCTCGACGTCTGACGTCGAAGCTGAGCGGCCTCACGAAGCTCGTGACGCGCATCCGGGTGAGTTCGCAGGCGCACGTGTCGGCCCAAGGCTCGTGCGCGCGCGCACGTCCTGACGGCGCATCGGGTCAGGTCGCTCCGGCCTCGGCGTCGGCCTCGGCTTCCTGCCGCACCGCCAGATAGCGGATCGCGAAGAGCAGTCCGGCCACGATCCAGAAGACGCGCAGGAAGCCGTTCACGCGCAGCGTGAAGCTGAACATGCCGTCGATGACGATCGTCGTCATCGACCCCAGCGCACCGATCCCGACGGCGCCGAAGAAGTCCCGGCGCAGCCGCGTCAGGGCCAGCGCGGCACGAGCCACCGCGAACAGCACCAGGAGGTGCAGCACGAGTCCGATCGTGCCCGTCTCCGACCACCACAGCAGGAAGATGTTGTGGACGGCCGGGAGGTAGTCGCCGTACTCGCGACTGACGCCGGCGTAGTCGCTGTACGACGTGTACGGCGGCATGGCGTAGACGTACGAGTTGAGGCCGTGGCCGAGCACGGGGCTGGCCTGGATCATCCTCCAGGCGTCGCCCGCCAGTCGCCAGCGGATGTCGACGGCGCCGGGGTCGCTCTTCGTGAGTCGGTCGACGATGTAGCCGGACAACGCGGCGCCGACGACGACCGCGCCGATGACGATGATGACGCGCGTCATCAGGTACTGCTTCCGTATCGTCGGGTTCACGAACGACGTGGCCATGACGACGACGAAGGCCGCGGCGAAGCTGACCCAGCCGGATCGCGAGCCGGTCGCCACCAGCGCGAGTTCGCCGAGCAGCAGCGTGACGACGGCCAGGGACTTGAACCAGCTCGGAATGCGTGCGAACAGGAGCGCGATCCCGATCGGCAGCAGGAAGGCGAGGTAGGCCGCGAAGACGTTGGGGTGCGTCATGAACGCCCCGACGCGCGTGATCTCCTGGCCGATGAGAGAGCCTTCCGTCAGGCTCTCCGACGCGATCTGCTCGGTCTCGCCGAGGGCCACGAGGCCGAAGTTCATCTCGAGGAAGAACTGCAGCAGGGCCACGACGGACTGGGCTGCGGCCACCGCGAACAGGCCGGCGACCACCTGGCGTACCTGACGCTCCGTCACGATGCTGTTCGCCACCACGAGGAACAGCAGCAGCGCCTTGACCATGCGCACGCTCTCGTGCGCGGCAGCGAGACGGTAGGGCCCGAGTACGACCGAGACGACGCCGAGTCCGATCACGAGCGTCCACCACAGCGCTGCGCGCGGGATGCGCAGCTTCCATTCTCGCTCCACGGCCAGGTCGCGCACGAGGTAGGCGAGCAGCGCGAGTAGGAAGAAGTCGCTGGCTTCGACGCGGAACGCACCCTCGCCGCCCATGTGGAACAGCGGCATGAAGCGCTTGCTCAGGTCGAGCGGCGCGGTGACGAGCAGTCCCCAGAGGCAGTACAGGCGCAAGTTGCCCGAGAGCACGCCACCCATGACGAAGGCGATGCCCGCGAACGCGCTGATGCCGACGATCGTGCGGGAAGCGCTCAGGACGACGACGCTGAGCACGACCGCCGCAACCGCGCCGATCGCGGCGAGGACGACCGTGCCCAGACCCTGTCTGGCGAGGCCCGCCACGAGTCAGACCGTCCTCGCGGGCGCTCGGCGCTCCGCCGCGCTCACCACCACAGGAGACGCCGCAGCGCGCGCCAGGGGCTCGGCTTCGCGAGCACGATGCCGATCCGGCGCGCCTTGCACTCCGTGAGGAGGTCGCGCGTCTCGTCGAGCTCGTCGACGCGCGTGCGACCGTCGACCGCGAGCAGCACCACCTGGTCGACGACCCCGGGGAACGCCATCGCGGTCGAGTCCTCGAGGACGGGCGGGCACACGAGCAGCACGAAGTCGTGGTGTTCGAGCGCGCCCTCGAGCAACCGTTCGAGGGCGTCGGGGCGCAGAGGCCCGATGCGACCTGGTGTCGGCGCGACCTGCCGGGAGCAGGTCGACGCCCGGCTGCGAGGTCGGGACCACGAGGCGCTCGAGCGAGCCCGAGCCCGACACGGTTCTCGGCCAGCTCGGGAGCGTGTCGCGAGCGCAGCGACGCCGAGAGCTTCGGGCGCAGGATGCACGCGTCGACGAGCAGCACCGCGAGGCCGTGCTCCTCGGCCAGGAAGCGGGCGAGTTCGCGCGCCGCGCGGACAGCTCGCCGGTGGCGCGCGGGGTCGTGAGGGCGACGACCTGACCGCGCTCGTTCTCGTCGCCGCGCAGCGAGAGGGCCGTGGCGAGGCGCCGGTAGGCGTGCCGCGCGCGGTGGTTCGAGAGGCGCCGAGCGCGCCGGTTGGCGCGGGCGCCGGCCGGAGCGGGCGCGACAGGCGGCGCGCGCCGGGCCGGGATCGGCGGGGGCGTTGCGGTCGTCCCGCCCTGGGCGCTCGAGCGCTCGCGGCGGTCCGCCGCGTCTCGATCGGCGGCTCGTCGTCGGTCCGGGTCACGTGGTTGCGCGGGCGGGTCGGGCTCCGGGAGGGCCGCTGGCCCCGCGAACGGCGAGTCCGCCGCGTTCACCCTTGCGCCCTGAAATGGTACCCCGCGGCGGGGAGGCGGGACGTCGGCCCGACCCGGTCAGAGCGCCGCGGGCCCGGCGGGACGAGCGTCTCGTCGGCGTCGGCACCGCGGCCGCCAGGCGGCCCAGTCGGCGAGTTCGTGCGGCGCCGACCCGGGACGATGTCGAAGGCGCGCCGCCGGCTCCGGTGCGGATCTCGGCCAGGAAGGCCGCGTCGCCGCGACCGCGAGCCACGTCGTCGAGGCGGACCTGGTCGAGGTAGAGGTCGCGCAGGATCGCGGCGCCGGCACCGAACAGGAGGCCGAGCACGGCCGCGCCCAGGAGCAGCGTCTTGGTGCGCGGCCAGGCGGGTTGGTCGACCGGTCGCGCCGGCTCGAGCAGGCGCAGGCTCGGCATGGTCTCCGCGAGCGTGTTGCGCGAGACGTCCGCCTGCGTGGCCTTCGAGCGCAGCTCGCCGTGCCGTACCTGCAGGCTCGCGATCTCGCGCGCGAGCAGGGTGTACTCCTGACGCAGGGCCGGCAGCGCTTCGAGACGGTCCTGCATCTCCACGGCCGACCGTTGCATGTCGGTCAGGGAGGCGCGCATCGAGGCGAGGTCGGAGAGGACCTCGGTCCGCTGCGAGCGCATGGCTTCGTAGGTCGAGTTGAGGACCTCGGTGTGGCCGCTGGCGACCATCTGGTCGGTCGAGTCCATGCGCGCGCGGATGTCCTCGATCTTGCGCTCGAGCTTCTCGATCTCGGGCGAGCCGGGCAGGTAGTCGTTGCGGACCTCCGCCAGTTCGGTCAGTGCGCGGCTCAGTTCGGACTCGAGCTGCTGCTTGAGCTCGTTGCGTTCGAAGGAACGGCTGCCCGTGACCTCGGGCTTCTCGCCGGCGAGGAACGCATCGATCTCGGCGAGCTTCGCCTCGCTGCCCGCGATCGAGGCGCGGATGCCGCGCAGCGAGGCCTCGAGGTCGAGCCACTGCTTGACCTCGATCTTCTCGCGCTCGAAGTCGATCAGCATCCCGTGCTCCTGCGAGAACTCGACCATGCGGTTCTCGAGCTCCTCGAGCTGGACGCGCGTCGATTCCTCCTGCGAGTGCAGCGACTCGTAGGCGTCGTCGGCCTCGGCCAGGTAGCGGTCGAGGCGTTCGCGCTGGTAGACCTCGAAGATGCGGTTGGCGATCTCGGGAGCGCGCGGCGTCGACGCCTTCACGACCAGGAGGCCGACGAACGACTGGCCGAGGCGTTTGATCTCGACGCCGTCGTGGAAGTCGTGGATGACCTTGGCCATCTCGATCTGCTCGGGCGTCGGGTCCCAGGGACTCGGCTCCGGCGGGAAGAAGGACTCCTTGATCTCGCGGTACTTCTTGCCGGCGGCCGAGCTGCGCCACAGGTGCAGCGTCCACGAGAGGAAGGTGTGGTAGACCTCGTCGTAGCTCAGGTCGAGGTCCTGCGCGACCTCCTCGAGGATCGAGCTCGCGAGCATGAGCTTCGTCTCGCTCTCGATGTCGTCCTTCCGGAACATGTTCCACTCGAGGTAGAACGCGTCGCGCGCGGTGTCGACGTCGCGCTCGACCTGGAAGGCGACCTCGGCCACGTAGACGGGCGGCCAGATGGCGACGTAGGCCGACACGATCGCGTGAGCGCTGAACAGCGTCGTCAGCCCGACCATCCAGGGGTGCCAAGCACGGCGGACCAGCTCCGCCTCCAGGCCTGGCGGACGTTGGAACGTCGGCTCGGCGGCGCTCTTGCGCTGTTCGTCGCTCATTGCACCGCGTCCCCGATCACCTGGGTCCAACGGAAGTTGACGTAGGTCGTCAGGATCGAGTTCAGACCGCTGAGCGGGCCGTTGATGTAGGAGTCGACCCAGTCGTTGAACTTCGCGACGTCCGTCGCGGGGACGAAGATCATGTCGTCCGGTTCGAGCGGCATCGTCTGGAGGATCATGTACGGGTCGACCTGCGACTCGGCGTGCAGCGCGGGCGTGATCGCGACGAGGCGTCCCGCCTCGTTGAGGCGCACGATGGTCGTGTACGAGGGCGCGGCGCGTCGGCCGAAGCCGCCCGCGACGATCACCGCCTCGGCCACCGTCGCGGCTTCGCGCAGCTCCACGGCGCGCGTCGCCTGGACCTCGCCGAAGACGAGCGCGCGCGCGGGGCGCGTGGTCGCGGCGATGACCGTGACCTCCGGGTTGCGCAGGCGCTTCGAGAACAGCTCCGTCACGCGCGCGTCGAGCTCCGAGATCGTCAGGCCGCTCGCCTCGACGTCGTCGAGGATCGGCAGGGAGACGTAGCCGTCGGGCCGCACGGTCACGGTGCGCGAGACGGCCGCGTTGCCCACGACGAGCACCTCCAGCACGTCACCGGGACCGACGACGTACTCCTTGCGGTAGCGCGTGCTGCCCTCGACGACCGCCGGCGCCACCTCGAGGTCCTGGAGGTTCGGCTCGAGGGACGCACAACCCGGCGCGACCAGGGCGCATGCCAGCAGCGCGAGCGCGAGGCGGCGGCCGGCACGGGGGGCCCGCATCGCGGCGGCGGGTTCGCGCTTCATGGAGTGGGAGGAAGTCACCGGTGAGGCGGTGCGCGCACCAACGGATCGGACCCAACCGCCGGTCGTCGCGCCTGTTGCGACGGAGGGTCCCCCGTTGCCCGAGCGACCCCCGGCGAAGGATAGCACGGCCCTCGGGCGCGTGACGGGACGCTCAGCTCGCGGCGCGTGCCGCCCGCCGGCGGTCGAAGCCCAGGAGGCTGGGCAGCGCGACGGTCCACAGGCGCCGTGCGAAGGGGTGCGAACGGACGCCGCGGGCGAGGCTGGCTCGGCCTCCCGCTCGGTCGCCGGCGCGCATGCGGATGCGCGCGTCGAAGGCCAACATCGTCGCGACCAGCCAACGCCGCGTCCGCTCGTCGCGCCCGTCGAAGTGCCGACGTTCGAGGATGTCGATGAAGCGTCGCACCACGTCCGGGTTGGACCAGGAGTCGAGGTAATTGCGCATCGCGTTCCGGTGGAAGCGGAATCCGATCGACTCCTCGCGCGAGTACCAGGCGTTCCCTCCGTCCTCACAGATGCGCAGGAGGACGTCGAACTCGAAGGGGTAGCAGCCGGTGCCGCCCTCTCCGAAGCGCGTCTCGCGGATGCGCCGCGTCGGGAACACCGTGCCCGAGATCGGCACGAGGCCGCAGCGCATGAGCGGACCGCGCATCTCGACGGGACCGTCGGCGAGGCGCTCGCGCGACTGGTGCCGGCGCATGCGCCGCATCATCGCGGGCCAGCGCTCGCCCTCCTCGTCGAAGATGTAGGAGTTCGCGAAGAAGCACAGCAGCGAGGGGTCCGGCTCGAGCCGTTCCAACGCGTTCGCGAGGTGGTTCGGCTCCATGCGGTCGTCGTCGTGGAGCATCGCGAAGTACGGCTCACGCACTGCGGAGGCGAAGTAGCGCGCCTGCCCGTACTCTCCCTCGTTGACCTCTTGCTGGTGGAACTCGACGCGCGGGTCGTCGAGCGAACGCACCCAGGCGGCGACCTCCGCGCGAACCTCCGGCTCGGAGGCGTTGTCGCTCACGACGACGCGCACATCGCGGAGGGTCTGCGCGCGCACGCTCTCCACGGCTTCCCGCACCCACACCGGGCGGTTCCACGTGGGCACGCCGACGAAGACTCGCGCCATCTCGAGGACCGCGTCAGACCGCGGCCCCGGTCTCCTCCGCGAGGTGTTCGCGGTACCACGCCACGGTCTCGTCGAGGCGCTCGCCGACCGAGGCGCCCGGCCGCCAACCCAGCTCGTCTCGGGCGCGGTCCGAGGACAGGTACTGGTGCAGGATCTCGCCCTTGCCCTCGTTCAGCACGTCGGGCTCGAGGTCCTCGCGGCCGCAGGCCGCGAGCAGCCTGCGCGTCAGGTCGAGCACGCTCATCGGCTCGCCGGTGCCGAAGTTGTAGGCGCGGCCGTGGACGGCCGGGTCCTCCATCTTCTCCGCGAGCAGGATGTAGGCGTTCGCGATGTCGCGCACGTGCACGTAGTCGCGCATGGGCGTGCCGTCGCTGCGGATGATCGGGCGCTCCCCGCGCAGCACCGAACGGATCGTCCCGGGGACGATGCGCGAGTAATTGAGGTCGCCCGGGCCGAAGAGGTTGCCGCAGCGCGTCACGCACACCGGCGTGCGCCAGGTGTTGTGGTAGGTCGCGCAGATCAGGTCGGCGCAGCTCTTCGACACGTCGTAGGGGTGCTTGCCCTGGAGTGCGCAGTCCTCGGAGTAGGGGAGGACGTCGTGGGAGCCGTAGGCCTTGTCGCTCGACGCCGCGACGACGCGCGTCACGCGGTCGTTCCGACGGCAGGCCTCGAGCAGGCACCACGTGCCCTTGATGTTGGCCTCGAAGGTGCCGAGCGGGTCTCTGTTCGCGACGCCGACGATCGCCTGGGCGGCCAGGTGGAAGACCGTGTCGATCTCGTGTTCGTTGATCGCGCGCTCGAGGAGGTCGTAGTCCTCGACCGAGCCGTTCACGGTCGCGACGCGCTCAGCGACACGCTCCGAGAAGAACGGTGCGCGCGGCACGCGGTCGCGCACCAGCGCGACGACGTCCGCGCCGCGGTCGAGCAGCTCGTCCGTGAGCGCGTAGCCGAGGAAGCCCGTGGCGCCGGTGACGAAGACGCGGCGGTCGTTCCAGAAGCTCACGCCCGACCTCGCTCGCCCCGACGCTCCCAGGGCGGGTCGCCCGCCGCGGCGAGCGCCTCGAACTCCCGCTGGTCCTTGAAGCTGTCCATCGACTTGAAGAAGCCGTCGTGCCTGTGCATGTAGACGAGGCCGTCGCGCGAGAGCGACGGGAACACGTCGCGCTCGAGGTTCGAGCCCTTCCAGTGGTCGAACACGGCGCGGTCGAACACGAAGAAGCCTGCGTTGATCCAGTGGTCCCGCAGGATGGGCTTCTCCCTGAAGCTGTCGATCCGCCCGGCGCCGTCGGTGATCATCGTGCCGTACTGGGACGGCAGCGGGACGCCCGTGATCGTCGCGAGGCCCTGGTGACCGTCGTGGAACTCGAGCAGTTCGTGCAGCGAGACGTCCGAGAGGCCGTCGGCGTAGGTCGCGAAGAAGCGCTCGCCGACGTGGTCCCGGCAGCGCTCGATCCGTCCCGCCGTGTCGGTCTCGGCACCGGTGTCGACGATCTCGACGCTCCACTGGCCGTTCTTGTCGCGGAAGTAGTCCTCGATGACTTCCTTGCGGTAGCCGACCGAGAGGACGAATTCGTTGAAGCCCTGGGCCGCGTACAGGCGCATGACCTGCACGACGATGGGAGTCCCGTTCACCGGGAGCATCGGCTTGGGCAGATACTCCGTGTACGGGTACGCGCGGGTGCCCTTGCCGCCGCAAAGGATGACCGTCTTCATAGGGGGGGTCGTCGGATTCGGATCGGCGCCCTCCGCTCCTCCTGCGGGCGGTCGATCGACTCGGAGTCGTCGTCTCGAACGGGCGTTCCGCGATTCCTCACCCCGCGGCCTCGACGTGCGCGTGGTCGGGTACGGTCCCGATCGTTCGCGCGCACGGTGCGCCCGCTGTGCGGACGGCGGCGAGCCTACGAGGCGAGCGATTCGTTCGGTGCGCCCGGTGCGGACGCCCTGCCGTCGTGCAGCGGGACGTCCGACAGGTCGATGGTACCCTGACCGGCAGGCGCATGCGGGCTCCGCGGCGGCTTCACCTCGCCGCGCCCGACCTCGCCCGCCCACCATGATCGCGCTCTTCGGTCCGCGCACCCGCCTCGGCGCCGCCGTCCTCGCGCGGCTCACCGTCGACGAAGGGGCGCGGGGCCGCGAGGTCCTGCTGGTCGCGCGGAGTCCCGAGGAGCGCGACGCGCTCGCCCGGATCCATCCCGACCGCAGCGTGGTCGACGGCTCCGACGGCCGCTGGCCGCGGCCCGAGGGCGAGGTCGCGGCGATCGTCGCCGCCTTCGGCCTGGCGCACCCCGGTCCGCTCCGGCTCGGCGACCTCGAGCGCGACGCGCGAGCGTTCGACGACTTCGCATCGTCGTGCTCAGGAGCGGCGCGTCTCCACGCCGTGCTGGTGTCGAGCGTCCTCGCGCTCGCGCCGACGCGCGGTCGCGCGGCCTACGGCGGGTCCAAGAACGCGGCGGAGGCCCTCGTCGCCGAGGCCGTGCGTCGGCACCCCGCGGCACGCTGCGCGTCCTCGACCCGGGCGGCTCGTCGATCGACGCGGAGCCGCGAGCCTGCTCGCCACGCCCTTCACACGCTCGCCCGGGATCGCCGTCGCGACGCGCTGCGCCCTGCGCGGCAGGGGGCGCCTCGTCGGACTCGACGTGCGTGAGCCTGGCTCGCTCTGCGCGGAGCGGGACTCCTGGGGTGCGCGCTGCTGGGTCGGACCGACCGCTCGCGTCCGGACGCCCCTGGGACCGATTCGCGGTGATACCTTTCGGCGGAGGCCGCGAGCGCCTCGGCGCGGCCCCCGTCCGAGCCCCTCCCGCCGTCGTGGCCGGGCTCCTCGTTCCTCGAGCTCCGCCCGGCTCGATCGCCCTGGACGTCCTCCGCGATCGCGTCGGGTCCTGTCAGGGTCCGCGCAAGGACACCCGCCGACCGCCGCCGAGGTCGCAAGAACGGGTCGCGAACCGCGACGGCGCCTTCGTCGACGCCGGGTCTTCGGCCGCCGCCGCGACCCCGAGACTCGAAAGTACGACGCGCTCCCGCTGCCGGCCCGCAAGCGCGCGTTCGACCTGGTCGTGGTGATCGACGAGCGCGCCGTGGTTCCCGCTCTTCCTCGGCGTCTCGCTCGCCGTGCGCGTCTTCGCAGGTTCGCTCCAGTTCTTCGACGCCGATGCGCCGCGTCGTCGGTCGTCGGTCCGCGCGCATCGTCAAGTTCCGGACGTGAGTGGTGCGCGACGCGGAGCGCATCAAGGCGAACCGCGGCACCGTCCTGATCACCGATCAGCGCTTCCTCAACATCCCCAACGACTCGCCGCTCTACACGCGGGTCGGCAGGATCGTCGAACGCTGCCACTTCACCGAGGTGCCGCAGTTCCTGCAGGTCCTGTCCGGGACGCTCTCCGTCGTCGGCAATCGTCCCCTGCCCGAGGACGTCATCGCCTCCCTGGGCGAGAAGTTCCCGCACGTCCAGGAGCGTTTCGGCGTCCGTTGCGGCATGACCGGGCCCGTCCAGCTCATCGGCCGCAGCGTGATCACGGACGGCGACCGACTGGCCCTCGAGTCCGAGTACTGCCGGGCCGTCACCGAGCGCTACTCGGTGCGGCTCGACCTGATCATCCTCGCGCTCACGCTCCCCGTGGCACTGGGGCTCGTCCGATCGCTCGGCGTCGACGACGTCCGTGCGCTGATCCGCCGCTACTCGGGCGAGCGGCAGGCCTCGTGACGGGTCTCAAGTCGAGCGAGGGGTCGCCGCGATGACTCGGTCTCCTGGGTGACTCGCCGACCAGGGGCTGTACGCGCTGCGCCGCGCGCGTTCGTGGTCCGGGCAACCGTCGCTTCCGGCGCGACCACCTCGATTTTCCTCGACGCCGCCCGCGCACCTCGCGTTCGACGCGCTCAACCACGTCGACTGGAACACGTACCTCGAGTCGGGGCGGCTGCACGCACGGCTCCTGGCCGAACTGATCGCCGAGGAACTCCCCGAGGGGCCTCTGCGAATCCTCGAGTGGGGCTGCGGTCCGGGGCGTCTGATCCGCCACATGGGTGAAGCCCTCGCGCCGCGCCGGGTCGAGCTCGTCGGCTCCGACTACAACGAGCAGTCGATCGCGTGGTGTCGTGCGAACCTGCAGGGCATCGACTTCCGGGTGAACGGACTGATGCCTCCGCTGAACGCCGAAGAGGGCTCGTTCGACGCGGTCTACAACTTCTCGGTCTTCACCCATCTCTCCGAGGACGCGCAGCTCGCGTGGGCGCGGGAGCTGTTCCGCGTGCTGCGTCCGGGCGGGGTGCTCGTCTGCACGACGCACGGCGATCGTCACCGCTTCCTCCTCGCGAGCGACGACGACCGCAGCGCGTACGAGTCCGGACGGACCGTGGTGAAGGGCAACTACCGCGAGGGTCGCAAGTGGTTCCTCGCGTTCCATCCGCCGGAGTACGTGCGCGGCCGTCTGCTCGCCGACTTCGAGGACGTGCGCGGGCTCGAGGTCGATCCGCAGCGCGCGAACATGACCCAGCAGATCTGGATCGCGCGCAAGCCGGCGGCCGTGCCCGCGGGTTCCTGAGAGTTGCGCGCGCGCGGGTTGCGTGCGCTCCGCGAGCGGCCGATCATGTCGGCCTCGAACTGCGCGCCGAGGGTCGCGTCCACGACGGCGACCGCGCACCACGGCGTGCCCCACGAGGAGCATCTGGACGATGGAGTGGAGGAGGAGCTGGATCGCGGTGCTCGGCGCACTCGCGGCGGCGTGCGCGAACGGCGGCGAGTACGACGGCGCGGCCGCGTCGGGGGACCGGTTCGCCAAGGCGCGTGCGACCGACGTCCCGAAGATCGCCGAGGGGTGGAGCGCGCCCGTGCGCCTCGACGTGAGCGGGGACTATTGGGGCGACAGCCTGTGGGTGACGCCCGACGGATCGGCGATCTACTTCATGTACTACCCGGGCGACGCGATGACCGACGTCGTCGTCCGCGGCGAGCCGAAGCACGATCCGGACGTCTACGTGAGCGAGGCGCCGTTCCGCTCGATGCGCCCCGTCGACCGCTTCCAGCTCGACCACCCGGTCTGGGGCTGCGCCGGTCCGATGATCGACGACTCCGGCGACTTCTGGTTCATGTCGAACCGGCAGTGGGAGGAGGACCGCAGCCTCGACACGGACATCTACCGCAACGGTGAGTTCCTCGCGTTCAACACCGACGACTCGTACACCAACCCGCACTCCTGCGTCGCGACCGACGAGCTCTGGTTCGACCTCCACGACGAACGGATCATGGTGCTCCGCGACGCGGCCGAGAACGGCTTCGCGGGCGAGGCCGAACTCGCGCCCGAGCCTCCGAACTCGCCGAAGAAGGGGCGAAGGACTGCACCCGTGGCTGAGCCCGACGGCAGGACGATGTACTTCCGTCGACCCGCGACCGGATCGGCCACGGTCTGGTCGATCTTCACGTGCCGTCGCAGACGACGGCGTGTGGAGCGAGCCGACCCCGGCTCGTCTGGGGTGCGGAGTACGGTGTCGGTGAGCCGAGCCTGACCGCGGACGGCTCGAAGCTCTTCAGCGAGCAGATCTACCGCAACGACGCGAAGGAGTTCACGACCGAGTTCTACTACGTCGAGCGCGCGCCGGACCTCGCGACGCCGCACCGAAGGTCGCCGAGTCCGAACCGACGGCGGGCGACGCCGATCTGTTCGTTTTGAGATCTCTCGGTGAATGGCGCGACGAAGAGCGCGAAGGTCGAGGACGGCGTGCTGGACCTGGCGCTGCCTACGGCGCGAACCCTCTTCCCGATGCTGCTCGCGCAGAACACGTCGGTCGCCGGAGTGCACCGGTGTCGTCGTGCGACTCGTTCGACGGACGCGACCAAGGTGACCGTCCTCCGACGGAACGCGGCGGCGCGCGCTACGACCGGCTCCTGACCGTCCCCGCCGGAGGGTCCGTCGACCTCGTCCTGCCCTTCGCCGACTTCGGCCTGCAGCAGGGCTCGACCGACGCCGACGGCCACCTCGACCCCGACCGATCGAGTCGATCGGCTTGATCGACGCGAAGGGGATCCTCAGCGGGGCGAAGTGTGAGAATGTGGTGGTGGTCGAGCGACTCGGCTTCGCCCGCTGACGGTCCCATCCCTCTCGCTCGCTGGTGATGCCCGGAGAGGTCGCCGAGGGGGGCGAGGGCCTCGGAGCGCTCTCCACCGGGCACTTCGGGTCGCCTGCGGTCGCGGCGGTGGAGGGGGCCCGAGTCGGTGGGTTTCCACCCGTCCGCCGGCCCAGGAGCCGGGAACCCGCGCGGAGGACCCGAGAAGCCGGCCCGGCGTCACCAGCGAGTGGGGACAGTACCGGGATGGTCCGCTTCTGGCGCCGACGCACCCTCTGGACCCTCACCTGGCCCACGCTCCTCCTCGGTCTCGCGCTCGCCGCCATCGGCTCGACGTGCGCCTGGGCTGCACGGCTTCCTCGCGGTGACGCTAACGGCCCCGGGGCCGATGCCGCCGTGGTCGAGGTGGCTGTCGGACGACGCGCTCGCGAGGTCGCGCGGCGCGTGACGGCGGCGGACGCTCCGTACGGGATCGTCTACGTGACGGGCACGGCCATCGAGCGCGGGGCGTACGAGGCACGCCGCGAGCTACGCCGAGCTCGGCGCGGCGACGCTCGCTGCTCTGGGTGTGCCGCAGGAGCGGCTCGTGCCCGTTCCGGCGGGCGAGGCGCGCACGGAGCGCACGCGCACCTCGGCCGCCGCGCTGCGCTCCGAACTCGACCGACGCGGCGCGACCGGTGGTGCGCTCGATCTGTTCACCGAGGACGCGCACGCACGGCGCAGTCGCGCGGTCTTCGCGGACGAGCTCGGACCGGAACGGCGACTCGGCGTCGTGGCGCTCCCGCCGACCGGCTACGTCGCGGACGAGTGGTTCCGCAGCAGTGCGGGCGTGAAGACGACCCTCGTCGAGTTCTTCGCGTGGGCCTTCGAGGCGTTCTGACGCGCCCCCGGTTCAGAGCGAGCCGTCGCTGCCGCGGTGCTTCCGACCGCGCACGATGTCGCCCAGCGTGTAGAGCTGGTCCTCGCCGCCGCCCGGGATCTTGTTCCAGGGGTGCAGGAAGTTGTGGAACGAGATGTTCCGCGGCCGCAGGTGACAGTTGTCGCACGGGCAGCCCTCGAGCTCGTCGCTCGGCGCCGGCAGGTTCTTCGCCGCCGTCCGGAACCGCTTGTAGGCGTCCGACCGCCACACGTCGGCGAAGCTCTTCTCGCCGTCGACCTTGCCGACGGCCTTCGAGCACTGGCAGCAGGGCGACACCTCGCCGTTGCCGAGCACGACGGTGAAGTACCAGCCGACGTAGCAGGGGACGACGGCGTCGCCGCCCAGCGCTTCCTGCATGTAGAGCGGCGGAGTCTCCTCGAAGCTGTCGAGGTTCGTCTCGACACCGAGTTCGGCCGCGCGGGCGCGGGCGCGCGGGATGCTCGCGAGCAGCGCGCGGTAGCGCTCCGGCGACAGGGCGAGGTCCGACGTCCCCTCGTGGACGATGGCGTGGTGGAACGCCGCCTCGTTCGCGCCGACCTCGGCGGCGGCCTCGACCATGTCGAACAGCTCGCCGTCGTTGAACGAGCTGATCACGAACGCCGTCCGGACGTAGGGGAGCTCGGAACCGAGTCGCTTCTTCGTGTCGGTGAGCTCGCGCAGCTTCGCCTTCACCGCGAGGTAGTTCTCGGGGGACTCCGTGACGTGGATCTTCGGGTAGGTCTCGGGGCGACCGGCTGCTGAGCGAGACGTGCAGGTGGTCGATACCGGCACGGACGAGGCGCTCCGCCTTGGTCGCGTCGAGCTTCGACGCGTTCGTCGTCATGCCGACGTAGAAGCCGAGTCCTTGGCGTACTCGACCATCTCATCGCGTGCTTGTTCAGCAACGGCTCGCCGCGGCCCACGATCTCGATCTTGCGGGTGCCGAGCCGATGCAGGTCGTCGACGATGCCGACGTACTTCTCGAGCGGCATGACGCCGGGCATCTCGCCGCCGAAGCGGTCGGCCGTCCACGGGCTCTCCCGACCGTCGGGCGGGTGGTCCCAGCACATCACACACTTGTGGTTGCAGGGATCGCAGATGCTGAGCTGCGCGTAGAGCGGACCGGCCGGCGCGCGGCCGCCGGTCAGGTTCTCCGTCGAAGCACGTTCGGAGTTGCGGCAACTCGTCGCGCGCAAGCGGTCCGCGCGCGAGAAGGAGGGGCTCGACGAGTCCGAGGTCGCCCGCTGGAGTCCCAGGTTCGACGAGCTCGTCGCACAGCTCGAGGCCGAGCGCGATCGCTCCGAACTTCCCGAGCGACCCGTCTGCATCCCCGAGCTCGAGCGGGTCGTGGCCTCGGCGCGCCGCGCGCCCCGTCAGTGCACGTAGGTGCGGTCGAGGCGTCGACCCTCGAAGACGCGCTTGAACAGCCGCTCGTCCCAGTTCGAGCCGAAGCGCTGGTGCTCGAGACGCCAGGTCGCGAAGCGGCGCAGGGCGCGGTAGACCGAGGTGTGGACGCGGGAGTCGAAGCGGTGCTTCGACGTCACCATCGGGAGGTAGTACTCGGTGAGCCGCTTGATCGAGCGCTCGGAGTCCGCGTCCAGCCACGACATCGTGCGCTCGTCGCGACGGCCGTAGTCGCCGCGGTAGGCGAGCAACTCGTCGAGGTTCGTCGGGAAGGTGCGCAGCGCGTCGATCGCCTCGTCGCCCATCGGCACGTGCGGCGCGGGCTGGTAGAGGCGGAAGGTGAACGTGATCAGCCAGTCGTCGAGCGCGCGCAGGTCGCGGATCAGGCGCAGGCTCTCGCGCCGGTCCTCCGGTCCCTCGCCCACGAACCCGAAGATGAAGTTGTGCATCGAGGCGACGCCGCGATCGAGGAACTTCTTCGCGAGCTCGAGCGGGTAGCGCGGCTCGTGCCGTTTGCCGATGCGGGCGAGCATGCGCGCCGAGCCCGACTCGGTGCCGAGTTCGATCTTGCGCAGGCCGCCCTCCGCGAGGAGGTCGAGTTCCGAGTCCTCGTAGCGCGCGCAGTCGACCGGTGAGGCGAGCGTGAACCAGGAGGCGTCGGGGAGGCGTTCGCGCCAGGCCCGGGCGAAGTCGAGCGGGCGCTGTCGGCCCGCCATGAAGTCGAGCTCCGCGATGTGGAACTGCTTCACGCCGTAGCGCTCGCGCAGGAACGCGAAGAGGTCGACCATCTCCTCCGCACGCAGCATCGACGGCTTGAAGTTCGTCCAGTAGCAGAACGCGCAGCCCTTGGCGCACCCTCGGCTCGTCGACACCGCGAGCGTCGGGACGCCGTTGCCGAAGATGCCGCCGCGGTGCTGCACGTAGGGCGTGAGGTCGATCTCCCGGAACAGCCCGAAGTGGTCGTTCGTGATGCGCGCGACCTTGCGCGGCGGGTTCGCGTACTCCGCGTTCGCGAGTCCCGGGACGTCCGCCAGGTCGCCGCCCTCGAGCACGGCGCGCGCGAGTTCGGGAGCGGAGTGCTCGCCGTAGTCGTGCAGGAAGTCGTCCACCGGCCAGCCCTCCGTCGCCTGCACCCACTCCTGCGGGAACAGCGAGATCGCCGAGCCGCCGACGGCGATGCGCACGTGCGGCGCGTGCTCGCGGATCACGCGGGCGACGGCGAGCGTGTGTTCGAGCTGCAACCCGGGGAAGAGCTCGTTCATCCAAACGAACGCGAGACGGCACGTCGCGAAGAACTCGCGCAGGAACGCCTGCACGCGCTCGGGGTGGGGAGGTCGACGGCCTGGTCGAACCACCACCTCGTAGCCCGCGTCGTGGAGCGCCGACGCCACCGTGATCGATCGGAACGGCGCGCCCTGCTCCTCGAGATCGCCCGTCGGGGTCCACGCGGGTACGACGAAGGCGACGCGATCGCGCGCGTCGGGGGCGTGAGCACGTGCATGGGCGAGCGGTGGGGAGGACGACGGCCGGGCGCCGCCGGGCTCCGATGATCGCCCGGACCGGGAAGGACCGCCACACACGTTCGGTGCGGAACTCGAGCACAATGCGCGAGCCGATGGCGGATTCGACACCGAGTGTTCGTGGGACGTGGCTCGTGACCGGCGCCGCGGAGCCGTTGGGCGCGCCGTCGCGAGGCGACTCCTCGGTGCGGGGTACGGCGTGCGGGTGCTCGTGCACGAGCGACCCTGCAGCGTCGCCGGCGTCGACGAGGTGCGCGGCGACCTCGGCGACGCGGCGTCGCTGAGCGGGCGACGGCGGGGACCGACGGCGTCGTGCACGCAGCCGCGGCGCTCGAGGGCGACGACGAGCGACTCGATCGGATCAACGCCGACGGGACGGATCGGCTCGCGGAGGCCGCCGCGTCCGTGGGGCAGGGGCGCTTCGTGTTCGTCGGCACCACGGCGGTCTACGCCAGACGGGACGTTCGTCGACGCGGACGAGGAGCACGCCGTCGGGTCGCGTGGGCGTACGCGCGGAGCAAGCTCGAAGGAGAGCGCGCGGCGTGCGCGTCTCGGCGACCGCGCGGTCGTCCTGCGGCTGCCGCCGGTCTTCGGTCCGGGCCGGACGCGCTTCCTCGAACTGTTGGCGTCGGCCGTGCTCCACCACGACCTCCCGTCGCTCGAGGGCGGCGGCGCCGGCGTCGACCTCGTGCACGGCGACGACGCGGCGGACGCGGTGCTCGCGCTCGCGTCGGGACTCGGGACGAGCCGCGCCTTCAACCTCGTCGGTCGCGAACGGCCGCGCGCGACCGAGCTCCTGAGGCACGTCGGCGATCTGCTCGGGGTCGAGCCGCGCTTCGTGCCGGCGGCGGCCGACGACCTCGGCCGCTTCGACCCCGCGGTCGTCGCCTTCGTCGCGAACGAGCGCTCGGTCGACGGGCGCCGCGCACGGTCCGAGCTCGGGTACCGACCCCGTTCGGACTGGCGCGAGTCGATGCGGGCCGCGGCGGCGGGCGCCTGACCGCTGCTCGCTCCGCGCGAGGTGGGTCCCGGCGGACCCGCAGTCGTCCGGCGGCTCACTCCGCCCCCGTCCGGGGGGGTGCTTGCGCGTCCGACGGCAGACAGGTAACCTATGAGTTACCTATGCCCTCCGCCCCCGCGCCCGACCTCGACCCCGTCTTCACCGCTCTCGCGCACCCCGCGCGGCGGCGGATGCTCGACCTCCTCGTCGAGGCTCCGGGCCTGACGGTCGGCGCGCTCGCGTCGCACTTCGAGTTCAGTCGGATCGCTGCGATGAAGCACCTCGCGGTGCTCGAGCAGGCCGAGCTCGTGATCGGCGAGAAGCACGGCCGGACGCGGAAGCTGTGGTTCAACGCCGTCCCCATCCAACGCATCTACGACCGCTGGACCGACCGCTACGCGTCGTTCTTCGCGAGTCACATCGTCGACGTGCAGCAGCGCGTCGAGTCGCGCGCGCAGGCTCGCAAACGAGGTTGAACGTGAACGCACCCGAGAAGAAGCCGAGGCTCGTCCGCCCCGACATGGAGGACACCTCCAAGGTGAACGTCACCTACGAGGGCGAGACGCGCGCGAAGTTCCGCACGCTGATCCGGAGCACGGTCGACGAGGTCTGGCACGAGATCACGCGCACCGATCGCCCGATCCCCGCGTTCTTCGACTCGCGACTCGACGCCGAGCGCATGGCGCCGGGTGCGAAGATCGCGATGCGGACGCCGGACGGCAAGTACACGGGCTTCGTGGGCCGGATCACGGAGTTCGACCCGCCGCGGCGCTTCGCCCACACCTTCCGGTTCACGTCCTACGACGAGCCCGAGGTCGTCGTCGCGTACGACCTCGAGGAGGTCGAGGGCGGCGTGCAGTTCACGATGACGCTCATCGACCTCGTTCCGGGTTCGAAGACCGCCAAGCAGATGGCGAACGGCGCGAAGTTCATCCTCGGCGTGCTCAAGAGCTGCATGGAGGACGGTCGCCCGAAGCTCGGCGTCCGCGTGCTCTACAAGCTCTTCGGACTGCTCGCGTTCATGCAGCCGAAGCGCTGCCTGAGCACCAACTGGCCCATCGAGAAGAGCGGGGTGACGCCGTGATCCGCTCGTCCGTCGCCGCGATCGTCGGCTACCTCGTCTGGACCGTCCTTTGGGTCGGCGGCTACGGCGTCCTGCTGCCCGGCGTCGTCGAGCGCTTCGAGCGCGGCGAGTCGATCCTCGAGCCGGAGCCCCTCGGCATCTCGCTCGGCTTCGCGGCGTCGTGCTCGCTCGTGGCCGGCGTCGTGTGCGGGTTCGTCGACCGCACGAACACGCGCCGTGCGGCCGCGATCCTCGGTGTGCTGCTGCTCGCGACGGGCGTCGCGGTCCAGGCCTCGGTGTGGGACCGCATGGCGCTGTGGTACCAGCTCACGTTCCTCGCGCACCTCGTGCCGGTGACGCTGATCGGCGCGCGACTCACGTCGAGGCGCGCCGCGCCCGACGTCACTCGGTCGCGAGGATCTTCGTGATCGCGACCGGGATCTCCTGGTAGCGCGGGAAGCGCTTCTCCGCGTGCTTCGAGAAGATCGTTCGGCCCTCGTACGACACCTCGAACGCGCCGTTGTCGCCCTTCACGACCTGTGCGTCGACGTCCTGCCCGGGGAAGGCGGCCTCGAGTTCGGCGACCAGACCGGTCGCCTGCGGGAGGTAGTTTCAGCGGACGCAGTACTCGATCCGGATCTTCAAACGGGTCTCCTCGAGGGTTCGGGGCGGGGCGGGAGGGCGAGCGTACGACCTGGAGTGCGGACCCTCGAGCGGGCATCCCGCTCGAACGACCGCGCGGTCGTCACAGACGACGGTAGAGCCAGACGTAGTCGACGTCGACGGCTTCGGGCCGAAGTTCCTGGAGCTCGTCGCGCACGTCCTTCAGCTCGCGACGGAGTTCCAGCACGCGGCGTTCCTGTTCCGGGGTGAGCACTCCGGTGTCGCTCTTCACGGCCGCTCGGTAGATGTCGCGGACGCTCCGCTCCAGCTCCCCGACACGCAGCGCGAGTTCGTCCGCCCGCGCCGCCTCCTCCTCCGAGAGTTCGCGCGGCAGCGGGACGACTCGCGTCGCTCCCGAGACGAGCAGGTCGACGTCCCCGTCCCCGTCCCAGTCGACGGTCTCGGCGTAGAGCCTGTTCTCCGGTGCCGTCGGCTCCGCTCCGGGGACGTCGCGCGTCGTGCTCATGTCCTGCACGAGGACCGTGCTGCGAGCGAAGTCGGGCCGTCCCTTCTCGCCGGTGTTCCGGAAGTAGAGGACGCCGCCGTCGCGGCTCCCGCAGACGAGGTCGAACAGACCGTCGCCGTCCCAGTCGAGCGCTCGGATCGAGGTCACGCCGTTCGGCACGCGGAGCGGCCGGAGTCCGCGCAGCGTGTTCACGAGGAGAGGATCGCTCGTGCCGGTGAAGGCGTGCGGCGATCCGCCGCCCGCGTCGCGCTGCACGAAGAACCGTCCCTCCTGCGAGGCGAGCAACAGGTCGAGATCACCGTCCTCGTCCCAGTCGACGGCGATGGCGGCGACGGCGTGCTCCTCGGGCAGCGACTCCGTCGCGACGACGCCGTCCCTGTCCTTCCAGACGCCTTCCACCGGATCGAACGCGCGCGCGAGCTGCACCGGGCGATCCTTCGAGTCGCGCACACGCTCCGGTCGGCGGTAGCCGTCCTCGGTCGCGTACGCGACGAACACCGCGCCCTCGTAGGTCGCGGCGAGCAGGTCCTCGCGCCCGTCGCCGTCGAAGTCGACGAACTGCGGGAACACGCCGAACGAGCCGTCGTTCGCGAAGCGCAGGCTCTCGCCGTCGACGACGGGCTGACGAGCGCGACCGAAGCGCGGCTCGCCCTCCTCGAGGACGGGGTCGTGGACGTACAGGAATCCCCATTCGTCGCCGACGACGAGCTCGCGCGTGCCGTCGTGGTCGATGTCGACGTAGGTCGCGACCGGGTTGCGGACGCTGCGACTCGAACCGACGTACTTCCCGGCGGCGACGATCCGCACGGGCGCAGCGAACTCGCGGCCGGCGCCGGCGTCGCCGTCCTGCGCGCTCGCGGGAACCGCTGCGGCGACGAGCGTGAGGAGACCGAGTCGGAACGCGACGGACATGGTCGGAGGTACGCGCACGTCAGCGCTCCGTGAGCGGATCGATCCGGTCGAAATG
Source organism: Planctomycetota bacterium (assembly GCA_041398665.1). GTDB lineage: Bacteria > Planctomycetota > UBA1135 > UBA1135 > Rohdeia. The sequence continues at coordinate 108,441 of JAWKUH010000007.1, read as the reverse complement.
CGGGAAGTCCATCTCCGAACAGCACTCGCCCATCGGACCCCAGACGGCCATGACGTCGGGCGACTCGTGGGCGCGACCCGGAGCGGCGCCGTCGCGCCAGGTGAAGACCTCGACGTACGTGCCGGACGAGCCGTGCGCGCCGCCGGGCTTCGACGACGGTCGACCGCGGTACACCTGCGGCGGGTCGTCGGTGACGAGTCCGACCCTGTGGAGCGTCGGCCAGTGACGCGCGAGGAGCGCCTCGAACTCCGCCTCGCGTCCCGAGCGGACGACGTAGCGGCAGATGACGGTCTCCGGACCTCCGGCGGCTGCGTTCATCGAGGCACTGTAGCCGGGATCGAGTCCCCGTCGGGCGCCGGTTCGTCGCCGCGACGGGGCGGCACCGCGCCGAACCGCCCGCCGTCAGCCGCGGCGCGCGTCGACGGGGTGCGGCCGGAAGAGGACCTCGCGCGCGAGCAGTTCGCGCAGCGCCTCGCGCGCCGCGTCCCGTGCGACGCCGCGCTCCTCGAGCGACGCGACGAGGTGCTCGCCGAGGAACGGCTCGGACCACGACGAGACGAGCCAGGCGGCGAGGCCGACGGGCCCGAGCGGCAGCGTCGTCGGTTCGCCGCCGCGCAGGCACACCGCGACCTCCTCGACGCGCGTGCCGTCGGCGACGTTGCGCGTCGTGACGCGGAACGCGACGTCGGGGTTCGCGAGGAGGAGTTCGTTCTCCGGTCCGCGCGCCGGCTCCGGTCGCGGCCCGTTGCCCGGGAGGCACAGCAGGAGCTCGAGCTTGGACGGGAGCGCGATCTCCTCGATCGCGCGCAGTCGATCCGCGGCGTCGCGTCGCGCGAGTTCGGCGAGGCGCTCCTCGTCGTCGATCCAGTTCTCGGCCGACCACAGGACGGGGTCCTTGAAGGCGAGCGGGACGAGTCCCGCGGATCCCGCGAGCTCGATCAGCTCGACGATCGTGTACGCGCGCTCGTTGGGGTGGAGGTAGCGGTCGACGAACTCGGCGTCGGGCGCGCGGAGCGCGGACGCGAACGGGCAGTCGGCGTCGTCGCGGTCGACGAGAGCGCGGCAGAGCGCTCGCGCGTGCGCCACCCGCTCCGCGAGCGGCAGTTCGTCGTCGACCGCCGCCGCGACGATGCGCGCGACGCGGTGGATCGGCTCGCGGCCCTGTCGTCCGTACACCATCAGGTCGATCACGCCGTGCGGCGCGAGCACGCGCGCAAGTCCGGCGAGTCCGCGCGCGGGATCGACGAGGTGGTGGACGACGCCCGAGCTCCTGACGACGTCGAAACCGCCGTCGGGCACCTCGAGTCCGTCGAGCGTCATCAGGTCGACCTCGGCGAGGCGCACGTTGTCGAGCTTGCGCCTCGCGACCTCCGCGCGGGCCTCTTCGAGGGCGCGGCGGTTGACGTCGACTCCGAGGAAGCGCACGTCGCGCTGGACGGAGGCTTCTCCGATCAGTCCGAGCGCTCGACCGCAGCCGGCGTCGAGCACCTGGATCGGTGCCGTGCCGTCGCGCGACAGCCTCCCGCTCGCGAGCACGAGCCGCGCGTCCGAACCGCAGCGCAGCGTCGGTGCGCCGGGCGGGTAGGGGTACTGCTCGTAGAAGTCGCGGACGGCCGAGGTCGTCCGGTCGAGGGTCGGTGCACCGGGAGCGCTCATGCCGCGAGCTCCTGCTCGTCGTCGATCTCGCCGGCGCCGAAGCGCGCGCTCGGACGACCCGTGAAGTAGCCCTGGACGAGCGTGCAACCGATGGCGCGGACCGCTCCGTACTCGTCCCCCGACTCGACGCCCTCCGCAACGGTCTCGATGCCCATCTCGTTGCAGACCGCGACCATCGAGCGGACGATCTTGTCGCGCGTCGCGTTCCGGTGGATGCCGCGGACGAGGTCCATGTCGAACTTCACGACCTCGGGGTGGAGCAGCGCGAAGCTCGTCAGTCCCGCGTAGCCCGCGCCGAGGTCGTCGAGCGCGATGCGGTAGCCCATCGAGCGGAGCGTCTTCACGCGCTCCAGGAGGTCGCCGGAGTCGTGCAGCGCGCTGCGCTCGGTGATCTCGAGGACGATGCGGTCCGCGAACGGGGCGAGCGGGTCCTCGTCGGCGAACAGCGAGCCCTCGAGCAGCGTCGCCGGATGGACGTTCACGAAGACGTTGGCGTCGCGCGGCGCACGCGGTAGTCGGCGAGCGATCGCACGGCGCACCGCGAGGTCCGTCTCGCACTCACGCCCCAACGCTTCGGCGAGTCCGAGCAACTGACCGACGTTCGTCACGTCCGGGTCCTCGAGGCGCGAGAGGGCCTCGAACGCGTACACGCTGCCGTCGCCGATGCGGAAGATCGGCTGGAACACCATCGACAGCGTCTGCAGCGCGCGGTCGAGGCGAGCGTTCGGGTCGGACCGGTCCGTCGCCTGCTCGCGCTGCCAACGATCGAAGCGGCGCCGCACCTCGAGCGACTCGATCGCCTCCTCGACCGACGCCGCGAGTTCGGTCGGGTCGCAGGGCTTCAGGAGGAAACGGAAGACCTGCGCGTCGTTGATCGCCTGGATCGCCGTCGAGATGTCGGCCTGGCCGGACACGAGGATGCGGACGGTGTCGGGGAACTCCTCGCGGATCCGTGCGAGGAGCTGCGAACCCGACATGTTCGGCATGCGCTCGTCGCACACGACCACGTCGACCGGCTTCGAGCGCATGAGGCCGAGCGCCTCGGCCCCCGACGTCGCGGTCAGCACCTCGTAGGGGGCGCGTGCGAAGCTCGAGCGGATCTCGAACGCCATGCCGGGCTCGTCGTCGACGAACAGGACGCGGTGGGTCATCGGAGCGAGCCTCGGGCGGTGACGGAGGGCGACGGGTGGGACGGGGTCAAGGTGCGGAACGGAGCAACCCTCGCTCTTCGACCTCGCGGGGAGGGGGCTTGAGCTGCCGGGGTGCCGCCCCGTGGCTCTCGCGGGACGGGGCGTCCCGACGCACGGATCACGGCGCGAGGCGGTGCGCCGCGGCGATCGCGTCGGCGCGCTCCGCAGTCACGCCGCCGCGCTCCGCGAACTCGGGCCAGCGACGCACCGCCGCGAGGACCTCGTCGAGGATCGCCGCGGCGCGCCCGCGCCCGAGGTCGGCCGACGCGCCGAACGACTCGAGGTCGCGGCGCTCGAAGCCCTCCGTCCGACCGGCGAGGGACATCTGGTGGCGCGCGGTCCACGTCCCCGACGGGTTGAACGCGAACGTGACGTCGTAGGCGGGCGCGAGCGACCACGTCCCGCGCCGGTCCATCAGGAACGCGACGTTCTTCACGTGGTCGTCCTGGTTGCGGGCGACGACGTTGAAGAAGGCGCGGCGGACGAGCTGTTCGCGCTGCGCGGCGGGCAGCGCGAGTCGGCGGCAGACCTCGAGCGCCTGTTCGTATGAGTGCGCGCCCGCGAGCTCGTAGTCGAGGTGCGCGATCGCGCCGAGCGTCTGCATGTGGAGCTTGTCGCCCGTGCTCGTCCGGTCGAAGCGTCGCGTCGCGAAGTGGCTGCGCCCGCCCTCCTCGAGGAGTCGGCACTCGCTCATCGCGATGCCGGCGTCGACCGCCATCAGGTGGTAGGCGTACTCCACGCGGCCGTAGCCGAGCGGCAGCGAGACGTCGTGGTCGACGTTGCCCGAGACGCCGTCGAACTTGAGCATCCAGTGCTCGAAGCCCGCTCCGGCGTCGACCTGACCCGACCGGATCTCGCCGGTCGCGCGGTTCCAGGCGACGACGGCCTTCGCTCGCGCACCGCCGGCCGAGGTGCCGACGCGCAGGATGTCGCGGACCGCGTGCGACGCGCCCTCGTCCGAGATGCGCGTCGCGAACGCGCTGCGGTCGGTCAGTGCGAGCGACGCGAGGCCGACGAGTTCCGCGACGTCGAGCGTCGCCGGGCCCGCGCCGTCGAACTCGTACGCGGGGCGGTACTCGAGCGCCCCCATGCCGCGCACGCCGACGTAGCAGAGCTGCTGCACCGGGTCGAAGTCGTCGCGGGTGCGTCCGCGACTCGCGAGCCACGAGTCGATCAACGCGTTGCCGAAGCGATCGGGCAGCGAGTCGGCCAACAGTCCCGGCAGACCGCGGAACGTCGCACCGCGCAGTTCGGGGAACGAGAAGACGGGACGCGCGCCACGCGGAGGGAGGGGCATCTCGAGCGGCGCGACCTCGACGCCGCTCGGCACGAACGCCGGGTCGTACTCGAACCAGCCGAGCCCGCGCGGGTCGTCCGGCGCGCGGCGCCAGGTGACGGCGCCGACGCGCGTGCCCCACAGCACGACCTCGGCCGTCGTCACGCGTCACCTCCGCCGTCGCGTTCGTCGCCCCAGACCCACGCGTCGCCGCGGCGGGCCCCGCGTCCGCCGTGCACCTCGTCGAGCGGTCGCACCGGCGGCTCCGGCGCGATCCGGTCGAGGTCGGCGTCGGAGCGCAGCGCGCGGAGCACGCGCACGAGATTCGCGAGCTGGACGGAGTCGCCGCGCTCGAGGCGCTTCACCGTCGACGTCGAGACGCCGGCCTCGTCGGCCAGCCGCTCCTGCGTCAGCCCGAGGCTCGCGCGCCGCGCGGCGAGGCGGGCGCCGAGGGCCTCGAGCCTCGGCTCCGGGCGGCTCGTCGGGTCGTGTCGGTCCACCGTCGCCATGGCGCCATCATCGACCTCGGAGGGAACTCGGGGAGGCAGAGAAGGGTCGAAAGTGAGCGATTTCGGTCTGGAATGACCAAAAATAGGTCACTTTCGACCCATCCCTGACCCGGCCTCGGCTACCCGCCGGCGCGCGCGGCGGGGCGGCCAGCTCCGCCGGTCGGGCGGTGTCCCGGGGCTCACTCCGCTCGCGGGCCAGGCCATCCGCACCAGGGTTCGCAGCGGAGCGGACCCTCGCGCGCCGCGCACACCGCGCTGCTGCGGCACCACAGGATCAGGTTGCGGCGCCGACCGCTCGCGATCTCGGCGACCGCGTGGCGATGACGTCCGGCGTGCAGGATCGCGACGCCCGGCTCGTGCTCGATCTCGAGCACCTCGTGGGGCAGGACGTCGGTCTGTCGGTGGAGGTCGCAGCGCAGGCCGAGCATGCGCAGTTCGGCTCCGGCGAAGTCGTCGCCGAGGCACAGGTTGAACGTCACGTCGCTGTCGTCGACGTGGAAGCCGAGGTCGTGGTCGAGTTCGCGCGCGTACTCGACGAGGTACGCGTGGTGGTCGTCGAGCGTCGCGCCGCCGTGCTCCGGGAAGAGACGAGCCGCGAGCGGCGGCAGCCACGTCCTCGCGAGGTCGCGCGCCGCGCCGTCGAGGCCGAGGTCGACGAGCAACGCACCGTGCTCGTGCATGGAGTTGGGTGGTCGCAGCGTGCGGCCCGTTCGGAGCGCGGCGTCGCGACGCGCGTCGATCTCCAAGAGGAAGCGTCGGCACCACTCGAGCGTCGTGACGCGCACCGCGAAGACGCCCGGCGCCCGCTCGCGGACGAGACCGCGGAAGGCGTCGGCGTCGCCGGACCGGCTCGCGCGCCAACACGCGAGGAAGTCCGGCTCGAGGTGCGCCTCGCGCACGTGGTCGAGCTCGTCGTTCACTCGTCCGCGAAGCGCCAGCTCGACTCGAAGTCCCTCGGCAGCTCGTCGCGCCGCAGCGCCGCACGCAGGAGTTCGATCGGGATCGAGTTCTCGTGCAGCACGGCGTCGTGGAAGCGACGTTCCGTCCATTCGCCGCGGGCGACGAGTTCGTCGTGCAGCGCGCGGAGCTGCAGACCGCCGAGCATGTAGGCCGCCTGGTAGAGCGGCGGGTAGAGGCCGCCGACCGAGCGGCGCACCTCGCCCTCGGCGTTCTTGCGCTCGTGGCCGACGCGCTCGACGAGGTAGTCGACGGCTTCCTCCGGCGTCATCGTGCCGAGGTGGACGGAGAGCGAGAACACGATGCGCGCGCAGCGGTGCTTGCGCCAGAACAGCATCCCGATGCGGTCCTCGGGACCGCGCGCGAAGTCGAGGTCGAAGAGGCGCATCTCCCAGTACAGCGCCCAGCCCTCGACCCAGAAGGGCGTCGAGAACATCCTCCGGTACGGACGGTTGCGCGCTTGCACGTAGGCCTGCAGCCCGTGGCCCGGGATGACCTCGTGGTGCGCGACGGCGCGCGCGAAGTGCACGTTGTTGCCGAGCAGCGTCGCGCGCTTCGCGTCGTCGTCCATCGACGACGTCGGGTAGGAGACCTGGATGCACTCGCCGCCGAGGAAATAGGGCGAGGTGCGCTGCTGGTCCGCCGAGAGCATCGTCATGCGCCAGTTCTCGGCGCACAGCGGCGGGATGGTGACGAGGTCGCGCGCCTCGAACCAGTCGATCGCCTCCTCGACGAGGTCGCGGACGAGGTAGGGCTGCTCGCCGGGCGCGACGTACAGCGACTTCACGTGGTCCTGGGCGGCGCGCCAGTCGTCGCCGAAGCCGAGTTCGCGCGAAGCCGCGAGCATCTGCTCGTCGCACCAGGCGAACTCGCGCTCGGCGATCGCGACGAGCTCCTCGGGCGAGTAGGGGACGTACTCGCGCGCGAGCGCGGCGAGGAGTGCGTCGCGCCCGATCGGGTCGGCCGTGAGCGTGGCGTCGCGCTCGCCGTTCGACTCGACGAGACGGCTCCGGATCGCGTCGCGGTACGAGTCGAGCGAGGCCCTCGCCGCCTCGTGCGGTCGACCGACCCACCACGTGAAGATCGGGTCGTAGTCGACGCGGAAGCGGAACCACTCGTCGAACGCGTCGGCGAGGTCGTCGAGCCGCCGCACCGCGCGGGAGGCGACGACCGGGGGCGTGTCGTCGAACTCGCCCTCGCCGAGTCTCTCGAGCGCCGCCTCGACGTCCTCGTGGAGCTGCGCCACGGTCCGAGCCGACGCGTCGGCGTCGACGCGTTCGACCCGCTGTCGCGCCTCCGCGAGGGCGGTGATCGTCGGCGCGAACGGCAGCAGCTCCGCGAGTTCGCCGTCGCGCCGCGCCTCGAGTTCGAGGTCGGCGAGGTCGGAGCGGATCGCGTTGCGCAGGAGGTGCCAGTCGACGCGCCCGTCGACGTCGAGCGCGTCGTAGTCGAGCGCCTCGGCCTCGGCGAGTCGCTCCTCGTCGAAGCGCCGGAGTCGCTCCGTGCGCTCCGCCGACATCGGCGCGGCGTAGCGCCGCTCGAGGAGCTCGTGGTCCGCGCGATGGAGCTCGATCACGGACCGCATGTCCGCGGGTTCGACGCTCTGGGGCCGGGGAAGGACGGCGAAGGCGAGGAGGAGCGCTTTCATGCGGCGGTGACGATTCGAGACGCGGCGCCGTGCAAACAGGTGCGGCGGACGGAGCGGACGAGGGTACTCGCGCCGACGACCGCGCAGCTCACACCAGCGCGCCGCTCGCCTTCTCGACCCGCACCGGACACACCTTCAGCTCGGCCGTGTCCGTCATCGGGTCGTAGCCGCCGCCCGTCAGGTCGTTGATGCGGACGTCGCCGAAGCTGAACGAGCAGAAGACGGTGCCGCGCGGCGACTTCGTCGTCGCCTCGACCTTCACGACGACCTCGCCGCGGCGGCTCGACAGCACGGCGAGCCCGCCGTGCTCGAGGCCGAGGCGCGCGACGTCGTCGGGGTGGATCTCGACGAGTTCCTCGGGCACGAGCCAGTCGCTCCCGACCGAACGGCCCGTCATCGTGCGCGTGTGGTAGTGCGCGAGGCGTCGGCCCGTCGTCAGCCACATCGGGAACTCGTCGTCGACGACCTCCGCGGGGTCGCGGTAGATCGGCGTCTTGAACAGCCCGCGTCCGCGCGGGAACTCGCCGACGTGCAGCACCGGCGTGCCGGGGTGGCCCTTCTCGGGCACCGGCCAGTGGTGCGCGCCCCGTTCGACGGTGTCCCAGTCGAGCCCGGCGTAGGTCGCGCTCAGCGAGCACAGCTCGTCGAACACGTCCTTCGCGCTCTGCCACTCGAAGCCGGCGAGCCCCATGTGCTTGGCGATACCGGCCAGGATCCACCAGTCGGGCTTCGACTCGCCCTGCGGCGGCACGGCGGCGCGCACGCGCTGCACGCGGCGCTCGGTGTTCGTGAACACGCCGTCGGTCTCGGCCCAACCGCTCGCGGGCAGCACGACGTCGGCGAGCTGCGCGGTCTCGGTCAGGAACATGTCGATCACGACGAGGTGGTCGAGACTTCGCAGCGCATGCTCGCAGTGCGCGCGGTCGGGATCGGACACGACCGTGTTCTCGCCGCAGATGAGCATCCCGCGGATCTCCTCGCCGCAGTGCTCGAGCGCCCACACCTTCGTCGGACCCTTCTCGAGGTCGACCCGGACGCCCCACGCCGCCTCGAACTTCGCCTGGTTCGCAGGATCGGTGACCGGTTGGAAGCCGGGGTAGTTGTTCGGCAGCGCACCGCAGTCGCCGGCGCCCTGGATGTTGTTCTGCCCGCGCATCGGATTGATGCCGGTGCCCTCGCGCCCGATGTTGCCCGTGAGCAGCACGAGGTTGCAGAGGCTCTGCACGTTGTCGACGCCGCAGACGTGCTCGGTGATGCCGAGCGTGTAGTAGATCGCGCCGCGCTCCGCCTTCCCGTAGAGGATCGCCGCGCGCTCGATGTCGGCCGCGGGCACGCCGGTGATCCCCTCGGCCCACTCCGGCGTGTACTTCGCGACGTGCGCGCGCAGCTCCTCGAAGTTCTCCGTCCGCTCCGCGACGAACTTCTCGTCGACGAGGCCCTCGCGCACGATGACGTGCGCCATCGCGGTGAGCAGCGCGACGTCGCTGCCGACGCGGAGCTGCAGGTAGACGTCCGCCTTCTCCGCGAGCGGGATGCGCCGGGGGTCCGCGACGATCAGCTTGCCGCCCCTGCGCAGCGCCTTCTTGAGGCGCGTCGCCGCGACGGGGTGCGCCTCGGTCATGTTCGTGCCGATGCAGAACGCGACGTCGGGCAGCTCCATGTCACGGAGCGGGTTGCTCATCGCGCCTCGACCGAGTGTGGCGGCCAGACCGGCCACCGTCGGAGCGTGTCAGGCACGGCTGCAGTTGTCCACGTGGTTCGACATGAACCCCACGCGGACGAACTTCTGCACCGAGTAAGCAGACTCGTGCGGTGCTCTGCCGGAAGCCACCGCGTAGACCGCGTGGCGTCCGTAGTCCTTCTTGACCTTGGCGAAGCCCTCGGCGGCGCGCCGGAGCGCGACGTCCCAACTGGCTTCGACGAGTTCGCCCGCCTCGTTGCGGACGAGCGGTTTCCCGAGGCGCTCCGTGTGCTGCACCCAGTCCCACGCGAACTGACCCTTGACGCACAGCGCGCCCTGGTTCGCGGGACCGTCCATCGCGGGCTGCACGCCGACGAGCGTGTCGCCCTTCGTGAGCAGGTCGACGGAGCAACCGACGCCGCAGTAGGGGCAGATCGTGCGCGTCTTCTCGATCGGTCCCGGCGCCTCCTCGAAGCGCAGCGCGCGCTTGTCGCCGAGCGCGCCCGTCGGACACGTCTGCACGCACTGCCCGCAGAACGTGCAGGCGCTGTCGCGCAGGTGCCCCTCGAACTCGGTCGTGATCCTGGTGTGGAAGCCGCGGTTCTCGACGCTGATGGCGAAGTCGCCCTCCTGCTCCGCGCACACCCGCACGCAGCGGTAGCACGAGATGCAGTGGTCGTAGTCGCGCAGGATCATCGGGTTCGTGTCGTCCGGACGCGAACGACCCGATCCGGCACCGGCGAAGCGCGAGCCGTCCGAGCCGTAGCGCGCGGCGAGCGCACCGAGTTCCTGCGACGCGTACCCGCGCAACGGATCGATGCGCACGCCGGAGGGGTTCTCCGACACGACGAGGTCGACGAGCGTCCTGCGGTGGCGCTCGACCCGCTCGGTCCCCGTGCGCACCACCATGCCCGGCGCGGCCTTCGTCGTGCACGAGGCGACGGGCTTGCCGATCCCCTCGACCTCGACGACGCACAGCCGGCACGTCCCGAACGGCTCGAGCCGCGGGTCGTAGCACAGCGTCGGCACGTCCGGCGTCGCGCCGTTCGGCTCCGCGCGACCCTCGTCGCGGGCGACGCGACGGGCGATCTCGTAGACCGTCTCGCCCTCGGTGAAGGCGACCTCGCGTCCGTCGAGGGTGATCGTGTTGCGCAGGACCGTGCTCACGCCGCGCCCATGGTACGGGAGCCGCGCGCGGACGTCATCCCGGGTCGCTCCCAGCGGGCCGCTCCGCCGCACGGTCGATCTCGCCCTGGAGGCGCCGCACCTCGTCCAGGATCGCGTTGAACCGCGAGCCGAGGTCGGTCAGGGCGTACTCCACCTCGAACGGCGGTCCGTCGCCGCGCGCGGTGCGCGACACGAGGCCGAAGCGCTGGAGCTTCGCGAGCCGCTCGTTCATCACCTTCGCGGAGAGTCCGGGGAGCTCGCGCTCGATCCGGCTGGGGCGACGCGGCTCCTGCGTGAGGAGGTCGAGGATGCCGACCGCCCACTTGCAGCCGACGACCTCCTCGACGATGCGGGCGACGGAGACGCCGTCCTCCGCGGTGGTTCGTGCTTCGTCCATCGTCGTGCCGGGGTGCTTACCGAAAGGTGCGTCCTCGCGCCGTCCTCGCCCCGATCCTATCCCTGTCCGCGTCGGGTCGCGAGCGCCGCGCGGAACGGTTCCGGGCGGCCGCGGTACCCGACACGACCACGAGAGGAACCATGACGAGCAAGAAGAAGATCGTGTTCTATCACGCGGGCTGTCCGGTGTGCGTCGACGCCGAGCACAAGGTCGTCGACGCCCTCGACCGCGGGCGCTACGACGTCGAGGTCGTCCACCTCGGCGAACGGAAGGAGCGGATCCGTGAGGCCGAGTCCGCCGGCGTGCGGTCCGTGCCGGCGCTCGTCGTCGACGGCGCGCCGCTGCACGTGAACTTCGGGGCGGCGCTCGCCGACCTCGCGCGCTGAGTCCGCGATCGGAGCACGACGGGACCGCCCGGATCCGCGAGGGGCGGGCGGCTCCCGGATCCGGGCCTCGTCCAGGGCCGCCCGTCGCGCGTGCGCAAGGCCCGCACGGGAGGCGTCGAGGACCACGCCCAACGCCGTACCGACCACGGGGTTCGAGACCACCATCGCCGACGTCGAGCCCGATCCGCGCGCCCTCGGGGAGAACGCGCCGCGGCATGGACCATCCGCCGGGCGCGTTCCCGTACTGATTCGCCGCGCGCTGCGGCCGGGGCGCGCCCCCCGCAGGGCGCGAGCACCGGCGGCACCCGGGGGCTGACCAAGGAGCGGGCTGCTCGCGCCACCAGCGAGCCGCACCAAGGCTCTACCTCGTCGACTTCAACTTCAGGAGGTCGAGGCCGCGATGGCCAAGGTCAGGCCCGATCCACGTCGAGATCATGACGATGGCGCGACTCGACGGACATCAGCCCTCCTGGCCGAGCAGTTCCGCAAGGTGCGCTTCATCCACATCGACGGCGAGCACTCCGCGCGCGCCGTGACGAGCGACTGGCCGCCGCGGCGTGCTGTCGAAGGACGGCGTGCTCGTGATCGACGACTTCTTCACTGGACCTACCCGCAGGTCACCGAGCCGTCTTCCGCTTCCTGCGCACCCGACGCTTCGCGATGTTCCTCGCGGGCTTCAACAGGCCTACCTGGCGCGCCCAGTTCGTGCACAGTACCTGCACTTCTGCGCGACACGACTGCCGGAGGATCAGCGCCGCCTCAAGTTCGCGAGAGAGCACCAGATGAACGTTTCGGGCTCGTCCCGCGGCCCGAACGCGCCGCGCGGAATCCGCCGGGCGCGTTCCAGCCGGCGCTGCGCCGGCTCGCGCCCGCGTCAGGGCGCAGCCGGTCACCGGTTGCTGACGAAGTCGAGGGCTCCGAGCGGGTCGAGCACCACGAACGCGTGGTGCAGCACGGCACCCGCCGTGAACGGGTCGAACACCTGCGCGCCCGCGTCGAGCGCCGCGCGCGACCGGCCCCGGTCGTCGAGCCGACCGAGCGACCCCACGAGGAACGTGTTCGGCGCGAGCAGCAGCGACTGCGTGTAGCCGTCGAACGCGAGAGGGACGAGCGGGAGGCCGGGGACGGACGGGATCGTCCCGCTCGCGCTCCCCAGCATCACGTAGGCACGCCCGCGGAACTCCGGCCCGGCGTCGAGCTGGAAGTGCACCGTCCCTCCCGTCGTGTGCGAGAGAGCGAGCGGCGTCGACCCGAGTCCGAACAGCGCGTCGTGCACGACGAGCAGCCCCGAGTCGGTCGCGGTGCCGTCGGCCTCCGGTGCTCCGCTCAGCACCTGCGCGCCGAACAGTCGGACGCGCGAGCCGAGCGCCGCGTAGGGCGAAGTCTCCGGCATCGGGAGACGGCAGGGCCGACTCGTCGTGCCGCGCGCGTCCGTCTCGAACACGTAGGCCGCGCCGTCGCCGTCGTCCGTGCTGTAGGCGCCGACCGCGAGTCGACGGCCGTCGGCGTCCAGCGCGGCGCCGAAGCGGTCGAACGGCTGCGGCTCGGGCGCGTACGTCGTCGCCGTGTGCTCCCACGACGGGAAGCCGAGCGTCGACGTCAGTCGATAGCTCTTCGACGTGTCCGATGGTCGGCGGGAGGTCGTTGGGCGAGCCGACGTACGCCACGTCGTCGACCAGAGCGACCGCGGCGCCGAAGCGGTCGCGCGGCAGCGAGATCGGGCTCTGGAGCTCGGTCTCGACGAACCAGTTGAACGGACCGCCGGCGAAGACGAAGGCCTTGCCCGGGACGAACATCGCTGCGAGGTACGGCGCACCGACCAGGATGCGCGTGCCGTCCGTGTCGACCGACGCGCCGAAGATCTGACCGTTGGCGACGAACGCGGTGAGTCGGTCGATCTCGTCCCAGTTGCCGAGCGGGTCGCGCGCGAACGCGTACACCGCGCCGCCCACCGATGCGTTGGCCGTGTCCTCGAACGGCGCTCCGACGGCGAGCGTCGAGCCGTGCAGCGCGACGCTCTGGCCGAAGCGACCGCCCGGCATCGGCACGGCGGGGGCGACGCGCGCGACCTGCGTCCACGTGCCGCCGGGACCGAGCTCGAACACGTAGACGGAGCCCAGCGTGCCGCCCGCTCCGAAACCGCCCGGCGCGCCGACGACGAGCCGCGAACCGTCGAGGTCGAGGCTCGTCCCGAAGCGTTCGTCGGCGGCGGGGACCGCGGCGTCGAGTCGTCCGACCTCGACCCAACCCGTCGCCGTGCGTTCGTGGATCCGCACCGAGCCGGCGTCGTTCGCATTCGTGTCGTCGCCGGGGCAGCCGACGAGCAGCTTCCCGTCGGCGATCACGGCGTCGCTGCCGAACCAGTCGGCGACGGCGCCCGGTCCTTCGAGCACGCCCGCCGGAGCCTTCGGGCAGTAGATCGGCGGATCGGTGATCGAGATGCCGATCGGCGCGCGCGCGGTCTGTGCCGCGAGGTCGGGGGCGGCGAGGATCGGCGCGAGAACGGCGGCGACGAGCGGAGCGGCGTGGAGGCGTGCCGCACGAAGGGGGTCGGCGAGCTGCATGGTTCCGGGAGGTGGGGCGGGATCCGCGATGGTAGGGGGCCGAACGAGGAGCGGTCACACCGTCCTCGGCGTGCGCTTCCGCTCGACCTCGCACGGACCGAACGGAGCGCGCGCGGCGCCCCGTCGGACGAGTTCCGCCGACGTGCGCTCCGCGTCGACGATCCGCGACTTCTTCGCCGGGTCCGCCTACTCCGCCGTGATCCCCGTCGCGCCGAACTCCATCACCTCGGGGCCCCAGTCGTCGCCGAACACGCGCAGCATGCGCACGCGCTCGGGGAACAGCCATCCGTCCGCGGCCTCGCGCCACTCGTACTCGATCACCTCGCTGCCGTTGCTCGCGCGGCTCGGCACGAGTCGGCCGCCGACCTCGCTCCAGCCGTAGCTCGACCGTCCGCCCTGCGTCCGTTCGATCTCGAGGATGCGGCCGTCACGCAGCCGCACGCCGCGGATGCGGCGCGACCCCGTGACGCGGATCCAGCCGTCGTCGCCGGCCGCGAGCTCGGTCCCGGCGAACGTCGTCGCGAACGGTTCGCGCCAGCACAGGTCGCGTCCGAGCCACATGGCGATGCGGTCGTCGACGGCGTTCGCGAGCGTCGCGCGCTCGTCGTCCGTCGCACCCTCCTCGTCGACGGTCGTCGTCGACCTGCGCCAACCCCCGCCGCCGAAGCCCGTGAGGTCGAACGAGCCCGAGACCTCCGTGCGACCGATCCAGACGCCGTCCGTCCCGGGCGTCACGACGCGGTACGTTCCGGCGACGTGTGCGTCGCGCGACGGGTAGCGGTAGGCGCCGTCCCACGCGGCGCGCAGCGCTTCCGCGAGCGGACCGGTCGGCGGCGGCAGTTCGGCGACCGGAGCGCTGCTGGCCTCGAAGTCCTCGAGCGTGATCGTCACGTCCTCGGGATCGGCGAGCAGCAGCCCGTCGTCGTGCAGCGTGTACTTCGAGACGACCTCGACGCCGTCGAGTCGGGTCCACTCGAAGCGACTCGTGCGCTCGCCCTGGCTGCCCATGTCCGACGTCGTCTCCACCACGCGCCAGGTCGGGAGCGCGCGGCGGTCCGCGACGTCGTAGGTCGTGAACAGCGCGAGGTCGGGGCCCGGTGCGCCGCTCCCCATGAGTCGCCCTCCGGCGACGAGGACGTTCGCCTCCGAGAACGAGAAGAAGTCGCTCGCGCCGGTGACCTGGAAGACGGGTCGTTCACCGCCGCGCACGACCTCGATCTCGATCGTCCGCCGGAACGCGTCGAACGTCGGCCTCGACATCTGTCGAGCGACGTCGCCGAGCGCCCGTTCGAGGGTCGTGAGGCTCTTCGCACGAAGTGCCGTCCCGTCCAGGGCGCGCAGCTCGACGGTGCCGTCCGCGGCGAAGACGGCGCGACCCGCGACCTTCTCGACGAGGTCGAAGCGCCCGCCGTCGGAGCCGAACAGGCCGACGAGGTTCACGTCCGCCGCGAACTTCGCGGTGAGCGGGAAGACGCTCTCCGGTACGCGGTACCACGCGTCCCACGCCGGTCCGAGCACGGAGTCGACGAGCGCGTTCCCGTCGTCGACGACCGCGCTCCAGTCGACGAGCTCGATCTTCGAGATCTCGGCACCGAGCGTCCCCGAGGCCGAGAACTCACCGACCTTCGGGATCTCGATCTGCTCGAAGGAGTAGACGCGCGTCTCGTTCGGTTCGAGCCGGATCGACACGATCGTGCGACCCGGCGTGCGGCCGCCGAAGTCGACCTCGAGCATCGCGTCGAGCGGGTACGGCGTCGTGTTCTCGAGCTCGACGTCGGTGCGCGGCAGCACCATGCCGAACTGCTGGATCATCTCGCTCTTCGTCCGGGGCTTGCCGACCCGCACGCACTTCGAGTCGAGTTCGATCTCGGCGTTCGGCGAGTCGATCGGCCAGGCCGAGGCGTCGACGACCTCGACGTCCGCGCGCGACACGTCCTTCGGGTCGAGCGGGACGAAGAGCCGGAAGCGCTCGCGCTTCCCGGGTGCGACGAGGCGCCCCGCGCGACCGAGGATCGGCGGCGCGACGCGCACGACCTCGACGGTCTCCGCGCCCTTCTTCTTCGGCGTGATCGCGAACGCGAGCGGTTCGACCGCGTCGCGACCGCGGTTCTTGACCTCGATCTCGACGAGCGAGCCGTGGAACGCGTCGCCGATCGCGTCGGCCTTCTTGATCGCGCAGTCGAGCTTCGGCTCGTCGAGCGCGCGTCGCGCGTCGGAGGGCGCGACCCGCTCGGGAACGGGCGTCCGCGGACCGGCCGTCGCGCGCGCCTGCACGTTCGCGACGAGAGCGAGGACGAGGAGGACGGGACCGAGGGGAGCGAGGCGTCGCGTCGACACGGTGGGTTCGGGCGGGGAAGGGGGTCGGACCGGCGGCGGGGTCGTTCGCCGGGTCGTTCGTCGTGGGAACGACTGCTAGGGCGCGCCGAGGTGAGCGTCACCGATCCCGCGGCGTGCGAGATCGCTCGCGCGCGACGCTCGCGCTGCTATCGTCGGCGCCATGCGCATCGGGACCCTGATCCGGAGCGGCGTGCTGCGCTCGCGCTACTTCTTCGTCGAGCTGGTCGTCGTCTTCATCGGCGTCTACGCCGCCTTCCTCCTCGACGCGTACCGCACGGACCGGGCGGAGAGCGCGGAACGCGACCGCGTCGTCGGACTCGTCCGCGTCGGGGTGCGCGAGCTCGGCGGCCTGTTCGAGAACATCGCGGCCTGGCACGAGGGTTACGACGCGGACTACGCCGCACAGCTCGAAGCGGGTGCCTGTCCCGACGTCGGCGACTTCCTCTACGTCCAACCGCAGTACCCCGTCGACGTCATCAAGTTCGTGCTCGCGCGGGAGAGCTACGGCACGCTGCCGCTCGAGATGTACGTGCCGCTGACCGAGTTCTCGGGCGGTGTCGAGCGGATGATGTACACCGAGGAGAAACTCGTCGACCTCGCCGAACGGTGGGTACCGATCGACGAGGTCGCCGAGAGCGAGCGTGCCCGCCGGATGCTCGACGCGCGACGTTTCCTGCGCTACCTGCAGGTTCGCGGCCGCACGGCGGCGGAGCTGGCGAGACGGGCGGAGGAACTCGGCCGGAAGCTCGAGGGCTTCGCGGGCTGAACCGCTCGCGCGATCAGAACTGGACGACGAGGGCGTCCGAGATCGCGGCCGCGAACGTCAGCGGGTCGATCGTGACCCACTGCAGCACGGCCTTCACGTTCACGATCGATCCGGAGATCGGCACCAGCAGCTGGTAGTGATCGGTCGGCGGCGGGGCGATCGGACCGCCGAGGAGGTACGTGACCGGCAGGAACGGATCGATGACGAGGTCGCCGCCGGCGAGGATCGGGTACGGCGCCTGCGCCTTCGCCCCGATCGCGAGGACCGCGACCGCGTTCGGGATCGCGCCCGTGACCTCGGGACGGAAGTTCACGTTGCCCGTCACCGGTGCTCCGCCGGAGAGCGCGAAGCCGATGCGCGGCGCGAAGCCCGCGGGATCGCTTCCCGGCGTGCCGACGGTCTGGATCGTGCCGAACTTCTGTTCGAGGAAGCCGAAGTCGACGGCATTCGACACCTGCGTGCCCGCGACCGCGCGGACGGAGCCGATCAACGCGCTGGGCGGCGTCGCGTTCTCCGGCACGAACGAGTTGAACTTCGGCACCGTGACGAGCACCTCGTTCGCGCTCACGCTGTCGGGACCGATGTTCATCGTCCACTGTCCGACGAAGCCGCCGACGAGCGCCGTGAAGCGCACGCGCGACGTCGCGCCGAGGTTCGTCCCGACGAGTCGGATCTGGTCACCCGCGTCCGCGACGTGCGGGAAGACGTCGTCGACGGTCTGTGCGACCGCGACGGGAGCGGAGAGAGCGAGGAGGGCGAGTGCGGCGAGCGTGTGGCGCATGGCGATCTTCCTGTGTGGCGCGGCCGCGACGGGTCGGAGGGAGGGGCGGTGGGCCGCGCACCGCTCAGTCTGCCGCGCGCGGCCGCGACGGGAGCGCGGACCTCGCGCAATCCTCGCGGGTGGGGTGGTGATCCGGGCCGTGCCGGTCCGATGCGCTCTCCGCCTCAGCGGTTCGGCTGCGGGATCCCCGCGAGGAACGCCTCCACCGCGGTCCGCCAGCGCTCGCGATCCGCTCGCACCAGCAACCGGTGCCCCGCGCCCTCGAAGGTCACGAACTCGGCGCCGCCCGCGACGGCGTCGGCGACGGAGCGGCCCTGGTCGAGCGTGACGCGCTCGTCGGCGGTGCCGTGCATCGCGAGCACGGGGCAGGTCAGGCGCTCGGCGTCGCGCACGGGCTCGAGGTCGAAGCCGTCGATGTCCGCCGCGACGCCGCCCCAGAACACGAGGAGTTGCGCGAACGGCGTCGCCGGGAGGCCCATCGATCGGAAGCGGTTGCCCGTCGTCGTCACGAGTCGGTCGAAGCAGGCCTCGAGGATCGCGCCGTCGAACGTCGCGCGCTCGCGTGCGATCGCGCGCACGACGGCGGCGGCTCCCATCGAGAAGCCGTAGGCGACGACGGGGCGACCCGACGCGCGGCGGCGCGCGAAGCGGAGCGCGGCGGCGACGTCCTGGGCCTCGCGCACGCCCAACGTCGTACCGTCGCCGGACGACGCGCCCGAGCCGCGGAAGTCGACGAGCAACGCGTCGTGCCCGAGCTCGTGCAGCGCGACGGCGACGTCGAGGAGCTGCTCCATGCTCTCCGCGTAGCCGTGGAAGCACACCACGACGGCGCGTTCGTCGCCCGTATCCGACGGCACGTACCAGCCGACGAGTCGCGGTCCGCCGGGAACCTCGAAGAACACGTTCTCGAACGCGAGTCCGACGCTCGACGGCGTGCGCTCGTCGCGCGGACGCGGCACCGTGACGCCGCCGAGCAGGACACCGAGCTTCGCGAGCGTGCCGAGCCGCTCCGGGCTCTCCGTCCGCGACCCGTCGTCGCTCCACCGGACCATCGCGCGCGCGTGGCGGATGGCGACGACGTTGAGCAGGACGGTCGCGACGCCGAGCACCACCGCGACGATGCGCCTCCGCCGGCGCCGGATCGCCCGACGTCCCGCCGAGACGTCTGCGGAGAGCGCGCCCATGCGCGCATCGTCGCACACGCGAACGTCAGCCCGCGAGCAACTCGTCGTCGACGGAGGACACGATCAGGAGCAGGCACCCTCCTCGCGTCGACTGCACGGGGTGGATGCTGCCCTTCTCCGCGCGCTGGAAGTCACCGGTGCGCATCTCGAGATCGTCGCCCACCTGCAGGTCGCCGGAGAGGACGAAGCACTCCTCGGGACCGCCGTGCCGGTGCGGCGGGTAGCTCGAGCCCGGCTGCATCTCGACGAGCATGGTCACCTGCCGCGCGGACGGATCGACGGCGAGTCGCCGCGTCCGCACGCCGGGGTGGCTCGTCGGTTCGAACTCGGCGTCCCGTTCGAACGAGACCGAGAAGCCGTCGGAGCGCGTCCGCGCACCCGAGTCGAGCCACGCGCGCCAGGGCTGCGCCGTCGGCTCGTCCGCTCCCATCCGCTCGGCGATCCGCTCCCAGAGTTCGTCGCCGGCTCCCGCCGCGGCGTTCCGAGCGAGCGCGCGCGACAACACGGCGTCCACGGCGTTCTCGTCGCCGAGGAGTTCGCGACAGACGTCGCAGGACTCCAGGTGCCGCTGGTAGCGCGCGACGTCCTCCGCGCGAAGTTCGCCGCGGAGATGGCTCTCCGACGCCACGCGCAGCGCGACGTCGACCACGTCGTGGGGTCGCGTCCAGTCGTTCGGGTCGCGAGGGAGCTCGAGCGCGGCCCGCGGGCGACGGTCGTGGGGGTGCGGGTTCATTCCGTGGTCTCGTCGTCGGGTCCGAGGACGTCTTCCTCGAGGCGCGCCAGGATGTCGCGCATCTGTGCGAGACCGGCACGGATTCGTGTCTTCACCGTCCCCAGCGGGAGCCGTGTCCGCGCGGCGATCTCGGAGTGGCTGAGTCCGCCGAAGAAGGCGGCGCGGAGCAGACGGCAGCGCTCGTCCGGGAGCTCGGCGAGGGCCGACGCGAGGTGGCGCCGCTCCTCGCCGCGTTGGGCGGTCCGCGGGATCGACTCGCTCCCGTCGCGCACGGTGTCCGCCCAGTCCACGTCGTCCGGGAGGACCGCGCGGTCGCGGGAGCGCGCGCGCATGCGATCGATCGCACGGGATCTCGCGATCGTCGAGAGCCAGGAGAACGGTGAGCCTCGCAGCGGGTCGAACGTCGATCGCTGTGACCAGGCCTGCGCGTAGACGTCGACGAGCAACTCGTCGGTGAGGGCGGCGGAGCTCGTCAGGTGGCGCACCAGTGCACGGACCCTCTCGCAGGTCCCGTCGAAGAGCTCGCGGAAGGCTTCGCGATCGCCCCGTGCCGCGCGCTCCATCGCCGCGAACTCGTGCTCGGCGCTCGAGCCGGTGGCGTCGGAACTGCGTCGGCCCGTGCGCGCGTCACGAGCGAGACCCGGATCGGGCCGTCCCGCCGCCGCGGAGGCGTGGCGCCTGGCGGTCGCCGCAGCAGACCTGCGCGACGGGTCGGGGGCTTCACCTTGCATGCGACGCGTCCTTCCTCACGCGCGTGGGTACGAGCGTCGAAGGTGCTCGGATCTCGGTTTCTCCGGTCTTCCTGGTCGCCGGCGCACACGTCGTGCGGCGCAAGGGAGTTGACCCACGCGCTCCGTTCGACGGAATCCGCGTCGGTCGGCGACTCGTACCACCCTTGCACGACGCGCCCGATGGCGGACGTCCACCACGCGCACCGACCCTCGGTGCGATCGACGCGTCGCAAGGAGCGACACGACCATGAGAAAGAGAACCATCGCCGCGCCCACCGCGGTCGCGACGGTCGCCGCAGTGCTCGCAGCCGTCGCCTACGCGTCGAGCCACCGCGAGGCCCCCGCGATCACCGAGAGTCCGAAGGTCGACGCCACGGACTTCTACATGTTCCGGAGCTACGAGACGGGGAGGGAGGACTACGTGACGCTCGTCGCGAACTACCTCCCGCTCCAGGATCCCTACGGCGGACCGAACTACTTCGCGCTGGATCCCGACGCCCTCTACGAGATCCACATCGACAACGACGGCGACGCGATCGAGGACCTCACGTTCCAGTTCAGGTTCGATCGAGTCGTCGAGGACCGCACGCTGATGATCGGCGCTCCCGGCGAGGAGGTCGCGGTCGCCGTCCCGCTCGTCAACATCGGGGACGCGACGCTGCGCGGCAACGTGCAGGCGCGCGAGACCTTCTCGCTCACCCTCGTGACCGGTGACCGCCGCTCCGGCGTCGCGACGCCGATCGCGGAGACCGGGTCCGGACTCACCGAGTTCGAGAAGCCGCTCGACAACATCGGCGCGAAGTCGTTCATGGACTACGCGTCCTACGCCGACGCCTTCGTCTACGACATCGACCTGCCCGGCGGTGCGCAGGGCCGGATGTTCGTCGGTCAGAGGAAGGACCCGTTCGTCGTCAACCTCGGCGAGACCTTCGACCTCGTCAACACGAACCCTCTCGGTCCCGTGAACGGCGAGACGGATTCGCTCGCCGACAAGAACGTCACGTCGTTTATCCTCGAGATCCCGATCACGTTCCTCACCGACGGCGATCCGGTCATCGGCGGCTGGACGAGCGCGAGCCTGCGCCAGGCGCGCGTCCTCAACCCGAGGCCGACCGACAACGCCGACGTGACCGTGGAAGGAGGTGCGTGGACGCAGGTGTCGCGGCTCGGCTCGCCGCTCGTCAACGAGGTCGTCATCGGCTATCGCGACAAGGACAGGTTCAACGCGAGCGAGCCGAAGGACGACGCCCAGTTCCTCACCTACGTCACCAACCCGACGCTCCCGACGCTGCTCGAGGTCCTGTTCGGTGTCACGGCACCGACGGCGTACCCGCGCAACGACCTCGTCCAGGTCTTCCTCACTGGCGTCGACGGCCTGACCAAGCCGATCGTCGCCACGCCGGGCGAGATGCTCAGGCTCAACACCGCGACACCTACCGTCGCCAAGGGCTCGCAGAACAACCTCGGCGTCATCGGCGGCGACGTCGCGGGGTTCCCGAACGGTCGCAGACCCGGCGACGACGTCGTCGACGTCTCGCTGCGCGCGGTGATGGGCGTGTTGCTCCCCATGGCCGACGCTCCGGACGGACAGCTCCCGTACACGGACGGCGCGTTCGTCGACGACTCGTTCTTCGGCGCGACCTTCCCGTACCTCGCGACGCCGCTCGGCGGTTCGCCGAACTGAACGGAGGGCGTCCATGAACGATCCGATCGAACGACTCCGCGGCCACGTCCGGTGCGCGCTCGTCCTGGCCTGCTCCGCGCTGGCCCTCGTCGCCTGCAGCGAGAGCGACGACGGGCCTCCCGCCGGCACGTCCTTCACCACGTTCGTCGAGGACCTCGTCGCCGACACGGCGGAGGACACGGAGCCCGTCGAGATCGACGGCGTGGACTTCGTCTTCAGCGACGACGAGAACGCCTTCGACTCGCTCTTCCCCTGATCCGATGACGTACTTCTCCAGACATCGAAACGCTCTCGCGGTCGTCGCTCTCGCGCAACTCGCGGGGCCGGTGTTCGCGCACGACTTCTGGTTGCAGCCCTCGAGCTTCGCGTGCTCCGCGAACGAGCCGATCCGCTTCGACCTCCGCGTCGGGACCGCCAACGACAGCGAGGTGTTCCCGCGCAGCCCCGAGCACATCCGACGGTTCTTCTCCAACCTCGTCCCGAGCGCGGTCGGGGACGACCCTCCGGCCCCCGGCGACCGCCCGGTCGCCGGCCAGGACGGTCGCGCGCCGGCCGGCTTCGGCCGCTACACCGAGGCCGGACTCGCGCGCGTCGGCTACGAGTCGAACCCCTCGCACGTCGTCCTCGCCGGGCCGGAGTTCGAGAAGTACCTGCGCATCGAGGGTCTCGACTGGGTCGTCGAAGAACGAGCACGACTCGGCGAGTCGGACGCGTCCGGACGCGAGCTCTTCGCGCGCTGCGCGGTGACCGCCCTCGCGGTCGGCGACCAGCCGACGGGCTACGGCGAGCCGCTCGGCCTCGAGCTTGAGCTCGTCCCCTCGTCGAACCCCGACCTCGTCACGGTCGGAGAGAGCATCGCGTTCACGCTGCTGCGCGACGGGAGACCCGTCGAGGGCGCGACGGTCTGGATGCACGGCCTCGGCGCGCGTGACGTCGCGTCGCGGTCGTGCCGCACGGACGATCGCGGTCGCGTGGAGTTCGAGGTCGCGACGGCCAACGCGTGGCTCGTGACGTCGGTCCACATGGAGCGCGCTTCCGAGGAGTTGCGGACGCGGGACGAGGACCCGGTCGACTGGGTGAGCCGCTGGGCGTCGTTCACGTTCCGCAGTCGATCCTCAGTCGCCGTCGAACCGCAGCCCGAAGTACGCGGGGACGCCGTCCTCCGCCGGGCTCCCGATCGCGGCCGTGATCGCGGCCTCGGCCTCGCGGCAGTCGCGGTAGAGCGACGTGCGCACGCGGGTCGTGCGTCCATCGTCGAGCTGGAAGAGCATCTCGCGCCGGCGCTGCGCCGTCCCGCGGTGGATCGTCCCGACCGCGTGACGGTGCACGCGACCGAGATCGATGCGCGCGGTCCTCGGCAGGAGTCCGAAGCCGAGGTGCTGCAGCTCCTCACCGTCGACGACCAGTCGCCCCCGCACGATCGCCGTGACGCAGTAGGCGACGAGCCACGTCCCGACGACGGCCGCGGCGACGGGTTCGACCGGGCCCGCGACCTGCGTGCGCGCGACGGCTCCGGGAAGGTCGAGCAACACGGCGATCGCGAACACGATCCCGGCGACGCCGACGCCCGCGCCGAGGACGAACGCGAGCAGGGTCGAGGGTGAGAGGCGGTGGATCTTCACGACGTGATCCGCTACGCGAACCGGGGCGACCTCCTTCGGTCGCCCCGGTCGATTCTCGCGGAGTGACGCGACCCTGCGGTCGCGCCCTGCCGGGGGGCGGTGTCAGCGTCCGCCGCCGCCGCCCGTCGCGGGCGCCGGCGTCGGCTCGTCCTCGACGACCGGCTCCTCGACCTCGATCTCGTCCTCGTACTCTTCGTACTCCTCGTCGTCGTACTCCTCGTCGTCGTAGTACGAGTCGTCGTACTCCTCGTCGACGTAGCCGAGCGGAGCGAGCGGCGCGCCGCCGAACGCCGGAGCGCGCGACGCCGTGAGGAACGACGAGGCCGCTCCCGACATGAAGAGCATCGCCAACGGGCTCGACGTCAGCATGCCGACCATCCCGGACACGTTGACGAGCATCGAACCGTCGGCGCGCGAGTACTCGACGTAGTCGTCGCCCTCGGGGCGAGCGACGACGACCGACGCGAGCGCGCCGTCGACGAACGAGCCGTAGGTCGGCAGGATCGAGCCGGCTTCGCGCAAGGAGTGCGGCGAGCGCACGACGTTGGCGAGCGCGGAGCACGCCATGCTGGTGATGCCGTAGGCGCGGCCCGCGAGCTGCTTCGTGTCGACGAACGTCACGGCCGAGGCGCCGATCGGATCCACCGGCACTGCTCGCGGAACGACGTGTTCGCGATCAGGCCGGGGCCGCCGCCGGCGATCTGCGCGAGCGCGCCGAGCGCGGCCTGCGGCGTGATGCCCGCGACGAGGTAGGCCGAGCTTCCCGGCCGGCTGCGCCGTGCTGCTGAGCGCGACGGTGAGCTCGAGCGGGACCGGCAGGCCGGGGAAGGCGAGCGTGAAGAGCTCGGCGTCGCCGGAGCTCCACGGGCGCACGCGCACGTAGCCGTCGGCCTCGGTCGAACCGACCTCGTCGATCAGGCTCGCGACGTGGTGCATGGTCGCGCGCATCCCCGCAGCGTTCGTGAGCTCGACGACCGCGACGGTGGAGAAGAAGCCGCCGCCGCCCGTCGACTTCGACGTGTACAGCGCCATCGACGTCCCGAGGTGGTCGACCACGTCCGCGAGGAGGTCGATCCCGATCTCGTCGCGCATCATCGCGATCGGGTCCTCCATGCCCATCTCGTCCATCGGCTGACGGAGCAACTGCATGACGAGGTCGACCAGGCCTTCCGCGTCGAAGGTCGAGATCTGCGCCCATTCGGCGTCCGCGGGGACCATCGCGAAGTCGGACGCGACGAGCCCGCGCTGCGGGAAGATGCCGAGGTTGCGCATGATCGCGGCGTAGCCCGGCATGCGCACCGTGCCGTAGGAGCGCTGCGCGTCCGAACCGTAGTTCGCGTCGACGACCATGTCCGAGAGGCCGATGGCTTCGAACAGCGCCGAGACCTCCTCGGCCTCGCCCGGCGACATCGGCGCGAACGACGTGAGCATCTCGGTCATGCGGCCGAGGTCGAGGTGCATCGACATCGACGGAGCGACGCCGTCGGGGAGGCCGACGCGCGTCGGAGCGCCGAGCGAGCTCGTCGAACCGCCGAGCGAGACGACGTACGCGCTGCCGCGCGCGCCCATCGACACGGGCGGGCCGTCGGGAAGCTCGAGCAGGCGCATGCCGGCGGCGTCGGGCTCGCCGAGCGGCGCACCCATGTCCGCGAGCAGGGCGTGCACGCGTTCGGCGAAGGCGTTCGCCGCGTCGCTCGACGGCTCCTGCATCTCGAACTGCAGGAAGAGCGGCATGGGCGCGTTCGGGTCGGAGTTCTCGAACACGCGCAGGCACTTGCGCCCGGTCAGGACGTGCGAGAGCGTCTCGATCGCGCCGGGAGGCATCGGCGGCAGTTGACCGCCGAACTCGCCGGGGAGCTCGAGCAAGCGGTCGTCGAGCATGGAGAGCGCCGCGAGCAGTCCTGCGTCCTTGGGCGAACGCAGGCACGCCGAGCAGTCGTCGATCCACAGCTCGAACAGCGGGCGGGGCGCGGCGGGCGCCGCCGTCGGTGCGGCGGTCGGTGCGGGGTCCTGCAGGAGCAGGAGCGAGGGGGCGAGCAGAAGGGTGGTGAGGGAGGACATGGCACCTTGGTCTCGGCGCGAACGAGGGTCGCGCGGTCGTGCGTGAGCGGGCGTCGCGGCGCCGCTCGGTGGGCCGCTCGGCGCGCTGCGAGGCGGCGGCGGGGGCGGTCGGGGGCGTCCTACTGCGGAGCCCCCGCACCATTCAATGTCGGGCGGTGTTCGCGGCCAAGCACGGGCACGGGGAAGTCGGGCGCGGCGCGTGCCGCGCGTCGGCGGTCGCGGCGGATCGAGCCCGGGAGCGCGCGCGGCTCGCGTCCGTCGTCGGCGCGGGTCCGGCGTAGAGTCGGGGCATGGCACCCGGCGAGCCCGTCGCGTTCCGCGTCCGCCCGGCGCGGCAGGAGGACGCCGCGGCGATCGCGCGCGTGCACGTCGCGACCTGGGACTCGGCGTACCGCGGGCTGATCGCGGACGCCGTGATCGAGCGGTTCGACCTGGCGACGCGGACGTCGCGGTGGGAGGGAGCGTTGCGCGAGAGCCTCGCCGCGACGCACGTCGCCGAGCTTCGCGACGAGGTCGTCGCGTTCGTGTCGGAGGGACCGGCGCGCGACGACGACCTCGACGCGCGCACGGGCGAGGTCTGGGCGCTCTACGCGGACCGCAGCGTGTGGGGAACGGGCGTCGGCAGGGCGCTCGTCGAGTACGCCTTCGATCGTCTTCGCGAGCGCGGTGCCGAGCGCTGCGTCGTGTGGGTGCTCGAGGAGAACCGTCGCGCGCGCGACTTCTACGAGCGCGTCGGCTTCGTCCCCGACGGCACCACCCGCGAGGGCCCCGCCGGCGTCGCCGGCCCCCTGCGCGACCTGCGCCTCGCCCGCCCGCTCTGACACGCGCCGTCCCTCGGCGGAGTGCGGAAGTTCGCGTCCGGTCGCCGCTCGCGGTGCCGCCAGGGCCGGTGTCGGACCAACTGAACCTGGTTCGTTCGACCAGGACCACCTGGACCCGGTTCGCTCGCCCGCTCCGACCCGCGCCGTCGCCCGACGGAATGCGGAAGTCCGCGCCCGATCGCCGCTCGCGGTGCCGCCAGGGCCGATGCTGGACCAACCGAACCTGGTTCGTTTGCCCAAGACCGACGCGCGGAAGGCGTGCGGAGGGCCCCTCGCGCCGCTACCGTGTCGCCATGAAGTCGGCACGGTTCGCGGCACCTCTCCTGCTCCTCGCGGCGTCCTGCTCGTCGCTCGGGGGCGGGTTCCACCAGGAGACCCTCATGTCGACGGGGCGCGTGACGGTCACGGCGGCGCTCTCGCGGCAGCCCAACGCCTGGTCGCTGCGCGACATCGTCGCTTCCGGACCGTCGGTCGGTAGCGTCCGGTTGCAGTCGCTCTCCGTCATCGCCTTCGCCGACCTCGACGACGACGACAAGGTCGGTCCGGAGGAGCGTCGCGGCGCGTGGAGCGTGAGTTCGAACCTCGGCACGCAGCGCCTCGCGGCGAGCGGGAAGATCCGCGTCAGCGAGATCGGCGCCGAGGACAACGCCGCGCTCAAGCTCGAAGTTCGCGTGCGCTACTGGACCCTGGATTCGAAGCTCGACGAGGACGTCGCCGTCGTCCCGTTCGGCGACTGATCGCCGGGCGCGCGACGCGCGCCCGCGCCACTCACCGCGTCGCCACGACGCGGTACCCGAAGTCGCACCACTCGCGCGCGAGCTGCTTCGCGTAGCGCCGCTCGAACGCCCCCGTCCGCAGGTCCTCCTCGAGCCGGGCGAGGCCGTCCGACGCGTCCTCGATCTTCGAGAACGACGAGATCGCCAGTCGCACGTCGGCGTCGAGGTACGCCGCGGGACGCCGCCAGTAGGCGCACAGGAAGCCGTCGACGCAGTCCCACGGGATCGGCACGGGCGTCGACTCGATCGGCCCGAGCACCTCCGACAGCTCGCGCTCGGTCGGGAAGATCCGCGCGTCGATCGCCTCGATCTCGGGGAAGTAGTCGAGCAGCCAGAAGCGCCCGCTGTCGCCGTGCCCCGACGCTCCGCCGTAGCCGACCCAGGTCAGCAGCACGACGCGATCGTCCGCGACGCGACGCATCTCGCGCAACCCGGCGCGCCAGTTCTCCCAGTGGTGCAGCGTCAGCGTCGCGAGCGCCGCGTCGAACGTGCCGTCGGCGAACGGCAGTCGCTCCGCCACGGCCTGCACCGCCGGAGCGCGCTCCGCGGCGCGCTGCGCGATCATCGTGCGCGACGGTTCCACCGCGGCGACGGTGCGACCCTCAGGCTCGTACGACCCCGAGCCGGCACCGACGTTCACGACGCGCCGCGCGCCGTCGAGTGCGCGTTCGACGAGCGCAGCGATGCGCGGTTCGCTCCTGCGGCGCGTGTCGTAGTTCGTCCCGATCGTGTCGTACAGCACGGCGGCATCGTGGCACGCGCATCACCGCGACGGAACCGTTCGCGTGCTCACTCTTCGTGCGCCGTTCCTCGACTCGCGATCGAACGCGCCGCCGCCGCCCCCGACGCGAGCGCGCCCTGGATCGACGGCGTCGCGACGTGGTCGCCGCAGACGACGAGTTCGGTCGCGAGCGGCGCAATCCGACGCGGGAGCGCGCGCGGCACGCGATCGATGCGGAGCAGTCGCCAGCCCCGGACGGCGTCGCCGAACCAGCGCGAGAGTTGGGCGCGCGCCGCCGTGTCGACCGCGGCGTCGCTGTCGGGCGGATCGCCGACGACGCTGACCGAGATCAGCGCGGCGCCGGGCGGCGCGTACGTCGGCTGCGCGTCGCTCGGCACGCACACGTGGTTCACCGGACCGTCGCGTGCGTCGTCGCCCGCGAGCACGAGGATCGGCTCGTCGAGCGGCGAGCGCTCCGCCGCGTACGACAACGTCGCCGTCCCGAACCACTCCGTGCGGCGTTCGTCACGGACGAGCTTCGCCGCCGCGCTCGCGTCGGTCGCGAGCACGACGCGGTCCGCGCGCAGCTCCGTCCCGTCGGCGAGTTCGACGCGGTCGCGCGCGACGGCCGTGACGCGCGCACCCGTGCGCACGGAGCCCTCCGGCAGTCCGCTCGCGAGCTGCTCCGGGATCGCGCGCATCCCGCGCGCCGGCAGCACCGCGCTGCCGCGCGCGAAGCACGCGAACAGCTCGAGGAAGAACTCCGACGCGACGCCGAGCGCGGGGTCGAGCGTCACGCCCGCGAAGAAGGGCTCGAAGAAGTTCAGGACGGCGGTCCTCGAGAAGCCGCGCGCGGCGAGCTCCTTCGCCGCCGTCCCGCCCGGCGCGCGACACGCTCCGCGCGCGGCGTCGGCGCGCAGCCGCGCGGTGCGCAGCGCGTCGGCCGACCGGAAGAACGGGGCGCGCAGCGTCGACAGACCGCGCAGCGGCGCGCGCCACGGGTCGACGACCGGGTGGAAGCGCCCGCCGCGGCGCACGAGCGCTCCCGGTCGGAACGCGCGCAACTCGAGCGCGTCGAGGTCGAGCACGCGCCGCGCCTCTGGATAGCTGTCGAGCAGCACCTGGAAGCCGCGGTCGACGAGGAAGCCCTCGACCTCGTCCGTCGCGACCCGACCGCCGACGCGGTCGTGCGACTCGAGCACCGTGCAACGCGCTCCGCGCGCCGCGAGTTCGCGCGCACACGCGAGCCCGGCGAGTCCAGCTCCGACCACGACGACGTCCATGTCGCGCAGCGTACCCGGCGGAGCGGCGCGCCGATCCGCTCCGCCGTGCGTCGCGACGTCGCCATGGAAGCGGAGCGCCCCCGCCGACGGCCGGTCGGCGGGGGCGCTCGGTCCGTCCGCGGCGAGCGGACGCGATCAGCGTACGCTCGGCGTCACTGCACGACGATCTTCGACGCGCTCGACACGGCGATCGGCGCGAAGCCCGCGTTGACGTCGAACACGACGAACGCGACGTAGATCTCGAGCCCCGCCTGCGCCTGCGGAGGCATCAGCACGAGTCCCGGCGCCGTTCCGGCCGGACCTATGAAGGCGAAGAAGTTGTTGAAGACTCCTCCGCCCAACGTGGAGAGGTGCCACTGCATGAGGACGTCGTAGTTGAGCGGCAGCGTCCCGAGCGGCGGTACCGGGAGACCCGGGTTGGTCCCGAGCGCCACGCCCGCCGCGTAGAACGACCCGGCGTACCCCGGCGCGTTGAAGATCAGGTTGACGAACTGACCGGGCAGCACCGGGCTGCCGATCACCGTCACGTTGACGGGGTTGAGGATCGGCTCGGTGCAGCAGCGGATGACCCAGTTGCCGTTGTAGAAGAGCGGGCAGAGGTTGATCGGTCCGACCTTCGCCTTGGTCGAGTCGACCCAGCCAGTACCGAGGATGTAGAGGAGGTTCTTCCGCGCGACGCAGGGCGTGTTGTCCGTGAAGAAGTTCGACGTGAAACCCGTCGTGCAGTTGCCGTTCGGGTTGAAGTTCATGATGAACGCGACCGCGAACTTCGGACCCGTGACCTGGATGTTGTAGTTCGACAGGTCGATCGTGTTGATGCCGCCCTCGGCGAGCAGGGCCTCGTTGCCCGTCGCGTTCACGAGGTCGAACACCTTCGTCCCCATCGTCACGACGTTCTGCGCGTTGAACGTGACGTTGTCGAAGATCTGCACGTTCACGGTCGCGCCGAGTCCGGTGCCGCTCGGGCTCGTGAACGGACACGCGACCTGCGTGATCTTCTCCGGGGTCGCCCCCGCGATGTCGAACACCGCGGCGCAACCCTCACCCTCGCACAGTCCCGGCACGATCGCGATGTTGAGCGCGCCGCCGGGGACCTGGGGCAGGATGTCGTTCTGGTAGTGCGTGTTGCCCGGGTCGGGGCAGAGCTGGGCGTGGGCAGTGGAGGCGAGGAGTGCCGCCGCGACCAGCGCGAGGGCGGAACGGACCTTCGACATGGGGGCTCCTTGTCCGGATGGCGTCCAGGTGACTGGGGACGAGGTCGATCGTCACCGAGGTCCCCGGATCCGTCAACTCGGGGCGACCGCGGGGCCCGTTCGCGGTCCTCGGGGGCGCGATCACTCCGGACCGAGAACGACCCGGTAGCTGCGGCCCGGTTCGAACGTGAGGCGCGGCGACTCCGAGGGCACGAAAGGGGCAGGCTCGCGACCGTCGCACGCGACGCGGATCACGGGAAGTCTCTCGAGGGTGCAGCCTTGCTCGAATCGTCGGAGCGCGTAGGCGCAGATCGACGCGTCCGCGCCTTCCTCCGGCACGGGCCACTCGAGGACCTCGTGTCCCAGGACGGCGAAGTCGGGACCGGGAGAGACGCCGATCCCGACCACGGTCGACGCGTCGTGCGGCGCTCCGTCCGACCACACGTACTCGATGCGCGCGGGCTCGATCGGGACCATCGGCGGCATGGCGACCGTGCGACCGCCGACGGGGAGGACGCGCACCGTGCGCCGACCCGGTGCGGAGACGACGAGTTCCACGCCGGGTCGTTCGAGGAGGAAGCTCGCGACGCGCGGCTGGTCGAGGCCGAGCGCGTCCTTCGCCGCAGCCGTCGCGACGGCCTCGCGCATCTCGGCGACCGGCGGGGACAGCAGCACTCCGGTCGCCGCGGCGACGAATCGCGGCGCGCACAGGTTCGGAGCCCGCGTCGTGAACACCGTCGCGCTCTCGTCGTCCGCCCACCGCGCGCGCAAGCCGTAGGGCGCGGGGTGGGGCAATTCGATCGACGCGACGTTCGGGTCGGCGAGCACGTCGAACGGACCGTCGGCTCCGAAGTGGACGACCGCGCCGATCGGGACGTGCACCGAGCCGACGGATCGGGACGAGCCTTCGATCTCGCCGCCGTCGTCGTCGGTGCGGCAGAGCGCGACGTCCGCGGTCCCCGCCACGGCGAACGCCAGGGAAGAGGTCCGGTTCGGGTTCCGCTCGACGTCAGCCGCAGCCTGCGCGAGTCGCACGGGTCCTCCGTGACTCCGCACGTCGGCGGGCGACACGACGATCGCGACGTCGCCGAGGTCGACGCCGACGTGTCGACCGACCTCGACCACCACCACACCTGCGTCCAGTCGGAGCACGGCGTCGCGCGCCCCGAGTCGGAGGGTGTGGGTCGGCGATACCCGGCGACCGAGGAGGACCGCTTCGAGCTCGACCACGTCGTCTCCTTCCTCCGCGAACACGGCGAAGCGACCGTCGGACCCGACGAGCGTCGTCGAGGGGATCCACTTCGGTCCCGTCGGTTCGCCCCACGCATCGACGGAGCCGTCGGCCGGGAGCGCGCACCGCAGCTCCACACGTGGGTCCGTTCCGGCGGGGACGAGCGTCCCGGCGACCGCGACCCCGAGATCGCCGCTCTCGATCGTGACGACGCGCGCACCGTCCGTTCCGGCGCGCACGTCCTTCCACACGATCGTCGGCGCGACGTCGCGGTGGACGCGGAGCCTCACTTCGGCGCGCGCGAAGTCGTCGAGATACGGTGTGAGGTCGCTCGCCTCGAGTTCGAACTCGAGCGGCGGCGAGTCCGTCCTCGGGCTGCGGAACGGCGCGACATCGGACGGGCCGCGCACCGCGACCTCGACCAGGCCCACCATCCACGCGATCTGCGGATCGAACTCGACGCGCACCGGAGTCCCGTCGCCCCGAGCCTCCGCGCGACGATCGAGGTGCGCGAACTCGGGCGAGGACACGAGCTCCGAGTCCACGACGACGGGTCCGCTCGAGAGGTCGTGCGGCATCGGCTCGACGTCCGTCCCGTCCCACGGGCGTGCGACGAGCAGCGCGGCGAGCGAACCGACGACGAGGAGTGCAGCGACGGCGTGCGTGGGCTTCACTTCACCGCGCCGCCGCGCGCCCTCACCGCGCGCGCCCCGCGAGCTTCGAATCCACCTCACCCTCGAAGTCGCGCACGAGGCTCTGCGTCACGAGCGGGGCGGCGATGCCGAGACCGCAGGCGCTGACCTCGCTCATCGTGAAGCCGATGTCCGCCACCTCGCGCTTCCACTCGGCCGGGTCGGTCGGGCCGGCCTCGCCCGCGAGGCGTTCGGTCAGGCGCTGCGTGCCGATGCGGCAGGGGAAGCACTTGCCGCAGGACTCGTGCGCGAAGAACGCCATCGCCTGGTGCGCGAGGTCGACCATGTCGCGGCGGTCGTCGAACACCATGATGCCGGCGGCGCCGAGGAAGCTGCCCTTCGAGCGGATCGAGGGCTCGTCGAGCGTGACGTCGAGGTCCGCGAGGAAGCCGCCGGAGAGTCCGGCCATCGTCACGGCCTTGAACGCGCGACCCTCGAGCGGACCGCCCGCCCAGTCGTCGAGCAGTTCGCGCAGCGGCAGGCCGATCGGCACCTCGTAGTTGCCGGGGCGGCGCACGTCGCCCGACAGGCTGACGAGCTTCGTCCCCTTGTGGTCGCCGACGCCGAGCCCCGCGTACCACGCCGCGCCGTGCACGAGGATCGGCGCGACGCTCGCGAGCGTCTCGACGTTGTTGACGACGGTCGGCGTGCCGAGGAAGCCGTGCGTGACGGGGTAGGGCGGCTTGTTGCGCGGGAAGGGGTGCTTGCCCTCGAGGCTCTCGAGCAGGCTCGTCTCCTCGCCGCAGATGTACGCACCCGCGCCGCGTCGCAGGTGCAGTTCGAACGCGTGACCGCTGCCCGACACGTCCGCACCGAGGAACCCCGCCGCGCGCGCCTCGTCGATCGCGCGCGCGAGGATCCGCTCGGTGTGCGGGTACTCGTAGCGCAGGTAGAGGAAACCGCGCGTCGCGCCCGTTGCGAGCGCCGCGACCACCATGCCCTCGATCACCGCGTGCGGGTCGTGGTCCATGAGGACGCGGTCCTTGAAGCAGCCCGGCTCGCCCTCGTCGGCGTTGCACACGATCGTCTTCGGTCCGCCCGAAGCGTCGCGCACCGCGCGCCACTTGCGACCCGTCGGGAAGCCGGCGCCGCCGCGACCCGCGAGGCCGCTGTTCTCGAGCTCCGTGATCACCGCGTCCGGACCGATCGAGATCGCCTTCTCGAGCGCCGCGTAACCGCCCGTGCGGCGGTAGCCGTCGAGCGTGGCGCGATCCGCTTCGCGGACGTGGCGGAAGCAGCACTCCTCGCGGCCGCCGGGGTTCGGCGCGGGCAGCGGCGTCGGGCGCTCCTCGAGCTTCCCGTCCGGCGTACCCACGAGATAGCGGTCGCCGACGAGCACCGGGATCGGTTCGTCGCAGCGCCCCGCGCACGGCATCGGCGTCGCGCCGTCGAGTTTCGCGATCAGCTCCAGCGAACCCTTGCAGCGACAGATCGGCCCGTCGCACACGCGCGGGCGCTCGCGTCCGCCGGCTTCGCGCGCGAAGTGGTGGTAGAAGGTGACGGTGCCGAAGAGGTCGGCGAGCGGGAGGCGCAGCGCCTGCGACACCGCGCGCATCGCGGCTTCACCGACGTAGCCGTCTCGGTCGTGGAACGCGTGCAGCAGCGGGAGCAGCGGCGCGGGCTCGTCCTTCCAGAGCGCGATCAGTTCGGCGTCCGTCTTCGTCGCGGGCATGTCGGCGAGGATACCCTCGTGGCGCCGTGACCGATCGAACCAGGGGCTACGAGGCGGAGTGGGAGGACGAGGAGGACGAGAAGCTCGACCCGCTCGCCGCACAGACGCGCGCCCGCGCCGAACTCGAGCGCGCGGAGGCCGCGAAGGCGCGCGCGGCTCGGCCCAAGGGACCCTTCGCGAAGGACCGCGCGTCGCTCGAGGCGGTGTGCGAGGTCACGTTCCTGCGCGGCTCGGGTCCGGGCGGTCAGCACAGGAACAAGGTCGAGACGGGCGTGCGCGTCGTGCACCCGCCGAGCGGCGTCGTCGTCGTCGCGACGAGCGAGCGCAGCCAGGCGCGCAACCGCGACCAGGCGTTCGAGCGGCTCGCGGAGAAGCTCGCGAAGCTCGAGGAGAAGCCGAAGACGCGCAAGAAGACGAGGAAGCCGCGATCGGCGAAGCGCCGCCGGCTGAACGACAAGCGCAAGCGCGGCGACGTGAAGCGCGGTCGTCGCTCGAAGGGCGAGGACTGAGCGCTGCGGGGTTGCATTCCGCGCGCCGTCGACCGAGGGTCCGTGGATGACCCCGTACGCGCAGCAGGACGATCCGGGCCGCCCGGACGAGATCGAGCCGCCGAAGCCCTCGCCGGTGCCGCGGCCGCAGGAACCCACACGCGACCCGAAGCCCGAGGTCGAACCGCGCACGCCGCCGCGACCGTCGCTGCCCGACGGCGAGCCGCCGTCGCCGCCGACGAAGGAGCCCGATCGTCCGACCGGGCCGCAGATCTAGGAGCCTGCCCCGCCCTCCGAACGCCGCTTCGCCGCGCGTCCCATCACGAGCGCGAGGACGACCCAGCCGACGAACGCGGGGAGCACCACCGCGCCGAGCGACGTCACGGACGCGAAGCCCGTCGCCATCATCAGGCCGAAGAGCTGCGCCGTGAGCACGTCGCCGCCGCGGTAGACCGCGGTGTCGATGAAGTTCTTCGACTTGAAGCGCTCGTCGCGCGAGACGAGCGTGAACAGAGCCTCGCGCGCGGGCTTGGCGAAGGCGTAGCGCGCGACGTACATCGCGACGAGGACGGTCCCGATCACCGCGAGCAGCGTCTCGCGACCGTACTCCGCGATCGCGGCGTCGAGCCCCGGACCCGCCGACCAGCGGCGGTTCGCCCGCTGCTCCAGCGCGTCGTACACGAACCAGTCCGACCCGAAGTACCAGACCACCGTGGCGCAGACGATGGCGAACAGCGGCAGCCCGACGAGCGTCGCACCGATGCCGACGCGGCGCATGATCAGCGTCGTGAGTCCGAGCTGACCGACCAGGGTGAAGTAGCCCTGGTGCTCGTTCAGCGAGCTCAGGAACTCACGCCGTGCGTCGCGGTCGTCGAAGAGCACGCGCACCACGTCGGACTGGACGTAGTAGAAGACGCCCGAGGAGAGCGTCATCAGCAGGATGAAGGCGCAGATGGCGATCAGAAGCGGTGAGCGTGCGACGGCGACGAAGCCGGAGATCACCGTTCCTCCGACCTTCTCGGTCGTGGGGGCGAGTCCGCTCGCGTCGCGCAGGCGTCGCTCGCTCGCGACGACCACGGCGATCGCCGCGATGTAGACCGCGGTGAAGGCGACGAGGGTCCAGCGCACCGGCACGCCCGATCTCGACAGCGCCTGCAGCACGATCGAGCCCACGATCGAACCGGCGGTCCCGATCGCCGCGACGAACCCGAAGATGCGCCGGGCGCGGGCCATCGAGCAGATGTCGGAGACGAAGCTCCAGAACGAGCTCACGACCAGGAGCGGGAGGACGCTGGCCCACACGTAGAACGTCGCGTCGACGGTGCGGCGCGGGTCGTGCGTCGGCGCCCCACCGGGGAGCGCCTCCACGGAGGCCTGCGTGACGGACCCGGCCGGGACGAGCGCCATCACGACGGCGAACGCGACGGCCGAGAGTGCGAAGAAAGCGAGCACTCCGACGAGCACCTGCACGCGCGTGCGGGACTTCACGAAGTAGGCGTAGATCGGCGCGATCGCGAGGTTCACGAAGAACACCCGCGTCCACAGCACGTCGATGTACTCGCCGCCCAGGTACGCGGCGACCTCGTCGCGCGCCGGCTTCAGCATGAAGTAGGCGCCGAGCAGCAGGAAGTGGAGCGCGCCCAGCCCGACCACCCTCCGCAGGTCGCCCGGTTCCAGACCGAACGTCGTGTCCGTACTCGTCGTCATCCGTGCGCCGCCCGCTCCCCGCCCCGAGATGGTGCGAAAAAGACCATCCAGCGCGCGATGAACGTGCGACAGCATCGCAAAGTCGTCCCGTCGAAGCTCTCCCCGTCCGAGCTTCACACGGCTCCAACGTCGCGCACCGGACCGCCCGGCGCCACGCACCACTCGCGCCCGGGCCGCGCACCCACCACGTCCCTCGGATGAAGAACCCCAACGTCGATCGCCGGCAATTCGTCGCCGGCGCCGCGCTCGCCTCCCTCGGTCTCGCCGCCAACGTCGCCCGCGCCGACAGGTCGGCGTCGAAACCTTCCTCGGAACCCGACCCCGCGCGGGCCGGAGCCCCGGGCTCGGGCGCGAAGATGCTCGTGCTCGGCGGCACGCGCTTCCTCGGTCCGGCCGTCGTCGAGGCCGCGCTCGCGCGCGGGATGGAGGTGACGCTGTTCAACCGCGGGCGTTCGGACCCCGATCGCTTCACCCAGCTCGAGACGCTCCTCGGCGACCGCGACCCGAACAAGGGCGAGGGTCTGAAGGCGCTCGAGGGCGACCGCACCTGGGACTACGTCGTCGACACGAGCTCGTACTTCCCGCGCATCACGCGCGCGTCGGTCGGCCTGCTGAAGGACCGCGTGAAGCACTACACGATGGTCTCGACCGTGTCGGTCTACGGCGACATGGAGAGCGGCGACATCGACGAGTCGACGCCGGTCGCGCGCATCGACGACCCGACGACCGAGTCGATGGGGGACCAGTTCCAGAACTACGGCCCGCTCAAGGCGCTGTGCGAAGAGGCGGCGGAGGAGCTGATGCCCGGCCGCGTGTTCAACGTGAGGCCAGGTCTGATCGTCGGCCCGGACGACGCGTCGCACCGCTTCACCTACTGGCCGGTGCGCGTGCGCGAGGGCGGTGAGGTCCTCGTCGGCGGGAACCTCGACGACTCCGTGCAGTACATCGACGTGCGCGACCTCGGCGAGTACATCGTGCACGCCGCGGTCGAAGGGCTCGTGGGCGTCTACAACGCGGTCGGTCCGAGCTACGGACAGACGATCGCCGGTCTCGTCTACGGTTGCCGCGCCGTGGTGGAGAGCGACGCGCGCTTCACCTGGGTCCCGACCGACGGCGTGAGCGAACTCGGCCTCGCGCCCTGGGGCGACCTGCCGGTGTGGTCCGCCGGTTCCGCGATGGACCGCGTGCACGGCGAGAAGGCCTGGAAGTCGGGGCTGCACACGCGCGACCTCGCGGACACCGTGCGCGCGACGCTCGAGAGCTGGGACGCGATGCCCGACGCGATGAAGCAGCGGCCCGCGGGCATGACGCGCGAGCGCGAGAAGGAAGCGCTCGCGGCCTGGCACGCGCGCTGACCGCGCGGGCCGCACCGTCGACCGCGTGCTACCATCGCCGCGGAACGCGCCTCCCGTCGCTCCGAGTCCGGGGCGGCGGGAGGCGCGCCGCGAAGTCCCCGTTCGACGCCGCGTTGGAGCTCCCCGCACGCATCCTCACCCTCGTCGCCGCGACGGCGCTCGCCGCGTGCGGGGACCGCGCGAGCGACGGAGCCGTCACCGGCTCGATGCCCGTCTCCGAACGCTCGGGCACGCCGCCGATCGGCGACGGCGACTACCTGCTCGTCGCGCCGCTGCTCGGCAAGCAGGTGCACCTCGTCGACCGCTCGGGGACGTCGGTGCACCACTGGGACACCGCGTTCGTGCCGGGGCAGTGCGCCTACCTGCTGAACTCGGGCAACCTGCTCGCGACCGGCCGCGATCCCGAGGGCGACGTGACCGGCGGCGGGGCCGGCGGACGACTCCTTGAAGTACGACTGGGACGGCAACCTCGTCTCGGGACCACCGCGTCGCGAGCGCGACGCTGCTCGCGCACCACGACGTCGAGCCGCTCCCGAACGGCAACGTGCTCGTCGTCGCCTGGGAGGTGCTCTCGCGCGAACGCGCGATCGAGCTCGGTCGCGACCCGGAGCAGATCAAGGACGCCGGTTTCTGGCCGCTCGTCGTGCTCGAGCTGCGGCCGATCCGGCCGACGGGCGCCGAGGTCGTGTGGGAGTGGCACGCGGCGGACCACCTGGTCCAGGACTTCGACGCGACGAAGGAGGGCTTCGGCGACGTGCCGGCGCACCCCGAGCGCATCGACGTCAACGCCGACCACCGCTCCGACGTGCCGCTCACCGCCGAGGAGCGCGCGGCGCGCGAGGAGGTGCGGCTCCAGATGGAGTCGCTCGGCTACATCGTCCCGTCGGACGACGGAGCCGACGGCGCGGGCGACGGCGAGATGCCGGAGCGCCGCGGACCGAGCGGCGATTGGCTCCACACGAACTCGATCGACTGGCATCCCGAGCACGACCTGATCGTGCTCTCCCTGCGCCACCTCAGCGAGTTCGTCGTGATCGACCACTCGACGACGACCGAGGAGGCGCGCGGATCGCGGGGCGGTCGCTTCGGTCGGGGCGGCGACCTGCTCTACCGCTACGGCAACCCGCGCAACTACGGTCGCGGGACGGCGGCGGACCGACGGCTGTTCGAACAGCACGACGCGCGCTGGATCGACGGCGACGGTCTGCGCGTGCTCGTGCTCGACAACGGGCGCGGTCGGCCCGACGGCGACTACACGACGGTCGACGAGATCGTCCTGCCGTTCGACCGCGAGCGCGGGTTCGAACTCGAGGACGGCGCGGCGTTCGGACCGAGCGCGGCGGCCTGGCGGTACGGCGCGCGCGAGTCCGAGCGCTTCTACGCGAGCTTCGTCTCCGGCGCCGTGCGGCTCGCGAACGGCAACACCGTGATCTGCGACGGACCGATCGGGCGGGTGTTCGAGGTCGACCCCGAGGGTCGCACGACCTTCGAGTTCGAGAACACGTTCGTCGGCGCCCTCGAGAACGTGCTCGACCCGGAGCAGGTGCGGCAGCTCGAACAGCGACGGCGCGCCGCCGAACGGCGCGAGCAGCGCGGCGACGGCAAGGCGGAGGAGGAGCCGGCGGAGGGGCCCGCGGTGCGGAGCCTCGAGGAGGCCGGCCTGTTCCGCGTGGAGTGCATCGACGCGTCGGCCCCCGCGCTGGCGCGGCTCGCGGGCGGCGGCGCGCGGCGCTGATCCGGCCCCGCGCCGGTCCGGCCGGGCGGCGTACGCGCGAGTCCCGAGCGTCGGCCCTCGTCCGCCGCGTCCGTTCGGTGCACAATCCCTGCGTTGGAACGATCGACGGGACGCAGGCGCGCGCCGGAGGACCGGCTCGACCTCGACTTCGAACGCGACCCCGAGGTGCTCGCCCTGATGGGGGGGCCGCTGGGGCTCGGCGTGTTCACGCTCGACGCGAACGGCGCGGTCGTCGGTTGGAGCGCAGGAGCCGAACGCATCACGGGGCTCTCGAGGCGCGAGGTCGTGGGGCGAGGGATCGACGTGCTCGAGGGCCCGGGGTGCGAGGGCTTCCGCGAGCTCGGCGACCTCATGGCGCCGTCGGCGCCGAACGGTGCGGCGATCGAGAACCGCGTGCTCGTGCTCCGCGTGCGCAGCGGCGTGCGGCGCGTCGTCGCGAACGCGCGGGCGTTGCGCGACGCGAACGGCGCGGTGTACGGAGCGATCGCGGTGTTCTCCGACGTCACCGCCGCGTTCGGCGGCGGCACGCCGGAGGAGCTCGCCGCGGGCGACTCCGGCCTGCCGGGCTTCGTCGGGCGCAGTCAGGCGATGCTCGAGGTCTACCGCCGAGTGCGGCTCGCGGCGGACAGCGACGTCACGACGCTCGTCACGGGCGAGTCGGGGACCGGCAAGGAGCTCGCGGCGCGCGCGATCCACGACCTGAGCGAGCGGCGCAGGGGTCCGTTCGTCGCGATCAACTGCTCGGCGATGCCGGAGTCGCTGCTCGAGAGCGAGCTCTTCGGGCACGTGAAGGGCGCCTTCACCGACGCGGTGCGCGACCGCGTCGGTGCGTTCGAGTCGGCGAACGGCGGCACGCTCTTCCTCGACGAGATCGGTGAGATCCCGCCGTTCGTGCAGGTCAAGCTGCTCCGCGCGCTGCAGGAGCGCGAGATCCGTCGCGTCGGCGGGAGCGAGGTCGTGCCCGTCGACATCCGCCTCGTCGCGGCGACGAACCGCGACCTCGAGCGGCGCGTGGCGGAGGGTGCGATGCGCGAGGACTTCTACTACCGCATCCGCGTCTTCGAGGTGCACCTCCCGCCGCTCCGCGACCGCGCGGCCGACGTGCCGCTCCTCGCGCGGCACTTCCTCGCACGCGCCTGCGAGAAGCAGGGGCGCGCGAGCGTCGACCTCGACCAGGACGCCGTCGCCGCGCTCGTGCGGCACCCTTGGCCCGGCAACGTGCGCGAACTCCGCAACGCGGTGGAGCACGCGCTCGTCGTGCAGCGCGGTGCGCGCATCGGTGTCGACGACCTGCCCGCCACCGTCCGCGAGCGACGCCCCGCGCCCGGTACCGCGCCCGGCCTGACGCCCCACGAGGAGGCGGAGAAGCTCGCGATCCTCGATGCGCTCGACGCGACCGGCTGGAACCGCACGCGAGCCGCCGAGCTGCTGCACATCAGTCGTGTGACGCTCTGGAAGCG
Organism: Planctomycetota bacterium; assembly: GCA_041398665.1. Lineage (GTDB taxonomy): Bacteria > Planctomycetota > UBA1135 > UBA1135 > Rohdeia. The sequence goes on along the minus strand of JAWKUH010000007.1, from coordinate 67,977 downwards.
CATCCGTCTCTACGGGATCGACCAGGGCATCTTCCGTCGCGGGACGCGCGACGTCTGAGGCGCCGACCGCGTGCAGGGCGTGGTGCGCCGCGTCGTGTCTCGTGCTCCCCGCGAGGCGTGGCGCGGCCTGCCGGCCGCGCTACCACACGTTCAACACGAAGAACGAAAGATCGGAAGGAGGATCGCGCCGCTTCGCGTTCCTCTGTTCTTCGGGATCAAGAACGCGCCGCAGGCGCACGAAGAACATCGCGCCCTCGAGGCGCCGCCTGCCGGCCGCGCGGAAGATCCACACGGAAGGCACGGAGACCACATGTCTGGAGTGCGGGTCGAAGGCGACGAAGTCCATGTCGCGCCCGCGGGCCCTCGGCAGCGGCGCCTGCGGTCTCTCGTGTCCTTCTGTGCCGTTCCCTTCGTGTTTCCTGCGTGGGTGCCGCAGGCGCCGAGCGCAGCACCTCGGGCGACGGACCGCACGACCGTTCAAAGCGTTCACCGCGCGGTGAACGACCCGTGAACGACCTGTTCGCCGCGGCTCCCGGAGGGGCGCGACCGGCGAGACGGGACTGGACCGCAAGGCACTTCCGAACAAGGCTTTACGCGATCGGCGCACACCGGATCACGCCGCCCCGGCACGCGCTTTGACCTCTCGAGCGTGCGGCGAACACCCCACGACGCCCACCGATGCTCCACCACTCCGTCACCTTCGGCCACCCGCGCCTCAACGAACCCGCTCCCGAGTTCCGCGCGACCACGACGCACGGCGTCCGCGCGCTCGAGGACTACGCCGGGAAGTGGCTCGTCCTGTTCTCGCACCCCGCCGACTTCACGCCGGTGTGCACGAGCGAGTTCGTCGCCTTCGCCGAGGCGCACGAGTGCTTCCAGTCGATCGGGTGCGAACTGCTCGGCCTCTCGGTCGACAGCGTGTACTCGCACATCGCCTGGCTCCGCAACATCGAGGAGAAGTTCGGCGTCGCCGTCCACTTCCCGATCATCGCGGACGCCTCGATGGAGGTGGCACGCGCCTACGGGATGATCCACCCGAGCGAGAGCGACACCGCGTCGGTGCGCTCGGTCTTCGTGATCGATCCCGACGGCTTCGTCCGCGCGATCCTCCAGTACCCGATGACCACGGGTCGCTCGGTGTCCGAGATCCTGCGGCTCGTGCAGGCGCTGAGCGCGTCGGCCGAGCACGGCGTCGCGACACCGGAAGGGTGGAAGCACGGCGAGAAGGGCCTGGCGAAGGCTCCGGCGACCGTGGAGGAGGCCGACCGACGGACGGTCGGCGCCAAGGACGTCGTCGACTGGTACTTCGAGCGCAAGCGCATCCCGTTGGAGTGACGCGCAGCGTCTCGCACGACACGAGATCCACGAGAGGCACCACCATGATCATCAAGCAGTTCTATCTCGGCTGTCTGGCCCACGCGTCCTACCTCGTCGTCGACGAGCGCACCAAGACAGCGGCCGTCGTCGACCCTCAGCGCGACGTCGACCAGTACGTGGCCGAGGCCGAGCGCCTCGGCGCCAAGATCAAGTACGTCCTGCTGACGCACTTCCACGCCGACTTCGTCGCGGGACACCTCGAGCTCCGCGACCGCCTGGGCGCGCGCATCTACATCGGTGCGAAGGCCGAGGCCGAGTACGACGCGACGAACCTCGCCGACGGCGACGTGCTCGAGTTCGGCGACGTCCGGCTCGAGATCATGGAGACGCCGGGGCACACGCCCGAGGGCATCTCGATCGCTGCCTACGACCTCGCGGCGTCGGACGTGCGACCGCGCGCCGTCTTCACCGGCGACACGCTGTTCGTCGGCGACGTCGGGCGCCCCGACCTCCTCGGCTCGATCGGGTTCACGGCCGAACAGCTCGCGAGCCAGCTCTACGACTCGCTCCACGGCAAGCTGATGAAGTTGCCGGACGAGACCGTCGTCTACCCGGCGCACGGCGCGGGTTCGTTGTGCGGCAAGGCGCTCGGCAAGGAGAACTTCTCGACCATCGGCGAGCAGCGCCGCTTCAACTACGCGCTCCAGCCGATGTCGAGGGAGGAGTTCACGCGCATCGTGACGGCCGACCAGCCCGACGCGCCGGCCTACTTCCTCCACGACGCGATCCTGAACCGGAAGGAGCGCGAGACGCTCGACACGACGCTCGCGAAGTCGCTCGCGGGGCTGTCGCTCGACCAGGTGTTGGCGCTGCAGGAGGACGGAGCGTTCGTCGTCGACGTCCGTCCCGCCGCCGACTTCGAGGGCGCCCACCTCGACGGCAGCGTGAACATCGCGCTCGAGGGCAAGTTCGCGACGTGGGCGGGCACGCTCATCGCACCCGACGCGACGATCGTCGTCGTCGCCGAGCCCGGCACGGAGGAGGAGGCCGCCATGCGCCTCGGACGCATCGGTCTCGACCACGTCGCCGGCTACGTGAAGGGCGGCATGGCGGCGCTCGAGAACCGTCCCGACCTCATCGCGTCGTCGCGCCGCGTCACCGCGCAGGCGCTCGCCGACATCCTCCGCCACGCGGACGCGCCGCTCGTCGTCGACGTCCGTGCGGAGAAGGAGTACGAGGGCGGCCACATCGCGGGCTCGAAGAACGTTCCGCTCAACAAGCTCGAGGCGCGCATCGCCGAGGTGCCTCGCGACAGCGAGGTCGTCGTCGTCTGCCGATCGGGCTACCGCTCGTCGACGGCGGCGAGCATCCTCCGCCGCCACGGCTACACACACGTGTCCGACCTGGTCGGCGGCATGGACGCCTGGAGCGCGAGCGACCTTCCCGTCGCCGCGATGGCCTGATCCACGAGGAACGAGGAGGCACCACCGTGATCGACCGTAGCGCCGAGAGACACCACCAGATCCTGATCGTGGGCGGCGGAGCCGCCGGCATCAGCGTCGCCGCGCGCCTGCACCGGGCGCGCCCGTCGCTCGACGTCGCCGTGATCGACCCCGCGGAGTTCCACCACTACCAACCGCTGTGGACACTCGTCGGCGGCGGCGACGCGAAGAAGGAGTCGACGCGTCGCACGGAGGCGTCGGTGATCCCGCGCGGCGTCGAGTGGATCCGCGACGCGGTGACGGCGATGCACCCCGACGAGAAGGCGGTCGAGCTCCGCGGCGGCGGGCGCGTCACGTACGACGTGCTCGTCGTCGCGCCGGGCATCCAGCTCGACTGGCGCACCGTACCCGGACTCGAGGGCAACGTCGGTCGCGACGGCCTCTGCAGCAACTACGACTACGACACGGTCGACCACACCTGGGAGGCGATCCGGTCGTTCCAGGGCGGCAAGGCGATCTTCACGCACCCCAACACGCCCATCAAGTGCGGCGGTGCGCCGCAGAAGATCATGTACCTCGCCGCGGACCACTGGCGGAAGAACCCGCCGCCGCGGCCGTACGAGATCGTGTTCTGCATCGCGACGCCGACGATCTTCGCGGTGAAGAAGTACGCCGATGCGTTGCTCCGCGCGGTCGAACGCTACGGGATCGAGGTGCGCTACCGCACCGACCTCGTCGCCGTGGACCCGGCGACGCACACCGCGACGTTCGCGAAGCTCGACTCCGGCGAGCGCTACGACGAGCACTACGACATGATGCACGTGACGCCTCCGATGGGGGCGCCGGACTTCGTGCGCGGGAGTTCGCTCGCGAACGCGGCGGGCTGGGTCGAGGTGGACAAGCACACGCTCCAGCACGTGCGTCGTCCCGAGGTGTTCGCGCTCGGCGACGCGTCGTCGCTGCCGACGTCGAAGACCGGCGCGGCGATCCGCAAGCAGGCACCCGTCGCGGCCGCGAACGTGCTCGCGTTCGTCGACGGGCGACCGCTCGAGGCGAAGTACGACGGCTACACGTCGTGCCCGCTCGTGACGGGCTACGGCAAGCTCGTGCTCGCCGAGTTCGGCTACGACCAGCAACCGGACGAGACCTTCCCGTTCGACCAGGGGAAGGAGCGCTGGAGCATGTACCAGCTCAAGAAGCACCTCCTCCCGATCCTGTACTGGGACGGGATGCTGAAGGGTCGCGCCTGACGGTCCCCCGTCCACCGGAGACGCCAACGTGTTCCTCGCACTGCTCGGAGCCGTCGTGATCGGACTCAGCCTGGGCCTCCTCGGCTCGGGCGGGTCGATCCTCACCGTGCCGGTCCTCACCTTCCTCCTCGGCATGCAGGAGAAGGTGGCGATCGCGAGCTCGCTCGCGATCGTCGGCGGGATCGCGCTCGTCGGAGGTCTGCCGGGCGCGTACCGCGGGCTCGTCGACGGACGGAGCCTCGTGTTCTTCGGGTTGCCCGGGATGGTCGGCGCTTACCTCGGCGCGCACCTCTCGAAGTACGTGAGCGGCACCGTGCAGCTCGTCGTGTTCGCGCTGCTGATGCTCGTCGCGAGCGTGCTGATGTTCCGCCCGATCCGGCTCGACCCGGACGCGGTCGTCGAGCGGCGCAAGGTCTGGAAGATCGTGCTCGACGGCCTCGTCGTCGGCGCGGTGACCGGCTTCGTCGGCGTGGGCGGCGGCTTCCTGATCGTCCCGGCGCTCGTGCTGATGGGCGGACTCAGCATGCACCGCGCCGTCGCGACGAGCCTCTTCATCATCGTGCTGAAGTCGGCGAGCGGCTTCTTCGGGCACCTGCACGTGCTCGACGAGCTCGGCCTCGCGATCGACTGGTCGGTGATCGGCCTGTTCGTCCTGATCGGATCCGTCGGGAGCATCGTCGGCAACGTCATGTCGAAGCGCGTCCCGCAGCTCGCCCTCCAGCGCGCGTTCGCCGTCTTCCTGATCGTGATCGGCGTCGCCATCTGCGCGCAGAGCCTGACCAAGCACGCCCCCGCCGAGGCCGCGGTCGCCGAGCAGGGCTGACCCGACCAACCGAACCTGGTTCGTTCGGTCCAGGACCAAGACCAACCGAACCTGGTTCGTTCGGTCCAGGACCAACCGAACCAGGTTCGTTCGGCCGGTCGAGGGTGCGGAAACCGCGCTCAGGGCGCCTCGGGGGCGGCTCGGCTGGCCAACTCGACCAACTGAACCTGGTTCGTTCGGTCCAGGACCAATCGAACCAGGTTCGTTCGACCGGCCGAGAATGCGGAAACCACGCTCGGGGCGCCCCAGGGCTGTTCGGCGACCGGGGCGCGGGTCCTCGCGGGCGCAGGAGGGTCGGGCCCTGCGGGGCGGAGACCGGGGTCGCCGGGCACGGGTTCCCGCCCGGGCCCCTAGGATGCGGCGATGACCTTGCTCGAGTTCCTCGTCCTGCTCGTCGTCGCCGGCATCTGCGGCTCGGTCGGTCAGGCCATCGCCGGGCGTTCGAAGAGCGGCTGCATCGTGTCGATCGCCGTCGGCTTCATCGGCGCGATCTTCGGCCGCTGGATGGCGGGCACGCTCGGACTGCCCGAGTTCTTCGTCGTCGACGTCGGCGGCCAGCCGTTCCCGATCATCTGGACGATCATCGGGTCGACGCTCTTCGTCGCCGTGATCGCGATGGTGGCGGGCAAGCGCGCCTGACGCTCAGCGGACGTCGCCGACGCGCGCGAAGCGCCACGACGGACCGCGGCCCTCGGCCGTCGCCGACGCCGTGAGCACGCCGTCGGCGAGGCGGTACTCGATGCGCTTCGGGAAGTCGTGCTCCGGGTTGGTGAACACGGCGTGCGTCGCGTCCGCCTCGACCAGACGGAAGTCGACGGGCGGCGCACCGCCGGGCTGCGCGACGTAGACCACGCCGTCCGCGCGCTGCTCGACCCGGAGGAACTCGAACGAGGCGTGCTCCGGTCGCGGCTCACCGTCGGCGCGAGGCTTCGGACGCGAGACCGTCCGCGCGAGCCCGAGCATCAGTCCGCCCCGCGCCGGCGTCCACAGCTCCTCCGTCGCCGAGCGCTCCGTCTCCTGGCGCCAGTGCCCCGCCATGAACGCGAGGTCGTCGAGCGTCGGCGCCGCGGCCTCGACGGTCGGCGCCCCGCGCTCCTGGTCGGCTCGGACGACGACCGCGGTGGACGTGAACAGCGCGAGGAGCGACGCGGCGGCGACGACGTGGAGGCGGCTCGTTCGGATCATGGTGCGGGTCGACCGGTTCGTCGGTCGTGCGGGGGAAGCTCGCGGCGGCGCGACGCTTCGACGGGACGCGCGGACGCTGCGGCTACTAGACTCGTCGCGACGGTTCCCCGCCAGGGGGCGCGCGTCCCGGTCGGGGGGCCCGACCGACGCGGCGTCCCGCACGGGACGTCGGAGGAGCGCGGCGCGTGACATCGAGTTCGGGAGCGGGTGCGCACGACGGGACGGCGACGCACCGGAACTTCGCGTCGCGCTGGAGCCCCTCGCTCGTCCTCGTCGGCGGCTGCTGGCTCGCGCTGCTCGCGGCCGCGGTCAACACGCACTTCCTCGCGCGCACCGGCGTGTCGGTGAGCCACCTCACCGGCGACCTCGCGCGACTCGGGATGCAGGCGGTGACGACCTCGGGAGTCGGGTCGCGCGAGGTCGCCGCGCTCTCGCTCTCGCTGCTCGGCTTCGTCGGCGGCGCCGCGCTCGCCGGCTTCGTCAACGGCGACCCGATGCTGTCGTTGCAGCGGCCGTACGGACGCTCGATCGTCGCCATCGGTCTCCTCGTCGCGGCGGCCTGGGCGGTCGAGCCGGAGTCGACGGCCGCCGCGTCGTTCCTCGTCGCGGTCGGCTGCGGGTTCCAGAACGCGCTCGCGTCGCGCTACCGCGGCCTCGTGCTGCGCACCACGCACGTCACCGGCATCCTCACCGACGTCGGTCAGCTCGTCGGCATGCGCGCCCGCGGTCACGCCGTCGAGCCGTGGAAGGTGCTCGGCCAGTGCGCGATCGTCGTCGCCTTCCTCGTCGGTGCGGTCGCGGGAGCGTGGCTCGAGCTCGAGGCTCCGTCGCACGCGCTGCTCGTGCTCGGCGCGCTCTACACCGCGAGCGGACTCGCCTGGTACGTCGGCAAGCGACTCGGTCGCGCGACGACCGCGGCGTGATCGCGCGGGCGGACGCCGACGCTCGCTATCCTCGTCCGCGATGGACGGACTCGACGGCAAGGGCCTCTCCGGCCGGCGGGCGAAGCTGCACGAGATCGTCTTCGAGGCGGACACCCCGCTCGGCAAGGCGTTCGACGTCGTCCTGATCCTCGCCATCGTCGCGAGCGTCGTGGCGGTGATGCTCGAGAGCGTCGCCGATGTCGAGCGGCGCCACGGCGCCGCGTTGCGCGCGGCCGAGTGGACCTTCACGCTGCTCTTCACGGCGGAGTACCTCGTGCGCCTCGCGTGCGTGCGGAAGCCCTCGGCCTACGCGCGGAGCTTCTTCGGCGTCGTCGACCTTCTCGCGATCCTGCCGACGTACCTGGCGTTCGTCGTGCCGAACGCGCAGGCGCTGATCGTCATCCGCGCACTCCGCATCCTGCGCGTGTTCCGGGTGCTCAAGCTCGCGCAGTACGTCAGCGAGTCGGAGTCGCTGGGCCGCGCGCTCTACGCGAGCCGGCGCAAGATCTCGGTCTTCCTGTTCGCGGTCGCGACGCTCGTCGTCGTGTTCGGCGCGCTGATGTTCCTCGTCGAGGGCCGCGAGAACGGCTTCACGAGCATCCCCGTCGGCGTCTACTGGGCGATCGTCACCATGACGACGGTCGGCTACGGCGACATCTCGCCGCAGACCGAACTCGGGCGCGCGATCGCCGCCGTCATCATGATACTCGGCTACGGCATCATCGCCGTACCGACGGGTATCGTCACCGCCGAGATCGCGCGCGGCGCCGCGGCACCCGTCTCGACGCAAGCGTGCCCGAGCTGCGGTGCCGGGCGACACGATTTCGACGCCGTCTTCTGCCGCCGCTGCGGCCACCGACTCTGACCGGGAACGACCACCATGTCCGTACGACTTCGCCGCCTCGCCGTCCTCCTCGTGCTGCCCGTGCTCGCCCAGTGCCGTGCGACCGTCGACGCCGACACCTCAGCGCCCGCACGGACGGACGCGGCGACCGCGCCCTCGAGCGAGTACGAGATCCCCGCCGACGCCGAGTGGATCCAGCTCTTCGACGGCCGCACGCTCGACGGCTGGGTCCCGAAGATCCAGGGCCATCCGCTCGGCGAGAACGTGCTCGACACGTTCCGCGTCGAGGACGGGAAGCTGTGCGTGCGCTACGACCGCTACGTGGACTGGGGCGACCGCTTCGGGCACCTCTTCCACGTCGTCCCGTTCTCGAACTACGTCTTGCGCGCGAAGTACCGCTTCGTCGGCGAACAGGTGCCGGGCGGACCGGGTTGGGCGTGGCGCAACAACGGCCTGATGATCCACGGACAGGACCCGTCGACGATGCGGCTCGACCAGTCCTTCCCGGTCTCGATCGAGGTGCAGCTCCTCGGCGGTGCGGCCGAGGGCGAGCGCACGAACGGCAACGTCTGCACGCCCGGGACGAACGTCGTGATGGACGGGGAGCTCGACCGGCGCCACTGCATCTCGTCGAACTCGGAAACGTACCGCGACGACGAGTGGGTCGAGATCGAGGTCGTCGTGCACGGCTCGCGCGAGATCGTGCACCGTCTCGGCGGACGCGACGTGCTCCGCTACGAACAGCCGCAGCTCGACCCGGACGATCCCGACGCCGCGCGCCTCCTCGCGAACGGTGCCGACCTCCTGCTCTCGAGCGGCACGATCTCGATCCAGTCGGAGAGTGCGCCGATCGAGTTCGAACGCATCGAGATCCTGCCGCTCGGCACGCACTGACGACGCGCGCCGCGCGGCGTCACTCCTCGCCGACGTAGCCGAGCTGGCGGAGCAGGTCCGCGTCCTCGGCCGACGCGCGTTCCTCGCCGCGCACGTGTCGCGGGCGGAGCGCCCGGCACGACGCGCGGATCTCCTCGAGCCGTTCCTCGAGCATGCGCGCCACGTTCGGGTTCGACGCCGCCACGTCGACGCGCTCGTGCGGATCCGACGCGAGGTCGAACAGCCGCACGAGCTGCGGCCCCGTCTCCGCGAAGGCGCGCAGGCTCTCGATCGCCTCGAAGGCGAACGGGTACCTCTCGAGGAGCGGCGGAGCGTCGACGGCCCAGGCGCGCGCCGCTCGCTCCGGCGCGAGGTCAGGGTCCTGGTCGAGGAGGCGCACGCGCTCGTCGAAGCGGCGCCACGCGTCGCGCGCCGACTCCTGGCTCAGCATCGCGGCGGGCGTGGTCCGCGCGAGGTCCTGCACGACGAGCTTCCAACCGCCGAGCACGATCGAGCGCGTGTCGAACGCGCCGTCGAAGGCGGTGATCGGACGCTCGCGCAGGGCGGGCGGCTCGTCCTCGAGCCACGGCACGAGCGAGATCCCGTGCAACCCGCGGTCCGTCGTGTCGACGCCGGCGAGCTCCGCGAGGGTGGAGTAGAGGTCGACGAGCTGCACCGGCTCGTCGACGACCCGGCCGGCGTTCCGCGAGTGCGGCAGCTTCACGACGAGCGGGACGCGCAGCACCTGCTCCGTCGGGAAGGCGTGCGAGAACAGGAAGTCGTCGGCGAGCAGCGACTCGCCGTGGTCGGCGGACACGACGATCAGCGCGTCGTCGTAGAGGCCGCGCTCGCGCAGTCCGTCGAGGAACTCGCCGAGCACGGAGTCGACCTCGAACACGCCCTCGTCGTAGGTCGCGACGAGTCGGCGCCCCGAGACCTCGGCCGCGTGTGCGAACGCCTCGCCGAGCGAGCCCGCGACGTAGCGCGCGACCGCGTGCGCCACCGTCACCGCGTCCTGCACGACGGGGAAGATCCGGTCGTCCGCACACTCCTCCTCGCTGCCGTACCTGCCCCGGAAGCCCGGGCCCGGGAGGTACGGTCCGTGGACGTCGACGACCTGGAGGAACAGGAACGGCGTCTCGTCGGGGTGTGCGTCGAGCCGCTGGAGTGCCTTCGCGAACACGAGTCGCGCCCCGCCGTCGCGGTCGGTCGGCGGTCGCGACGCCGGTTCGCCGTCGAACCCGTCGAAGCCGCGCTCGAAGCCGCGCACGTTGCGCAACCAGGGGTTGTCGACGACGGCGACCGTGGTGAGCCCCGAAGCGCGCAACAGCTCGGCGAGCGACCATCGCGCACGCGAGAGAATGCGCTGGTCCCAGGCCTTGAGCGCGTTCTGGGCGTCGGCCTCGACGCGGTGGCAGGGGGGCAGGAGACCGGTGAACTGCGCGAGGTAGCTCGGCACGGTCCACGGCGCGTTCGCGCGGCAGTCCGTGAAGACGACGCCGTCGCGCGCGAGCTCCTCGAGCCGCGTCGACGTGTCGCGGTCGTACCCGTAGAGCCGGAGGTCGTTCGCCGCGAGCGTGTCGATCGAGACGAACACGATCGGCGGCGACGCGCGCTCCTTCGAACGCTCCGCGACGAGTTCGTCGATCCGCACCGCGTCGGTCCGCTCGCCGTCGGGTCGCCATGCGAGTCGCACGCCGTGCGGCCCCGGACCGTCGGCGTCGAGACCGACGTCGATCCCGGTCTCGGCACCCGCGCGCACGCGCACCTCGACCGGGTCGCCCGCCGGTTCGAACGCACCGCTCGCCGCGTCGAGCCGCACGGGCTCGACGACGAGCGCACCCGAGCACGGCGCCGACGCGCGCCCGTGGAGAGCGATCGCGCCCGTGCCCTCGACGGCGTGCACGACCGTCGCACCCGGGTCGAGTCGCAGACCCTGCGCGTCGACCTCGACGACCTCGACGCCGGCGTACGCCACGCGCGCGACGGCGATGCCGCGGTCCGCGCGCCCGCCGTCGCGCGGCGGACGATCGACGAACACCGTGGCGCCGATCTCGAGCGTGAGTTCGAGGGAGCCGCCGTGCCACAGCTCGCGCGGCGCAGGGAACTCGAGCGTGCAGGGCACCGCGTCGACGATCGCTTCGCCGAGCGTCCGACCACCGAGGCTCGCCGTCACGGCGACCGGCGCGTCGGGCGCTCGTCCCACGACCTCGAGCTCGATCGTGCGGTCGTTCGCGCGCACCGACGGGAGCGCGAGCACGACGTGCCTCGCCGCGGTCCACACCGCCGTTCGTCCGCCGACCGTCTCGGCGAACCGGTCCCAGCCCTCCCGGTCGAGCGGAGCGAGTCCGCGGTCGGCCCGCGCCTCGACGACGCCGGGCTGCGAGGCCGAACGATCGGGGGCGCGGTGCGCGAGGTCGAGGACGACGCTCCCACTCTCCTCGCCGTTCGAGCACGCGGCCGCTGCGAGCGTCGCGATCGCGAGCGCGACACTCCGCGTGCCGGGTCGCATCGGCACGAGGATACCCCGCTGCGAGGTTCCGCCGTCGTCCGGCTCGCGTCGTGTACCCGCGAACACGACCCTGCTGCTAGCCTCGTCGACGGAGAGCGCCGCCTTGCATCGCGACACCCGTGCCCTCGTCCTCGCCGCCGGCGGGTTCCTCGCCGTCGTCGGCCTGTTCGCCTACGTCGCGTTCCGGCCCGTGTCGGAGCCGCGACCGAAGCAGCCGACGGAGCCCGCCGTCGAGGCCGCACGGCTCGAGCCGGACGTCGGTGCGCCGCGCGACTCGCAGGCGCCGGACGAGCCCGAACTCGCGCGCGTCGCGTTCGAGCGCTCCGTCGTCCCCGACGCTCCGCAGGCGCGCCCGGTGCCGGCGCCCCGCCCACACTTCGACGGCCCTTCCTGGGCGGACGTGTTGCGGCCCGTCGACGCGGACTCGAAGGAGCTGCTGCGCGACGGTGACGTCGTCGTCGTGCTCGCGAAGGGCGAGCGCGTCCGCGCTCGGCTCGACGAAGCGGGCGACGCGTCGAAACTCGTCGAGGGCGGTCTCGTGCGCATCGCGTGCGACGCGCACGTCGTGCGGTGGATCGACGCGGGCGAGGTGGCGCGGGCGCGCGCGGCGGGCTCGACCGTCGGCATCCCGGTGGTCGCGGCGGCCGACGTGCGCGTCGAGGTCGATCGCGAGCTCGACGCGCGGAACGGCGACGAGGTCGAGGTGCTGTTGGTCCCCGACTCGCTCGTCGCGGAGCTCCCCGAGACGGGCCGGACGATCGTCGACCCCGTCCACGCGCGCATCCTCCAGTTCGTCGACCGACCTCGAGTACCTCGTGCGACCCGACGTCGACGACCACACCGTCGCGTGGCGCATCGACAGCGCGCGCTCCTCGCCGCTCCTCCCGCTCGTCGTCGCCGCCAACGCCCCGTTCCACGCGGCCGCCGGCTCGGTCCGACGCTTCGTCGCGGCCGGACCGTCGGGGTGCGTCGCCGCGGGCGTGCCCGTCGACACCGTGATGCGCGCGATCGTGTCGTCGCGACACTCCGCTGCGCGTCGAGCCCGAGGCCGCGTCGCCCGACGTCCGCGTCGTTTCGAACCACCGGGACCGCGACGGCCGGATCTCCGCGCCGCTCGATCTCCGCGCCGGGGGCGCCGTCGTCGCCGTGCATCCCGGACCGCGAGCGCGCGTCTTCGGGACGCTGCCGATCGACGTCACCGTCGAACGCCTCGCGCTCGAGCGCGTGCTCGGCGGCGGTTTCGCACCTTCGGGTGTGAGCGCGACGAGGAAGGACACGCTCTTCCGCTTCGAGGACCTCTACTCCCGGCGCCTACCGCTTCTCCGCGCGACTGCGCGACCACGACCTCGGACGGTCGTCGTCGATCGCGAGTTCGCGCTCGAGGACGGCGACGAGTTCGACCTCGGGACGCGATCGCTTCGTCGAGCGGCTGTTCGCTCACGATCGTCCCACACGTCGTGGTCGTCGAGCCGCGGCGGTTCGCCGCCGCCGCTGCTCGAGAGCGGGACTGTGCACCGTGTGGCTCCAACGTCCGCCGCGTGCCGACGGCACCTGGATCGTCAACGAGCCGATCGAGCTCGTCCCCTCGAACGCGAGTTCGTCGTCGACGGACTCGAACCCGACACCTACGAAGTCACGGTGTTCGGCTGGGGTGGGCGGACCGATCGATCGTGGGCTACCGGACTCGTGCGCCCGAAGACGAGCGCCACCGTCGAGGTCACCGGTCACGATCGCGTCGAACTCGACGTTCGAGGTCGAGCGCCGGGTCCAGGCCACGATCGAGTTCGACGTGCCGCCCGAACTCGACCTGCCGAACGTCGGAGTGTGGGCCTGGCTCGTCGCGCGCGACGGTTCCGAGTCGCGCGCGATCGACGTCCGGTTCGACGGACGCGACCCGAGGCGGACGGCCGTTCGTGGGGCGCGCCCGACGGCGCCTGGGACGCTCGTCGTTCGCGCGTCGACCGAAGCGGGGCCCGGAGGGTCGTACGCCGCGGCGCGCGAGAGCGTCGACCTCGGCTCAGCCGGGACCCGCAGAGTCGTCGTGCAACTGGACCTCGGTGCGGCGATCCGCGTCTCCGATCCGCCCCTGCCCGAAGGCGAACTGCCGGTGCACCTCGTCGCCGTCGAGCTCGCGAACGAGCCCTTCGGGTGGTGGACGGCGACGCTGGAGGAGAGCGGCGCGCTCGTCTTCGAGGGCCTGCCGCCCGACACCGAGTTCGAGCTCCGGCCCGGCGGACGACGCGTGACGAGTGGCGCGAGCGGAACGCTCGTCGACGGCTGAACCGGAGCGTCGCCCGCGACGTTCGTGCGGGTACGGACCTCCGATCGCGACCATGCGAACCACCTCACGGACGAAGGGCCTCGTGCTCGCGGGAGCCGCGGCGATCGCGCTCGCCGCGACCGTGTTCGTGCTCGTCCCGCCGCCCGCGCACGACGCGCGCGGTGCGACGAACGGTGTGCGCGGAGGAGCGTCGGACGCCGGAGTCGTCGGTCCCGACGCGGCGGCGATCGAACTCGCGCACGGAACGACGGCCGTGGACCCGGCGGTCGCGGCGGCGCCGTCGAGCGCGGCCGGTTCCGAGCGCACGGCTCTCGGCGAGGCCTACGACGGTCGCGCGTGGTCCGACGTCGTCGTCGCGATCGACGCGGCGACGGGGCGTGCGATCGACGGCGCGACGGTCGAGTGGCTCGACGACGACGACCGACTCCGCAGTGCGCCGCTCGCGAGTCCGATCCTGCGCGCGCAGATCGGCGAGGACGCGCTCGTCGGTCTCGACGCCCCGGGCCGCTGCGTGCGTCCGCTGCCGAACGACCTCCTCGCGAAGGGTCCGTTCCCGGTGCGCGTCGCGCTCGCGCCGGCGGCGGAGTTGCGCATCGTGCTCGAGGGTGCCGGCGGTGCGCGGCCGACGGAGGGTGCGACGCTGCGTGTGTACGGAGGGTTCGGGGCCTTGTGGGTGTGGGAGCACGTCGACGACGCCGGGATCTTCGGTTTCGAGGCCGGCGTGTACGCGGCGTGCGAGGACAAGCTCGTCGGCATGCTCCAGTCCGGTCGGCGGCGCGACTCCGCGCGGGTCCTCGCGCGCGAGGCGCGCACGATGCTCGCCGCGCTCCGTCCGGCCCGGCTCGATCGCACGCCCCAGGGCGAGCGCGCCTTCGACGTCGAGTTCGACGCGTCGAGCGGCACCGTGCTCGTGCTCGACGACCTCTCGCCGGGCACGCCCTACGACGTCACGTCGTACGGAACGGCTCCGGTCGTGACGCTGCGCGGCGGAGTGTCGCTCCCCGGCGTCCCCGACTCGCCGCTCGACCTCGCGGCGGGCGAGATCCGGACGGTGACGTTGCGCGAGCTCGAGACGGCGCGCGTGCGCGGCTCGCTCCCCGAGTCCGGCCACTACGACGTGCTCCTGACGGGCCGCTCGGCGCACGGCACGTACTTCGACACGAACGTCACGTCGTCGAGTCGGAAGTTCGAGTTCGAGGGTCTGACCGCGGGCTCCTACGCCGTGCACGCCTCGTGGAGGACGGACGACACGACGTGCTACGGCGTGCGCGAGTTCGCGCTCGCCGCGGGCGACGACGTCGATCTCGGGGAGCTCGCGATGCTCGGCGGATCCACGCTCCGGATCGTCCCGCGCGTCGAGGTCGACGGCGAGCCCTACGACCCGGAGCGGCACACTGGGATCGAGCGCGTGCAGTTCGAGGTCGACGTCGCGCCGTCGGACGACCTCGACGACGGCCGCAAGTCGATCCAGCGCTCCTGCCGCACGCTCGACCCCGCGGAGTTCGCCGGCCTGCCGCCCGGCGCGTACCGCATCTCCATCGTGGACGCGCGGATCGTCGGTGCTGCAGCAAGAACGTACGTGCCGAGGCGTTGGTCCTACGTCCGTTCGATCGAGATGGACGGTGACCGCGAGGTCGAGGCCGTGCTGCGGATCGAGACGGACGCGTCCTACGACGTCGTCCCGACGATCGGCGAGCGCGAGGAGGACGTCGTCCGCGAGTTCGAGGCGCTCGCCCTGCTCGAGTCGGGGATCCGACGCGAGAGCTCGCGCTGGACGAGCCGCTTCGGGATCGTCGAGAAGACGGAGATGCGTCTCGACGGACCGCGTCACATCGTCGTCGTCGCCCACGACAGGCGCGGCGGCTACGACGAGAGCGCGATCGTCGCGAGCTGGTGCGGCCGCGTCGAGTTCGACCCGGAACGACACGACGGGCGCGAGATCGAGGTGCCGATGACGCGCGCCGCGACGGTGACGGTGCGGACGTCCGCGTTCGGCGACGGTGCGCGGCTGCGACGTGCACTGCGCGCCGTCCCGACGGGCGGCGACGACGGTGCGTCGTCGCTGTGGACCGCGCGGATCGACGGCGAGGCCTACACGTTCCTGGGTCTGCTCCCCGACACGGAGTACGCGGTCCGCGGGACGGACGTCGTGTTCCGGACGGGAGCCGCGGGCTCGACCACGTCCGTCGAGTGAGCCCGGGGCGGCCGCACCGCGCTCCTGCGGCCCTCCCGTCGCTCGCGCGCGACGCGCACGCAGCGGAACCTCCCGCGCGGCGGCCCGGACGTGGAAGATCCACCACACCGAGTCGTCCCGCCCCGACCCCGCGATGCCTCAGAGATCCTCCACGCCGATCGTCGTCACCGCCGTCCTCGTCCTCCTCGTCGCGATCGGCGCGTCGTTCTTCCTGCTCTCCGACGACTCGGCCGATCGCGGCCCCGAACTCGCGACGAAGGAGGCCGCGGAGAAGACGAAGGAGGTGCTCGGCGACGTCGAGCTCGCGGGATCGGCGGAGGGCGCCGCGACCGAGGCCGCCGTTTCGAAGCGCGAGCGCGTCGCACCGGAGGAGAGCGTCGCCGCTCCGGAGGAGGAGCCCGAGCTCGACGGTCGCACCTGGGGCGACCTCCTGCTCGCCGTCGACGACGCGGACGGCAAGCCGATCGAGGAAGCGTTCGTCCTGCACGTCGACGCGAAGGGCGTGCTGCGGCGCCGCGGGCTCGACGCCAAGCTGCGCGCGCACGACCTCGACGAGGGGACGTTCGCCGCGCTCGACTCGGAGCTGCACGCGCCGCGCTTCTTCGTCCCGAGCGACCTTTCGACGCACGTCGGCGGTCCCGCCTTCGTGCGACTCGCACCGGCGGGCCGGATCCGCGTCGAGTTCGACGGCGAGCTCGACGGCGAGGGTCCGATGGTGAGCGTCTCGGTCGTCGACCCGACCGTGGGCGGCGGCTTCGAGGACGAGACGGACGGACAACAGGCCGAGGCGCTGTCGAAGACGATGCGCCGCATGGTGTCGGAGAGCGCCGAGGAGAAGTGGCGTCGGCGCCAGTCGAAGTGGTACGCGCGCAACGAGACCGCGCGGAGCTACCTCGTCCTCACCGGCGAGCCGCCGTTCCGCGGGTACTCCGCCGACGTCGTCGCGACGCGTTCGTTCCCGCTCGTGTTCGAGGACGTGCCGGTCGACGCCGAGGTCGCCGTCTCGGCCTGGTCCGACCTCAACGTCGAGGTCGAGCCGCCGGAGCAGGACGGTTGGTCGATGGGGCGCAGCGCGGCGCTCGAGATCGAGAAGGGCGGGACGGCGACCGTCGTCGTCCGCGGGCTCGGCACGGCGACGCTCCTCGCCGCGATTCCGGCCGACGCCGAGGCCGGACACTTCCGACTGATCCGGCGCGTCGGCGAGAACGGTTGGTTGCACGAGCGTGACGAGGACGCCGACGAGAAAGGTCGCATCCGGTTCGACGACGTCGCGCCGCGCGTCTACGTCTTCGAGGCGACGTGGCGAGGCTTCGACGGCACGGAGTACGCGTGTGCGCTCGACGTCGAACTCCACGACGGCGAGGTGCGCGACCTCGGCGTGCTCCAGGGCGACGCCGACTCGAAGCTGACCGTCGTCCCGGTCTTCGTCGTCGACGGGGAGGAGCTCGACCCTGGCGCCGCGGCTCGATTCGCCGAGGCGGAGTGGAACTTCTTCCTGAGCGCGGTCGACGACGACGGACCGTCGAACTGGAAGTCGATCGACGACGTGCGCTGCGAACGCCAGGTCGTCGGAGGGCTGAAGCCGACGAAGTACTGGTTCTCGCACGGCATGGTCGAGCTGCCCGAGGACCTCGCCGGTCTGTACCGCTACGAGGGCGCCGATCCCCTGGGCCAGATCGACCTCGCCGAGACCTCCGAGATCACGGTGCGGCTGCTGTTCTCGAGCGGCACACCGTGCGACCTCACGGTGACGGTCCCGGGGTCGGACTCGTCGACGCCGCGCTTCGTGTCGGGCGTCGCACTGCCGGACGACCGCCACGCGCAGGTCTGGTTGCAGTTCGAGGAGGGGTGGAGCGACACGTCGCGGACGGAGTGGACGGTCGGCACGCGCGCGATGCTGTCGCCCGGCGACTGGACCTTCCACGTCGTCGTCCATCCGAACGTCGAGTCGAACAAGTACGTGCCCGGCAAGTCGGTCGTGCCGCCGTCGTGGTACGGCACGACGCGCCTCCACGTCGGGGACGGAGCTGTCTCGCCGATCGCGATGCGGCTCGATCTCGCGGCCGCGCTGGTCGTCGAACAGGCGCCGCCGAACGAGGGCGAGGAGCGCGACGGCTCCCAGCACTTCGGACTCACGCTCTTCGACGAGGACGTTCCCCTCGTCTCGCTCTGGTCGGCGTGGACCGAGGGCGACGGACCGTTCGTCGTCACGGGCCTCCCGCCCGGTGCGACGATGGTCGACGTCACGACGAACAAGGAGTACCGGATCGGAGCGGCGGGGACCGCGCTCGACGTCCGACGTTGATGCGGCGGGGCGGTCGAGAGGCCCGTCGCGCGAGCTTCCGGTACCCTGACCGGTGTTCGCGATGCACGCCGACTCACGCCGCCTCCTCGCCTCGGGCCTCGGCTACGCCGCACTGATCGCGCTGCTGGCGTGGATCGCGCTGCGCGGCGGCGACCTGGGCGGCGACGACGGATCGAAGACGTCGATCGGAGCGCCGCGCGAGGCCGAGGTCGCCGACGACGTGCAGCCGGACGCCGCCGCGCCCGACCTCGCTCGCACCGAGGGCGTCACGCCGACGGGGACGACGGAGTCGTTCACGCTCGCGTCGGACGCGCGGCCGCGCTCCGTCGGTCCCGTCACGACCTGGTACGACCGGCTCGAGCCCTACGACCACGTCTCGGGTCGCGCGCTCTCCACCTGGTCGACGGTGCTCGTGACGGCGACCGGCGAGCGGCGCGAACGCGCGGCGACGGAACCGCTCGACGACCTCGATCTCGGGCGCTGGGGCGTCCTCGCGATCGTCGCCGACGGCTACTGCCCGCGGCTCGTCGACGTCGACGGGATGCGCGACCTCGCGGGACGGGTGCGCGTGCCGGTCGCTCGCGCCGGACGGATCACGGTGGGGCGGGTGGGCGACCTCGCGCTCGACCACCTGCTCGGGTCGGTGGTGCTCACCGGCGACGGCGGCTCGGCGCGCGAGTTCGCGGGACGGCGCGCGCGGCCCGAGCTCGGCATGCAGAGCACCGCGGAGTTCCTCGACTGGGCGGCGACGTACCGCGGCTTCCTCGACGCCGACTCCGACGGGCGACGACTGGCGGTCCTGCGGGACCTGCAGTGGTCGCCGTTCTACGCGCGGGTCGTCGCGCCCGGCGCCGCCAACTTCCTCGACCCCTGGCTGGTCCGGTCGGTCGAGGCGCCGATCGCGCTGCCGCTCGTGCTCGAGCGCGTGCCGCAGGACGAGCGCGTCCAGGTCGTCGTGCAGTCCGAGGTGCCGTTCAGGCTCGAGCCCGCCGCCTACGACCTCGGCCGCTCGGCGGTCCTCCGGCGCGCGAGCGACTGGCTCGACGCGCGCACCGACGAGGAGCCCGCGGTCACCGTCGAGTTCCTCCGCGCGAGCGGCGTGCGCGGGCGTCTGCCGATCGGGGCGCGAGACGCGAGCGTCGTGGTCGCGCAACCGCGGGCCGCGGGGACACGACTGGTGGTCCGCACGGACCTCCCGGTCGCGCCGTCCGGCGCCTTCGAGGACACGACGCTGGTCGCGGGCGACTACGAACTCACCGCCGCCTGGTCCGACGACCGCGGCGGCGCGTTCGCGCGCAAGACGTTCGAACTCGCGGAGGGCGAGGTGCTCGACCTCGGCGAGCTCGACCCGTCGGGCGGCGGCACCGTCGCGCTCGACTTCGACCTCGCGCCCGACGTCGTCGACCGGATCGGCACGCTGCAGCTCGACCGCATCCGCGTGCGCGCGTCGCTCGACGTCCAACAATCGGGCACCCGTCGCGAGAGGACGCCGACGCTCGAGCTCATCCGCGGCGAGTGGACCGACGTGCGCATCGCCGAGGGCGAGTCGTGCACCGTCGACTTCGTCGACGCGGAACTCCCCGCCTCGCTCGACGGACTCTGGCGCGTCGTGCCCTTCGCACCGGCGTCGATCGAAGCCGGCCGGCGCGTGCTGCTGCGCGTCTCGCTCGAACCCACGAGCTCGCTCACGCTGACCTACCCCGTCGCCCCCGAGCGCATGGTGCCGCACACCCGCTTCGACGGGTACCTCGTGCGCGACGGCGGACGCGACGTCCGCACGGCGAAGTTCACCTGGGAGGGCAGTCCCGACGGCGGCGGACGCGGGATCGGGACCGTCGCACTCGAGCCGGGAACGTGGACGCTCTTCGCGCAGATCACCGTGCCCGAGCACGACGGCGAACGCGTCGGCGAGTACCTGACGCGCCGCGAGATCTCGATCGGCATGGGCCAGCAGCTCGAACTCGACGTCGACGTCTACGAGCATCCGGGCGCGAAGGTCGTGCTGAAAGCTCCGCCGGGCACCGAGCTCGACGTCGATGCACGCGTGCGCCCCGTCGGGTTCGAGTCCTGGGCGCTGGCTCCCAACGTCGACGCCGGGTCGTCGAGGACGCTCGCCGCACACCCGCTCGTGGGGTTCGCCGAGTACGTCCTGCTCCCGAACGGGTACAGGTTCACGGCGGGAGCGGACGGCTCGACCACGACGCTCGACGTCCGTTGACCGCGATCCCTCGGAACCGCGTCCCGAGCGGGACGTTCCGACCTCTGGAGGACACCCTTGCCGCAGAACTCGAGGACAACGAAGGCCGCCGCGATCCTGCTGACGGCGGTCGCGCTCGCACTGATCGCGTTCCTCCTGCTGCGCGACGGCGAGTCGCGTCCCGACGTCGACCCGGCGGCGGGATCGAACGCCGCGAACGCGCAGGAGCGGACGGACGGGTCGCGCGTCGCCGAGCTGGTGCAGCCACTTCGCGCGAACGAGGTCGGTGACGCGCGCGCGGTCGCCACGACCGCGCGGACGTACCGAGATGCGATCGCCGCGGTCGACGCCGAGTCGCGCGAACCCGTCGAACTCGCGCGCGGCCTGCTCGTGCGGGCGGACGGAGCGCGGCGCGCGCTCGACCTCGACTCGGCGCCGCTCGACGGCGACCTCGAGCCCGGCGGTGTGCTGCGTCTCGAGGCCGAGCACGCGTGTCCGCGGTACCTCGACGTCGCGGCGATCGCGGACGCCGAGTCGTTCCCGGTCGTCGTCGCGCTCGCGCCGGCGGGCACCATCGAGGTCGTGCTCGACGGCTTCGATCCGGATCCGCGCGCGATCGAGCGGGTCGAGTTGCTCGTGACGGGGGACGGCGCGCTGCCGCTCGCGGACTCGCGGCCGCGACCGGAGTTCGACAAGCGACCCGGCGACGATTTCGCCACGTGGTGCAGCGAGCTGGCCGCGCTGTTCGAACTCGACGAGAGTGACGGCGCGCGCGCCGAGCGTCTCCTGCGAGTCGGCGAGCGACGCTACTTCGAGCTCGTCGCCGGGCTCGACGCGCGCTTCCTCGCCGACCCGAGCGCGGTGCGCGCGCTCGACGGACCGTTCGCGTTCCCGCTCGCGATCGAGGGGGTTCCGGCCGGCAAGGCTCTGCGCCTCATGTTCCGCAGGTCCCACGAACAACGCACCGCGCGACCGCTCGTCCTCGTTCCCGCTGCGGTGACGCGCGGCGTGTCGGACGCGCTCGACTCGACCCCGACGACGTCGGAACTGACGCTCGAACGCGCTGGCACGACGACCGTCGTCGCGCGCTTCGTCGAACCCTGCGGCGTGCGCGGATCGCTGCCCGCGGACGCCGAGGTGGTGAAGCTCGACCTCAGCTTCGTGCAGTGGGAGGACGAGAGCGCCGCGCGGCGCGAGTCGCGCTTCCGCCGCGGGATCGGCGGTCTCGAGGTCGATCCGGCGAACGGCTTCGAACACCTCGGACTCGTGCCGGGATCGTGGTTCCTCGAAGCGGCGTGGCGGAACCACGAAGGCGCGGTGTCGGTGTTGCGGCAGTCGTTCGAGCTCGGGATCGGTGAGGTGCGAGACCTCGGCGAACTCGCGATCGCGGACGAGGGACGCGCCGCGTTCGTCGTGCGGGTCGTCGAACCCGACGACTTCGACGGGGACTTCGACGGACTGCACGCCAAGGCCAACGTCTCCGTCGACGTCGGGGACGAGCTCGATCGACGGATCTCGTGGACGGAGGACGTCGAGATCGGTCGCCCCAGGGTGCTGCGCGGCACGATCGGCCGCTGGGCGAACGTCACGGTCGGAGAGATCGAGGGCTACGACCTGTACACGTCCGCCTGGAGCACGTCGAGCCGGATGGTCGCGGTGCACTTCGTCGCGGAGTCCACGGAGCCGACCGTCGTCGAGGTCACCCTGACTCCGATCTCGACCGGAGTCGTCCGCGTCCCGGTGCCCGAGGAGTTCTTCGTGAGCGGTGTCGAGTACTCGCGCGTCACGCTCCGAGCGGACGGGTCGGGCGGAGGTCAGGCGATCACCTACGCGCGCGAGGAAGCCGACGGGAAGCCGTGGGCGACGTGGCGCTACTCGCGCTCGCCGGGCCCCTGCATCGAGATCGTCACCGCGCGCGTGCCGGCGGGGGAGGAGCCCGCGCGCTCCTTCGTGATGCGGCGCGACGTCGACTACGCGCAGGGAGCGGGCCAGGTGCACGAGTTCGACGTCTTCGCGCACGAGGCCGCGTCGATCCGCTTCGTGCGAGCACCGGGCGCGCCGACCGGCACGATCGCCTGGAAGCTCCGGCCGGTCGGGCTCGAAGGGTGGAACGCGGGGCACCTCGGAGGGACGCTCTCGGGCGAGAGCGCGCTCGCCATCGAGCTGCTCGCCGACACCGACCACGTCCTCCTGCCGAGCGGACGCATCGTGCGCACGGGTCCGCCGGGTTCGGAGACGACGTTCGAACTCGCCGCGGACTGAATCGGCCGGTCGTTACCTGCCGTTGACCGTGGAGGCCCGCGCGACCGCAGGTCCCGGGGTACCGTCGGTCGAAACGACCGAGCCATGTCCAAGCGCCTCCTCTTCCTCACCCTCGCCACCCTCCTCGTGGTGGCGGTCGCCGCGCTCGCGACCACCGACGACGGGGGCGCAGCGGTCGTCCGCACGTCCGAGCGGGGCGCGGCGGAGAGCGACGACGGAGGGCTCCCCGAGGTCGAACTCGCGGGAGCAGCGGTCGAAGGGAGCAGCGGTCGTTCCGACGCGCACCGCGAGGTCGCACCGCACGCGAGCTCCGTCGGTCCGCGCTGGAGCGACCTCGTCGCGCCGGTCGACGCCGCGACGGGCGAGGTCGTTCGGGGCGTGCACCTCGCGCTGTTCGGGCTCGACGGCTCGCGCGCCGACGTCGAGCTCGACGCCGCGGCCGACGTGACGCGCCTGCGCGACGACACGCTCGGCGTGCTGCTCTGCGAGAGCCACGCGCCGCGGCCCTTCCGGCCCTACGAACTCGTCCGGTCGCACGACGTCCCTGCGCGCGTGCCGATGCTCCGGACCGAGACCGTGCGCGTCGTGTACGAGCCGGAGACGCAGGAAGAGCGCGTCACCGCGACGCTCGAGCCCGTCGTCGAGGCCGACCCGAGCGGCGCGCGCACGAGCGCGGCGGGGGAGGTGCCGGTGATCGACGATGCCGCACAGATCGCGCGCTGCGTCGAGACGTTCCTCGGCGAGCCCGTCGCCGCCGTACGGAGTTGGGCGGTGAAGCTCGTGCTCGACTCGGCGCTCGCGCGCGACGCGATCGCGCTCGACGCGGCGCCGCTGCCGATGCTCGACGGCTCCGACCCGAGCGGCGCCGGCGTCACCGTGTTCCGCGGCGTGCCGGTCGGAGGTGCGTACCGACTGCGGTTCGAGTGCGCGAGTCGGCTCGAGGTCGACCCCGCCCGCGAACCCGGCTCCAACCTCACCGCCCCGCTCCTCGTCCCGACGCCGTCGCGGGAGAGCGGCGTTCGCTCCGTGCACGTCCGCGTCGAACCCGGCGTCACGATCGTCGGAGCGTTCCCGTCCGACGCCGCCGACGCGACGCTGATGATCCGCCAGCTCGAGTGGGAAGGCATCGAGCGTCCGCCCGACACGCATTCCGCGAGGGGCGTCGGCGCGCCGTGGGAATTCAGGGAGGAGCGGACGCGCGCGGGCACCTTCGCCGTCGGCGGTGCGTGGACGGGCGGCGACGGCGTGCGCAACTTCGTCTCGCGGACCGTCGCGCTCCGAGCGGGTGAGGTGCGCGACATCGGCGTGTTCGACGCGTCGACCGCGCAGGTGCTCGAGATCGTGCCCGAGCTCGTCGTGGACGGAACCGTCGTCGACGTCGCGGAGAAGCCGGAGTTCGCCGGGACGAACTGGGCCTTCCGCATGGAAGGTCTCGAGGCTCCGTTCGATCGCGCGCAGCCCTTCGGTAGGCCGCGCACGCGCCTCGAGCCGCACCGCATCGCCGTGTCGTTCGACCGCACGGTCGCGCGATCGATCGAGATCACGCCGTACGGGATCCGACTCCCCGACGCGGTGCTCGACCACGCGACCCCGGAGCGCGCGCAGGAGACGATCGTCGTCACGCCGCAGAGCGGCACGAGCGTGCGGCTCCCCATCCGCATCGACGTCGGCTCGACCTGCACGGCCCACGTCGTCGTGCCGCCCGAGACGGGCGAGTCGCCGGTCACGGTCCAGGTGTACGTCTCCGCCGTGCGCGCGGAGGACGGAGCGTGCAGCGCGTTCGCGGTCGACGACCACTTCCTGGCCGAGTCGGACTTCTCCGTCGACGCGAGGAGGGTGCTCGGCCCCGGGACGTGGACGCTCTACGCCGCGGCGCGCGCCGACGACTACTCGCAGGAGAACGTCGTGCGCGACGGAGCGACGGACCTCCTCGTCGGCGCCACCTTCTGCGGTCGAGCGGAGACAACGGTCCAACTCGGCGCGCCGTGCGACGTCACGATCCGCCTCGAGCCCGCCGCGATCGCCGTGCTCCACCGCTCCGCCGTCACGACCGAGGACAAGCCGGCCTTCACCTACCGCATCGTCCCGTCGGGCGAGCCCGACGCGCTCGGCGACGTGTGGTACGGCTGGAGCCGCAGCGACGACCGCTCGGCGATCGGCGGCCTCCTGCCGAACACGAGGTACCGCGTGGTCGAGCACGGGCCTCGTGTTCACGACCGGCGCGGCGGGAACGGTGACTACGATCGAGTGATGCTCGCACGACGATCCTCGACCCTCGTCGCACTCGCCGCGGTCCTCGTCGCGGCGACGTGCGCCTTCTTGTTCCTGCGCGACGACGGGGCGGACGCCGCCGCGGCCGGTGGCGACGGCTCTCGCCCGCGGCGGTCGACGAGCCGGTGCTCGACGAGCCGGCTCGCCGAGGACGCTCCCACGACCGCTGGGTCGGCGGCGACCGAGGTCGCTGCCGCGACGACTGGAGGTCGCACGGGACCCGCGGTCGTGCGCTGGGCCGACCTCCTGCGACCCGTCGACGCCGTCACCTTTCGAACCGGTGCTCGGAGCCCGCCTCGTGCACGTCGCCGCGGACGGCGAACGGCGGCGCATCGAGCTCGACCAGGCGGTCGGCGCCGACGATCTCGACGACGGCGCGCTGTGTGCCGTCGACTCCGACGTGCACGTCCCGCGCTTCTTCTTCCCGGGAGCGCTCGCACACGTCGACGAACCCGTCAACCTGCCGCTCCTCCCCGCGGCGCGCGTCGAGATCGCCTTTGCGCCGGGGTCCGAGCGGCTCGAGTTCCTTCGACGCGTCACGGTCGCGCCGGCGTTCGTCGCCGGCACGGTCGATCGCGCCGCGCGACTCCCCGGTCTCCGCCCGATCCTGCGGCGCATGATCGACGGCGCCGACGACGACCGGTCGTGGCGGCGCCGTCAGGCACGTTGGTGCCACAGGCTCGACGCGGTCGGCGAGCTCTTCGCGCTCGACGACGAACCCTTCGATCCGTGCTGCGACGTGCGCTCCTTCGGCGAGGACGGAGGAGACGGTGCGTCGGTCGAGCTGCCGCTCGTCGTCGACGAACTCGCGGCGACTCGGCCGTGGTCGATCCGGCTCGAAGGTCTCGAACCGATCCACGTCGACGGGTTCGAGCAACCGGGGTCCGCGCTCGAGACGACGTCGCGGCCTCTCGAGCTCGCACGCGGCGAGGTGCGCCGCGTTGACGTCGTCCGACTCGGCTCCGCGACGGTGCGCGCGTCGGTCCCCGTCGGCTCGACGGGGACGTACGGGCTGTGGTCGAACGGTCGCAGCCCCGGCAGTCGGACCGGCGAGCTCGCGGAGGACGGACGGATCGAGCTCACGCACGTCGCGCCGGGTCCCTATCACTTCTCGGTCGAGTTCGAGCGCATCGATCGCTCGCGCACGAACCGAGCCTTCGGCTTCGAGCTGGCGGACGGCGAGGTTCGCGACCTCGGGATGCTCGGTGAGGAGCCGGACACCGTCTCGCTCACGATCGTCCCGAGCCTCGAGATCGACGGCGTGCTCGTCGAGGACTCCGGTTCAGCGGAGTACGACGGGATGCACTGGCACGTGGAGCTGTACGACGACTCCGTCACCGGTCTTCCTTCGGGCGCGAGTGCGGGCGGGCACTACGAGTTCGACGGCTTCCACCCCGCGACGATACGTGGCCTGCCGAAGGGCGTGTGCCGGCTCGACCTGGACGGCTTCACGTCGGAAGTCGATCGTCTGAACGAACTGCACTTCCTCGGTTGGGACATCGAACGGGTCGTCGATCTCGAGGTCGACACGACGGTGAGCGGAACGATGCGTTTCGCCTCGGCGCCGAGGCTCGCACTCTCGGCGACGGTACCCGCGACGCCCGGTGCGCATGGACTCGAAGTGACGTGGTCCTCGTGGAACCCGGTGAGTGGGACGCCCGAGCACTTCTCGACCGGCTCGACGCCACAGCGTGCGAACGACGACGCGCCGTGGCAGCTCTCGTGCGAGAAGACGCACGACCCTGGAACGCGGACCTTCTTCGTCTTCGCGCACGGCGACGGCGAGTTCGATCCCGGAGCGGCGGCGACGAACGCGAGCAACGCGTCGTTCTACGGAGCACGCGAGATCACGCTCATGGGCTCCGGCCCCCGCGAGGTCGAGATCGAGATGGAGCTCGCGGCGAACGCGATCCTCCCCGCCGGGTACTTCGGGCCGCCGACTCCGAGCAGCGCGCCCCGTTGCTTCTCCGTCGAGGGCCGGCCGGACAACTACGGGCACCTCTGGCGGGCCGAACGACTCGACGACGGCCGCCTGCTCTACCGGAGCCTCCCGCCCTTCACCGAGTTCACGGTGCGCTCGAACGGCAACACCACGACGGGCGGGCCGGGGTCGATCGTGGTGGTGGGGGAGTGAGCGTGCGGTACGTCGCCGCTCTCGCCGTCGCGCTCCTCGCTGCGGCGTGCGCTTCGCGCTCGGCGTCGGAGTCCGCGGGCGTGGCGACGACGCCCAACAGCTCGCGCCGTCGGAATCGAGCGCGACGGTGTCGTGCGATGGAGCGACCTCGTCCGACCCGTCGACGCGCTTCCGGCGAGCCGGTGCTCGATGCGTGGATCGTGCACGCCCCCACGGCGGCTCGCTCCGTCGCATCGGTTTCAGCGACCCGGTCGTAGCGCAGATCTCGAGCCCGGGCAGTTGTGTGCGATCGACTCCGATGCGCACGTGACCCGGTTCCTCGTGCCCGACGCGCTGCCCGCTCATGGCGGTGAGCCCGTCGTCGTTCGACTCGCTCCGACGGGGCGGATCGAGATCGTGGCCGACACGGCCGATGCGAAGGAGTTCGGCGGCCGTGTCCGCGTCGGCGCGGTGTACCCCGAATCCGTCCCGGAGGCGTTCGCGGACCACGCGGCGGGCTTCCCGAGCCCGTTGAAGGAACTGAGCGAGAAGTTGCGCTCCGTCCTCTCCGACGCGAGCGACGATCTCGATCGACGGCAGGCGATCCGCTGGTTCACGCGCATGGAGTTCGCCGCGCCCGTCTTCGACCCGCGCGCGCGGAGCCCTTCGTCTACGGCATGTCGGACTCGGAGGGCGGTCGACGTCCGGACTGCCGTACACCTACGAAGTGCCCTGTTCCGTTCCCGTCTCCGTCTTCTGGGCGGGAGCGACGTCTCCGGCGTCCTTCGTCGAAGGTCCGGACTACGGCACGACGACGGCTTGAACGACGGCGATCCTTCGTTCCGCTCGAAGATCGCGGCGATCCACGCTCGTCCCCGAGGGATCGAGCGGTTCACATTGCGTCCCATCGAGAGTTGCACGGTACGAGCCGCTGCGCCGCCGGGCGGAAGGGACCGCCGACTGGCTGGTCGATGGACGTGGATCCGGTTACGGCGAGCGAGAGATCCAGCCGGATGGGCGGATCGAGATTCGCGGCGTCGTGCCGGGCGCGTTCTCGTTGTTCGTCTCCTTCGTCACACCCGACGGCGCGCACGTGAGTCGATACTTCGAGTTCGAAGTCGAGGGCGGAGTGGACCGCGATCTCGGGTTGCTCGGAGAGGAGCCGGACACGTTCGAGCTCGTGATCGAGCCGAGCATCGAGGTCGACGGTGTCGTGATCACCGATCCCGACGCGTCCGGGTTCGCGACGATGGAGTGGTCGGTCGAACTCCGAACATCCGCGCGGCTCGAGAACGGCGCGGACCTGAGCGGGCCCTACCGGTTCGTTGGCCTCCGTCCCGTGACGATCCGGGGCCTGCCACGCGGGGAGTACACGCTCGAACCGAACAGCTACGCGTCGGACACGGCTGCGCTCGACGGGATGCGCTGCGTGGGATGGATCGGGCCGACGGCGCTCGATCTCCACGTGGACACGACGATCGGCGGAGTGCTGCGCTTCGCGGAGTATCCGCGCCTCGTGTTGAGCGCGACCGTTCCTGCGACGCCGAGTGCGAGCGAGCTCGCCGTGACGTGGGTCTACAAGGACATGGAGAGTTGGAGCTCGAGTCGTCTGTCGAAGGAGGATCCGCCCATCCGCACCGACGGGGCAGCGCCCTGGGAACTCCACTACGACGAGCTCGGTCGCACCGGCCCCTGCGCCTACTTCCTGCTCGCCCACGGCGACGGCGCCGTCGACCCCGGTGCGAGCACGACGAACGACGGCAATGCCTCGTTCTACGGCTGCGTCGACCTCGTGATCCCCGAGAGCGGTGACGTCGAGGCGCGCGTCGACGTCGTCCTCGCCGCGAACGCGATCGTGCCGGCGGACTGGGAGGAGTACGACCCCGAGGATCGCGGCGCGTCCTGCGTCGTGCCCGTCGGCGCACCCGAGCACTTCGAGTACCTCTGGCGCGCCGAGGTGCTCGAGGACGGGCGGCTCCTCTACCGCAGTCTGCTGCCCGACACCGAGTACGTCGTGCCGGTGAACGGCAACACCTTCACGACGGGCGGGCCGGGGTCGATCGTGGTCGTCGAATGACCTGACGCGCGAGCGTGACGCGCTCCCCCGGCACCGTCACTCGTCCGCGATCGACCGGAAGAGCGCGCTCGCCATGCAGAAGCCCGCTCCGAACACGGTCATCAGCAGCAGCGAACCGTTCGGCAGCTTCGACTCGCGCGACCTGCCGATCAGCGTGGCCGGCGCTCCCGCGGCTCCGCGGTTGCCGTAGAGCCTGACGGTGTGCCAGTGCTTCTCGGCCGGGATGCCGAGCTTCTCGATCACGATCTCGAGCAGGCGGTAGTTCGCCTGGTGACCGACGAAGGCGTCGACGTCGTTCGGCGTGAGGCCGTTGCGCTCGAGGATGGTCGTCGCGCTCTGCACGAAGCCCTTCTCGGCGTACTTCTTGACCATCGGCCCGTCCTGCTCGACGTAGCCGCGCACCGGGACCTTCACGTAGTCCGTGCCCTCGGTCATCGACTGGATGTCGAAGTCGACGATCTCGAAGCCGGACTTGGGCTTCTCGGGCTGGAGCAGCACGCACGCTCCCGCGTCCCCCCAGAAGATGCACGTCGCACGGTCCTCGTAGTTGGCGAAGCGCGTGTAGTGCTCCGTCGCGACGAGCGCGACGCGCTTGAACCGTCCGCTCTCGACCATCGGCACGGCGGTCGACAGTCCGAACAGGAAGCCGGCGCAGGCCGCGTCGACGTCGAAGCTCGGCGGGCTGATGCCGAGCTTCTTCCCGATGTGGCACGCCGTCGGCGGGACGAGCGTGTCGGGCGTCGACGTCGCGCACACGATCAGGTCGAGGTCCTTCGCCTGCCAGTTCGCCTCGCGCAGCGCGTCGACGACGGCGAGCGCGCCGAGGTCCGACGCGAACATGCCCTCCGGAGCCTTCGTCCGCTCCTGGATGCCGGTGTGCGACTGGATCCAGGCGTCGTTCGTGTCGAGGATCTTCTCGAGGTCCGCGTTGGTGATGCGCTCCTCGGGGTGGTGGACGCCGGTCCCGGCGATGTAGACGGCCATGCTCGAATCGTAGCAGCGGGGAAGACCGGAGGTCGTGGGGGACCCGCAGTCGTCGGAGCGACCCGGCGGTCGAGCGAGCAGCCGGTGGACGCCCCGTTCGAGGTGCCCGTCGTCGCCTCCGTTCCTCCCGCGGCTGCGTGTCTCAGCGCGAGGCGGCGGGCTCGACGACGTACGCCGTCCCGCCCTTGCGCATCCACACCGTCTCGAGGTCCGCGCGTGCGTAGGTCGTGAGCCCGGTCGCCCCGTCGCGCGCGGCGGGGTCGGCGACGAGCACGTCGCCGTTCGCGTCGAAGCCGCGGATCACGAGCAGGTGGCCGGGCGTCGACGCGTAGGGCGCGCCGCGCAGCTCCCCGACGTCGGCCGTGATCGAGATCACGAGCGGCTGGTCGTTCGCGATCCGGCGACGCACCGCGCGCCAGTCGTTGAAGCGCTCGAGGTGCGCTCGCAGGCCGAAGTCGCACGCCGCCTGGGTGTTGAACGGCCAGTTGCCGTAGATGTCGTGCTCGTCGTCGAAAGCGCGCTCCGCGACCTCGGTCGTGGGGACGTCGACGCCGTGGTACGCGAGCACCATCGCGAGCGAGGTCGGGCTGCACGTGCGCGGTGCGAGCGCGGGGCCGTTGTCGCGCTGGCTGCGGAAGGGGACGTCGAGTGCGCGCTGCCAGAGCGCGCGCGGCGGTTCCGGACCGTCGTCGAAGGTCGCGGGCGTCGAGCCCGTGCGGTCCGTGAAGCAGATCCAGGTTCGGGCGGAGGCGATGTCGCCGATGTCGTGGCCCGCGACCGGTCGGCCGACGAGTCGGAGTCGAGCGCTGTTCCACTTCGAGTCACCGACGAGGTGGTCGGTCGCGATGCGCGAGCCGTTCGCGTCGACGACGGGGTTCGAGACCTCGAAACCGTGCTGCGCTCCGACGAGGAGCCAGGGCGAGCGTTCGCCGTCGTCGCTCGCGACCTGCATCTCGACCCGGAACCGGGGCACGCCGTCGACGTTCCACGAGGGCAACGCCTCGGGGTAAGGGGAAGGGCGAGCGCAGCCACGGGGTCGTCGCGACGACCTCCGACGCGTCGCGCCCGTTCGCGTGCTCCCAACGCGACGGGTTCGGCGGCGACGAGCGCGTGCGCGTACGGCATGACCGGGCCCGAAGGCGCTGTTCGCACGGCGGCGCACGCCGCGAGGACGAGGAGTGCCGTGACGGTGGCGAGCGTCCGCATCCCTGGAGTATGGCTCGCACCGCGCGCTGCGTTACCCGCGGGATACGTCGGCGGGTTTCGCCGCAGGGAGGATGGAGGCGGAGGCCATCCATGCAGTTCTTCGACGCACTCTCGCTCCTCGTCCTGGCCGTGTTCCCGATCACCGTCGCTCCGCAGCAGGACGCGCCGCCCGCGACGCCTCGCGACGTCGAGCGCTGGATCGAAGAGCTCGTCGGCACCGACGACGCGCGCGCCGAACGGGCGCGCGCACGTCTCGTCGAGCACGCCGACGCCGCGCGGCCGGCTCTCGAGTCGCGCTACGCGGAACTGGTCCGGGCGGAGGACCGCGACGACGTGCCTTCGTTGGTCGCGATCCTGGCGACGTTCCGAGCGATGGGCCCGCGCGCGTCCGAGTCGCTCGAGTTCCTCGCCGGGTCCGTCGAGGACGTGCATCCGGCGGTGTGGTCCGCGTGGGGCGAGGTCGATCCCGACGCGTCGCACGAAGCGTGGGAAGCGCTGTGGGACGAGATGGTGCACGCGCTCGGCGGGAGCGGCCGCAAGGGGCTCGAGCGCATGCTCGCGTGGGCCCGCGAAGGGCGGACGACGAAGCACGGCGTCGAGTGGGAGTCGGTGCTGTACACGATCCTGCCCGAGGGAGGGGAGTCGTTCGACGTCGTCGCGGAATGGGCGGTCGCGGACGACGAGCAGCTGCTCGACATCGGCTGGATGCTCGCCGCGCACGGGTCGAAGGGCGTCGCGGACCGACTCGCGGCGAGGCTCGACGACGCCGACGACAGGACGAGGCGCGCTGCCGCGCGGGCCCTGGGCGAAGTACTGCCCGACGGCGTCGACGCGTTGTGCGGCGCACTCGAATCCGCCGATGTCGAGGTGCGTCGGCTCGCGATCGCCGGCTTCGCCGCGAACTCGAACGTGCACCAGCTCGACCCGAGCGACTTCCAGCACATCGGCTTCGACACGTGGCACGGTGGGACCGGGCACCCGCGCTCGCGGCCTTTCCGGATCCTGTCGACGTTGGTCGAGCCGAGGGCGCAAGCCGCGCTGGGTCGTGCGCTCGCCGACCCCGACGAGGAGGTGGCCACGGTGGCGGCCTTCGTCCTGGCGCGGCTGTCGCCGCTCGTGAAGGGGAAGGAGGACGGAGCGATCGAGGCGCTGCGCCGCGTGCGCGCGGACGCACCGGAGGGTGTTCGCCACTGGGCGCTGGAGGCGCTCGCGCGGAGAGCGGAGTTCGATCCGCGCTGGATCGCGGCATTGGCCGAGGTCGAGCTGGTCGAGACGCAACCGCGCCCACGCGTCGCGCGACTCGTGGAACAGCTGATCACGGATCCCGAGGGCTTCGTCCGCGCGCGACCCGAGCGCGCGCCTCGTTCGCGGCGAGCACCCGCGCTCGTGGGCGACGAGAAGCGTATCGACGACGAGGCTCGTGAGCTCCTGCGAGATCGCATCGACGCCGTCGTGCACGTCGCGCGTGAGCGAGTCGTCGCGCTCCTCTCGCGAGCCGCGAGCACGGAGGACGGAACGGCACGGTCCGCTCGCGTCGTCCTCGAGGCCATGGAGTCGGAGCGAGCGGCGTACGCCGGCGCGCTGCGTTTCCACCTCGGCGAGAACTGGTGGCCCGACGACGTCTGCGCCGAGGTCCGACGTCTCGGCGTCGCCGTGCTGCCCGAGGTCACGGCGGCGTACATGCAGCAGCCGCGCTTCCCGATCGGTTGGCCGACCTTCGACGACTTCCAGGATCTCCTCGAACCGCTCGGGTCGCGTGCGACCGACCTGTGGGCGGAGGCCTTGTGGCACTGGCACGTGTGCGGGAGCCTCGAGGCGGAGTGTTGGTTCGGCGACGAGAGCGACGCACCTCGCCACGTCGTGTTCCTCTTCGTCGACCGTCTTCGCCGCGACGTCCGCGAGACCGGAGCACTGCCCTACCGCGTGGTCGACCAGTGCTTCACCGCACTCCCTGCGTCGGTCGGGGCGACCGACGTCGCGGAGACGTTGCTCGACGGACCGAACCTCGAACTCCGCTACGTCGCTGCACTGGGGATCGTCGACTCCGAGGTCGCGAGTGACGAGTTGCGTGCGCGCGCCGCGTCGATCGTCGCCGCGCGCCCCGCGCTCGCACCGCCGACGGACGAGCGCTGAAGCGAGCCGACGGGGATCGGCGACCTTCGGTCGAGACGACGGTGAGTCCCCGCGGACCCGCAGTCGTCGTGAGCCTTGGTCGAGGGCGCAGCTCGGGCGTCAGCGCCGGGCCGGAGCGCCGCTCGATCGACCGAATCTGGTTCTGGACCAAACGAACCAGGTTCAGTTGGACTCTCGGAGACGGACGGAGCGGCGCTCTCCGGGGCTCCAGGCTCGATAGCGAGGGTGGACCCTCGGATCAAACGGACCAGGTTCGGTCGGAGGTCTTGCCACCGATTTAGGCGTAGCTAAAGTGACGGGCGTGCCCGACCCCTTCGACGTTCTGCGCTCGCCGCGGCGGCGCGCGGTGCTCCGTCTCGTCTGGGGGCGCGAGCTCGCCGCCGGCGAGGTGCACCGCGCGCTCGGCGACGTGACGTTCGGCGCGGTGTCGCAGCACCTGCGCGCCCTCGAGGCGGCGGGCTTCGTCGTCGCGCGTCGCGACGGACGCCGTCGCCTCTACCGCGCGGTGCCGGAAGCCGTCGGTCCGCTGCGCTTCGCGCTCGAAGCGATGTGGGACGACGCGCTCCAACGACTGCGCGACGAAGCGATGCGCGCGGACCGCGCGTCGCGCCGCGCGCCGAAGGAGCCTGCGAACGACGAGAAGTGATCCACGGCGACAGCCACGCCGTCCACCGCCATGCAACCCCACGCCCTCGAACGCACCGTCCTGATCCGCGCGCTCCCGTCGACCGTGTTCGCGACGTTCACCGAGCCCGCGCGCTTCGCCGCGTGGTGGGGCGCGGGATCCGACATCGACCCGAGGGTCGGCGGTGCCGTGCGCATCGTCTACCCGAACGGCGTCGCGGTGTCGGGCAGCGTGCTCGCGATCGAGCCGGAGCGCCGCGTCGTCTTCACCTACGGCTACGAGAACGGAGCCGGCCCGATCCCGCCCGGTGCGAGCACCGTCGAGATCGTGCTCGACCCGCACCCGCTCGGCACGCTGCTGCACCTCGTGCACCGCTTCGACGACGCGAGCGCGCGCGACGCGCACGTCCCGGGCTGGCGCTACCAGCTCGCCGTCTTCGCCAACGTCGCGGCGAGTGCCCAGCACGGCGACCTCGACGACCTGGCCGACCGCTTCTTCGCGGCGCAGACCACCGACGGCGTCGAAGCGCGGACGGCGGCGATCGCCGCGCTCGTCACCGACGACTTCACGTTCCGCGACACGTTCGCGTGCGTCCGCGGCGCGGCGGAGTTCGCGCAGCACCTCGAAGCGGCGCGCGCCCACGGCGCCGCTCCAGCGATCGAACGCACAGGGCCCGTCCGCCACTGCCAGGGCACGGCGGTGTGGGACTGGGTCGCGCGTACGCCGGACGGCGGCGTGCTCGTCGAGGGCACGAACGTCGTCGAACTCGCACCCGACGGTCGCATCGCGGCGGCCGTCGGTCTGTGGGCGCTGCCCGGACGCTGAGTCCGGCGCCCCGTCGCGCGTTCCAGCCCGTCCCGCGTCGACCCGTCAGTTCGGCCAGGTCGGCCCGAGGATCGCGTCGGCCGTGGCCTGGAGCAACGCTGCCGCCGTGGACCAGTGCGAGTCACCGAGGTCGAGCGGGTTCTGCTCGGTCGGATCGTTCTTCAGGTCGAACAGTTCGAGCACCCCGTCGATCGAGACGAGTTTGAGTCCGTTCTTGCGAACGACGGCCCAACGGTCCGTGTCGAACGGCAGGGTGCTGCCGATCGAGAAGGCGTGCGTGAACAGGTCGGTGCGCTTGCCCGCGAGTCCGGACAGGGTCGCCGCGAAGCTCACGGAGTCGAGCGCGGTCGACGGTGCCGCGACACCGAGCAGGTCGCACACGGTCGCCGGGACGTCCGCGGACTGCACCAACGACGGCTCGACGCCGGGCAGCACGCCCGGGCCCCAGACGAGCAGCGGCACGAGCACGCCGCCCTCGTACGGCCAGCCCTTGTGCTCGTCCCACTTCGTCGTGGGCAGCGCGATGTCCGAGGGCGGACCGTTGTCCGACACGAGGAACACGTAGGTGTTCGAGAGGTCGGGGAGGATCGCGACCGCCATCTCGAGGAGCAGCGTGTCGAGCGCGGTGATCGACGACTCGTACTTCTCCCTCGGCGTGGTCGGCGTCGGGTAGCCGACGGGCAGGAGGTGCGGCGGCGCCGCGTCGTAGGGCACGTG
Organism: Planctomycetota bacterium; assembly: GCA_041398665.1. GTDB lineage: Bacteria > Planctomycetota > UBA1135 > UBA1135 > Rohdeia. The sequence continues at coordinate 32,618 of JAWKUH010000007.1, read as the reverse complement.
CGGCGCGAACATCGAGACGTTGGCGTACTTCGGACCGGGCGTCGAGTTCCACCAGGCGACGAACGCGTCGTTCACGGCTTCGCTCGCGTAGGTCGTCTCGGTCGTCTCCACGCCGTCGTCGATACGCGGCCAGTTGTAGTGCGAACCGGTCGTCGAGATCGACGCGGTCTTCCCGGCGCGCCACGTGTCGTAGCCGTGCTCGTTCGCGGCCGTGAGGACGTTCTGCACGTCGTTGACCGTCGACACGTGCCACTTGCCGAACATGCCGGTCGCGTAGCCCTCGGCGCCGAGGCGCTCGGCGAGCGACTCCGTCGACTTCGGGACGCCGTGGTCGAGCAGCGACAGCACGTGAAGACCGGCACCGCACCCGTCGCGCGAGGGCAGTCTCCCGAAGTGCAGACCGGCGCGCGTCGGCGAACAGATCGGGCAGCTCCGGTGGTTGACGTAGATGCGCGACGCCGGCGAGAAGGCGTCCAGCACCGGCGTCCGGGCGACGATCACGTCCTCCCAACCGACGTCGTCCCAGACGACGACGATCACGTTGGGCTTCGGAGGGGTGGGCGCGGTCTGGGCCGACGCGTTCGCGATCGCGAGGGTCGTGGCGACGAGCGTCGCGACGACGAGGAGGGGGGGCTTCATTCGGGGCGAGCTCGGGGGCCGGTCGTGGTTGGCGACGTTCGGCTGCCTCCGAAACTCTAGACCGGACGGGTCGGATCGGTCAGTCCCTGCCGACGCGGCGGCCGGTCCCGAGGACCCCGCGTCCCGGACGACCGCAGGTCCGGCTGGACCTGCGGTCGTCCGCAGCGGGGCTCGGTGACGGGCCGTGGGGCTCGTTCCGGGCCCGCTCCGACCGGCGGTCGGTCGTAGTGCGGGTCCCGGGGGACCTGCAGTCGCCCGACCCGCTCCCTTCCCGCCGGGCGACGGACGGTCGCGCCTCGCGCCATCGCCCATCGAAGTCTCGCTCTTCGATTCGCCCCGAGCCCGATCGTGGGGCAGCTTCAACGTGGAGGGACCCCGCGCGAGAGGAGGGCGCCGGGTCGGCCGCATGCGAGGAAGCCACCCCGTCGCCGTCCAGCAGTTGCTCGAAGCCGTGCTCGGTCCCTGGAGAGCGGGCCGGGTCCTGCGAACCCTCGCCTGGCCGCGCGCGCTGCCCTCGGTCGGCGCCGGTCGCGCGACGCGGAGCGAGGTGGCGCTCGCCCTCGCCGCGCTCCTCCTCGAGGACGTCCTGGCTCGCGTTCCGTACGCGCGTCTCTACGTCACCGAACTCATGGACCGGGGCGAACGCCTCGTGTTCGACCACGGCGCGCTCCGCACGGTCGCGGCGCCCTGCGGTGCACTCCCCACCGGAGCCGCTGCGATCGCGCGCGTCCTCGAGCCCCTCGGCTACGGCCGCGCCGAGTCCTACGACCTCTCGCGTCTCGGCATGACGGGGCACGCCTACCGCCACGCCGACCTCCCGGAGGACGTGCCGCAGTTCTTCGTCAGCGAGTTGCATCCCGAGCGCTTCTCCGACGCGTTCGGGGCCGCGGTGCAGCGCGTGGTCGGAGCGAGTCGCGACCCGCTCTCGCGGCACGCGCTGGTCGAGCTCGACCGCATCGGCCGCTACGGCTGGACCACCGTCGACGCCGCGGCGCGCGTCCTGCCCGAGGTCGTCGGCTGCTTCGACCGACAGCACGCGGCGCCGAGCCGGTCCGACTACGAACACCTGCTCGCGGAGAGCGCCGAGATGGCCTGGATCGCGACGGAGGGCAACGCCTTCAACCACGCGACGGACCGCGTCGAAGACGTGCACGCCGTCGCCGCGCGTCAGGCCGAGCTGGGTCGACCGATCAAGGACCGCGTGGAGGTCTCCGCGTCCGGGCGGGTTCTCCAGACCGCGCTGCGCGCCGCTCCCGTCGAACGTCTGTTCCGTACCGACGACGGCGGTCTCGAGATCCGCACGGTCCCGGGTTCGTTCCACGAGTTCATCACGCGCCGGCGCCTTCCCGACGGCACGCTCGACCTCGCGTTCGACGCGGGCAACGCGACGTCGATCTTCTCGATGACGCGCGGCGACGCGGATGGGTCGAGTGCATGAATTCCGGCGGTGTGGACGGCGCGCCGCCGGACCGACGGTGACGCGCCGTCCGCTCGATCGGACGGGTCCGTGTCAGGGCGCGGTGTGCACCACCGCGTTGCTCGCCGAGAGACTCTGCGTCGCGGCGAGGTCGATCGTCCAGGCCTGCAGGTAGAGCGACGTCCCGGGCGGGATGGTCGCGGGGAAGGTGTGCGTCAGCGAGGAGACGCCGAGTCCGTCCGTCGCGTACGCGAGCAGGAAGTCGGGCGAGGGCGTGAGCACGCCGCCGAAGATCGGCAACGCGATCTCGCTCGTCCCGATGACGTACCAGCCGAACGCGACCGGCGCCGCGTTCGAGACCTGGAGTGTGAACGTGGAGTTCGGAGCGCGATCGCCGAGTGCGTCGAGCACCGGATCGCCGTTCGTCCCCGCGAGATGTTCGCCGAGATCCTGCCAGAAGCCGACGCGACGCGCGCTCGCGCGCCACGATGCGACGCCCGGCGTGCTGTCGAACCGCGCGTACGCGACGAGGACGTCACCGTCGATACTCGCCGCCGCCGGGTCCTGTCCGAGGTCGCCGCCGGCCGCGATCGGGAAGCCGCCCGGGTCGAGCACGGCACCGCCCGTCGAGACGCGTGCACCGTAGATCCAGGTGCGCTCGTCGAAGAAGGACGTGCGATCGCGCATGTCCTCCCATGCCACGAGGAAGTCGTCGCCGTTCCGCGACGGCGAGTCGAAGCGGCGACCGCCCGCGTCGGAAACGAGGAAGTCCGCAGTGAGGAACGAGCCCGTCGCGTCCATGAGGCGCGCGCGGACCGAGTTGTTCGCGTTGGAGAGCGAGCCCCCGCGCCAGACGAACAGCACCTCGCTGTCGTTCGTCGCGACGTCGGGCTGACCGCCCGTCGCCTGCAGGACGACGAACGAGCCCGCGGTCGCACCCGTCGCGTCGACGAACGCCGCTTCGATCGCGGCCTGCGGGTCGTCGTGCGTGAAGTTGCGCTGCCACGTGACGAGCCACTTCCCGGCGACCGTGACGACGCGCGGGAGCTGCGCGAACGACTGGCCGAGGAGGATCGGTTGGGGGTCGAGCAGCGCTCCCGTCGGACCGTCGACGCGCATCGCGAACGGGAAAAGGAACTGGATGCTCGTGCCGTAGTCCGTCCCGACGACGAGGAAGTCGTCACCGAGCGCGGAGACGTCCGCGGAGAAGCCGCTCATGACGGTGAACGGCGATCCGTCGATCGGAGCGAGCGAGCCGTCGTAGCGCCGGCCGAGGATCGTTCCGTCGTCGGCCCAGGTCACGAGCCATTCCTGCCCGTTCCACGCGGCGCCTCCCATGCCGAGATTGTTCCCGGTCGCGACCGTGAAGGCGTCGCCGAGCGGGTTGCCGTAGCGGTCGCGCTCCCACGCGACGATGGCGTGCGCGTCGGCGTAGCGGGACAGCGCGGTGACGAGGTACGTGTCGTTCGGACCCACCGCCAGTTCGGTGCGCGTCTGCGCGGGAGCGCCGATCGACAACGTCTCGGTCGGGTCGATCGCAGTCGGACCGGTGAGCTTCGCCGACATCACGTCGTACGAACCGATCGGCGTCCCCACGAAGTCGGACCACGCGACACGCACGCCTCCGCCGGGGACCGTGCAGAGCGACGGCGTGTTGTGCGTCGAGGCGCCCGCGGGGTCGATGGAGTAGGCCTGGTCGAGGATGAGGCCGTTCGCGCGGACGCGCGCCACCTCGATCCCGGTGATGACGTTGTTCCAGGCGATCCACCAGGACGTCCCGTCCCAGTCGATGGAGTCCTTGTGCGGCGTTCCGGCCGAGGTCGTCGACCCGATCACGGTCCCGTTCGGCACGCGCAGCGTGCCGTTCGTGTCCATCGGCGAACCGCGCCGTTCGCTCCCGGTCGCCCACGTCACGTAGTAGCCCGTCCCGTTCGACGAGATCTGGCCGCTCTTGGGTGTGAAGCTCGAGCCGATCTGGTTCAGGTTCGCGTCGAAGAACCGACCCACGTAGTTGCTCTGTGCCGTGTACACGAGCAGGAGCTGGTTCTGGGTCGCGGTGACCGACGTGCCGAAGTAGAGGAAGAACGTCGGCGGCACCAACATCACGGGCGTCGGATCGATCACGGTCCCGTTCGCGTCGACGCGAACCGCCTGGATGCCGCCGTTGCCGGCCGACGTGTCCTGCGCGATGACGACCCAGGTCGATCCCATCGCGGTGACGTCGTAGGAGATCGTGCTGGAGCCCGAGGCCGACCACACGGTGATCGGCGACGGATCGAGCACCGTCCCGTCCGGGAGCGACCGCACGGCGTGCACGTCGTAGCGGTAGAACGTCAGGCTCGGCACCTGCGAGATCCAGGTCACGAGCGGATTGGTCCCGTTCACACGACGTGCGGACTGCGTTGATCGCCGCCATCCTGCGAGATCACGATCGGACCGGGGCTCAGGAGCTGTCCCGCGGCGTCGAAGCGCGCCGCGAAGACGTCGTCGGCGGACTGCGCGAACGTCCCTCCGACCTTCGTGCGCGACTCCGTCCAGACCATCAGCGCGCCGTCGTCACTGTGCGCGATGCGCGGCGACTGCTGGTCACCCGCGGCGATTCCGATCAGGTCGTCGCCGGTGAAGACCTTGTCGTAGGTGGTGCTGGTCTGAGCCGGTGCGAGGCCGGCGGCGAGGACGAAGAACGCCAGGGCGAGGATGTGGGTGGTTGCCTTCATGGCTCTCGTCGGGTCGAGGAGCGGCTCGTGATGTCAGGCCTCGCTGATCGAGGCGCGTTCCATGATCCCTGCTGAATGCCCCGACGTGCAGTGGTCGTTGGGCGTAGCGTGACGCGTCCGTCGGACATCTAGAGTCGGGGCGCTTCCGGTTCGCGGAAACTCGATTCCGGTCCTCGGACGAGCGCGCGTACGGAGCGTTAGGATCCTCGCCATGACGATCGTCGACTTCGATCCGGTCACCGCCGTCGTCGGCGGCGTGCTCGTCGGCCTCTCCGCGACCGTGCTGCTCGCGACGCACGGGAAGATCGCCGGCATGTCGGGCATGGTCGCGCGACTGTTCACCTCCTCCGCCGAGGAGCGCACGTGGCGTGCGGTGTTCCTCCTCGGACTGCTCGCCGGCGCGGCGCTGTGCTTCGCGCTCGTCCCCGGCGCCGATGCGTTCGTCGTGACGGACGATCCGCTGCGACTCGTCGCGGCCGGTCTGATCGTCGGCTTCGGCACGCGACTCGGCGGCGGGTGCACGAGCGGTCACGGCGTGTGCGGACTCGCCGTCGGATCGCGGCGCTCGCTCGTCGCCGTGCTGTCGTTCATGGGAGCGGGTTTCGCGACGGTCTACGTCGTCGCCCACGTGCTCACCGGAGGTGCGGCGTGAACGCGCGCAACGTCCTCGCGTTCGTGCCCGGCCTCCTGTTCGGCGCCGGCCTCGCGATCTCGGGCATGACCGATCCGTCGAAGGTGATCGGCTTCCTCGACCTCGCCGGCGGCTGGGACCCGACGCTCGCCTTCGTCATGGCCGGTGCGCTCGTGACCTTCGCCGTGGGGAGGCGCGTCGTCGTCCGGCGCACCGCTCCGGTGTGCGGCGGTTCGTTCCCGCCGGCACCCTCGCGTTCCCTCGGTCCCGCGCTCGTGATCGGTTCGATCCTCTTCGGCGTCGGCTGGGGCCTGGTCGGCTTCTGTCCGGGTCCCGCGCTCGCCGGGCTCGCCGGTCTGCACGTCGAGGCGCTCGTCTTCGTCGTCGCGATGGTCGTCGGGATGCGCGGCGCTCAGCTGGCGTTCGCGCTCGACCGGGGCTGAGGTTCGCCGTTCGCGATCCGCGCGGTGCGCTCGACCTGAGGACGCGCGTGCAGCTCCTCGGACGCGAACTCGGGCAGCAGTTCGCGGCGGACCCTCCGGTAGCGCGCACGCAGCCACTCCTGCGTCGGCACCTCGACGCGCCGCGTCAGGAAGCCCGCGAGCTTGGTCGCGAGCCAGGTCGCGACGAACACGATCGCGAGGTAGTGCCACACCGTGACGCCGACGAGCGAGTTCGAGAGCTGTTCCTGGAGAGCGACGCGGTCGAAGCTCTCCGCGGTCGCGAGCGTGCGCACCACCGCCGGCGAGAAGACGAGCAGCGCCGCCGGGATCAGGCACACGAAGTGGAAGAGGTAGATCGAGTAGATGCCCTGCGAGATCGGTGACCACAGGCGCAACGTGAGGAACCGCCCGGCGAGACCGACCGGTCCGCGGTCGTGGAACAGGACGGACAGGAGCATCAGCGCGACGCCCGTCGCGAGGACCGGGCGCTGGAGCGTCCAGAACCAGTGCCAGGTCTCGGGGACGAACAGGTCGTAGACGAAGCCCTCCGGGTCGTGGATGGGAAGGAAGCCCACGGACACGAACAGCAGAGCGCCCAGCAGGAACGTCAAGGATGCGCGCACGGGCGAACGGAACCAGCGCGTCGCACGCTCTCGGTGGACCGTCGCGACGATCGCCGCCGCGATGCCGAGGAGGAACGGCGTGAGGCGGTACCAGGTGAGGTAGTAGAGGTCCTTCTGGACCTGCGGTGCATCGCTGCCGTTGACGAGTTCGTGGAACGCGACGGCGTACGACGAGGGGTCGCTCGCGAGAGCGACGTAGCGCGGGACGACGCTCGCGACGACCAGCACGCCGGTGACGAGCAGCGGCCTCCTCGAGGCGACGAGGCCCATCACGACGAACGGCAGCGCGAGGTAGACCTGCATCATCACCTCGAGCGACCAACCCACGGGGATGTAGTTCTTCTCGCCCGTGACGCGCGCCACGAAGAACAGGTTGGCCACGAAGCGGTCGAGGTGGAACTTCCGCCCGAGCATGTAGACGCCGAGCGCGATCAGGAAGAGCGGGACGATGCGCGAGAGACGGCGCACCCCGAAGTCGCGCATGTCGATCGATCCGTAGCGCAACTTCTCGCGCAGGAGCAGGTACGCGAGCAGGAAGCCCGACGCGAGGAAGACGATCTCCGAGCCCAGCGCCTGCCAGACGACGTTGAGGATCGGCGGGAGCCTGTCGATGAAGTTCGCGAGGCTCTCGCGCGGCAACGACTTCGCCAGGAGGAACGAGCCGTGGAAGGCGACGACGAGGACGATTCCGAGTGCACGCACACCGTCGACGACGCGGCGCTCGCGTTCGCCGTCGAGGATCCAGCCCTTTCTCTTCGTCGACTCCATCGGTCTCAGCGCGGGTCGTTCGCGTCGATACCGTAGCGCGAGAGCTTGTTGTAGACCGTCGTCAGCGCCACACCGAGTTCGGCCGCCGCCGACCGCTTGTCGCCGCCGTGGCGCCGCAGCGCCTCGACCAGAGCCAATCTCTCGAGTTCGGCCAGGTCGAGCGTGGGGAGTTCCCCCGTCGACGCCCTGCGGCGCGAGAGCACGAATCGGTCGACGTCCGCGCGCGTCACGACGGGTCCCGCCGCGAGCGTGGTCAGGCGCGTGATCGCGTTCTCGAGCTCGCGCACGTTCCCGGGCCAGTCGTTCCGCGCCAGGAGTTCCACCGCCTCGGCGTCGAAGCTCCAGGCCGGCGTCCGGCCGACGGCGCGCGCCTCGAGGAAGGCCGCGGCGAGCAGTCCGACGTCCTCGCGTCGCTCGCGCAGCGGCGGGACCTCGACCACGAGTGCGGACAAGCGGTAGTAGAGGTCCTCGCGGAACCAGCCCTCGCGGATGCCGACCATCGGATCGCGGTGCGTCGCCGCGACGACGCGGACGTCGACGCGGCGGACCGAACTCGCGCCGACCGGTTGGACCTCGCCGAACTGGAGGGCGCGGAGGAGCGCGGGCGGTACGGAGATCGGCAGCTCGCCGATCTCGTCGAGGAACACGGTGCCGCCGCTCGCCGCCTCGATCAGTCCGGTCTTGCGCTGCGTCGCGCCCGTGAACGAGCCCCTCTCGTGTCCGAACAGTTCGCTCGCGATCAACGTCTCGGGGAGCGCGCCGCAGTTCACGACGACGAAGGGGCGCTCCGACCGCACGCTCTGCGCGTGGATGGAACGAGCGACGAGTTCCTTGCCGGTGCCGCTCTCGCCGAGGACGAGGACGTTGCCGTCGCCCGCCGCGATCCTCGCCGTCAGCGCGCGGAGCTCCTCGATCGCGGGGCTCTGCCCGAGGATCGCGCTCGCGCCGTCGCCGCGGTCGACGAGTCGCTTGAGGAAGCGGTTCTCGCGCACCGTCTCGCGGAACGTCCACGCGCGCCTGAGCGTGCTCTCGACGACGTCGAGCGGCGCCGGCTTCGTGAGGAAGTCGAACGCGCCGGCGCGCATGGCCGCGACCGCGTCCGGCACCGCGCCGTGACCCGTGAGGACGACGACCGGGAGATCCGGCGCGACCGCGTGGACACGACGCATCAACTCCACGCCGGTCGTGTCGGGGAGGCGCAGGTCGAACAGGGCGACGCCCGGCTCGATCTCCGTCACCGCTTCGACGACACCGGAGCCGGTGGCGAACGACGTCACCTCGAAGCCCATCCCTTCGAGCTCGCGCGCGAGGGTGCGACGGAAGGTCTCGTCGTCGTCGACGAACAGCAGGCGACTCTTCAACGCAGCGTCTCCTCGGTCGAACGCGGGAAGCGCAGCGTGAAGACCGCGCCGCCCTCCGGCGCGTTCGAGGCTTCGATGCTGCCCCCGTGCCGGTCGACGATCGCCGCCACGAGCGAGAGCCCGAGCCCGGTGCCGAGCCCCTGCGCCTTCGTCGTGAAGAACGGGTCGAAGACGCGCTCGAGGTCCGCTTCGGCGATCCCGGCGCCGTCGTCGCGGACCTCCCAGACCTGCTCCTTCCCGTCGTCCCTCGCGGAGAGTCGCACCGTGCCTCCGGTCCGCCCCGCGTCGCGCGCGTTGAGGACGAGGTTGAGCAGGACCTGCAGCAGCTCGCCGGGATCGCCCTCCACCTGACCGATGCCATCGGCGAGCTCGATCGAGAGGTTCATCGAGCGCTCCTCGAGCAGGTGGCGCACGAGGCCCTCGACCTGGGCGAAGAGCTCGCGCACGTCGACGCGCCCGTGCGCGCTCGGCGCGGGGCGCGCGAGGTTCAGGAGTCGCGTCGTGATCTCGCGCGTCCGGTACGCCTCCGAGACGATCGTGCGGAGGTAGTCGCGCTGCTCGTCCGGAGTCGCACCGCCGGCCTCGACCCGGCGCAACAGACCCTCGCCGCACGACGCGATCGAACCCAGCGGGTTGTTGATCTCGTGCGCGACGCCGGCGGCGAGCACGCCGATGTCGGCGAGTCGGGCCGCTCGGATCAGTTCGAGCGTGCGCTGCTCGATCTTGCGCTCGAGCGCCGCGTGTGACTGCGAGAGTTCGTCCGCCATCGCGTAGAGCGTGCGTCCGAGCTCCCCGATCTCGTCGCGACTGCGCACGCGCAGCCGGTGCCCGAGCTCGCCGCGCCGCAGCGTGTCGGCGCCGGCACGAAGCTCGCGGATCGGCCCGAGCACGGTGCGCGACACGAGCACCGAGACCGTCGACGCGACGAGCAACACGATCACCAGCGCCCCGACCGCGTAGGCCAGCGCCGCGTGCGACCTGCGCCCGACGTCCGCGTCCGCGCGCACCGACTCGCGCAGCGTCTCCTCGGACAGGATCACCGCGTGGGTCCGCGCGTCCTCGAGCTGTTCGCGGACGTCCGCGAAGGTGATGCCGCGCTCCTGCGCGATCCACCGTTCCGTGCGCTCGAGTCCGAGGTCGATCGCCGTCGTCAGGTCGTCCTCGGCGGACTGGTGTTCCTCGCGCGAAGGATCCTCGTCCTCGGAAGGGGACTGGAGCTGCGCCACGAGCTCCTTCGCGGCGGCGACGTGTTGCTCCGCGATCGCGCGGACGCGCGGGTGGAGCGGGGCGTCGCCGTCCGGCTCGACGAGAGCGGTCAACGTGTCGATGCGCACGACGAGTCGGCTCGCGATCGCGGCCTCGCGCGACTCCTCGAGCAGACGATCGGCGTCGCGATCCATCGCCGAGACCTGGTACGCGATGCCCGCGCAGACGGCGGCCGGGACCGCGACCAGGATCGCGACCAACCAGGCGAATCTCCGCCCGATCGAAGCGTCTCGGACCTGCACGCCGCGGAGTCTACCCTCGTGCGCCTCCCGTCGAGGCCGCTGCGGAGGGTCGGCGGAGGAGGTCGTACCAGACGGAGGGACGCAGCAGTTCGCGCGGCGGCACCGACGTCCCGGTCATCCCCATGAGGAGGTCCGTGATGCGCGGACGCGCGGCGAGCACGGCGAGGACGCCGCCCACGACGGAGGGGTGCCGGAGTCCGCGTTGGAGGGCCAGCGCGAGCGCGCGGCGGTGCGCGAACTCGCGCTTGCGCGCGCGGGCGTAGGGCGCGAGCGCGCCTGCGTCGGTGCGACCCGCGGCGAGCGCGCTCGCGAGGCTCTCCGCGAGGAGCGCCGCGCCGCGCATGGCGATGTAGAGACCCTCGCCCGTCAGCGGGTCGACCTGGCCCGCACGCGTCGCCCACGAGTGCGGCGCCGTCGAAGACCTGGCGCTGCGTGTGCGGCAGGCGAGCGGACCGATCGCGAGGATCTCCGCGTCGTCGGCGATCGGCGGGAGCCAGGCGCGCAGCTCGGGAGCGTGCTCGAGCCGGTCCTCGATCCGTTCGCGCAGGACGCTCCTCCCGCCCCCGAACTCCGCGCGGTCGAGCACGAGGTTCAGCGTCGAGCGCCCGCCCTCGATCGGTGCGATCGCGAAGTAGCCGCCCGGCACGAAGTGCACCTCGGCGCGGTCGTGCACCGGCGCGTCCTCGACGCGGACGGAGAGCGCCATGCGGTCGAGCCAGTCCACGCGCGAGAACGTGCCGAGTTCGCGCGCGACGCGGCTTCGGATGCCGTCGGCACCGACCGTGAAGCGCGCGCGGAGTTCGCGGCTCTCGCCGCCGGGGTCCGTGGCGCGAACGCCCGTCACCGCGCCCGACGCGTCGCGCAGCAGGCCGCCGACCGACCAACCCTCGCGGACGTCGGCGCCCGATCGCTCGGCCTCCCGCAGCGTGAGTTCGTCGAGCGCCTCGCGGCTGAGCGCGCGGCCCTCCGGCGCCTGCGCCGCGCTGCGGCCGATGGTGCCGAAGCGACCGTTCGTCCGACGGCCGTGTCCGACGAGCGTCATGGAGCGGATCGCGCGTGCGCCGGCCGCGAGGACCGGCTCGACGAGGCCGAGCTCGTCGAGGATCGGGATGCACTCCGGACCGAGGAACTCACCGCACGGCTTGGCGCGCGGGAAGCGCATGCGGTCGAGCACGACGACGTCGCGACCGGCGCGTGCCAGTCGGATCGCGAGTTGGGCGCCGGCGGGTCCGCCGCCGACGACGATCACGTCGTGGATTCGATCCATGGGAGCGAGAAGCGTCTGGTGCGCGGCGCGTTGCTGCGCAGGATCGGCGACCCCAGCATGAGGAGCGCCGGGAGGACGAGCAGGTCGCAGATCCACGCGAGCAGGATCACGAGCGCGCTGACGACGGCGAACTCGATCGTCGTCTCGAGTCGTCCCATCACCGCTGCGCCGAAGCCGAGGCACAGCACGGCGGTCGTCACCGTGATGGCGCGTCCCGAGCGCGAGTACGCGCTCGCGACGGCCATGCGCGGCGAGAGTCCGCGCTCGCGCGCTGCGCGATAGCCGTGGAGGAAGTGGATCGTGTCGTCGACCACGAGGCCGAGGAACACCGTACCGATCATCGCGGTCGACGCGGACAGCGGTCGGCCGGCGAGTGCGAGGCCGCCGTACAACGCGGCGATGGGCACGACGTTGGGGACGATGCCGATCACCGCGAGCTTGATCGAGCGGAACCCGATCGCGAGCGCGATCCACACGAACAGCACCATCGCGAACAAGCTGCGGCGCTGGTCGCGGACGAGCTCCTCCGAGTCGCGCGCGACGCGCACGGCGGCCCCCGTGACCCTGGCGCCGTGCAACCCGCGCGCCTCCGCCGCGGCTTCGACGCGTGCGAACAGTCGCTCGCGCTCCGCCGTGCCGCCGGGGTGCAGCAGCGCGGTGAGCAGGATGCTGCCCGACTCCGACCGCCGCGGGAGACCGGGCATGGGGCGGACCAGCGGCTCGTGCGCGATCTCGCCGGCGAGTGCGAGCGCGGCCAACGTGTCGGGCCGGCGCTCGTCGGCCGGTACGTACACCTCGAACGTCTCGATCCCGCCGAGTCGCTGGGCGACCGCGTCCGTCTCGGCGCGGAACGGGTGGTCGGGCGGAGCACGCGCTCGGGGTGCGTGTCGATCGAGACCGTCGTGCCCTCGAACGCGAGGAAGCAGAACAGCAGGCCGGTCACGATCGTGATGGTTCGCGCCATGCGGCGAACGGCGAAGCTGGCGATGATGCCGGGGCGACGCGCCGGGGTGCGCGGCGTCGCCCGTGCCGGTCGACGCGGACGAACAGTCGCAGCAGGCTCGGCACGACGAGCAACGCCCACGCCATCGCCACGGCGACGCCGAACGCGGCGAACCAACCGAAGCGGCGCACGGCCGGGATCGAGTTCGTCGACAGCGCGAGGAAGCCCGCCGCCGTCGTCGCCGTGGTGAGCACCATGGGGCGCGCGAGCATGCGCGCCGCCGTCCCGGGCGCGCGCTTCGGATCGGTGCCGCTGCCGATCAGGTCGAGGTGCCGCTCGACGAGGTGCACCGAGGCCGCGACGCCGACGGTGAGCAGCACCGGGGGCGAGCAGCGACGAGACGGGGTCGATGCCGAGCCCCAGGGCGTGCTGCACGCCGCCGACGGCGGTGATCGCCCCGAGACCGGGGAGCAGCGTCGCGAGCGTGAGCGTCGGGCGACGGTGCACGACCATGAGCGCGAGCCACAGGATCGCGAGGATCGCGGGCACGACGAGCTTCTGCTCGCTCTCGAGCGCCCGTGCGATCGCGACCTCGCCCACAGGCTGACCCGTCACGTGGAGGCGATGGGTGACCGGTGCGCCGGCGCGGATCCGCTCGACGACGGGCTCGGTCGCCGCCGTGTCGCCGGCGAGGGTGATCGCCACGAGCGTCCCCGTCGCGTCGGTGCCGGGCAGCACCTGGACCTGCTCGACGCCGTCGAGGGCGCGCGTCGTCTCGAGGAACTCCTGCACGCCCTCGTCGCTCGGGTCGCCGGAGACCGACGAGCCGCGCGGCTCGATCGACGCGACGACGACGTGGTCGACACCGAACTCGCGCTCGCGACGAGCCGCGACCTCCGCGTCGGGCGTCCCCGTCGACTTCATCGCGCGGTTCGCGACGTCGAGGGGGAGCGAGAACTGTCCGATCGCACCGACGACGAGCAGCACGAGGGCCGCTCCGAGTCGCAGGAGGTCGGTCGAGGTCGAGGGCTCGCGGCGCTGCACCGGTTCACCATCGGCAGGAAGCGTGCCGCGCTCGCGCGCGCGTAGGAGACCCTGTCCGACGGGTTCGGCGATGCAGAAGTTGGAACCACGTTGCAGCGATTGAAAGGGGAGGACCGCCTCCGCCCCGCTCGCGGGCGAGTCGGCGCGCGGCACGCCGCTTGCCCTGGTCGCCGCCGATGAAGAATCTTCTCGCGTGGGTCGGCGTCGCGGCCCTCCTCGGGTGGACCGGCGCCGGAGCCGCCGCCTGGATGATGGCGAAGGACGGTCTGACCCTCGTCGTCCAGGAGGGCGAGCACGACGAACGGACGGTCGAGGCCGATCCGGTCGCACTCCTCCGCGACGAGGTCGCGAGTCTCGCGGCCGACGTCTCCGCGCTCGCGACGGCGCTCGAGACGAACCTCGGGGTGCTCGACCAGCGCGGCGAGGAGCGGACGCAGGAACTCTCGCAGGCCGTCGCCGCGCTGCGCGACGAGGTGCGCCGCGTGCGCCCGGACGACGACGGCGCGACGCTGCTCGCCGAGGTGCGTGCGCTGCGCGCGGCCGTCGCCGCCATCCCGACCGACGGAGGAACCGTCGTCGTCGAGCCGGTCGTCGTCGAGACCGCCGCCGCAGGGACCTCGGTCGCCGAGGCGGACGCGCCGCCGACGGCACCCGAGGAGGTCGTCGAGGTGACGGAGGAGGTCGCGACGCCCGCGGCACCGCCGAAGCGCTCGAGCTTCCTCGCGTTCACGCTGCCGTCCGACGACTTCCGCTTCGACGAGCGCCGGCACTGGACGATCGACGCGAAGCTCTCGCGCGTCGGCTTCGACGGCAAGAGCACGATCCACGACTTCACGGGCACGACGCAGGCCGTCACGGGCACGATGGAGTTCGACCTGGCCCACCCCGACGCCGGACCGGCAGGCTCGATCCGCGTCGAGGCCGCGACGCTGCGCACGGGGAGCGAAGGGCGCGACGAGGGCATGCTCGAGAACCTCGACGTCGCGAACCACCCCGACATCGCGTTCGAACTCAGCGGCTTCGACGCGAGCGAGGTCGACGCGAAGGCGACGACGGTGACGGGCACCGCGCGCGGGACGATGTCGATCCGCGGCGTCGACCGCGAGTTCTCGATGCCGGTCACCGCGACCGTCGACGCGAGTCGGCGCCTGTCGCTCACGGGCGAAGCGGTGCTGCACCTGCCCGACTGGAAAGTGCCCGTCCCGAACAAGCTCGGGCTGATCACGATGGACGAGGACGTGCGGGTGTGGATCGCCGTGAAGGCGAAGCTCGACCCGCGCGACGAAGGGAACTCCGCGCAGTGAGCGAGGGGCTTCGGAGAAGGACGAGGCGGACGCCGAGACGGACGACGACCATGCTGGACGGACACCACATCGCCGGGATCGCGCTGCTGTGCATCGCGCCGATCGCGGCCTCGTGCGCCGGGACGGGAACCCTGTCCTCGGACGCGCGTGAGGTCGTCGACGTCGAAGCGTCGCTCGAGTGGGTCCCCGGTGCGTCGGAGGACGTACCGGGGATCTACACCTCCACGTCGATCGAGGGCCCCGCGGCCGCCGTGCTGCGCGAGGTGCACTACCGCTTCGCCGAGGACGGGACTTTCACCGGAGCCGCGCTGCTCACGCAGCCCGTCCACCAGTACACGGTCCTCACCGGGGAGTGGCGGGTCGACGGCGACCAGCTCTACCTGAGCGAGGACGGGGAGCCTGCGCGGATCGAGGTCGCCGGAGACCTCCTGCGCATGTCGGGGGCCGAAGGTGTCGTCGTCCTGCGGCGGCGTTCCGTACCGTGATCGCGATAGCCAACGACCTCGAACTGTACGAGCGGCACGCGGACGAGTGGTGGGACGAGCGATCCCCCGCGTTCCGCTCGTTGCGCGCGACGAAGAAGCTCCACATCGAGCTGATCGAGCGACTCGTCGACGAGGAATTCGGCGGTCGCGTCGGACTGCTGGTCGACGTGGGGTGCGGCGGCGGACTGCTGTCCGTGCCGCTCGCCGACCGAGCGGAGCGCGTGATCGGCGTCGACCGCAGTCGCGCCTCGACGCGCGCCGCTTCCGACGAGGCGCGCCGCACGGGCAGGCGCTGCACGTTCATGAACGGCGACGCGGTCGACGTGCCGCTGGCCGACGGCTGCGCCGACCTGGTGCTCCTCTCGGACGTCGTCGAACACGTCGTGGAGCCCGCGAGGTGCCTCGTCGAGGCCGCGCGGCTCCTGCGACCCGGCGGCGTGCTCTTCGTCAACACGATCGCGCGCACGCGTCGGGCGAAGTTCCTCGCCGTCACGTTCGCCGAGGGCGTCGGACTCGTGCCGCGCGGGACGCACGACGCCGAGATGTTCGTGTCGCCCGACGAGCTCGTGGAGATGGCGAGCCGCGCCGGTCTGGATCTCGTGCGTCTCGAGGGCGAGGCGCCGCGCGTGTGGGCAACGATCCGCACGTGGGCGATCCACCTGCGGCGTTCGCGCAACACCTCGGTCAGCTACCACGCCGTCTTCCGCAAGCCGGCGCTCGACCCATCGGAGGTGACGCCGTGAACACCGCCGCGCCCTCGGTGCTGCGCCGCAAGCTCGGCGCGCTCCTCGCCGCCGCTCTCTGCCACGGGAGCTTCGTCGTCGCGATCGTCTACGCCGTGCTCGCCCTCTGGAGCGGGATGACGGTCGGACTCGGGCCCTTCGAGGGGACGGCGGCGTGGATCGCGAACGGACTGCTCCTCGCGCAGTTCCCGCTGATCCACTCGTTCCTGCTCTCGCGCCGGGGTCACAAGCACCTCGTCGCGCTCGCGCCCGGCAGCTACGGCCGCACGCTCGCACCGACGACGTTCTCGACCGTCGCCGCGCTCCAACTGCTCGTGACGGTCGCGCTGTGGTCGCCGACCGGGACCGTGTGGTGGCGAGCCGACGGCGCGCTGCTGTGGCTCTGGATCCCGCTCTTCGCCGCCTCGTGGCTGTTCCTCGTCGTCGCCCTCAAGGACGGCGGTCTCGGACTGCAGACGGGAGCCGTCGGCTGGCGCGCGATGTACCGCGGCACGCAGGTCAACTTCGGCGGTATGCCGACACGGGGCACGTTCGCCCTGTGCCGCCAGCCGATCTACCTCGGCTTCGCGCTGACTCTCTGGACGGGGCCCGTCTGGACCCCCGATCATCTCTTCGTCGCCCTCGTCTGGACGGTCTACTGCGTGCTCGGCCCGCGGCTCAAGGAGCGCCGCTACGCCCTGCGGTACGGTGCCGCGTTCGAGGACTACCGATCGAGGACACCTTTCTTCTTCCCGCGGCCCATCGCCGCTCCGAGGCGCACAGCATGAGAATCGCATCCGTCGGCCGCGCGCTCCCCGCGAACCGCTACCCGCAGAGCGCGTTGACCGAGGCCTTCCTGGCGATGGTGGACGCGCCGCAGGAGCTGCACCGTCGCACGCGCGTCCTCCACGAGCGGGTGCGCGTCCGGCACCGCCACCTCGCGCTGCCGATCGAGGCGTACGCCGACATCCGCACGTTCGGTCAGGCGAACGACGCGTGGATCCGCTGTGCCGTCGACCTCGGCGAGCGCGCGATCCGCGACGCGCTGGACCGCGCGGGTCTCGGCGTCGACGACGTGCGCGCGATCTTCGACGTGACGGTGACCGGTGTCGCGAGCCCGGCGCTCGACGCGCGGCTCATGAACCGCATGGGCTTCCGTCCCGACACGAAGCGCATGCCGATCTTCGGCCTGGGTTGCGTCGCCGGCGTCGCGGGCATCTCGCGCGCCGTGGACTACGTGAAGGGGCACCCCGACGAGGTCGCCGTGCTGCTGTCGGTCGAGCTGTGCTCGCTCAACGTGCAGAAGGGCGACCTCTCGACCGCGAACCTGATCTCGACCGGCCTGTTCGGCGACGGTGCCGCGGCCGTGGTCGTCGTGGGGGAGGAGAAGGCGCGGGCGATGGGGCTCGAGGGACCGAAGGTCCTCGCCACGCGCTCCGTCTTCTATCCCGGGACGGAAGAGGTGATGGGGTGGACGATCTCCGAGCGCGGCTTCGAGATCGTGCTGTCGGAGGAGGTGCCGCGCATCGCGCGCGAGTTCCTGGGCCGCGACGTGGCGGCGTTCCTCGACGACCAGGGTGTCGAGCGCGAGTCGATCGCGAGCTGGGTGTGTCACCCCGGCGGCCCGAAGGTCCTGGAAGCCATGGCGTCGTCGCTCGAACTCACCGAGAAGGACGTCGAACTCGCGTGGAAGGTCCTCGCCGAGCAGGGCAACCTCTCGAGCGCCTCCGTCCTCATGGTGCTGCGCGAGGTCTTCGACGCGAAGCGCCCGGCGAAGGGTGAGAAGGGCGTCCTCGTCGCGATGGGTCCGGGCTTCTGTTCGGAGAGCGTGCTCGTCGAGTGGTGATCGCGCGGCCCTCCGGGCCGCGCAGAGGGAACCACGGAGCACACGAAGCACACGGAGAACACCCGGGGATCGAGCCCTTCGTGACCCTCCGTGTGCTTCGTGTTTCCTGCGTGGTCTTCGGCGCCGAAGGCGCCGCGCGCAGCGCCTCGCGTCAGGAGGACGCGGTCACCGCAGGCGCCCGCCCACCAGCGAACACCAGGAACCCCACGAGCGCCGCCGCGAGGGACGCGAGGTAGGGCATGCTCCAACCGGCGAGCGTCCCGATCGTCCACACGAGGACGCCGAGGACGAGCGCGGCGAGGGCGGAGGCGGTGCCGCCGCGCTTCGTGAACAGACCGAAGGTCACGATCACGAAGATCCCCGACGACGCGAAGGCGGACGCGGCCTCGAGCAGGTCGTAGATGCTCTCCGCGAAGGAGGACAGTCCCCACGCCGCGAGTCCGAACACGACGACGCCGCCGCGCGCGACGCGCAGCCGCGTGCGCTCGTCGAACGACGGCCGGTCGACGAGGTTGCGCGCGACGAGCGACGACGCGACGAGCAGCGTGCTGTCGGCCGTCGAGAGGATCGCGGACACGAGCGCTCCGGCGAAGAGCACGAAGAGCACGCCGTGCAGGTGCTCCCTGGCCAGGCTCGGCAGGAGGAGTTCGCCGTCGTCGAGCCCCGGCGCGAGCACCGGACCGACGAGGCCGAGCAACACCGGCAACAGCCCGACGACGAGGTACGCGAGTCCGCCGCCGATCCCCGCCGCCCGAGCGATCCCCTCGGAGCGCGCCGCGACGGTGCGCGAGATCAGCTCCTGCGCGACGATCGAGCCGAAGTTCGGGACGGACCAGCCCTCGAGCACTGCGTACCACGCGCTCGGAGGAGGCACCGTCGCGGCGCGGAGCTCGCTCGAACGCTCGACCGCGGCGAGGACGCCGCCGCTCGACGCGAGTTCGCCCCAGCACACGAACGCAACGACGACGAGCCCGACGACCAACGTCCCGGCCTGCACCACGTCCGTGTAGATGTCCGCGAGGAGTCCGCCGAAGACGGTGTAGACGATCACGACGATCGCCGCGATCGCGAGTCCCTCGTCGTGCTCGATGTGCATCGACGTCGAGTCGAGGACGTGCGCGAACGCGTAGATCTGCGCCGCGGCCCACAGCACGGAGGACGGGACCAGCAGGATCGCGGCGACGCGTTCGACGACCGGCGAGTAGCGCGTGCGGAAGAGGTCCGCGAGCGTGACGATCTTCCGGCGCCACAACGGGGCGGCGAAGAGCAGGCCGGAGAGGAGGAGGCAGACGCCGTAGGCGAAGGGCTCGACCGTGTGCGACCCGACGCCCTCGGTGTAGGTCTGGCCGGCAGCTCCGATGCAGGTCTCCGCACCGAACCACGTCGCGAAGATCGAGGCTCCCGCGAGCAAGGGTCCGACGCGCCTGCCCGCGACGAAGAAGTCCTCCTCGGTGCGGATCCGCCGCGACACCCACACGCCGATGGCGAGCTGCGCGAGGACGTAGAGCGAGAGTCCGAGGAGGGCGAGGTTCACGCGTCGGGGCGCAGCGGCGCGCCGACATGGTGGCGCGCCGCGCACCGCCGACGCAACGGGCCCGCGCACCGAGGGGTGCGCGGGCCCGTCGCCCGGGCTGCGTCGCCCGGGTTCGGATGTCCGCCGTCAGACGTCGGCGCGCCAGATCGCCGAGAACCGACCCGGACCGGGGATCGCGGGAGGGTCGGAGAACTTCCCTCTCACCTGGCCGATCAGGAAGACGGCACCTGCCGGGGAGAACTGCACTCCCATGTAGCCGTCGAACGTGCCTTGGCCGGTCAGTTGGAGCGCCGACCAGTTGCCGGCCACCGAGTACTTCGGGAAGGCGGCGGTCGACGTCGGGTCGTTCAGATCCGCGAAGTAGTAGCCGATCCGCAGAGCGAGCGCCGGCGGGCTCGTCTGGGTCTCGACGACTTCGCCGTCCACGTCCCACATGACGGAGCCCGAGGAGTCGAAGAAGTGACCCCCGAGAACGCCGCTCGTGGTGAACGACGGCGGGAGTTCCCAGCTCCCCTTCGCGCGCCCGGACATCACGGACGTCGCGGTCGACGCGTCCGCGCTGCGGACGTCGACGGCGCCGGTGAAGACGAGGGCGAGCGCGGCGGCGGCGAGTGTGCGGATCGCTCGCGACGAGCGACCGCGCGTGGAGGTGGTGGTGCGTTGCATGGAAGGACCTCCGTCCTCTCTCGAGGGCTGCGGCGCGCGCGACGTGCGGCGCCATCGGCCCGGTGACATGGTAGAGGCGCGCTCACGGAGCGGTGCATCGGGCACGATCGCGCAACGCGTTCGGACGAGCGCGCGTCCTCGGATCGCTTCCGTCAAGCCCCGGTGTAGGCCGCCTTCAACCACGCCTTCACCTCGGCGTCGACGTCCTTCGGCGACTCGAGGCGCACACGGTGCGTGCACATCGAGCTGAACGAACCCGACGCCTCGAGCCTTCCCGTGGGCTCCGTTCCCCGCAGGTTCAGACCGAGGTCGACGCGCGTCGCGGTCGAGGGTTGGATCAGCGCGAACTGTTTCGAGCGCCTCAGGCTGACGTACGTCTTCTTCGGAGCGAGTTCCACGTCCTTGCCGAGCGCCTTCGCCGCCTTCACGAGCGCCTCGTGGATCGGCCGCAGCGCCGCCTTCTTGCCCGCGTACATCGCCGCGACGAGGTCGTCGCCCGCCGGTGCGGAGCCCGCCGGGTTCAGCACGGAGTGCGCGACGAGGTTCGCGTAGCCGTGCGTCATGCCGTGCTCGCCCTTCAGCCACTTCACGATCGCGCCGTGCTTCGACTCGCCGCTCTTCCTCGCGAGCGCGACCCACTGCTCGAGGGTCTTGCCGGTCTTCTCCTTCAGGTTGGCGATCATCGTCGCCGCCATCGCTTCGGGGTCGCTCGCCATGTCGTGGGTCGCAGGTGTTCAGGTCGGTCGGGACGTCGCGAACGCCGCGACGAGCGTCGCCTCGAGATCGCGTCGCAGGCGGCGCCACTCGGCGGCAGGACCGAGGGTGAGTCGCTGCGAGACCTCGAGTTCGATGCCGGAGTAGATCCGATCCGACAGGTGTCGGCGCAGGTGGGTCGTGAATCCGTCGGCGGTGCCCCGGTAGGGTCGGTTGCGGGCGAGGACCAGGTCGGGACGGAGCGCGTGGAGCTCGTCGCGCCAGCGCTCCGTGAACTCGCGCTCGGAGCGGCGACGCGGGTCGTAGAGCCAGGCGACGTCCATCGTGCGCGCCTCGCCGTCGAGGACCGGCGTGAAGGAGTGCACGGCGAGGTGGACGACGCGCCCGACCTCGTCGATCCCGCGGCGCACCGCGTCCTCGACCGCCGAGCGGTGCGGGTGCCAGTACCGCGCGAGAACGCGCTCCTTCGCCGCCGCGTCGAGGTCGCGCGTCCACTCCGAGAAGAGCCTCGGGTGGTGCAGCGAGCGGTTGAGGTCGCACACGAGGCGCGACGCGCCGGCGACGAACACGGGAGCGTGGAGCGCGCGCGCGAGGTCGCGCGCGAGTTCGGTCGTGCCGGGGTCGCTCCCGCGGTGCGACGCGAGCGCGGCGCGCGCCGTGCGGCTCGCGAAGAGGCCGCGCAGCTGCGCCGGGACGCGCGCGCTCGCGTGTTCGGCGGAGACGACGAACGCGCGGGGACGCGGGCTCACGGCAGGAACGACGCGCCCTCGAGCATGCA
The DNA here is from genome assembly GCA_041398665.1 of Planctomycetota bacterium. GTDB lineage: Bacteria > Planctomycetota > UBA1135 > UBA1135 > Rohdeia. The sequence continues at coordinate 11,208 of JAWKUH010000007.1, read as the reverse complement.
GTCCGACACGCGCCCGAGGAGCGAGCGCAACGCGTCGCGCGACGGCTCACGCACCTCGGGACCGCCGAGCGCCGCGACCATCCGCTCGCCGAGCGTGCCGCGGTCGAGCACGACCTGCAGCGGCGCCTCGAGCTCGGCAGGACCCGCGAACGAACCCGGCACGAGCCGCCGGAGCAGGTCGCGCGCCGTCGCGGGCGGGTCGCCCTCGAGACCGAACAGCGCGGCGTACTCCGCGCCCGGCAGCACGGCGGCTCCGGCGCGCGCCGTCGCGTCGACGAGCAGCGCGACCAGCGGCGCGCTCGCGAACTCGCGCTGGCGCTCGCTCGACGACCACCGGCCGTCGACCAGCCCGCGCACGAGACCGGCGACCGCGGCGGCGACGGCGACGTCGGCCGCGGCGCACTCCTGCGCGTCGATCAACCTGATCTCGATCGCCATGCGGTCGAAGCGCGCGATGGCTCCGCGCGCGTTCGTCCACTCCACGCCGAACAGGACCTCGTCGGCCTTCATCGCGTGGAGCTGCGCGTCGATCGCGTCGAAGACGAGTCGCTTGTAGGTCTCGCGGTCGAAGGCCTGCTCGGGCACGACGTCGCCCGTCATCGCGCCGACCTTCGCGGAGTTCGTGCGGTAGACCTCGAGTCGGTTGTCGAGCAGTCCGGTCGAGCGGCCCTCGATCACCGGCGACGCCGCGGCGAGCGCGGGGACGAGCGGCAGCGCGACGCGGATCGCCGCCATGAGTCGACCGAACTCCTCGTCGTTCGCGAACGGGAGGTTGAGGTGCACGCTCTGGAGGTTCGCCCAGCCGTGCCTCCGGCAGTCGAACATGCGGTCGTACGCGCCGTAGATCTCCGCGTTGTCGTGGGGCCAGAGCGTCGTCTCGCGCTTCGGGTCCATCCACGGGTGCATGGCGCCCGGGACGAGTCGCGCGCCCGCTTCCTCGCGCGCGATCGTGTCGCACAGCCGTTGGCTCGCGCGAAAGGCGTCGGCGAGACCTTCGAGCGACGTCGCGGGCTCGGCCGTCTTGAACTCGACGACGTGCGCGACGAGCTCGTTCGACCACTCCACCCGACCGTCGCCGAAGTCGCCGATCCAGGGGAGCGTCCCCGGATCCGCGCCGGTGCGCCGCGCCTCGGCGGCGCGCAGCACGCGGTCGGAGACGGGTGCGACGTCGAAGCTCGTCGCGTCGACGAGCATCGCCTCGATCTCGATGCCCCAGGCCTCGAACAGCGAGTACGTCCTTCTCTGTGTCACCACTGCCTCGTCTTGCGCTCTTCGACGCGTCGGCGGAAACCCTCCATGATCCTGCGGTACAGGTCGCCCTTCAGGATCTTGTCCTCGATGCCCGCGTTGATGTTCGGGTTGTCGTTCACCTCGGTGACGACGACCTTCTCGCCGAACTGCTTGAGGTCGACGCCGTACAGCCCGTCGCCGATCGTGGCCGCAGCCTTCAGCGCGATGCGCACGACCTGCTTCGGCACTTCGAACAACGGCATGGTGTCCACACGACCGTAGTCGTAGCCGCCCTTGTCGTCGTTCTTGACGATCTGCCAGTGGCCCTTGGCCATGTGGTAGCGGCAAGCGTACAGCGGCTCGCCGTCGAACACGCCGATGCGCCAGTCGAAGTCCGACGGCATGAAGGCCTGCACGAGGATCAGGTCGGACTCGTCGAGCACGCGCGCGGCCTGGCGCACGTAGGCGTCGCGGTCCTCGCACTTGATGACGCCCTGCGAGAACGCGCTGTCCGGGAACTTGAGCACGCAGGGGAATCCGATGCGCTCCTCGACGACGGCCGGGTCGAGCGCGTCCACGATGATCGTCGGGGGCGTCGGCACGTCGCGGATCTCGAGCGCCTCCGTCTGGAACACCTTGTTCGTGCAGCGCAGGATCGACTCGGGGTCGTCGACGACGACGAGACCCGCGTTCGCCGCCCGTTGCGCGAAGCGGAACGTGTGGTGGTCGACGGCCGTCGTCTCGCGGATGAAGAGCGCGTCGAACTCCGCGATGCGCGCGTAGTCGTCCTTGCCGACCTGCTCGACCTCGAAGCCCGCGTCGTTCGCCGCGCGCTCGAAGCGACCCAACGCCTTCTCGTCGGACGGCGCGAGCACCTCCTCCGGGTCGGCGAGGATCGCCAGGGAGTAGCTGCGGCGCGAACTCGGCTTGCGGTGGTAGCGCGGCCGCGAGAAGTACGCGGTCGCGGCCTGCAGCAGGAACTCGTGGTGCGAGTCCGGGACGTCGCGGTACGCGATCGGGCTGATGCTGCTCAGCGCCCACGCTTCGTCCACGTACGCGAACTTCGCGCGCAGGAGCGGCACCGGGAACGACTGGAAGAGCTTCTTCGCGAGCCGCTCGTGCCGCGCGGCCATGTTCTGACCGAAGTAGACGGAGAGCTCGAAGTTCGCGGACCGGATGTCGGCGAGGCTCTTCGCGGCGAGCTCCTCGATGTCGCTCGAGACGACGCGCACGACGGCGCGGCTCTTCGTGTCGAGCACCGTCAACAGGCCGGGGAACGGGCTGTGACCTCGCGCCGCAGCCAGGAGCGACACGTAGTAGCCGTGGGTCTGGTAGCGGTACGAGCGGCAGAGGTTGTACACCCGCACCCCCCGCTCCTTCGTCCAGAGCGGGTCCGTCAGGTACTCGTGCGCGAGCACCACCTGGACCCCGGGGAGTTCGAGCGGCCAGTCTCCCGGCCTACTGACGACGACGATCGTCCTCAACGTTCCGTTCCTTGCTTGCCGTCCCGCCCGACTCCTCCGGCGGTTCGACGACCACGAGATTGGCGTCGTACGTGATGACGCCCAGGAAGATGGCGCCGATGAGTCGGTTCATCGACACCTTGTACGTGTGACTGGTCGCGAGCGGATTCGGGTGCATCGGGTCGCTCACGATCACGGCCCGGTCCTCCGGGTCGTAGCCGGTGAGGACCACGAAGTGTCCCGCGGGATCGCCGGCGACGTCGTCCTCGCGGCCGTCGTCGTGCTCGCGCGGCTCGCGGTAGAGGAAGGTCGACGAGAGCCCGGTGAGGATCGGGACGCCGCGCCGCAGGAAGCGTCGCAGGAGTCCGGCGTCGAGGTCGGCGAGTTCGAGCTCGCCGCCGCCCTCGAGGAACTCGATGTACGCGCGGCAGGACTCGCGCATCTTCTTCTCGCGGCGCACCTTCTCCCGAGCGCGGAGCTTCTCCACGAGCACCGTCTTCCCGTGTCCGAACCAGGTGGGGTCGAACACGTTGAGGTTCCAGGTGAGGATGCGCGCCTTGTAGCCGCGCCGCAACGCGTCGAGCGCCAGGTGCACGCCGAGCGTGCCGCCGCCCTCCGTCTTCGGGATCTCGGTCGTCAGCGTGCCGAGAGCCTCGTCGCGCCCGTAGAAGTGGTAGACGGCGTGCAGGCACGTCGGGCCGCACGTCGTGTCGTCGGGCTGACGCTTGATCTCGAACTTCGCGAGGTCCTGGACGCGCTTCTCTGTGTTGCGGTTCGGCATGGCGGCGATCACGTCCAGGGCTCGAAGTAGAGCAGGATCTCGACCGCGATGAGCACGATGATGATCCACTCGAGCACTTCGGAGCGTCGGTGGGACGCCTGGTCGGAGAGGCTCTCGTAGACGCTGCGGAGCACCCCTAGTTTGCGCTGGATCGACCTGTCGAAGTCGTCGAAGTGGAAACGCTGTCCGGCGACGCGGTAGAGGCGTGCGAGATAGTCGTCGCCGAAGAGCTTGAGCGCGTTGTCGATGCCCTCGTGCAGCAAGGCGTCGTCCGCCTGGGCCCGGGCGATGGCGGCGAGCTCGCGCCGCTGCGTCGTCCAGGAGGCGAAGGGCCCGCGCCGCGTCGTGAGGAGCCGGTAGGCGGCCTCGGTCTCGCGGTCGAGCTGGGCGTCGAGCACGTGCAGCTCGAGGAGCTCGACCGTCGCGAGCTCGAGCAGGAGGCGCTCGTCGTCCGTGTCGTTCCCGATCAGGATCGACGACAGCCAGTCGACCAGCGCGACGTCGCGCTCGCCGTACGACACCGGGCTCGACAGGGCGTCGTCGACCTCCTGGCGCGAGAGGCGCAACGGCTCGGCGCGGAGGATCCGCGCGAGGCGTTCGCGTTCGCGCTCGAGGAGCGTGTCGACGGGCTCGTCGCCGGCTCCGAGTTCGTAGACGACGTAGTCCTCGTGGAGATCGAGGAGCCGCGGCCTCTCGGCCGCCGCGCCGACGGCCGAGAGCACCTCCTCGGCCACCGAGCGGGACCACGCGACGAGCTCCGCGTTGCCGTAGAGCGAGGTCGACGTCGCCACGAGCTCCTCCAGCTCGTCCGCGATCGGGAGCGTCCACGTGATCGCGATCGCGCCGAAGTCGTAGAGCGAGATCTCGATCTCGTCGTCGGTCGCGACGCCGTCGACCTCGACGGGGCGCGCGCGCCACGACACGCGAACGGGCGGGGCGACGCCGGCCTGCGTCGGGAAGCCGCCCTTGTGGTGGAACGTCGTCCGTCGCGCCGCGGAGAGCGCCGATCCGGCCAGCGCGAGATCGATCGATCGCGCGACGTCGAAGCAGATGACGATGCGGCAGCGGCCGCGGATCGCAGTCGGGGGCATCGGCGCGGGGAGTATGGCGCCCGCGGGTCGCCGTGGAAGGGGAAACGCGCGCTCGCGTGCGCTACGGGAACGCCCTTCCCCACGGTTCCCCCGATCCGTGGTCGAATCGGAGCAGCGCGGTGCCGGCCCGGCTCCCGCCCCCTCGAACCTCTCGGACCCGGACCGGCGTCGCCTCTCCCTTTCGTGAAGAGGTATCCATGACGCAGACGGAGATCTTCGAGGACTGGTGCGAAGCGCTGTGGGAGGACGTCTCCCTGTCCCTTCGGAGGATGGACGAGGAGGCGACCACGGCGTTCCTGCAGGACGGCGGTCGATGGACGGGCCGACTGCGCCGCTACGACAAGCACTACCGGGTGATGCACTCCGGGCTGGAGCGCGTGCGAACCGGCCTGGACGCACCGACTCGCCGGAGCCTTGCGCGAGTCGGACTACCGGACGCGCGTGCTCGGACCTGTTCCCCGCGACGCGTCCCGCCGCGGTCTCGCCGACCGGCGTGGCGCGGACGGCCCTGCTCGTCGAGCGCGGCGGTGTCGAGTGCGCCGTCGAACTCGTCGGCGCCTGGGTCGAGGACTTCCGCCTCAGCGGCGGGCGCGGTCGAGGACCTGAACGCCGACTTCGGCGCGCTCTACGGTCACACGCGCGGCCTTCGCCGACCTCGCGCGGGTGCGGCCCGAGACGCCGCGGGTGGCGCACGGCTCGGCCGTGCTGCTCGTCGGCTTCGACCCGTCGCGCGGCGCGCTGGCGAACGCGATCGGGGAGCTGCGCCGCGAACTCCCGCTCGGTTGGAGCGGGACGTGCGCCGAGGAGTGGCGCGAGGGAAGCACCATGGCACGTTCGTGCGCACGTGCTTCTGGCACCGCCCGGCGACGGTCGCGGTCGACGGGCGTGGCGTGAAATCCTCGCGCGGGTCCTGGTCACCCGGGACCCGCGCGGTTCAACCGCGGCGCGCGCGGCCTTCTTGAGGCCTTCTTGGCGGCGCCCTTCTTCGCCGTCTTCTTCGCGGCGCCCTTCTTCGCCGTCTTCGCAGCGACCTTCTTCGAGGCCGCCTTCTTCGCTGCCGGTTTGCGCTTCGTGCCCGTGCTCGCGGCGCCAGCGGCCTCGTAGTGTGCGAGGAAGCCCAGCGCGTCATGCGCTCGATCGCCCGGCCCACGACGTCGAGCGGCACGTCCTCGAGCTTCTTGAAGCGCACGCAGGACGCGCCCATGTCGAGCTTCTTGCCCGTCGCCTTCCACTCCTCGACGAAGCGGGCCTTCTCCTCGGCGTCGCCGTAGATGCAGAAGAGGTAGAGCGCCATGTGGCTCTTCTGCGACGCGAGGCTCGCGAAGGGCAGCGGCTGCTTCGGGTCGCAGTGGTAGCCGGCGGGGTACACGGAGTGCGGCACGAACCAGCCGACCATGCCGTACTGCACGCCCTCGGCGATCTTGCGGTCGAGGTTCTTGCGCACCACGGCGCGCACCGCCTCGATCGCCTCGCGGCGGTCGGCGGGCAGGGAGGCGAGGTAGGCGTCGACGGTGGTGGCGCTGCTCTTCATGGAAAGAGCGTAGCGCCGGCGACCGCGTTCAGAACGCCGCGTCGAGCACGACCAGCCAGGAGCCCGAACCGGCGACCGGCGCACCCGTCGCGAAGGAGAAGCACGCGGGCTGGGTGAAGAACGTGCGGCCCTGACCCGCGGCGACCGCGAGGTTGGCGGGCACCGCGACGCCGAGACTGCCGCCCGCGGGGACGGGGGCGAGGAAGAGGAGCACCAAACTCGACGGATCGACGAGGACCGCGCCCTGGAGGAAGGCGTCGTAGCCGAACCACGGTGCCGCGGCGACGGTCATGGCGACGAGCGCTCCGGGCTCGCCGTCGACCGTGAATTGGATCGTCCCGCCTTCGCGCACGGGCGACGACACGACGTGGGCGAACGAACGGTCGCTCGAGACCGTCGCGGTCCCGAACGACATGCCGATCGGTACGCCGTCGTCGCCGCTGCTGCACGACGCGCCGGGGTAGGGCGGTCCGCCGATCCCCGGCACGAGCGTGCACGCGAGCAGGTGCACGTCGGCCGTCCCCGCGAAGAACGGGTCCTGACCGACGGCGTCGCCGCCGTCCCCGCCGTCGCCGCAGAGGAAGCCCTGGAAGATGTCGAAGTCCTCGCCGCCGATGCCGCCCTCGCCGCCGCGCAGCGCCGAACCCGACGCCGTCGCGGTCCCGGTCTCCACCTCGAGGCCGCGTCCTCCGTCGGGTCCGGTCCACGCGGCGTCGTCGTCGTTCACGTGGCCGCCGCCGCCGCCGGTGAGGACGCACTCGTGGAACGCGACGGACGAGCCGTCGACGTACGCGCCGTCGCCGCCGTCACCGGGTGCGACCTGGAGCGGCACGTAGTCCGAACCGCGTCCGCCGCGCAGCTCGCAGCGGACGAACGCGACGGACGTGCAGGCGACGACGTTCGCTCCGTGGTAGCCGCGCGGGTGTGCGTTCGGGTCGACGAACGTGCCGTCGCCCTGCGCTCCTTCGAACTCGCAGGCCTCGATCCAGACGCGACCCTGGCACGACTTCACCTGGATGCCGTCCTCGAGCGCGCCGACCGTGCGCAGTCCGCGGATCGAGACCGACGAGCCCGCGGGCATCGACCGCACCGACACGCCGCCCTGGCACACGACCGTCCCCTCGACCTCGGCGACGATCGAGACGGGCTTGCCGTTCATGATGAAGCCGCCGTACGTGCCGGGCTCGACGAGCACAAGGTCGCCCGGGGCCGCGGCCTGGATCGCCGCCGCGATCTGCGTGAAGTCGACGCCCGGTCCGCCGCCGTCGTCGACGACCCACACGTCGCCGACGCCGAGTGCTGCGGCGGACGGTGCGAGGAGGGCGACGACGAACACCGTCGACGCGAGCGGTGGAAGGGAGACGTGCATGGCGGGCCTCCGTGTGGCGCGGGTCTCTCCTCGGAACCTACCGGTCGTTCGGAGAACGCGCCATGCGTCCGAGCCCGTACGTCGCGCGAGGTCGGGCTCGAAGGGCTGCGCTCGGCGCCTTCGGCGCCGAAACCACACAGTTCACAGGGAGGCACAGAGGACACAGAGGCCACGCAACGCCGCCTGCAGAGACGCGGGAAGACTGGGCGCGACACGCACTCCGTCGTCCTCCACGTGGGTGTTCACGATCGTGGTCTCTGTGTCCTCTGTGGCTCCCTGTGATATTCCAGCGTCGCGCGAAGCGACGCGCTTGCAGCGGATCTCTCCGAGCCCTCAGTGCCCTTCCGCTCCGACGAGCGCGGGCAGCTTCGCCTCGATCGTGCGCAGCATGTCGTCGTTGCCCGGGCCGTAGAGCTGGTGCGGCATGCCGGGCACGACCTCGATCGTCATGTGCTCGAGGAGGCCCCGGGGCTCGGCGAGCGCACGGAAGCGTTCGACGGCGCCCTCGAGGTAGAAGGTGTCGAGACCGCCGGCATAGACGTGGATCTTGCCGTCGAGGCGCGGCTCGAGTTCGTCCCAGCGCGTCAGCAGGAGGTTCGAGATGTCGTACGGCTCCCAGGTCTTCGCGACCTCGCTGTCGATCGCGCCGGTCGCGACGTCGAACACGCGCCGCGGCGTGCCGTCGGGACCGAGCGGGCTGAACGTCGCCTCGAAGCTGCGGATCTGTCCGCCGGGGTTCGTGACGTTCTCGCGGCGCACGAAGTCCTCGTAGGTCAGCACGACCTGTTCGCCCTGCCGCATCAGCGGCCGCGGCGCACCCTGCTCGTCGCGGTACATGTTGCGCGGCGAACCGTCCGGCAGCGGGTCGTAGAGGTCGATCTGCTGGAAGTCGTGGAAGTCGATGGGATCGGGCACGTGGCTCCAGCAGCCCGCGAAGGCGTCGGGGTACGCGACCTGCAGCCACAGCGACGACCAACCGCCCGAGCTCACTCCGGTGACGTAGCGTTGCTCGGCGCCCGCGCCGCCGTACCTCTTCTCGAGCGCAGGGATCAGCTCCTTCACGAGCGCGTCGCCCCAGGGCCCGATGCTGCGCGAGTTGCAGAAGACGGAGTGTCCCCAGCGGTTCGACGCGTCGGGGACGACGACGATGCAGCGGTCGAGCACGCCGGGCTCGCCGCGGCGACGTGCGAAGCCGCGGATGCCCTCGGCCGTGCCGCCGAAGCCCGTCACGCTGTACACGACGGGGTACGTCTCGCCCTCCTTCCAGTCGATCGGCAACAGGACGCCGGCGCGCATCACGTAGTCGAACCCGTGGAACTTCGAGAGCGCGGGGCTCGTGAACTCGAACGACTTCATCCGGTCCGTCTCCTCGAACGGGCGCTCCTCCGCGACCGTGTCGAGTTCGAGTCGCACGACGCCGTCACCGCCGGGGCTCCACGTGATCGCGACCGGTTCGCCGTACACGTCGCCGGCGTCGAGCCCGGCCTCGCGTCCGGTGAGGCTGCGTCGCGCGATCGCCTGGACCTTCCACTCCTGCGGCGCGACCTCGCTCCAGTCGACGGGGTGGTGCGCGGCGGCGTCCGCGACGCGCAGCGTGAGGACGGTGTCCGGTGCGACGCCCTCGACGTCGAAGCGCAGGAGCGGCGGCGCACCGACCCAACCGTGCATCGCGCGGCGTGGCTCGGAACGCGAGCGCGCGTTGCCGAAGGCGACGAAGAGCTGTCCGCTGAAGGGCTCGGCGAAGACGTTCTTCGAGAGGTGCACGGCGAACGCGCCGGCGCCGGGAGCCGAGGGCTCCGAGGTCGGCGGCGTCTCCTGACCGTGTGCGAACGGGACGAGGACGAGGAGGGCGGCGGCGACGCGGGCGGCGGTGCGTTCGATCATGGCGCCGAGGGTACTCCGTCGCGTCGTCGCGCGCCGTGCTCGCGTTTCCGCGGGAACCACCCGAAGATCGGACGCGCCGCGGCATCTCGTCGTCGGAGCCCGGGGTCGGGCTCCTCGGACACCACATGGCACGCGACACCGCGAACCCGGACTTCGAAGCGCTCGTGCGCGACCACCACGGCGACGTGTGGCTCGCGGCGCGGCGCGTCCTGCGCTCCGACGACCAGGGCCTCGACGCCGTGCAGGAGGTCTTCCTCCGACTGCTCGACGGGCGCCTCGTCGTCGAGCGTTCGGCGGACGCGAAGAGCGTTCTGTGCTGGTGGTCGATCCGCATCGCACTGGACATGCAGCGCCGCGACCGGCGGCGCCGCGAACGCGAGGACGAGCACGCCATGGCACGACGCGACGAGACGACGGGGGTCCTGGGGGCGGAGACCGACGACGCGCGTCTGTGGCGCGAGGTCGAGTCGCTGCCCGACGAGCTGCGCGTGCCGCTCGTGCTGCGGTTCGCGCACGGGCTCGGCTACGCGCGCATCGGCGAGGCCGTCGGCGTGGCGGAGAGCACGGCGCACGAGCGCGTGCGGCGCGGGCTCGCCAGGCTGCGCGAACTCGTGGTGCGAGCGGGTCTCGCCGGCGTCGCGCTCGAGCTCGAGACGCGCATCGCGCGCTCCGCGCCGTCGAGCGCGCCGGCCGGGCTCGAGCACACGCTGCTCGGGCTCGGCGATCGCGCGACCGCGACCGCTGTGGGCTCGAGTTCGTTCGTCGGCGCGCTCGTCGCGCTGGTCGTCGTCGCGTGCGGCGGGCTGTGGTACGGACTGCGCGACCGCGGCGACGTGGTGCGCGGCGGAGGGACGGAGCTCGCGCTCGAGGACCCGCCCGCGACCCACGAGTTCGACGGTTCCGACTCGATGCCGCTGATCCTCGACGAAGGTGTCGGTCGCGTCGCGCTCGACGCCGCGCCGGACGATGGGGGCGCGGAGAACGGTTCCGCGGGCGTCGCCGCGTCGGACGACGACGGGTCGGCGGCCGAGTTCGTCGCGACGGTCGTCGGCCGGATCGTCGACCCGCTCGGCGGACCCGTGTCGGACGCACGCGTCGCCGTCCTCTCGGTCGAGCGCGACGGCAAGTTCCCGACCTACTCCGCCGAGGGCGTGACCGACTCGGAGGGCCTGTTCGAGGTCCGCGTCGAGGTCGCGGACGAGACGGGCAGCATGGTGCGCGTGCAGGCCGTCCGCGACGGCTACTCGATCGGCGCGACGGAGCCAACGCGCGTGCTCCCCGACCGGACGACCGCCCTCGGCGCGATCGAGTTCCGACGCGGCGAGGGACTGCTCGACGGACCGTTCAGCCTCGACGTCGCCGTCGTCGACACGCTCGGCCGACCGGTGCCGGGAGCGCGGCTCGAACTCGCGAGCACCGTTCCGCTCCCCGTGCCCGAGGGCTCGTCGTGGCCGCAGTGGCTGAACCAGGGCGATCGGCTCGAGAAGGCGGACGGCGTCACGAACACCGATCCGGGCGGTCGCGCGCGCTTCGAGGGCGAACGCGTCGGCGGCAAGCGTCTGCGCGTGCGCCCTCCGACGAGCGCGCTAGCGCCGGCGCTCGTGCGCTTCGACGTCGCGATCGGCGAGGCGGCGGAGCTCACGGTCGTGCTCGAGCCGAGTCGCACGATCGAGGGTCGCTTCACGTTCGACGGTGTCGCGTCGAGCCCCGCGCTCGTCGGTTCCCTGCGCGCCTGGACCATCGAACCCGCGAGCGGCGTGTGGCTCTTCCCCGACGTCGACGACGACGGTCGCTTCCGCTTCGCCGGGCTCGCGTCGGGCGAGTACCGCATCCGTGCGGAGGGCGGACTCGGCACCGAC
>JAWKUH010000006.1:0-214796 GCA_041398665.1 Planctomycetota bacterium | reverse complement strand
GCGACCCCGAAGAGGTCGAGCGCCGTCGGCGCGATGTCCATGATGTTCGGAGTGTCCGTGTTGATCTTCCGGTTGCACCAGAAGACGCCGGGCACGAGCCGCGGGTCGACGCAGTGGTCGCCCGACCAGCTCTTCGTGTTGTCCGTGAAGACGTCCTTCGAGACCGCACCGGTCGCGCAGTCCCAGGAGTGGCGGTAGCCGCGCTGGTAGCCGACGAGGATCTCCGGCGCGAGGTCGGCGTAGGGTCCGCCGTGGATCTCCTTCGTGATGAAGGCCTCCATGACGGTGCTCTCGCCGGTCGCCGGGTCGACGAGCGCCTCGAGCTTGCCCTGGATCTCGCGGCACAGGCTGTCGAGTTCGACGCCCGGCTCGACGATGCCCTGCGCTTCACGCCCCTTGCGGTTGATGAAGATGCCGGTGAGGCCGAGCGTGAAGGCCTTGGTCCTCGACCAGTCGACGTTCTGGAACCAGTCGCCCGAGGTGTCCGCGCCGTCCTTCAGGAACAGGTAGCCCTCGTCGCGCAGCCACGCGTTGAGGTTCACACCGCGGCGGAAGTTGCAGAAGCCGTGGTCGCTGATGACCATCAGCACCGTGTCCTTCTCGTCGCCGAGCTTCGCGCGGATCTCGCCGAGGAATACGTCCATCTTCGCGTAGAGGTCGCGGATGGTGTCCTTGAAGCGCTCGGTGTCCTTGCCCCTGTTCGCCGGGTGCGTCGGGTCGAGGTAGCGGTAGAACATGTGGCAGATGCGGTCCGTCGTGTCGAACACGACGGTGACGAAGCCCTTCTTCGTCTTCTCCACCACGTCCCAGAGCTGCTTCTTGCGCTCCTCGAAGATCAGCCAGGCCTGCTTGAGGAAGGCCTCCTCGTCGATGACGCGCTCGTTGAGCGCCCAGGTGTCCTCGGCGAGGCCGAGCGTCGCGAACGGACCGAGCGTCTTCGCGAGGTAGATCGAGTAGACCAGCGGGTGGCTGATCGGCATCGCCGGCTCGTCCGGGTCGATGTTGATCGGCGTGACGTAGATCTCGACGTCCTTGTCGTCCCAGGTCTGGACGTAGAAGCGCGCGATGCCGGTGGCGCCCTTGAACGGCACCTTGAGCCAGGGCGTGTACTCGTGGAAGCCGACGCTCGCCTTCGCGTCGCCGACGTGGAACGTCGCCTTCTTGCGCGCCTCGTCGAACTCGACGCGGAACGGGCACTTCATGCGGTGCCCGTCGGCTCCGTGCGGACCGGTGAGGTTCGACTCCACGGTGCCGTCCGAGGTGCGTCGGATGACGTACTGCTGTCCGCCCGTGTGCTGACCCTCCGGGCGTCCCTTCGTCGAGTAGAAGGAGAACGAGCCCTGCGTGCCCTGGAGGTCGGGCACGCACATGCCGGAGAGCAGCACGCCGTTCTCGAACTTCTGCGCCGGGAACGTGATCGGGACGCGGATGATCGAGCTCCAGACGTAGTTCTTGCCGAGCAGCTTCCAGAAGGGCTGGCTCTTCTGCAGCAGCTTGGTGACCACCTTCTGGCCGATGTTGATCTTCGCGAAGCCGAGGTTGAGCGTCTTCGGCAGCGTGTGGACGTCCGTCGACGACAGGGCCGGCAGGTAGTTGCAGGGGTCGCGCGTCAGGAAGTCGTAGATGTTGTGACGCGACGCGTCGACGCCGGTCGCGAAGCTCGACCAGGCGACGGGCGAGATCGAGGGGTACGCCGTCTCGAGCGGCGCGAAGCAGCCCTGTGCCTCGAGCGCGGCGAAGTTCGGCATGAGGCCCTCGGCCGCGTACTTGCGCGCGAGCTCCGGGTCGAAGCCGTCGAGGCCGACGACCACCATGCGGCGCACCTTCGGCTTCGCGAGTCCGCGCATGCGGAACCAGCGGATCGCGGCCTTGATCGGCCACACCAGCACGATGCCGAAGGCGAGAGCGAAGGTGCCGACCAGGACGAGCGCCGAGCCCGCGGCGGCGAAACCGGCACCGGGTCCGATGTAGGCGTGCGCCTGCGGGGCGAGGCCGAAGAGAACGACCGGCGCGAGGGCTCCCGCTCGGAGCGCGGGTCCCGACAGCCGGCGGAGGGAGAGATGCATCCGGACGGTGTGGAGGGCTCGGTGGAAGAGCGCTGCGAGGAGGCGCGGGGAGGAGGCTTCGGGGCGACCGGCGATCCGCCGAGCGGAGCTCGGGGACGGCGGCGGCGATCGATCTACGGGGCTGTCGGGGGCCCGCGAGGGGGCGGCCCGAGAAGTCTGCATCGGCAGACGCGGCGCCGGTCCGAAGGTGCCTCGCCGGAAGTCGGCCGGCGGGAGCGGGCTCCGTAGAGGATACCGCGCCGGGAGGCCCTCCGAGGCTCGCGACGAAGCTCGGACCGGCGCACTCCCGGCTGCACCTGGGACGGTCGGAGCCGGCCGGGAGTTCCGAAGCGGCCGCCCGGGAGAACGCGGGGAACGGCGGACGGGCGCGCGCCCCCGAGATCGAGGACGCGCGCCCGTCGCGTGCGGTGCGGCTCGCGCCGACCGGGATCAGGCCGGGAGGAGTCCCTTGCTGCGCAGGTAGCTCAGGATCTTCTCGCCCGACTCGACGATGGACTCGTCGCCGGTGTGGACGACGACCTCGGGGTTGGTCGGCGCCTCGTAGGGGTCGCTGATGCCCGTGAAGTTCTTGATCTCGCCGGCGCGCGCCTTCTTGTAGAGGCCCTTCGTGTCGCGCTCCTCGACGACGGCGAGGGGCGCCTCGACGTAGATCTCGACGAAGGCGGCCTGGGACATCTTGCGGCACTCGTCACGCACCGAGGCGTAGGGCGAGATGGCGGCGGTGATGGAGCACACGCCGTTGCGCGAGAGCAGGTTCGCCACGTAGCCGATGCGGCGGATGTTCGTGTCGCGGTCCTCCTTGGAGAAGCCGAGACCCTTCGAGAGGTTCTCGCGGACCTCGTCGCCGTCGAGCGTCTCGACGGGGACGCCGAGCTCCTTCAGCTTCGGCGTGAGGTACTGGGCGAGCGTGCTCTTGCCGGCGCCGGAGAGGCCGGTGAACCAGAGGATGAATCCTTTGCGGTCGGACATCGCGGGGATGGAGACGGGGGGTGTGGGACGGTTGGAGACTCGAAGTCGTTTCGTGCGTCGGGATCGTCCCCGACGGGTGCTGCGTCAGCGGACCTTTCCCTCGAGGTACGGAACCTCGAAGCACTTGTCGTGCATGATCGGACCGTGGCCGAAGTAGCCCTCTTCGCCGAAGAGCTCGCCGTGGTCGGCGGTCACGACGATGTGGGTGCCCTTGGGGACGAGGTCGTAGAGCTGTTCGAAGACGCCGTCCAGGTAGCGGACGGTGTCGATCTGACGCTCGCGGAGCTGCTCCATCTTCTCGTTGTCGAAGAACTGGAACTCCTCCTTGAAGCTCGGGTCGTCCGGGTTGATCTGGTCGTTCATCTTCTTGAACACACCGTTGACCCCGGAGATGCGCGGCCACATCGACGAGTCCTCGTCGGGCTTGGCGTAGGGGTAGTGCGTCTCCCCCACGTTCAGCATGTAGAAGGCCGGGCGGTCCTCCTCGAACTTCATGGTCGGCAGCATGGACGCCATGTCGTTGTGGCTGTCCATCAGCTGGAACGTGTCGAAGAAGCGGTTGATGCCGGTCTTCGGGTTCAGCACGGGCAGCGAGACGCGCGCGTGCGTGCGGTAGCCCAGCTTGTTGCGCAGGAACTCCGGCAGCCAGAGTCCCGGCACCATCGCCGCGAAGTCGATCTTCTTCTCACGGGCGCCGAGGCGCTCGTTGTAGTTGTAGAAGTCCTCCTTGTAGTACTCCGACGCGTAGACGTTCGGCGGAGTGGTGTGCGGGAAAAGACCCGTCAGGAGGTTGTAGTGCGACGGCGCGGTCCAGGACGCGTACGTGTAGCGCTTCTCGACCTTGCCGCCCGAGATCTTGGGGATGATCTTCGGTGCCGCGGCCATGAAGGCGTCGTAGCGGCACGAGTCGAGCGTGATGACGATGAAGTTGTTGTCCGCCTGCGGCTCGGGGTGCGGCTGCATGCCGCCGCCGGGGCGCATGAGCGGCCGGATCGGCGGCTTGGGCGAGGTCGGCTGCTTCTTCTTGAAGATGTCGAAGAGTCCCATGGCGGCTCGTGTGGGGGGAGATGCGGGAGCGATCGGCGCTGCGTGGGCGCGGCGCGCACCCCGATCTCTCGGAGCGCGCGCCGCCCGGGCTTCACTTGCCGGCGTAGAACTTCACGAGGACCTCGGCGGTCGACTCGCGCATGATCCGCGGGTCCGGCTTCTCGCCGGCGCAGAGCTGCTCGCGGACCTTGGTGCCGGAGATCGAGACGACGGTGCGGCCCTTGTTCTCCTCGACGAGCCCGACCTTGCCGATCTCCTCGAAGTAGGCGGCGAAGCCGACGTTCACGGTCTTGATCGCGAGGTCGCCGCCGAGGTTCTGGAAGACCTCCTGGGCGTCGAAGTCGCCCCAGATGTTCGTCTTGTCGTCGAACGGGGCGTCGGCGTGCTTGCGGCCGATGATGAAGTGCGTGAAGCCGAGGTTCTGGCGGTAGATCGCGTGCATCACGGCCTCGGCGGGGCCGCCGTAGTACATGCGCATGTCGAGACCGACGAGCTCGAGCTGGTCGTTGAGGTCCTGGCCCTTCGAGGACCACAGTTCCCGGTCCATGTCGCCCTCGCCGAGGAAGCGACCTTCGACGAGGCGCTCGTACGTCTCCATGCGCGTGGCGGCCGGGACGTCGTCGCCCTTGAGCTGACCGACGAGCGGGTTGAGCACGACGCCGGTCTTCCTTGCCGTTCTCGCGCAGGATGACCCCGGCCCCGTAGACCAGGGCGTACCTCGTGCGCGGTGCAGCGGGTTGCGCGTCTGAAGGCGATGGACTGCTCCCAGCCCCCGCTTCTGGACGAGCTCGCGCGTCTGGTTCGGCGCGACATCACGCGGCCTCGCGAAGGGTCGCTCGTCGGCGAACGGCTCGACCCGGATCGTGCCGCCGACGAGCTTGGTGCGCGCGTCGCCGAGCCACAGCGCGAGCGCCGGGTGTCGTGGCGCGGCGTGCGGTAATCTTCTCGACGAACTCCTGCTTGTCCCAGTCGAAGATCGAGCCGACCTCGATGGTGCCGAAGACCTGGCCCTGGAACGTGAGGAGCGCGGTCTGGCCGACCGTCGTCCGTCTCGTCGACGGCGATCGTCGCAGCGCCTGCCGGGACGGCGAGGGAGCCCTTGGCGACGAAGCGGTCGACGGGCTTGGAGCCCGCCGTGGACGGGCGTGAGGGTCGAGGTCAGGGTCATGTCTCTGTCGGGTGGGGCGACGCGGCGCGCCGCGGGGCTTCGACTGAATGCTCGCCTGGGTGGTTCGCGCGCGTTTCGCTCCGCGCGCCGCTGTTCGGTGTCGGGGCGGCTTTTCGTCGTCGCGAGTCGCGCGCGCGCGCCGTGTCGCGATCAGAGGTAGCCCAGGTTCTTGAGCTTCCGCTTCACGTCGTCGAGCTCGTCCTGCGTGTACTCGTGGCGCTGGTCGAGCGTGCCGTCGGCCGCTTCCGTCGCGTCGGCCTCCCCCATCAGGTCGCGCAGGACGTAGACGATGAAGTCCGTCGGCGAGTTGAAGCCCGACCCTCCACCACCTGCCGGATCTTGCAGAGCGGGCGCGGGATCTTGACGGTGACCTTGACCTCCGCGCACGGGCTTCGGGGGGGTCGAGAAGGGGTGACGCGGAGCGGTGGGGCCGGCGCGAGCCAGCTGGAGGTCGCCTGCGGCGACCCGGCTCGGTGAGTCGGGCACCTGCACTCCAATCGCACTGATCGTACTCCGATCGGAGCCTACACCCAATCGGAGCCTCCGGGCTCCGACCTGAAGTCCCGCTCTGGCACGCGGGTTCGGTCCGGGGACCCGGGCGAGGGTCGCCCCGATGTCGGAGGCGCAGCGCCCCCCACGCCCCGGCACCTGAGGGTGCCTCGATAGATTCGGACCCGCGCTCGCGCGCGGCGAGGCCCTGACCGGGCCGGGAACGGCGCCCACGGCCGCTGCGTCCCACACGTACCACGGACGCGGCCCCGCGGCGGGCCGACGAACCACCTCGAGCGCCGCACGAACCGCGGCGCCTCCGCTCGACACCACGACATGCGCACTGCCCCTCCGACTCGCCCTCGCCTCCCCCTTCCTCGCCCTGCTGGCCGCGTGCGGCGAATCGAAAGCCACGGCGGGGTCGACCTACGACGACGCGCTCGCGCTCGCGAAGAAGGGCGAACACGAGGCCGCGGTCGCGACCTACGACAAGGTCCTGGCGAACACGCCGGCCTCCGACGAGATGTACGGCGAGATCGCGTTCGCTCGCATCGAGTCCGTCGTCCACACCGACCCGATGGACGCACCGGGCGACGTGATCGAACTCTCCGAGCAACACCCGGGGGCCGTGGAGGCGAACGACTTCATGCGCGTCTTCGGATGGCTCGTCGACGCGAAGAAGTTCGACGCTGCCGGCCTCCTCGCCAACGAGTACGAGAAGCGCTTCGGCGAGGAGGAAGGCCTCGCGGCCAAGATGCACGCGCGGATCAAGAAGGCGATCGACGACGGCGAGATCTCCGCCGAGCAGCCTCCGGAGCTGCTGAAGGGCATGGGCTACATCAGCGAGAACTGAGGCGCGCCGCGAAGCAGCCACGGAATGCAGCGCCCGCGACCCAGGTCGCGGGCTCTTCGTTCCGTGGCTCTTCGCGGGCGTCGGTCTCGCGGTCAGACCTCGCCCTGCGCGAGCGAGTAGGCGCGCTCGCCGTCCCACTCCATCAGCATCTCGATGTGCATGATGCGGTAGAGCTCGTTGACCTTCGACATGAGCGCGAGGACGTCCGCGAAGACGATCTCCTGCCGCCCTCCGTCGCCATGAAGCGACAGCGCCAGTGGTCCGCGCAGTCCGTCGGCGCGCCCGTCGGCGGATACACCACCGTGCCGCGGTTCGACACGATCTTGAGGTAGAGGTGCGTGCCCTTCGCGGCGCGCTCGAGCACCGCGCCGATCTCGGCGGCCGGCGCGGCGCTCTCGAGGAAGATGTCGACGCCCGCGTTGCGGCCCGGTTCGGCGTGGGAGGGCGTGGTTCGACCTCGGGGAGCTCGAGCGGGCGATGCTCGCGACGGACCCAGCCCGCGGGCTCCTTGCCGAGGTTGTCGAGGATCGCGTCCGTGAAGCGCGCGTCGTGCCGACGCCCTGCCCTTCGCCGCGAGGTCGCCGGTGCGCGGGCCCTCTCGAGCGTCAGCGCCACCGAGGCCTCGATGCGGTCCGCCGTCTGAACTCGCCGAGGTGCCGGAGCATCACGGCGGAGAGGAGCGTCGCGGTCGGGTTCGCGAGGTCCTTGCCGGCGATGTCGGGCGCCGTGCCGTGGACCGCCCTCGAGCGCACGCGCAATCCGGTGTTCGCGCGCGCGGTACGCCGAGTCCGCCGACGAGGCCCGACACGAGGTCGCTGATGATGTCGCCGTTCATGTTCGTCGTGACGATCACGTCGAACGTCTCGGGCACGCGCACCAGCTGGTGCGCGCAGTTGTCGACGAGCAGGTAGCGCGGCTCGATCTCGGGGAACTCCTTCGCGACCTCGGCGAAGACGCGCTTCAGCATGCCTTCGGTGAGCTTCATGATGTTCGCCTTCGTGACGCAGGTGACGCTCTTGCGACCCTGCGAACGGGCGACCTCGAAGGCCAGACGCGAGATCTTCTCGCAGCCGATCTCGCTGACGAGCTTGAGGCACTGCGCGACCGTGCGCGTCTGCATGTGCTCGATGCCGGCGTAGAGGTCCTCGACGTTCTCGCGCACGACGACCATGTCGATCTTGCGGTCGGAGAACGGCGTGACGAGCCCCGGGATCGTGCGCGCGGGACGGATGTTCCCGAACGTCTCGAACATCTTCCGGAGCGTGACGTTCGCGCTGTTCCCGCCGAAACCGATCGGCGTCTCGAGCGGCCCCTTGAGCGCGACCCCGTTGCGCTTGATCGACTCGATCGTCTCCGCGGGCACGCCCGTGGGGTCGCCGGACTCGAAGACGGCTCGCCCTGCGCGGCACTCCTCCCACTCGAGGCCGACGCCGCACGCGTCGACGACGCGGCGCGTCGCGGCGACGACTTCGGGGCCGATGCCGTCGCCGGGGAGGAGGGTGACGGTGCGCGATCGACGCGCGGAGGTGGCGCTGCCCTGCATGTTCGTGCTCGGTCGGACGGCCTCCGGACGCCGGGAGCGGCGCCGTCACGGCCGTGGAACGGGCGAACATTGAACGGCCGCGGCGCCGCGGCTTCAAGGATGCCGAGAGACTTCGGACGGAGCGAACGACGCGAGCGGTGGTTGCGACGCCGAGCGCGCGCCGCTCGCGGTCACAACGTCGGGCGGCCGCCGTCGGGCTCGAGCTCGAGACAGTGTTGCTCGAGGAAGCTCGTCACGTGCTCGTACGCGTCGTCGATCGAGTCCGTCGCGAAGCACAGGTCCGGGTCGTTCGGCGAGATCGTGCCGAAGTCGACCATGGGCTGGAAGTGCATCACCTGCGACCAGAACTCCTTGCCGAACAGGACGAGCGCGATCTTCTTCTTGATCTTGAAGGTCTGGATCAGCGTGAGGATCTCGAACAGCTCGTCGAGCGTCCCGAACCCGCCCGGCATGACGATGAACGCCTTCGCCATGTAGGAGAACCAGAACTTCCGCATGAAGAAGTAGTGGAACTCGAACGCGAGCCGCCGGGTGATGTACGGGTTGTCCGTCTGCTCGAACGGCAGCGAGATGCCGAGTCCGATGTTCTCGCCCTTCGCCTCGGAGGCGCCGCGGTTCGCGGCCTCCATGATCCCCGGGCCGCCGCCCGAGCAGATGACGAAGCGACGGTCCGTGCCCTCGAGGCTCTTCGACCAGGTCGTGAGGCGCTTCGCCAGCTCGCGCGAGGCCTCGTAGTACTTCGACATCTCGAGCTCGCGCTCGGCCTTGGCGACGTCGCCGTTCTCCTTCCTCGCCTTCTCGAGCATCTCGAGGGCGGTCTCGCGCGACTTGATGCGCGCGGAGCCGAAGATGACGATCGTGTCCTTGATGCGCAGTTCCTCGAAGCGCCGCTGCGGCTCGAGGTACTCCGAGAGGATGCGCAAGGGACGCGCCTGCGGGCTGCCGAGGAACCCGGCGTTCTTGTACGCCTTCACGGCGCGGAAGCGACTATCGCTCATGCCGCCCTTCCTATCCGACCGCGCGCTCGTTCCGCCAGGACTCGCGTCCTCACGCGTCCGAACGCGGGACCCAGAGGAGCTGGTGGAACGCGAGTGCGAACCCGCAGCGCTCGGTCGCGCTCTGGCTCGGACCGCGCGGCTCGGGCAGGGACGTCGCGACGTCGCAACCCGCCGCGACCGCGGCGTGGAGCCGAGCGCGGATCAGGTCGCGCTGGTGACCGCAACCGCGCCGGTCGGGAAGGGTCGCGGCCATCGCGAGGACGGCGACACCGTCCTCGGCACGCATGGCGGCTGCGGCGACGTCCTCGCCTTCGTCGCGTGCGAGGAAGAGCTGCCAACCCGCTCCTCCGAACTGCGCCGCGATGCGCGCGACGTGCGTCTCTCGCTCGTCGTCGGGGACGCCGTGCGCGCGCGAGACGATCCGGCTCCAGGCATCGAGGTCGCCGGCTTCGGCGGGACGGACGGTGCGCGGAGCGGGCGGAAGGTCGCGCAGGTCGTGGAAGTAGACGGGATCGAGGTCGGTGGGGACCCAGCCGTGCGCGAGCAACCGCGCCGCGACGGCGGCGGTGCCCGGCATCGGGAGCGTGCGCGCGGTGGCGTTCTCGACGAGTGCCGTCGCCTCGAGCGCGCGGGCCAGGTCGCCGTCGTCCGCGAGGTCGACGTCGAAGAGTTCGGCGATGCCGTCGCCGATCGCGGCTCGGGCCGCGCCGAACTCGAGCACGTCGCCGCCCGCGCCGCGCACGCGCGCACCGAGCGTCGCCAGCTCGGCGCGCGACAGACGCCGGACCCACGCGTCGGACCAGGGCCGGTCGCGCGGCGGTGTCGCTTCCTTCGGGCGCGCGCCGAGTCCGGGGAAGTCGCGGTCCCTGCCGCCCGCGCGCGTCGCGGCGCGATCGAAGAGGTCGTCGAGGTCGCGTTCGCGCGCGGTCTGCTTCGCGAGCGCCGCCTCGAAGCGATCGCGTCCGCGCCCTTCGCGCCCCTGCGCCCGCGAGACGGCGCGCGACCAGTCGTCGTCGTCGACCCCAGCGCGTCCGCCCCCCCGACCGTCGTCCGCCGAACGCCACCCCACGACCTTCTCCGTGCGAACGTCGACCGTGAGCCGCGCGCGACAGGACGGGCAGTCGGTGCGGAGTTCCTTGGCGCTCATGCCGCGATCGTAGCGGTCGCGCCCATCCACAGCCCCCACCCGCCCGGGGAGACACACCCACACGTGTTCCGGTTGCACGTCGCGACACCGCGCGCGCCTACCATGTGTCCTCGCGCCCATTTGCGACGACGATGGATCCGGGGAGGACGAACGAGGGCTTCGTGCGCAGCTGCCACTGCTGCGGGCTCGCCCATTGGGTCGAACCGGCTCCGGCGGGACTCGTGCGGGTCTGCTCGCGCTGCGCCACGGCGCTGCCGGAGCGGGCACCGGGCGGCGGGCGGACCTGGTGGGCGGTGGCGGCGGCGCTCGCGGCACTCGTGCTGTACCCGCTCGCGGTCGGGCTCCCGGTGATGGAGATCGAGCAGCTCGGGCACTCGCACGCGGCGAGCGTCGCGGGCGGCACCTACGACCTGCTCCTGCACGGCGAACTCGTCGTGGGGCTCGCGGTCCTGACCTGTTCCCTCGTCTTCCCGCTGCTCAAGCTCGCGGGGCTCGTCGTACTCGGGATCGCGCCGCGTCGCGTCACGTCGTCGCGTGCGCGCGCGCGCCTGTGGCACGGCATCGAGTTCGTCGGACGCTGGGGCACGCTCGACGTCCTGCTGGTCGCCCTGCTCGTCGCGGTGCTCAAGCTCGGCGATCTCGTCGCCGTCCATCCCGGACCGGGCGTCTCGGCGTTCACCGTCATGGTCGGACTGAGCCTGCTGTCGAGCGCGCTCTTCGACAGCCACGCGATGTGGGCGGACGAGGAGCACCTGACGGAACGACACGAGGAGCCGAGGACCCGAACATGAACGGCCCGATCACCACTCCCGCGGGCGGCGCTCACACCACCGTGCTCGCCGACGCCCGACTCGCCGAGAAACGAGGGCTCGGCCCCGCCTGGATCCTCCCGATCGGCGCGATCCTGCTCGCCGGCGCACTCGGCTGGAACTACTACGCCCAGCGCGGGAGCGTGGTCGAGGTGCGCTTCGAGAACGCGAACGGTCTGCAGCCCGGCGCGCTCGTGCGCCACCGCGGGACGCGCGTCGGCGAGGTCGAGGACGTCGTCCTGCTCGGAGACGACTCGGGCGTCCGCGCGATCCTCCGACTGCGTCCGGAAGCCGCGTACCTCGCGCGGTCCGGTACGACCTGGTGGGTCGAGCGTCCGCGCATCAGCCTCGTCGGCGTCGAGGGCCTCGACACGATCCTCGGGGCTCGCTACGTGACGCTCGAACCCGGCCCGGCGGGCGCGGAGGTGCGTCGTTCGTTCGAAGGACTCGACGAACCGCCGGTGCGCGTCCCGTGGAAGGACGGGCTCGAGGTCGTGCTCGAGGGTCCGAGCAAGGGCGGTCTCGCACCGGGCGCGCCCGTGCGCTTCCGCCAGATCGAAGTCGGCGTCGTGCTGTCCGTCGGCCTCGCGAGCGACTCGCGCACGGTGAGGACGCGCGTGTCGATCGCGCCGGAGTACGCCGGCCTCGTGCGCGAGAACACGCGCTTCTGGAACGCATCGGGACTGCACGTCGAAGCGGGTTGGATCGAGGGCGTGAACCTGTCGGTCGACTCGCTCGAGGCGCTCGTCACCGGAGCGGTCGCCTTCGCCACCCCGCCCGACGCCGGCGAGCCCGCGCTCGCCGGTCGATCGTTCGCGCTCCACGCCCGTCCCGACGACGACTGGCTGGGTTGGGCCGCCCAACTCCCGGTGGGGAGCGCCGGCCTCCGGCCCGGAGCGTCGGCGCCGAGCGTGGTGCGCGCGGCACTGACGTGGCGGAAGAAGGGCATCTTCGGCGGTAAGTCGCGCCGAACGGGCTGG
The DNA here is from genome assembly GCA_041398665.1 of Planctomycetota bacterium. Lineage (GTDB taxonomy): Bacteria > Planctomycetota > UBA1135 > UBA1135 > Rohdeia. The sequence goes on along the minus strand of JAWKUH010000006.1, from coordinate 202,727 downwards.
GTGCTCAAGCTCGAGGACGGTTGGCTCGGGCCTTCCGACATCCTGTGTCCGCCGAGCGAGATCGAGGCCGGCTCGGCGGCGCTCGAGATCGACGGTGCGGCTTTCGAACCGCCCGCCCGGAGCGGGAACGCGAGCGTCGCCGTCGCTCCGCGCACGGGAGTCCGCGACGGATGGAGGCGCAGCGACCTGCGCGTTCCCGCGGGACCCGAGATTGCCTGATCTTCGGCGACCCGGCACACGCGCCGCTCGCGATCGACGCGGCGCGACTCGTCGTCGGCGACGGTCCGTCCTGGAACTTCGTCGAGGGCGCGCCTCGGGGCGACGAGTGGCACGGCGCTGCAGTCGTCGCGCGCTCCGACGGCAAGTTGATCGGCATCGTGCTCGCCGACGACGAGGGGACGAGGATCGCGACCGACCTGCCGCAGGGACGCTGACGCGCGACTCGTACGCTCGCCGTCGCGACGGTCCGTCGCGCCGCGACCGTCCTTCGGCTCGCTACTGGAGCGTCGTGTCGAGCATCCGCTGGAAGGTGCGCTTGGTGACACGCTTCCTCTCGAGCCCGCGGTCCTCGTCGGGAACGACGAGTTCGTGGCGCGCGATCCGGTGCTGATCGTCGAAGCCGATCCACAGCACGCCGTCGATCTCGGACGAGATCTCGAGGAAGGCCTGGAGTCGTTCGCGACTGCGCTCCTCACCGACCTCGTTCATGAGAGCCTCGGCGCGAGCACCTGCGAGAACGGCTTCCTCGTCGACACCCTCCACGTCGCGGGCGTCGAACTCGCTGACGACCCACCATCCGAAACTCGACTCGAGGGTGGCCGCGACATCGTGCAGTCGGGCGCGTTCGTCCGCGTCGAGCAGCTCCCGGGGCACCTCCGGCAGGAGGAGCACGACGGGATGCCCCGCCGGATCGACGGGACCGTCCACGGGTGCAGGCATCGCCATCGGAGCCGACGCCGTCGAATTCACATCGAAGGACGAGGGCTCCTCGAAGGGCTGGGGCGAGGCGTAGGCCTCCGCCGTCGGGCCGTCGTCGAACGACGAGACGTGACGCTCGGCGACGAGCGCCAGAGCCATCGCTCCGAGGAAGGCGAAGCCGGCCATGATGCCGATCGCACCGGCGATCATGTGCATCGGACGCGAGCCGGAACGGTGTTCCTCGCGATGGCGTCGCGCCGCCTCGTGCGCGACGCGGCGGGCCGAGTCGCGCGCTTCCTGACGACGGCGACGTGCGGCGAGCCGTTCCTCGTGGTGACGGCGGTGCGTCTGGGCGCGTTCGTCGCGCGCGCGCTCGTGCGGGAGCGGCGGCGGCCCCGTCCGGCGCAGCGGCGGGAGCGGTTGGTCGGGGATCTGCGGCAGCTCGACCGGCGATCCGCCCATCGACGGGAGGTCGGCAGGACGCACGGCGAACGGGTCGTGCGCCTGCGCGATCTTCGCGACGTCGGCCAGCATCTCGGACGTCGACGCGTAGCGCTGCGACGACTCGGCCATCGCGCGGCGGACGACCCAGCTCAGCGCCTGCGGGCAACGCCGCGTGATTCGCGAGAGGTTGCCGTGCGCGGGGAAGCTGTCCTCGACCATCGAGTAGACGACGGCACCGACGCTGTAGAGGTCGAACTTGACGCCGTCGACCTCGTGGACCTTGACGCCCTTCATCGCCTGCCGGACGAGCTCGGGGTCGCGGTAGTACTCGGTGCCGTGCGTCGTCAGCGTCATCGCCGACGCGAGCGGCGTGACGAGGCCGAGGTCGATCAGCTCGACGCGATCACCGTTGACGACGATGTTGCTGGGTTTGATGTCCTTGTGCCAGACGCCGGCCGCGTGGAAGCGGCCGAGGATTCCGAGCAGGTTCTGCGTGTGCGCGAGGACGGCCGAGAGCGAAGCGTCGTCGAGACCCTGCGCACCGGAACGCTCGTGCAGCCGGTGCACGACGACGCCCAGGTCGTCCCCCGGCACGTAGGGCATCACGTAGTAGAAGCGCTCGCCCTCCGACACGTGTTCGAAGACGAGCCCCATGCGGCGCGCCGCCTCGAGCGCGCGGTTCTCGCGCATCATCTGCGGCAGGCTCGAACCGAGGTCGAGGCCGAAGGCCTTGACGACGACCCGGGACGGGAGGTCGATGCCCTGTGACGCGAGACGCGTACGGTGCTCGTCGGTCGGGCGCGCGAGGAACAATTGCGCACCCGAACCGCCCTGCGGGAGGCGTTTCTCGATCGTGTAGCCCCAGAAGTCGAGCGCTCCGGGCTCGACGCGCGGAGCGCGCTCGACCGTCTCGAGCATGCGCGCCTCGAGGTTGTCGAGCGCGAAGCCGAGCCCGACGAGGCGCAGCGGCCAGCCGATCGCCGCGCGGTAGGTCGAACCCACCATCGCGCGCAGCTCGTCGCCCGCCGAGTCGGCGAAGTGCTTGGACGCCGCCCAACGCCCGAACGCGAGGTTCATGAGCGCCATCGGGAAGAGGATCAGGGCGCTCACCAGCGCGCCCGCCGCGCGCACCGCCTCGACGACGACGCCCTTGATGCAACCGAAGACGTGCGTGATGAAGCGACCGGTCGTCTCGAGGACCCAACCGATGCCCTTGAGCAGGGCACCGACGATCCAGATGAGCAGCACGAATCCGAAGATGGATCCGAGGATCACGGCGACGATCGCGAAGGGTCCGGACAGCATCGCGACGGGTTCCATGGGCGAGAGGGGCGTTCGGTGGGTGCGGCTCGACGGCCGCCGTCACGCCCCCGCTCGATCGATCTCCGCGCGGAACTCCGCGTAGCGGTGGTAGACCTCCGACACGGCTTCGTCGAAGAGGGCGTCGGAAGCCTTGTTGGGATTGGGGTCGAGCCCCTTTCGGCCGACTTCCTCGAGCTCCTCGTCCGTGAAGCTGAACCGCGCCATGACGACCCCGAGGTGCCCGCGAACGAGGTCACGGACCTTCCCGAGCCTTCGGCTCACGCCTGCCTCGCTCAGCCCGAGCGACGCCGCGACGTCCTTACCGGCGACGCCCTCGAGCACCCGCATCCGGTAGACCTCGAAGTCCATGTGCTCGGCCTCGCGCTCGACGGAGCGCAGGGCCGCCTCGACCTTCGCACCGACGACGAGCGCCTCGTAGCGCTCGTCCGGAGGCTGTTCCTCACCCGGACGGTCGAACGACTCGTCGAGGGTGACGGGCTTCTTCCCCTCCCCGCGCTTGATCGCCATCCGGCGGTCGAACTCGTCGGTCAGGGTGTACTTGGCGATGGCGAGCAGCCAGGTCGAGAAGCGCACCCCGCGGGACGGGTCGTGCGTGTCGATGGCCGACGCGAGCGCCGCCATCGTCTCCTGGGACAGGTCCTTGACGGTCTCCGCGCCGATCCGGCCCTTGCCCCAGCGCGCGAATTGCGCGCGCAGGATCGGGCCGAAGATCTCCCACAGTTCGTACCAGGCCTGGGGGTCGCGCGTCCGGAGCCGCTGGATGAAGCCGGTGCTGAGGTCTTGGGGCATCGGGGACGTCTCTCCTACTCAGCCTAACCGGCGCCATTCGCGCCGAGGCCGCCGATCGCGATCCCCGCGATTCCTCGGGTTCCGGTGAAAGCGCGTCGCGGGCGCTCCCAACAAGGGTCACGAACGGCCGCCGTGTGGCGAGCCGCACGACGGAACGGCCCCATCCGGGGCCCCACCGAGGACCCGATCCATGTGCATCTTCAAGACCGTGTTCAAGACCATCGTCATCGGCGGCGTCGCCCTCGGAGTTCTCGCGGGTGCCTCCGTCCTCGTCGCCGGCCCGCAGCGCACCGCAGCCATGTTCCACGAGGGCCGCGCCTTCGTGAACGACCAGATCGACTCGCAGATCGACGACACCACCGCCATGCGCGACAAGCTGCGCAAGCTCGAGCGCGAGTACCCGAAGCGCATCAGCCAGCTCGGCGGTGACCTCGCCGAACTGCGCGAGCAGATGCGCCAACTCGACCGCGAGCGCCGCATCTCGCAGCGCGTCGTCGAGCTCACCGGCGAGGAGATCGCCAAGCTCGACGCCTCGATCGAAGGCCTCGAGACCCAGCTCTCGATCGTCCCGACCGGAACGTACGACCCGTCGGCCGGCCAGCTGCAGGTGCGTCGCGACAACTCGCGCCGCGAGGTCCAAGCGGGTGCGTCAGACCCAGCTCGTCTACCAGCAACGCGCCGAGCAGGCGGTCAGCGACCTCGGCTACCTCGAGAAGCAGGCGGCTCGCATGGAGGAGGCGCTGACGCAGCTCGAGAACGAGCGCACGCAGTTCCAGACGCAGCTCATGCAGATCGAGCGCCAGATCGACGCGATCGACCGCAACGACCGCATGATCGACATGATGGAGAAGCGTCAGAAGACGCTCGACCAGGTGTCGCGCTACGAGGCCTACAGCCTCGACCAGGTCACCGCGAACCTCTCCGAGATCCGCAGCCGCCAGGAGGCGGAGCTCGAGATGCTGACCGGGAGTCAGGAGACCGAGGACTTCGCACGCATCGCGCAGATCCAGGTCGACAGCGAGGCGAACGGAACGTCCGACCCGACCGTCAGCGGTTCGTCGGCGGCGCGCAGCGGCTACACGCTGGCTCCGGTCGGTCGCCACTGATCGACACGAGAAAGGGTCCCTACGCACCCACGAGGACGCGGCGGGGCCGTGGGAAGCGGGGAGCGCCGGGGGGCGCTCCCCGCGCTCGTTCGCGATCGGGATCCGCGCGGACCCGGGTCGCGGACGCTGCGCGCAACTCCTGCGCTGCAGCCCGGCACGCCACGCGCCGTCGGTGCGAGAATCCCTGCCGTCCGTCGAACGATCCCGAGGTACCGCCATGCCGCTCTTCGCACTGCTCGCCGCGATCGCACCGATCGCCCAGGACCCCGCGACCACGACCGCGCCGCCGAGCCTCGTCCACGCTCCGCCCTCGGGCTGTCTCGCGTACCTCGAGCTGCGCTCCCCGGCGGAGTCGATCCGGGAGTTCACGACGCACCCGGTGCTCGCACCGCTGCTCGGCGAACTGGCGAAGGGCGCACTGGCCGACTCACCCGAACTGCGGCGCGTCGTCGAGTTCTTCGAGGAGGACGTCGACGATCCGTTCCTCGACGTGCTCGGCCGTCTCTCCGACGCCGGGATGTCCGCCTGGGTCACGCTCGCACAGCCGCCGGCGGTCACCTTCGCACTCGACTCGAGCGATGCCGCGGCCGGCGACACGGCGACGCGGCGGTTGCTCTCGGCGCTCGCCGAGGCGACCGGACACCCCGGTGCGCTCGACGCACCGACCGAGGTCGTGGAGGGGAACCCGCTGTGGTCGATCGGCGACGAGTTGACGGTCGCGCGCGTCGGCGCGACGACCCTCGTCTCGAACTCGCGCACGTCGATCGACCTCGTGGTGAGTCCGAAGCGTCTGGTGCGCGGCAAGCGCGCACTCGCGAAACTGCTCGAGGCGCACTCCCGCCGTTCGCGCGGCGAGGACGCGTTCGTGTGGGTCGACTACGGCGCGCTGACGACCTTCGTCGGCATGGCCGGGGAGGCCGCCGGTCCCGCGGCCCGCATCGCGGAGCTCGCCGAGGTCCCGCGCCGCCCGCGCCTGCAGAGCCTCCTCGGGCCCGGGATCTCCCAGGTCGTCGAGGCCTCGAGCGTGGTGCTGAAGGTCGATCTCGACGCGAAGGGCGCACTCTCCGTCGAGCTCGACGGCGACGACCTCGCGGGCGAGCGCGCGCTCTGGGCGCACACGTCGCCGGACTTCGCCGCGACGGCGCGGACGAACGACTGCGCGCACGCCCTGCTCTACCGCGACTTCGGGACGATGCTCGCGGAGCGCGAGTCGCTGTTCGAGCCGAAGAGCCTCGCCGCGATCGCGACGACGGTCTCGCAGCTCGAACTCTTCCTCGGCGGACTCACACTCGCCGACGACGTCCTCCCCCACGTCTCGCCCTGGATCGAGATGGTGAGCCGCGAGGTCCCGTTCGCGCGCAGCCCGAGGCCCGACCTTCGACTTCCCGCCGCCGCCTTCGTGTTCCACCTGGAGCCCGGATCGAACATCGGCGAGAGGCTCGACGCCGCGTTCCAGGGCATCGTCAGCACGACGAACATCCAGCGCGCCCAGAACGGACAACCGTCGTACCGACTCGAGCTCGGACGCGAGGGCGACTTCACCTGGACGGCGGCCATGCTCCCGAGTCCGCTCGAAGGCGATCCGGTCGACGCCTCGTACAACCTCGTCCCGGCGTGCGCCGTGATCGGTGACACCTGGGTCGTCGCCACGCACCAGGAGCTCCTCCTCGACCTGCGGGACGAACTCACGACACCGCGATCCGTCGCGTCACCCGCGACCGGTTCGGCGGTGGAGACTCTCGCGATCCACGGCCCGCGCCTCGCGACGTTCGCGCGCGAACAGATGGACGCCCTGGTCCTCGCGAACAGTCTGAACGAGGGCAAGACCCGCGAGCAGTCGCGCAAGGACATGGAAGGACTCGCGTGGATCCTCGAGCGCAGCGACGTGCTGCTCTCCGTCGCGTACGGTCCGGACCACGTCGTCCTGCGCGCCGAGGTCGACTTCCCGGGGAGGAACTGATCCGGTGACGACGACGGCCAGGCTCGACGCCGCCGGCGCGAGGCACCTCCTCCGCCGGCTCGCCTTCGGAGCGCCGGTACGAGACGTCGAGCGCTGCGTCGGTCGCGAGCGCGGCGAGGTCGTCGAGGAACTGGTCGCCGACGCGCGCGCGGCACCGATCGACGAGGAGGTGCGCCTGCTCCTCCCCGCGGGAGAGGTCGAATACGTCCAGGCCTGGTGGCTCGAGTCGATGCTCGGCCCGGTCGCGCAGCGGGTCCGCGAGCGCGTCGCGCTCATGTGGCACGGCCACTTCGCGACGTCGTTCGACAAGGTCGGCGACGTCCACCTCGTCTACGCGCAGAACGAGCTGTTCCGAACGGCCGGCCTCGGCGACTTCCGCGCGCTGCTCCACGCCGTGGTCGTCGACCCCGCGATGCTCGTGTGGCTCGACGGCGTGGAGAACGAGAAGGGACGCCCGAACGAGAACCTGGCGCGCGAGCTGATGGAGCTCTTCGCGCTCGGCATCGGCAACTACGACGAACGCGACGTGAAGGAGGCGGCGCGCGCCCTGTCGGGCTGGACGGTCAGGCAACGACGCGCGAGCTTCGTGGCGCGGAGGTTCGACGACGGCGAGAAGTCCGTGCTCGGTCGGAGCGGGAGGCTCGGGACCCGTGAGGTCGTCGAGGCCGTGCTCGCGAGCGAGGCGTGCCCGCGGTGGATCGCGAGGCGTCTCTTCCGGACGCTGCACGCGGCGGATCCGAGCGAGGCGGAGGTCGCGGCCACCGCTCGGGAGCTCGTCGCGAACGAGTTCGACGTCGGACGCACGCTGTCCTGGCTCGCCACGCGCGAGCGCTTCCACGCCGAGACCGAGCGCGCCGCTCGCATCTCCGGTCCGGTGGAGTACGTCGTGCGCACGCTGCTCGAGTCGGGCGCCTCGCTCCCGGCGACGGAGTGCGCGCGCGACGCCGCCCGGATGGGACAGGAACTGCTGCGCCCGCCCTCGGTCGAGGGCTGGCACGAGGGGCGCGCCTGGATGAGTTCGACGGGGTGGCTCGCGCGCATGCGCTTCGCCCGCCGCGTCGCCGGAGCCGTGGACGAGGACCCCGCGGAGCTCGCAGCGAGGCTCGGCGTCGCCGATTCGCGTCCTTGGTACGACGTCGTCGTGGGCAACGGGTCGAGCAGCGACGTCGACGCGCGCACCGCCGTGCTCGCCAGTGCGGAGTACCAACTGCAATGAAGCACGACGAGCTCGGTGGACCGACTCACGGTCGACGAGGCCCGACGCGGCGCCAGTTCGTCGTCGCCGGCATCGCTGTCACGGCGTTCTCCCCCGTCGCAGCCGCGTTCTCGGCGTCGTCGTTCGGTCGACACGCACCCGACGGTCGCGTCCTCGTGGTGGTCCAGTTGACGGGCGGCAACGACGGACTCGACACCGTGCTGCCGCTCGCCCAGGACGCCTGGTTCCGCGCGCGACCGAACCTGAGTCGGTCGGCCACGGGAGCGCACGACGTCGGCGACGGACTCGCACTCCACCCTTCGCTCGGACGCTCCGCAGAGGCGCTGCGCGACGGCCTGCTGACGTGCGTCCACTCCGTCGGCTACCCCGACCCGGACCGATCGCACTTCCGGTCGATGGACATCTGGCACACCGGCGATCCGGCGGCGCGGGACGGTGCAGCGCGGAGCTCGGGCTGGCTCGCGCGCATGGCGGAGCGCGCGGCACGTCGCGGCGCTTCGGGGCCGGTCGCGCTGTACGTCGGCGACGGGAGCCTGCCGAGGTCGCTCGTCGGCGACGAAGGTCCGGCGCCCTCGATCGAGGATCTCGAACGACTGCGCGTCCCCGGCGGCGACGCGACGCGCCGCGCGCTCGAGCTGACCTATTCGGACGACGCCGCGGGAGAGCTCGGCTTCCTGCGCCGCACGGGGCGGGAGGCCGTCGCGCTCTCGCGGCGGCTCGAGAGCGCGTCGTTGCGCGGCGCCTCGGCCGACTGGCCGCAGGACCGGTTCGCCCAGCACCTCGCGCTCGTCTCGCAGCTCGTCCGCTCGGGGCTCGGGGCGCGCATCTACCAGGTGGAGCTCGGCGGCTTCGACACGCACCGCGACCAACCGGTGCAGCACGCAGCGCTCCTCGCCCGACTCGACGGAGCGTTGGCGGCGTTCCGCCGCGAACTCGCGGCGGCGGGGCGCGATCGCGACGTCGTCACGCTCGTCTTCAGCGAGTTCGGACGGCGCGTCCGCGAGAACGCGTCGCTGGGCACCGATCACGGCGCGGCAGGGCCCGTGTTCCTGCTCGGACCGTCGACGCGCGGCGGATTCGTCGGCGAAGTGCCAGACCTCACCGACCTCGTCGACGGCGACCTCCCCCACCGCGTCGACTTCCGTTCGATCTACGCCGCGATCGAACGCGACTGGCTGGGGCTCGAGGGCGAACTCGCCGCCGAGCCCGCGCCGGTCCTCGCGCGCGACCTGGCACGCGCCCCGCGCTGAGCGACGGCGGACGCATGGAGCGGGAGTTCGCGTCGCGGTACGCTCGCGTCGTGACGAAGGTCCGGGGAACGCGCGCCGAGGGCTGCGGGAACGCCTACGTCTTCGTCGACGAGGAGGACGTCGGAAGCGACGCCGCGGCGCGGTTGCGTGATTGCGCGCCGCACGCGACGCCACGCTGGCTCTCCGCGCTCGGTGGAGCGCGGCTCGACGGCGTGATCCTGCTCGAGCTCGACGCGACGTGCGAACGGCGCCTCACGGTGTGGAACGCGGACGGGTCGCGCGGCGAGGTGTGCGGGAACGGCCTGCGCGCCGCGGCACTGCTGGCGCGGACGCGACGCGGCTCCGCCGAGGGCGCGCTGCGGAGCGACTCCGCCGTGCACCGGTACGAGGTGGTCGTGAGCGGGAGCGAGCCGCGCGTGCGCGTCACGTTGCCGCCGCCGCGGGTCGAGCTCGACGCCGTCCCGTGCGACGCGCGACGCGCCGGAGCGTGCAGCACGGGACCTCGGGGACTCCAACGACTCGAGCTCGTCGCCGCGGGGCGCGAGTTCTCCGGCTACGTCCTCTCCGTCGGCAATCCGCACCTCGTGCTCCCCACCGACGACCTCCGCGAGGGCGAACCGCTCGGATTCGAGGGGCTCGAGTGCCACCCCGCGTTCCCCGCTCGGGTCAACGTGACGCTGATGCGTCGGGTGTCCGCCGACGCGATCGCGACGCGCACGCACGAGCGCGGATCGGGCGAGACGGCGGCCTGCGGGACGGCCGCGTGCGCCTCGGCGTTCGTGTCGTACGCGCTCGGACTCACCGACCCTTCCGTCGAGGTCCGCCAACGCGGCGGCGTGCTCGGCGTCGAGGTGCGCCCGGACGAACTCGTGCTCGCCGGACCGGCGTCCGTCGGCGACGCGGTTGAGTTCGAGATCTGACCCGGCGCGGGGTCGATCGCTCGTCTCACAACCCCCGCATCCAGTCCGGACGGAACCGGACCGCGTCGGGGTTCGCGAGCACGCGATCGAGCGCCTCGAGGATCGCCGGCTTGTCCTTCGGCAGCGTGCCGCCGAGCGCGAGATAGTTGCTCGCGTGGTTCGAGCGGAAGACGGAGCCGCGCAGCTCGAGCGCGCCGACGAAGGTGCGGAGCTCGCGCGCGAGTTCGATCGGGTCGAGGTGCTCGACGTCCCCTCGGAGGTCCTCGTCGAAGAGCGGCGTGCCCTCGACCGGCGTCATGACGAGGGTCGAGACGAAGCGCGGGGCGATGGCGTTGACGACGCGCGCGGACTCCCGGGCGTGCGCCTCCGACAGCGCCCGCCCGCCGGCTCCGAGCAGGATCATGGTCGAGAGCCGCACGCCGGCCTCGGTCGCCTTGCTCGCGACGCGGACCATCTCGGCGGCGTCCACGCCCTTCTCGAGCCGCTCGAGCACGGCGTCGTGGCCGCTCTCCACGCCGAGGTAGTACTGCGTGAGCCCGGCCTCGCGCAGCCGCGCCATCTCCTCGACGCTGCGCACCTGGAGCGACTGCGGAGAGGCGTAGCAACTGATCCGGCGCAGCGTCGGGAAGGCGTCCCTCAGCTCGCCGCACAGGCTCTCGAGGTACGAGGCCTTCGCGACGAGCGCGTCGCCGTCCGCGAGGAACACCTTGGCGACGTCGGGCCCGAACTCGGCCCGCGCCCACTCGATCTCGGCCACGACCTCGGCCAGCGGGCGGACCCGGAAGCGCTTGTCGCGGTACATCCCGCAGAAGGTGCAGCGGTTGTACGAACACCCGATCGTCGCCTGGAGGATCAGGGAGTCCGCCTCCGACGGCGGGCGGTACAGCGTGCCTTCGTAGCGGAGCATGTCGGCGCGGATCGTAACCGCTGCGGGCCGGGGCCCTCGGGCGCCGCACACACTCGAAACCGGGTCCGCCGTGTCCGAAGGGCTCGGCTGCGCTACCCTTCTCCGCCCGAACGACGAAGCCACCCCACATCGCGATGACCGAGTCCACCACCGATCCCGTCGAAGCCGTCTACTCCCAGCTCCGGCAGATCTTCGACCCCGAGATCCCCGTCAACATCGTCGACCTCGGCCTGATCTACGAGGTCCAGGTCGAGGGCCCGAACTGCGTGGTGACGATGACGCTCACGTCGCAGGCCTGCCCCGAGGCGCGGACGATCCCCGACATGGTGAAGCGCCGCGCGAACTCCGTCACCGGGATCGACGACACGCGCGTCGACATCGTGTGGGAGCCCGCCTGGGGACCGCACCGCATCTCCGAGGAGGGACGCAAGATCCTCGGCATCGACGAGGACGAAGCCTGACCAGCGAGACGCCGGCGCGCGAGCGCCCGAACACGCGAACGGGGCGCGCTGCTCGTGCAGCGCGCCCCGTTCGCGTTCCCGGCCGCGGTGACCCTCACTGGATCACGTTCATCGGCCCGTCGTCGGGCGGCGGAGCATTGGGGTTCTGCTTGAGCTCGGCCTTCCACGCCTTGAGGCGCGCCTTCGCGGCCTGCGCCTCGGCCTCGTCGATCATGCCCTTGCGCTGGTACATCATCGAGAGGCTCGTGTGGACGAGGTGGTCCGTCGGGTCGAGCTCGACGATGCGGTCCGCGGTCGCGATGGCCTCGTCGAGGTCACCGGCGTACATGAGCGCGGCGGCGAGTGCGTGCAGCACCTCGGTGTTGTCGGGACGCAGCTCGAGCGACTCGCGGTAGTGCACCGCGGCGCCGGGGTAGTCGTCCGCGCCGAAGCGCTTCATTCCGGCCATGTAGGCCTGGACCCAGGGTTCCATCTCGCTCTGTCGTCGTTGTACGGCGCACCCGAGCGGCACGCCGACGGTTCACATGACGGGTTCGATCCCGAGCTGACCGAACCCCTTGGTCTCGAAGTTCGCCCGGAACATGTCGCGCAGCTTGGTGGCGGCCGCGTCGTAGGCGGCCTTGTCGCTCCAGGTGTTGCGCGGGTTCAGGATCTCGGAGGGCACGCCGGGGCAGGACTTCGGCATGCGCAGGTTGAAGGTCGAGTGCACCTCGTAGTCCACCTTGTCGGCGTCGAGGTCGCCCGCCAGCGCCGCGTCGAGGAGCGCGCGCGTGTGCTTGATCGAGATCCGCTTGCCGGTCCCGTAGGCGCCGCCCGACCAGCCGGTGTTGAGGAGGATGCAGCGCGCGTGGTTCTTCTGCATCTTCTCGGCGAGCAGCTTGGCGTACACCGACGGCTTGTGGGCCATGAACGGCGCGCCGAAGCAGGCGGAGAACGCGGCCTGCGGTTCGGTGACGCCGACCTCCGTACCCGCGAGCTTGGCCGTGAAGCCGCTCACGAAGTGGTACATGACGTCCTTCGGTTCGAGCACCGCGATCGGGGGCAGCACGCCGAACGCGTCGGCGGTGAGCAGCACGATCGTCTGCGGCGCGGGACCGCAGGCGTCCGGCATCACGTTCGGGTTCGCCGACAGCGGGTACGAGAAGCGCGTGTTCTCGGTGATCGAGCGATCGTTGAGGTCGAGCTCCTGCGGGTGGCACTGGGCCATCGTCTTGCCGGGCAGCGGCGGCACGTTCTCGACGATGGTGCCGGGCTTGCTGAGCGCTTCCGCGATCACCGGCTCCGCCGCCTTGTCGAGGTCGATCAGCTTGGCGTAGCAGCCGTCCTCGAGGTTCGAGATGCCGCGCTCGTTCCAGGCCGTCTCGTCGTCACCGACGAGCCGACGCGCCGGATCGGCCGAGAGCGTGGTCTTGCCCGTGCCCGAGAGGCCGAACAAGATCGCGGCGTCGTCGTTCGAACCGACGTTCGCCGAGCAGTGCATCGAGAGGATGCCCTGGTTCGGCAGGACGTAGTTCATCACGGTGAAGATCGTCTTCTTGACGACGCCGTTGTAGTCGGCGCGCCCCGCGACCAGGCAGATGCGGTTCTTGAAGTCGATGACGATCGCCGCCTCGGCGCGACAGCCGTCGCGCTCGGGTTCGCACACGAACGACGGCGAGTTCAGCATCGTCCAGCGCTTGCCCTCCTCGTTCGCGACCCCCGCCAGGTCCTTCGGGAACATGTTGTGCGCGAACATCGCGTGCGTCGCGTACTCGCCCACGAAGCGGTAGGGCAGCGCGTAGCTCGGGTCGGAGCCGACGTAGACGTCCTTGACGTAGAGCGTCGCGCGCTTCTTGTTCAGGTGCTCGACGACCCGCTTCAGGAGACCCTCGTACTTCGCGGGGTCGTACTTCTGGAGGTCGTTCTTCCACCAGACGTTCGCGTCCACCTCGGGCCAGGCCACCGCGTAGGTGTCCTTGACCCGACGACCCGTGCAGTCGGGGTCGGTGTAGTAGACGAGCGGACCGGCGACCCCGAGGCTCGTCGCGAAGGCCTTCGGCTCGTCGGACGCTCCTCCCACACGGACGCGGCCGCGGTCGTTCGCGATCGCTTCGTGGAAGAGCTCCTCCTTGGAGAGACCGTACTTGTACTGGACGGTGTCGAGGCCCAAGAGGCTCTTCAGGTGGGCGCTGTAGTCCATCGAGCTTCGGCGGTCCGGAGCCGCCGCGGTTGTCTGGGTTCCGAGGGCGCCCCGGGAGCTCGCTGCGAGGGTTCGCGGAGCCTTCACCGGACGGCGCGGAAGCGGGCAAGGTACCCCTGGGGAGACCCACCGGCAAGGAACACGGCGGCTCGTCGTCGAGCGCCGTCACCGTCCTTCCACGGGAGCTTGACGGTGGCTTGCGGGCAGAAGGCTAGCTTTCGGGACGTACGGTCCGCGACGAGCCCCGGCTGGGGCCGGGACCGTCGAGGAAAACGGCCGTTCGGCCGATGAAAGAGGAACGACGGCGGGCGCACGGGAACGGTGCTGCCCGGGTCACCGGCCGAGGGGGCCGGTGCGAGAGGGGGCAGGGGGCCCCCGAGAGATGGAGACGACGATGCAGATGGCGATCCAACGGGGCGACTCGAACCCGCAGCGCGAAGCGCGGACGTCGACGTGCCCGGACCACGGGTACCGACTCGTCCCGATCCACAAGGTGCACGGAGGCGAACGCTCCGTCATCGGATGGACCTGTCCCGAGCCCTACTGCGAGCACGTGGTGCTCGATCCGAGGATGACCCGCGACCCGCGCTTCCGGTTCGCCGACCAGGACAAGTGACGTCCGACTCCGCGCTTCCGGCGCGGGTCGGAGGAGGCCGGTGACGGACCCCGCGGGTTTCAGCGGGAACCCGCCGGTGCGTTCGAGCGGTACCACTCGAACGTGCGCCGGAGTCCTTCCTCGAAGGTGACGCCGGGCTCGTACCCGAGTTCCGCGCGGATGCGGTCGAGCGACGCGAGGCTGTGCTTCACGTCGCCCGCGCGCTCCACGCCGAAACTCGGTTCGGCGTCGCTGCCCGCCAGGCGGGCGATCGAGCGGTAGAGCTGCTCGATGGTCGTGCTCGCGCCCGCGCCGACGTTGTAGACGCGCCCCGGTGCGTGGTCCGCGTCCAGTGCTCGCAGGTTGGCCTGGACGACGTCGTCGACGTAGGTGAAGTCGCGGCTGTGCGAGCCGTCGCCGTTGATCGTGACGGGCAGGCCCGAGAGGATCCGCCGGGCGAAGATCGCGATGACGCCCGTGTAGGGACTGTCGTCGGCCTGCCGCGGACCGAACACGTTGAAGTAGCGGAGCGAGGTCGTGTGCAGACCGTGCAGCCCCGCGTAGACCGTCATGAGCTGTTCGGCCGCGACCTTGCCGACCGCGTACGGCGAGAGCGGGGCGACCGGCATGTCCTCGTGCTTCGGGAGCACCTCGTTGTTCCCGTAGGCCGCCGACGACGCGGCGAGGACGACCCGCCGCACGCCGTTGCGCCGCGCCGCCTCGAGGACCGTGAGCGTGCCGAGCGCGTTGATCTCGACGCTCCGGACGGGGCGCTCGACGCTGAGCGGCACCGAGACCTGGGCGGCTTCGTGGAGCACGCCGGTGACACCGAGGGTCGCTCGGCCCACGGCTTCGGCGTCGGTCACCGAGCCCTCCTGGAACTCGACCGGCGCGCCGCTCCCGAGCTCCCCCACCTCGAGGCCCTCGAGGTTCGTCGGGCGCCCGGTGGAGAGGTCGTCGAGCACCCGGACCCGATCGCCGCGGGCGACGAGCGCGGCGACGAGGTGCGAACCGACGAAGCCGGCGCCGCCGGTCACGAGGTGCAGGAGGGACATGGGCGAGGAGGGTAGGCGTTCGCGCGACGGGGCGGAGCGCTCGGTCCGCGGGAGCGGCCGGTTTCGCACCGACTCCCTCCATCGGCCGCACGCGGCGCCGCCGTCGAGCCGTACCCCCTGCCTCTCGCCCTCGGCGCGGAACGCACCCGAACGAGAAGGGCGCCGCTCCCTCGCGAGAGCGACGCCCCACCGGTCATTCACAGACCCCCTATTTCCCATCGGTCACCGCCCAGGGGGAGCCGGGCGGCGCTCCGAGGCGGTCCGGCCGCCGCCTCGACTCCTTGTCTACGCGGCCGAGGCACCGGCGAGGTTCGGGAATTCCGCGGGTTTCGGCGGCCTCTGCGGGCCCCGAAGTCCCCGCCGAGCGGCCTCCAGGTGGCCCGTGGGAGGTCGCTGGGAGCTTGTGAGACTCTTGACGGGAACCAGCCGGTCGAGCCGCGCGGGAGGGTGCGGCCCGACCGACGATCCCCGCCTCGGGAGCGGCTCCCAGGGGCGGGCCTTCGCGAAACGCCGCGTTTCGCCGGCGCCGTCAGCTACCGAACAGCCCGGTCCGCTTCGTCTTGCGGATGTCCTTGGTCTCGGTCCACAGGACCTCGCTCGTCTCGATGTTCACGCACTGCAGCGAGAACTGGTAGTAGACGTCCTGCGTCCGGGTGCCGAGGCTCTCGACGCTCGCGCCCTTGCGCTTGTCGATCGAGAAGAGGCGGCCGTAGACGATCACGTCGGCGCCGAGCTGCTTGCCGAAGGCCTTGGCCTGGTCGACGTCGACGCGACCCGAGCCCTGTTGGAAGCGGACCTGGTCGCCGATCTCGTCCTGCCCCGCCGTGTCCGCGACGAAGCGGAACTTGCGCGAGTCGAACAGGGTCGACTGGATCGCGTCCCGGATCGCGATCGTGTCGATGTGCTCGGAGGTGCGGTTCTCGATGCCGCCGAAGTAGACGATGACGCGCTTGTCGTCGCCCTTGCCGGAGTGGTCGAGGTACTGGAGGTTCGGTTCGTCGACGAGCGAGTCCGACATCCCGCCGGCGAGCGTCTGGAGGTCGGTCGAGCCCCAGTCGACGGTGACGGTCTCGACGGCCTTGGCGTCGCCGTAGCGCGTACTGCTGCACGAGCTCGTCGCGAGGACGGCGAGCGCGGCGGCGGCGAGGACGGTGGTGCGTTGGAGGAGTTTCATCGTGGTTCGTGGCGAGGGTGTGCGACAGGGGCGGCTCATTCCACCCGGAGGCCGCCGATCGGGTGTGCTTCGAGCCAGCCGTCCACGCTACGCGCGAAGATCAGCATGGTCTCTCCTTCCTCCAGTTCGTAGCGACCGAGTCGGACGCTGTCGCCGCCGGAGGTGGTCAGTTCGAGGGTGTGGGCCCCCCGGGGGCAGGACGGCGCGCGCCGCCTGCCACTCGCGCGGGAGCGTGAGCCACGAGCGCAGATCCGCGCGCTCCAGCGCGAGGCCGAGGACGTCGACGCCGAACGCGGCGAGCGCGCCGTGCTCCTTCTCGACGTACTCGTGCACACCGGCGCGGATGCCGGCGCGCACGGCCGTCCGCGCCGCGATCCAGGCGAGCCGGTCCGAGAGGTTCTCGCGCGAGACGGCGTCGACGTCCTCGACGACCGTGCAGGCCACGGACTCACCCGCGTCGGGGAGCACGAGCGTGAGCGTCCGCGCGCCGCCGCTCGACACGTAGTCCGGCGCCGTCATGCGCACGAAGCCGACGGGCGTCGGGAGGTTGAGGCTCCGTTCGACCTTCTGGGGCGCGAGCCCCATCGCGCCGAGGACCCACACCGTCGCGTACGGCTCGTCGGTGGACACCGCCGGCTCGTAGTCCGCGACGAGTTCGGCCACGTCGTCGCGTCCGAAGAAGTCCGCGAGCTCGCGCAGCCTCGGCCCCGCGATCTCGAGGCCGACCCCCTTCTCCACCATCCGCCGGTAGTCGATCAGGGCCTCGTCGAGGCGCCGCTCCATCTCGTAGCTCACCGCGGACAGGAGGTGCCCGAGCCCGCCCGCGCCGTACTTCGTCTCGTACAGCGCCTCCTCGCCCTCGAGGACCTGGTTCGCGCGCCGCGTCTCGACGCGCATGCCGGAGACGTCGCCGAGCGCGAGGTAGGCGATCGCGAGCGCGGCGTGGACGAGCACGCGCTCGTAGCCCTCGCCCGTGTACGCCGCCACGGTGTCGTTGACGAGCAGCGTGCCGACCGACTCCGCGCCCTCGGACACCGAGAGCAGCGACTTCTCCTCGGCGTCGCGCGCCGCTTCCGCGGCCCTGGTCAGCGCGTCGCGCGCCGCCTCCCACTCACCGGCCGAGAGGCGGATCATCCCGACCTCGGCGCCGGAGAGGAACGCGCTGTCCGTGACGTCGCCCGACTCGAAGCTCGTCGCGGCCTCGTCGAGGGCGCCGGCGCGGTACTGCGCGAGTGCGCGACCCGCGCGCTCGGGGTACCCCGCGCATCCCGACGCCGCGACGGCGAGGAACATCGACGCGACGACGAGAGCGGTCCTCCGTCGGCGCGGTGCGGCGGGAGGGACGCCTCGACGAGCGTCGTGACGACGGTCGGAGGGAGCGCGGAGCGTCTCGGGTCGGAAGTCGGCGGCGAGCACGGACGTCGGGTCGCGAACGGCGCGTCGCGGGTCGCGACGCGGGCCGCTCAGAGTACGCTGCCGCCCGCCCGAATCTCCCGGAAGACCCACATGACCCCCGCAGCACCACCCGCGTCGCCGGACGGAAGTTGGCCGGGGCGGGCACCCGGCCCGGGTGCCCGCGACGGCAAGCAGACGCCGATGATGGAGCAGTGCGGGCGAAGGACGAGCAGCCCGACGCACTGCTCTTCTTCCGGATGGGCGACTTCTACGAGATGTTCGGGGACGACGCGGTCACCGCGTCGCGCGAGCTCGGGATCACGCTCACCAAGCGCGACAAGGACGAGGCCGCGCTGCCCATGTGCGGCGTGCCCGTCCGGTCGGTGGACGGCTACCTGCTGCGCCTCGTGCGCAAGGGCTTCAAGGTCGCCATCTGCGAACAGCTCGCCGACCCGAAGAAGACCAAGGTATCGTCGACCGCGGCATCGTCCGGGTCGTCACCGCCGGGACGCTGACGGAGGAGGACGCGCTCGACGCGCGCGCGTCGAACTACCTCGTCGCACTGTGGCCGCGGCCCGCGAAGGAGAAGGAGCGAGGAACGGCGTGGCCTGGGTCGACGTCTCGACCGGACGCTTCCAGGTCTGCGAGACCGACGACGCCGGACTGCTCGACCTCTTCGCGCGCATCGCGCCGGCCGAGGTCCTCGTCCCCTTCGACTCGCTCGACCCGGACTCGCAGGTCCACACCGAGTTCCAGCGACTCCACCACGAACTCGCGAGCGACCGCGAGGCCTGGCGCTTCGACCGCAGCGCCGCGCGTCGCGTGCTCGAGCGCCACTTCGGCGTGCGCACGCTCGGCGGCTTCGGCGTCGACGACGGATCGGCCGTCGTGCCCGCCGCGGGAGCGCTCGTCGAGTACCTCGAGGAGACGCAGAAGGCGGCGTGCCAGCACGTGCGACGCATCGAGCCCGTCGACCCCTCGCGCCACCTCGTGCTCGACCGCGCGACGCGCTCGACGCTCGAGCTGGTCGAGACGCAGCGCGGGTCGCGGCGCGAAGGCACGCTGCTCGACGTCCTCGACGCGACGTCGACGCCGATGGGCGGCAGGATGCTGCGCGAGTGGGTCCTCGCTCCGCTGCGCGACGTCGGGACGATCCGCGCGCGCCAGACGGCCGTCGCCGAGCTCGTCGAGGAGTCCTTCGTGCGCGAGGACCTGCGCGGCGTCCTCTCCGACGTGCGCGACCTCGAACGACTCGTCGCCAAGGTGTCGACGGGTCGAGCGAACGGGCGCGACGTGCGCGCGCTCGCGGAGTCGACGCGACGTGTGCCCGAACTGCGCAAGCTCCTCGAGGATCGCGGCGCGCCGTTGCTCGTCGAACTCCTGGCACGGCTCGACCCGCTCACGGACGTCACGGAGCGCGTGCTCACGACGGTCGTCGACGAGCCCCCGATGACGCTGCGCGAGGGCGGACTCGTGCGCGACGGCTTCGACGAGAGGCTCGACGAGCTGCGCAGCATCGCGGGCGACGGCAAGTCGTGGATGGCGCGCATGCAGGCCGACGAGGCCGAGCGCACCGGCATCAACGGCCTCAAGGTCGGCTTCAACTCGGTCTTCGGCTACTTCATCGAGGTGCCCCGCGGCCAGGTCGACCGCGTGCCGCCGGAGTGGGTGCGCAAGCAGACGGTCAAGACGGCCGAGCGCTACATCACGTCGGAGCTCAAGGAGTTCGAGACCAAGGTCCTCACCGCCGAGGAGCGCGCGCAGGAGCTCGAGTACGAGATCTTCATGGCGCTCCGCGACGAGATCGCGAAGCACACCGACCGCATCCTCGAGACGGCGGACGCGGTCGCGACGCTCGACGCCCTGGTCTCGCTCGCGGAGTGCGCCGCGACGAACCGCTACGTCCGCCCCGAGGTCGACGACTCGACGGTCCTCGAGGTCGTCGGCGGCAGGCACCCCGTGATCGAGCTCTCGCCGACCTGCGAGACGTTCGTGCCGAACGACACGCGGCTCGACGGCGACGCGTCGAACGGTCGTCTCGTCGGCATCCTCACGGGGCCGAACATGGCGGGCAAGTCGACCTACATCCGCCAGACCGCACTGATCGCGTTGCTCGCGCAGATCGGGAGCTTCGTCCCGGCCGAGTCGGCGCGCGTCGGCGTCGTCGACCGCATCT
Source organism: Planctomycetota bacterium (assembly GCA_041398665.1). Classification (GTDB taxonomy): domain Bacteria; phylum Planctomycetota; class UBA1135; order UBA1135; genus Rohdeia. The sequence goes on along the minus strand of JAWKUH010000006.1, from coordinate 182,859 downwards.
TCACGCGCGTGGGGAGCGGCGACGACATCAGCCGCGGCGAGTCGACCTTCATGGTCGAGATGGTCGAGATCGCGAACATCCTCAACAACGCGACGGAGCGCTCGCTCGTCGTGCTCGACGAGGTGGGGCGCGGTACGAGCACGTTCGACGGCCTCGCACTCGCCTGGGCGATCGTGGAGCACCTCCACGAGGCCGTCCGTGCGCGCGGGCTGTTCGCCACGCACTACCACCAGCTCACGGATCTCGCGGACCGCCTCGCCGGCGTCTTCAACCTCTCCGTCGCCGTGCGCGAATGGGGCGAGGAGATCGTGTTCCTGCACACGATCCAGGAGGGCGGGACCGACCGCTCGTACGGCATCCACGTCGCGCGACTCGCCGGCGTGCCGGCGCCCGTGCTCGAACGCGCGCGCCAGGTCCTCGCGAGCCTCGAGGACGAGTCGGCGTACCTCGAACCCGGCGGTCCCGAGCGGCGTCCCGGCGCACCGCGCCAGCTCTCGTTCTTCGACGCACCGGAGAGCGAGGTCGAACGCGAGATCCGCGCGCTCGACCTCGATCGGACGACGCCGATCCAGGCGCTGACGCTGCTCCAGCGCTGGCGCGACGACCTCGAGCGTCGCTGACGTTCGCCGAGACCCGGCCCATGTCGACGCGCCACCGCGGCGTTCGACGAGACGAACCCGAACCGACGCACCCCACGGAGACACCACCATGCGTTCGACGACGATCCTCCTCGCCCTCCTCGCGTTCCTGCCGTCCTGCGGCGGCGGCTCGAACGACGGCGGTCAGGCTGCGACCCATGCCGACGACCACGCCGATCACGACCACGGCGCGGAGGACCACGCCGACCACGACCACGCGCACGACCACGCCGACCTGGGCGACCCCGTCACGGTCCACGAGGGCGCGATGGGCGACTTCGCCGACGTCCACGTCACGTGGTTCCGGCCGCGCACGACGCCGGTCGAGGAGCTCGCCTTCGAGATCGAGGCGGAGGGTGTGTCGATCGTGCGCGGCGAGGTGATCGACGCGACCGGCGCGAAGTCGCTGCGCGCCTCCGCCAAGGCCGAGAACGGCTCCGACTTCGACCTGCACGTCGGCGAGCTGCCCGCCGGGATCGAGAGCGGAGCGACGCTCTCGCTCGAGCTCGAGGGACCCGACGGCACGAAGGCGACGGCCGTGATCCGACTGATCCCGTGAAGCGCGACGCGCGGGCCCTCGCGCTCGCCGCCGCGCTCACGCTCGCGAGCTGTCGCGCCGTCGTCGTCCCCCCGCGGGACGTCGTCGACCCCGTTCGCGTCTTCGTCGTCGACCAGGGTCGCCATTCCGCGCTCGTGCTGCCGCGCTCGGACGGCACGGGTCACGACCTGTGGGCGTGGGGCGAGTGGCGCTGGTTCGCGCTCGACGACACGGACTGGTGGCGCCTGCCCGCCGTGCTGTTCTGGCCGACGCGCGCGGCGCTCGGTCGCGCGCCCTGGAACGGGCCGCCCGAAGCGGACGCGATCGCCCGCGCGTTCTGGGCCGAGAAGGTGATCGGGCTCGACGTCGAGCGCGGTGCGGCGGCCGCCCTCGAGTCGCGCCTCGTCGCGCGCTTCGAGGAGGCGCGCGACGAGCGCCTCTACAGCACGCTCTACCGACTCGAGTTCGTCCCCGACGACGCGAACTCCTACTCGGTGCTCCACCACTGCAACGACCGCACGCGGACCTGGTTGCGCGAGCTCGGGTGCGACGTGTGGGGCACGCCGCTGATCGCCAACTTCGTGACCGAGGACGAGGCCGCGCGGAGCGGACGCCGCGGACGCAGGCTTGCTAGGATCGCACCGTGAACGGCGACGACCTGATCTTCGTCGCGCAGGGCGGCTTCCAACGACTGCGCGAGATGCGCCGCACCCTCGCGGCCACCGGCATCCCCGCGGAGATCGTCCAGCCGCCCGGCCAGAACGCGAACGCCTGAGGCACCAAGTACCTGCTCGCGGTCGCGGGCAGCTCGGCGCGAGCGGCGGTCGCCGCGATCGAGGCGGAGTTCGACTCGGCGATCCCCGAGGAGGCGCGCGAGCGCGCCTCCACCGTCGTCGACCTCGAGTCCGACGAGAACACGTGTCCCGCCTGCGGCGACCCGATCCGCGGCGTGCCGACGCGCTGTCCGTCGTGCGGGCTCAGGCTCGGGTGACGCGCAGGTTCACGTCGTCGCCACGAGCGGCCGACTCCGCCCCGAGCTCCTCGGGGGCCGGAAGCGTTCGAGCAGCTCGAGGTAGTGCTCGGCCTGGATCCGCCAGTGGCACTCCGTCGCGACGAAGCGGCGCACGGCGCGCTCCAGCGCGTCGCGTTTCTCGGGGTGGTCGCGCAGGTCGACGAGCGTGCGCGCGATGGCTTCGACCTCGCCCTCGCCGAGCGGCACCTTGAGCGTGCACTCGTCGGGCAGCTCGCGCTGCTCGGCGGCGTCGCTCGCGATGACGGCGCGACCGAGCCCGAAGCTCTGGAAGATCCCGCCCGACGTGCCGCCCGACGTCGGTCCGCGCAGGTTCACGGAGAGGTCGCCGGCGCGCAGCCACTCCCAGCCGATCTCCTCCGGCACGAACCCCGTCAGGCGCACCGCGTCGTCGAGGTGACGCCGTCGGACCTCGTCCGCCGCGTCGAAGAAGTCGCCCGCGACCTTGCCCGCGAGGACCAGTCGGATGTCGGGGCGTTCGCGGCGCGCGAGCACCAGACCGTCGAGCAATTTGTCGATCCGCTTGTGCGGCTGCACACCGCCGAAGCTGACGACGACGAAGTCGTCGCGCCACGCTCCGGGCAGACCGAGCGCCGAGCGGACGTCGCGTCGGTCGCGGTCGTCGCTGCGGTCCTCGGCGCCGTGCCAGACGCGGCCCACCTGCACGTGGTCGCCGCGCTCCGCGCGGATGCGATCGCCGACGTAGTCGGAGTGCACGATGAACGAGTCGGCGTGTCGGAGGACGGAGCCGTTGAGCGGGAGGTCGAAGCGGTCGCGCGAGAGCGTGACCGGGATCGTGTGGTGGGCGGGCGGGAGCGCGAGACCGACCTCGCGCCAGGCCTCGCCGCTGCGGTAGCGGATCGACTTGACGAACGTCCCGAGCCTCCGCGAGTCGCCGTACCGCCGCTGCTCGTCGGTGACGACGACGGGGTCCGCCCGCAGCACGAACGGCGCGTCGCTCGGACGGTGCAGCTCGATCTCGAAGGTCGTGTCCGCGCACTGCGGCGTCGTCACGAAGCCGGCGAGTCGCTCCCCGTCGCGCCAGAGCGTGACGGTGCGTCCCGGCGGCGCGTGGAACTCGACCTCGAGCGCGTCGGCGTCCGGGTCGGGCACGCGGAACGAGCCGAAGTCGCAGGTCCAGCGCCCGCGGTCCTCGGGCGCGTGCCAGCCCGCGAGGATCTCACCCACGAGGGACGTGTGGTCGGGCTCGCGCTCGGGACGACGCTTCTGCACGCGGCGGTCCGCGAAGTTGCGGACGTAGCGTGCGAGTTGACCGAGTCCGCCCTCGCGCAGGACGAGCGCGGCGCCCTTCGGACCTCCGCGGGCGATGGCCGGGTACGCGGCGAGCGCCATGTCGAACAGGACCCAGTCGTGCAGCACGACGGTCCCGCCGAGGCGCGGGAGCGCGCGCACGACGAAGGCGTGGTTCGACTCGTTGCCGAGCTGGTACAGGACGTGGTCGTACTGCACCGGGTCGAGATCGTCGACGGAGCGCGCGACGCCCCGCCGAGCGCCTCGTCGAGCGGCTCGCCCGCGAGCGGCGGCGCGACGTAGACGTCGACGTCGGCGTGCTCCCTCACGTAGGGAACGAGGTGGCGCGTGTAGTCGCCGATGCCGGATCGGACGGAGGGCGGCGTCGTGACGAGGGCGATGCGCATGGGAGCGACTCCCGTCGGCTCAGCTCGCCGCTGTCAGGATCTCGACGCCGTCCGGCCCCACGTAGAGCGAGTGCTCGGTCTGCGCGACCATGACGCCCTCCTTCTCGACGAGCGGAGGGAAGCGGACGAGCACGGCCTGGCGCGCGAGCTTCGCGAACGCGCCCTCGACGGCCTCCTGGTCGAGGTCCGCGAAGTAGCGCCGCGCGATCGGCAGTCCCCGCCAGGAGTCGATCGCCCTCAGCACGTCGCGGTCGATGCCCTTCGCGTTGCGCGGCGGTCGCATCATCATGAAGACCTCGGCCTTGCCGCGCTCGTGCGTGTAGCCCTCGCCCGTGCACGCGAAGGGTTCGATCGCGACGACCGATCCAGCCTTGAGCTTCTCGCGACTGCGGTCGTCGACCGAGGGGATCTGCGGCGCCGTGTGGACCTGCCAGCGCGCGAGACCGTGACCCGTGAGGTTGCGCACGGGGCGGAAGCCCGCCGACGTGATCGCGCGCTCCACGGCCGCGCCGATCTCCGCCACGGGTCGGCCCGGCTCGACCAGCGCGATCGCGGCGGCGAGCGCGGCCTGCGAGGCTCCGATCAGCTCCGCCCAGCGTCCGTCCGTCGAGAGGTCGACCGTGCAGGCGGTGTCGGCGATCCAGCCGTCGACGCACACGCCGAGGTCGACCTTGACGCAGTCGCCCTCGGAGTAGGTCGTCTCGTCGTCGGGGGGCGAGCAGTAGTGCGCCGCGACGTGGTTGATGCTCGACTGCGCGGGGAAGGCGGGAATCGCTCCCGCCGCGCGGATGCGCTCCTCGACGCCTTCGAGCACCGCGCGCACGCGCACTCCGGGCGCGATGGCGCTGCGTGCCCATTCCCGGCACTCGGCGGCGATGCGGCCCGCGCGTCGCGAGCACTCGAGTCCTTGGGGCTCCACCGGGGCAGAAGATAGTGCCGCGGGAGGCGAACGGCCAGGAGACTGGCCGCTTCCGCCCGCCGATCGCGATGTTCGACCGGATCCGCTCCCTCCTCCCGACGCTCGTGGTGCTCGCCGCGGTCGCGGCGCTCCTCTCCGAGAGCCTGTTCGGCGGTCGTGTGCTGGCGCCGTACGACGCGCTCGCGCCGTTCGAGCCGTGGAGGAGCGAGACGACCCTCGCGCCGACGAACGAGCTGCTCCTCGACCAGCCGCTCGTGACCCTGCCGTGGAAGGCCTTCTTCGCCGAGCGGCTCGCGGCGGGCGAGGTGCCGCTCTGGAACCCCTACGACTACCTCGGGCAGCCCGTCCACGCGGCGGTGACGGGCGGACTGCTGTGGCCGCTCGACTGGCCGCTGCTCGCGACGGGGAACTGGTCGCTCCTCGCGTGGATCGCGGCGGCGAAGCTCGTCCTCGCCGGCGTGCTCTGCGGCGCGTTCCTCCGGCGGATCGGACTCGGTCGGGCCGCGGCGACGCTGGGCTCGGTCGCGTACGCGCTGTGCGGGTTCCAGGTCGTCTGGCTCGGCCATCCGCACACGAACGTCGCGCTGCTCCTGCCGCTCGCCCTGTGGAGCGTTGAGCGCGTCGCGTCGCGCCCCGACGCGCGCGGCACCGCGGTCGTCGCACTCTGGGTCGCCGCCGCCGGCGTCGGGGGACACGTGCAGACCGCGCTGCACGTCGGCGTCGCCGTGGCCGCGTACGTCGCGGCCCGCGCGACGGTCGTCGGAGCGCCGAGGGTCGGAGCGTCGGCTCTCGCGCGACTCGCCGTCGGCGCCGCGATCGGAGCGGCGCTCGCCGCTCCGCAGGTCCTCCCGTTCGTCGAGTACCTCGGCCTGTCGCGCGCGAGTTCGCTCTTCGCCGACGTCGACGTGACGTCCTCGCTCGAGCCGTGGCGCGCCGCCGTGCTCCTCCTCGACCCGTGGTTCCACGGCAGTCCGCTCGACGGGAGCTACACGGGTCCGAACGGGAGCCACCTCAACTTCAACGAGGTCGTCGGCGGTCACGTGGGCCTCGTGGCGCTCGGCCTCGCCCTCGTCGGAGCGGCGGTCGCGATCCGGCGCCGCTCGCGCGGTTGGACGCTCGCGCTCCTCGGGACGGCGCTCGCCGCGTGCCTCGCGTGGCAGGTCCCGCCGATCTACGACCTCGCGCGCGCGACGCCGGTGCTCGCGTCGACCAAGGTCATGCGCTTCGCGCTCCTGCTCGCGTTCGGGCTCGCGTGTCTCGCGGCGTACGGGCTCGACGCGGTGCTCGCGCGGCTCCCTCGCGGCGGTCGCCCCGCCGCGGCGGCCGTCGCCGTCGCCGTCGCCGCGATCGAGCTCGTGGCGTTCGGGCGCGGGATCAACCCGACCTGTGCACGGGACGACGTGTTCGCGCCGACGCCGACGCTGTCGTTCCTCGGCGGCGTCGAGGGACGCGCGATCGGGACCGACGCGATGACGCTCGCCCCGAACGCGAACCTGCCGTTCCACGTGTCGGTGCCCCACGGCTACGACTCGATCGAGCTCGACCGGGTGACCGAGCTCGTCGGTTTGCTCACGACCGACCCGGCGCGGCGCACGTTCCTGAAGTACGTGGCGTACTTCGACCGCTCGATCCCGCTCGCGAACGCGCTCGCGCTGCGCTGGGTCGTCACGAGCTCGGCGATGCCGCCGCCCTTCGCACTCGCGTTCGAGGGACCCGGCGGGCTGCGCGTCTACGAGAACCCGGGAGCGCTCGACCGCGCGTACCTGGCGCGCGGTCACCGCGTCGTGTCGGACGCCGAGCAGCGGCTCGCCCTGCTCGGCGCCGAGGACTTCGACCCGCTCGTCGCGATCGTGGAGGCGCCGCCTCCCTTCGAGGTCGCCGCGCACGACGCGCCGCCGGGGCGCGCGGAGCTCGTCGTCGACGAACCGAGGCGCCTCGCGATCGACGTGCGCGCCGACGCTCCGGCACTCCTGGTCGTCGCCGACGCGAACTATCCGGGCTGGATCGCGGAGGTCGACGGCGAGGAGTCGGAGATCGTCGCCGTCGACCACGCCCTGCGCGGCGTGTGGCTCACGAGCGGCGACCACCGCGTCGAGATGCGGTACGAGCCCGCGTCCTTCCGGACCGGCCTCCTGCTGGCGGGGCTGGGCGCGGTCGCGCTCGCCTTCCTGCTCCTGCCGCGTCGCCGACGCGCCGATGCCCCTCCGGGATGAACCGCTCCTCCCACCACCGCTCCGAACGGGCCCGACGGGTCGCGCCGATGGGACTCGCGTCCGCACTCCTCGCCGCCCTGCTCCAAGGCTGCATCGTCACCGAGCGGGAGTCGCCGTCCGATCCCGGCGGAGCCGCCGTGCACCGCAGCCTGAGCGCGGTGTACGACGTCCGGCTCGACGGGGCCGTCGTCGGCCATGTTCACGAGTACGGAAGCGCGACTTCACCCCAAGGTCACTACTACTCCGTCAGGAACCGCTGGGACCAGGAGGTCGGGATGGTCGACGAGCGCGGCCGCTTCTGGGCCCACCGCCCCCACCGGGACACGCCGGAACACATCGGGAGCGGGACGCTCGAGGAGGGGGTGATGCGGCTCCTCGGGCTCGAGCGCGCGCCCGACATCGCGGCCTCCCGGGGGCGCTGACGGCATCGGGGCGGATCGGGGTCGGCGGGGACTCAATGCGCGGGGGCGCGCGGGTCGAAGGAGGGCGTGCGACCGCTGCGTCGCGGATCACCAGGCACCCCCATCCGCCCCATGATCAGGCTCGAAACCGGCGCCGCCATCGGTCGCTACCAAGTCGTCGACTTCCTCGCCCGCGGCGCGTTCTCCTGCGTCTATCTGGCGGAGGACCCGCGCGGGAACCGCGTCGCCCTCAAGGTCGGCGACATGGCCGGCGGCGGTCGCTATCTGACGCGTTGCCTCGAGGTCACCAACCGTCGCTCGCCGGACTGGATCAGTCCGGACGAGTCGCCGGGCGAAGCCGTGTTCTTCCGCAACGACGGAGCGCGCATCGACTTCCTCGACCTGCACGAGATCGACTCGCTGCTGCGCCACGAGGGTTCGCTGCTCGAGAGCGTCCGCAGCCAGAACGTGGTTCGCCTGCGCGACGTCATCGACCACGAGGGACGCCCTGTCCTCGTCATGGACTACGTGCAGGGCAAGACGCTGCGCGAGAAGATCCGTGCGCTCGAAGGCATCCGCCTCAACTGGTTCCTCTCGATCGTGCGCACGCTCATGCGCCTCGAGCGGAGCGGCTCGCTCGCCTACCACGGCGACCTCAAGCCGGAGAACGTCATCGTCAAACCGTCGGGCTCGGTCGTGATGATCGACCCCGCGATGCGCGACGGCGAGCGCGCGCTGGTCTCGACGACGCCGCACTACAACCCGCTGCTGCTCATGACGAGCAAGGCGGACGTCATGGGCATCGGCGTGATGCTCTACGAGATCCTCACCGGTGCGCTGCCCTTCGAGGACGCGCCGTGGAAGTACGCGGGTCGCGAGCAGGGCGGCGAGGTCGAACGCCTCAGCCTGTCCTACTTCCTCTCCTACACGCCGCCCTCCGAGCTCAACCCGAACTCGCCGCCGGCGCTCGAGAAGCTCGTCTACAAGTGCCTCACGGTGCCGGACTACGGCCTCGAGGAGCTCGAGGCGGACCTCGTCGCGTTCCTGCGCAAGCAGTGAACGGGACACGGTGCGGGACGACGTCCCGCGCGAACGCCGGAAGCCCGGTGCGCCTCGCGGTGCACCGGGCTCCCGGCGTTCGTGCGGCTCCGACGTCGACTCAGAGCGCGCGGTAGCGCTGCAGCGTCCGGCGGTCGGGCCCGCGCAGCGTCGCCCCCATCGGACCTTCTCCGACGAGCGTGACGTTCTGCGTGGGGTCGCCGCTCGCGAGGAAGCGCTCGAGCTCCGGCGTGCCTTCCTCGAAGACCCAGACGAACTCGCGGTTCCCGAGGCGGCCGAGCTCGACGTGGTAGCCCGGCTTGCGCGCCGCGTACAGCAGCAGCGTTCCGCGATCCGCACCGCGCAGCGTCAGTCCCTGCGGACCGCCGCCGACGAACGTGACGCTCTGCGCGGGCTCGCCCTTCGCACGGAACTCGTCGAGAGCCGCCGAGCCCTCCTCGAAGACCCACAGGAACTCGCGCGAACCGATGTGGCCGAGCGAGACGACGTAGCCCGGCTTGGTGCCGGCGTACTCGAGGAGCGTCTCGCGATCGCCGCCGCGCAGCGTGACGCCGAGCGGTCCCGCGCCGATGAGCGTGACGTTCTTGCCGAGCTCGCCGTTCGCGGCGTACTCGCGCAGCTCGTCCGAGTCCTCGCGGAACACCCACAGGAACTCGCGTCGACCCAGGTGGCCGACGTCGACCCAGAAGCCGTCCTTCGCACCGAGGTAGCGGAGGAGCGTGTCGCGGTCGCCCGAGCGCAGCGTCGCTCCGGCGGGCCCCGCGCCGATCAGGCTCGTGCTCTTCGCGAGTTCGCCGTCGCGGCGCCACTCGGCGAGGTCCTGCGACCCCTCGGCGAAGACCCACAGCAGGCGACCGCGCTTCGACGACGCCTCGCTCACGAAGAAGCCGTCCTTGCGGTAGACGGCGTGCGGCAGCGGTGCTGGCGAGTCGTCCTCCGTCTCCTCGCGCGCCGCGGCGGGCTGCGTCGACGGTGCGTTCGCGGCGGGCCCTTCCGCGCGAGCCTGCGGGGCGAGCTGTGCGCCCGTCGACGGGTCGCCGGAGAGGTTCGGCGTGCCGCAGCTCGCGAGAGCGGACGCGAGGGCGAGGACGAGGGCGAGGCGGTGGCTCGGTTGGTGGCGCATGACCTTCGGGGCTTCGGACGGCGGCGCGGTGCGCCGGAACGTCAACACGCTCGCAAAGCCGGACGAAGGGAGCGTGAAGTCCGGGTCAATCGGCGGTCAGCGCGCATCGAGCGACCTCGCGTCGAGACGGCGCGGGAACGGAGCCGCGGGAGACGGGCGAGCCCTCTGCTCGCCCGTCTCCCGCGGTTCGTTCGACGTCCGGACGTGTCAGACGTTCTGCTGCTGGCGCGCCTCGGCGAGTCGGCGCTCGGCCAGGCGATCCGCCGCGAGGTTGGTCGAGATGCCCTCGCCGCGCGAGATGGCGAAGACCTCGAGGAGGTTGTCGTAGATCCGGTCGATGCGCTCGACCGCGCGCTTCTCGTCGTAGCCGCCGGGCTGGACCTCGACCGACACGTTGATGATGCCGCCCGCGTTGATCACGTAGTCCGGGGCATAGAGGATCCCGCGCTCCTTGAGCTCGTCGCCGTGGCGCTCCTCGAGCAGCACGTTGTTGGCGCAGCCCGCGATCGCCTTGCAGCGCAGTTCGCCGATGGTCTGGTCGTTGACGCCGGCGCCGCGCGCGCAGGGCGCGTACACGTCGACCTCGAGCGCGTGGTGGCCCTTGTCGGCGACGACGTCGACGCCGAGCTCGCGCCCGAGGTCCTTCGCGCGCTTCTCGTTGAGGTCGCACACGAGGACCTTCGCACCGCGCTCGACGAGCATCCGCGCCATGGCACCGCCGACGGCGCCGACGCCCTGGATCAGGACGGACCGGCCGGTGAACGACTCGTCGCCGAACACCTCGCGGAGCACCGCGCGCATCCCCTGCACCACGCCGCGCGCGGTGTAGGGGCTCGGGTTGCCCGAGCCGCCGGCCTCGCGCGAGAGTCCGGTGACGTACTTCGTCGACTTGCGCACCTCTTCGAGGTCCGCGATGCCGATGTTCATGTCCTCGGCGGTGATGTACTTGCCGCCGAAGCTGTCGACGAAGCGACCCATCGCCTGGAAGAGCTCGGGCGACTTCACCTCGCCGGGGTCGCCGATCACGACGGACTTGCCGCCGCCGAGACCCGTCTCCGCGACCGCCGACTTGTACGTCATGCCGCGCGCGAGGCGCTTCACGTCGAACAGCGCCTCGTCCTCCGACGCGTAGGGCAGCATGCGCATGCCGCCGAGCGCGGGCCCGAGGGTGGTGTCGTGCACCGCGATGATCGCGTGGAGCCCCGTGGCCTGGTCGCGGCAGCGGGCGACGCGCTCGTAGCCGTCGACCGGGATCTCGGTGATGTCCATGTGGGAGGTGGCGTCTTCGTGAGGGCGTGCTTCGCGCGCCGTGTCGATCCGCGAGTCGCGCGGAGGGGTCGCGGCGCTCGCGTGGTTGCGGTTCCGAGCGAGCCTGGTGCGCGCGCCCGAGTCCGGCCATCGTAGCGCCCGCGAGCCCCTCCGTCTCCTGCGCCGCGGGCTTCCGCGCGGCCCTCCTCCGCCCGAACGGCGCCTGCGGCGCCGGACCACACGAATCACAGGGAGGCGGGGAGGACGGGGAGGTCGAACGTTGTCGGCGATCGATGAGCCGCTGCGGCGCGCGGTGACGTCGAGTCGCTGGATTCGTCGAGTTGCGGAACGACGAACGGGCCTTCCTCCCCGTCCTCCCCGGCTCCCTGTGAACCTGCGTGGGGCGCGCGCCGCGAAGCGGCGCCGTACGCGCTCGCGCGCTACGCGTCGGCCGACTTGTTGGCGGCCTTCTTCGCGGCCTTCTTGGCGGTCTTCTTCCCGGCCGCCTTCTTCGTCGCCTTCTTGGCCGCCTTCTTCGCGGTCTTCTTGGTCGACGTCTTCTTCGCCGAGCGCTTCTTCTTGCGCGGACCGGCGGCGGCTCGGGCCGCCAGCCACTCGCGCGCCTCGGCGAGCGTCACGCCGTCCGGCTCGCGGTCCTTCGGCAGCGACGCGTTCGTCGTGCCGTCGGTGACGTAGGGACCGTAGCGGCCCTTCAGCAGCTTCACCGGCTCGCCGCCGTCCTCCGCACCGAGGTCCTTCAGCACCTCGGGCGTGCCGCGGCGACCTCCGCGCTTCTCCGTGGCGAGGATCTTCAGCGCCTCGTCGACGTCGATCGCGAAGATCTGCTCGGGGGTCTGGAGGCTGCGCGTCTCGCTGCCGCAGCGCAGGTACGGACCGTAGCGACCGAGGTCGGCGAGGATCGGCTCGCCGTTCTCCGGGTGCGTGCCGACGGTGCGCGGCATCGACAGCAGTCGGAGCGCGGTCTCGAGGTCGACCTCCTCCGGCACCATGCCGGGGAAGAGCGACTTCATCTTCGGCTTCTCGCCGTCGTCGCCGGTCCCGAGCTGGACGTACGGGCCGAAGCGACCGGACTTCAGGAACACCGGTTCGCCGCTCTCGGGATGCGTCCCGAGCTCCTGCGGTCCCGAGCCGCGCTCGAGCAGCAGCGTCGCGTGCTCGAGCGTGATCTCGTCGGGCGGCGTCCCCTCCGGGATGCTCGCGCGTTCGTCGCCGCGCTCGAGGTACGGACCGTAACGACCGACGCGCACGTTGATCGTGCGGCCCTGCTCGTCCTCGCCGAGCGGCAACGTGCAGGCCTCGCGCGGGTCGATCTCCTGCACGAGCAGGTCCTTGAGGCCCGGCTGACCGTTCCCGAAGTAGAAGGAGCGCAGGTACGGCGTCGACTCGATCTCGCCGAGCGAGACGCGGTCGAGGTCGCTCTCCATGCGCGCCGTGAACTCGACGTCGACGAGGTTCTCGAAGTGGCGTTCGAGCAGTCCGACGACGGCGAACGCCGTGAACGTCGGGACGAGCGCGTTGCTCTGCTTCACGACGTACTCGCGCCTCAGGATCGTGTCGATGATCGAGGCGTACGTGCTGGGGCGACCCACGCCGTTCGACTCGAGCTCCTTCACGAGCGACGCCTCGGTGTAGCGCGCTGGCGGCTGCGTCGTGTGGTCCTTGGCGACCAGCTTCTCGCAGTCGACGGACTGACCCGCGGTCACGGCGGGCAGCACGGTCTCCTTGTCCGCGAGCTCCGCCTCCGGGTCGTCGGCGCCCTCGACGTAGGCGCGCAGGAAGCCCGGGAAGTCGATGGTCTTGCCCGAGGTCTGCATGACGGCGCGACCGCCCTTCACCTTGAGCGTGACGCGGTGCCCCTTCGCGTCGGCCATCTGGCACGCCATCGTGCGCTTCCAGATGAGCTCGTAGACGCGGGCCTCGTCGGCACCGACCTGCTTGCGCACGTCGTCGGGCGTCCTGAAGTCGCCGGCCGGACGGATCGCCTCGTGCGCCTCCTGCGCGTTCTGGACCTTCGTCTTGTAGCGGCGCGGTTCGGCGGGCAGGTAGTCCTTGCCGTACAACCGTTCGATCTGCTCGCGCGTGTGGCCGAGGGCCTGCTCGCTGAGAGTCGTCGAGTCCGTACGCATGTAGGTGATGAAGCCGCTCTCGTAGAGTCGCTGCGCGGCCCGCATGGTGTCGCGCGCGCTGAGGCGCAACTTGCGGTTCGACTCCTGCTGCAGCGTCGACGTCGTGAACGGCGGGCTCGGCCGCTCGGTGAACGGTTTGCTCTCGATCGACTCGACGGACCAGGCGACGTCGCGCAGTTCGTCGATGAGCGACTGGGCACCCGCTTCGTCGATCCACAGCGCGTTCGAACCGGCCGAGAGGAGTCCGGTGTCGGGGTCGAAGTCGCGACCCGACGCGACGCGCTTGCCGTCGACCGTGACGAGCGTCGCGTCGAAGCGCCCCTGCGGCGCCGCGAAGCTCCCGACGAGGTCCCAGTACGTCGCGCGACGGAAGGACTTGCGCTCGCGCTCGCGTTGCACGATCAGTCGCACGGCGACCGACTGCACGCGCCCCGCGGAGAGACCGGGACCGATCTTCTTCCACAGGATCGGCGACACCTCGTAGCCGTAGAGGCGGTCGAGCAGGCGCCGCGTCTCCTGCGCCTGCACCAGACCCTCGTGGAGGTCGCGCGGGTGCTCGAGCGCCTCGTGGATGGCCTCGCGCGTGATCTCGTGGAACACGAGGCGCTTCGGCTTCACCTTGGGCTGCAACACCTCCATGAGGTGCCACGAGATCGACTCGCCCTCGCGGTCCTCATCGGTCGCGAGATAGATCTCGTCCGCCTGCTTGACGAGGTCCTTGAGCTTCCGGACCTGCTCCTTCTTCGACTGCGGCACCACGTAGAGCGGCGCGAAGTCGTTGTCGATGTCGATGCCGAGGCGCGCCCACTTCTCGCCCTTGTGGGAGGCCGGGATCTCCTTGGCGGAGGTGGGCAGGTCGCGGACGTGGCCCACGGACGCCTCCACCACGTACCCCTTGGGGAGGAAGCCCGTGATCGTCTTGGCCTTGGTGGGCGACTCGACGATGACGAGGGTGATGCCGTCTGCGTTCTTCTTGACCACGTGCGGGTGGGGTTCTCTGGGCGTTCGTCCGGCGGACCGAGCCGTACACCGCTACCAGATCGCGGCGGCGGGTTCCAAGTCGGCGCCGCGCCGCGCGCGCGCGACGGCGGCCCGGCGAGCACCATGCAAACCACGCCAGGGCAACGACTTGCGTCGCATTGCCGACGACTCGTGAGGAACCGCAGCGACACCGGCGCCGACCTGGGGGGTCCTTCCTCCCGCGCGGAGGTGCGCCGGGGCCGCCTCGGACCTACCCTCCGCCGTCGCACGGAGCCGAGGCAGCCTTGATCGAACGACTGGAGGAAGGAACGGAGCCCGTCTCCGCACGTCGCGCGCGCGGCGTCCCGACCGTGTTCGCGCGGGCGACGCCGGATGGGCTCGAGGTGCTCGAGCCGGGCACCGCCGTCCGCACCGCGACCGGTGAGGGGGCCGGGGAGCTCGCCGAGGTGCTCCGCGGCGCCGTCGTGGTCGTCCCGCGGCGCGAGCCGTTCCTGCGCGCACTGGGGGGTCGCGGCGTCGCCGTCGCCGCGGAGGTCGTCGTCGGACTCGACGACCTCGCGGCCTGGCTCTCGCCCGGCGGACTGGGCAGCGACCTCGAACGGCTCCTGACGCAGCGCGCGGGCGTGCGCGGCGGGCTCGACGACGCGGCACCGCTCGCGCTCGAACGCGCGACGCGCGCCCTCGTCGCGGAGATCCAGTCGCTGCCGCTCGCGAGCCTGGGCTGCATCGCGCGCTCGTGGGAGGAAGCCGGTGCGCGACTCGCCGCCTCGGCACCCGAGGTCGCGCGGCGCCTGACGCTCCTCGCGCGACTCGTCGACCGTCCGAGCGGTTGGGCCGGTGCGGGCGAGAGCGTGCTCGGCGCCGACGTCGACGTCGTGGACGGTCGCCTGGTCGGCGCGCGCGGCGAGTTCGGAGACCTCGACATGGCGCTCGCGGAAGCGTCGCCGCCGTGGGCCGAGGACCCGCAGGGCGCGCCGATACCGCCCGACCACAAGGACGTCGTGCCTCTCGACGACGCCGACCGCGATCGCGTGGAGCGCGCGCTCGCCGAGGTGCTGCCGAACATGGGCGGCGGACGGACGGCGCGCGGCCGTCCGATGTCCGCGCGCCCCGCGCAGGTCGACGTGGCGAAGCACGTGGCGGCGTCGCTCGGCACCGGCGAACTGCTGCTGCTGCACGCGCCGACCGGGACGGGCAAGACGCTCGCGTACCTCGTGCCCGGACTCTTGTTCGCGCAGAGGAACGGGATCCGCTTCGGGTT
This sequence comes from Planctomycetota bacterium, assembly GCA_041398665.1. Taxonomy (GTDB): domain Bacteria; phylum Planctomycetota; class UBA1135; order UBA1135; genus Rohdeia. The sequence goes on along the minus strand of JAWKUH010000006.1, from coordinate 167,643 downwards.
CGCGACGTTCACGAAGGCGCTCCAACGCCAGGCCTTCGACCGCGACCTGCCGATCGCGCTCGAACTGCTCCAGCGCACGGGCGTCGACCCGCTGCCGAAGGTCGCGGTGCTGAAGGGGCGCGCGAACTACGTGTGCTGGCGCGCACTGCTGTCGCTCGCGCCGGGACCGGCCGACGGAGCGGCGCGCTGGCTCGCATGGTGCAACCTCCTCGCCTTCTCCCTGACGAGTCCCGACGGCGACCTCGACCGCGTGCCGCGCAACGGCATCGACCCGTTCGCCGACGTCGACGGCGTCGAGGTGGAGTGGGAGCTCCTGCGCCGCTCGCTCGGCGCACGGACGAGCTGCTGCAACCGACCGGGCGACCGCCTGCGCTGCGCGGCGGAGGCCGCGCGCAAGAAGGCGGAGCGCAGCCACGGCGTCGTCACGAACCACGCCTTCGCGCTCGCGCGCCCCGAGTTCTTCCGGCACGTCGTCTTCGACGAGTGCGAGCACCTCCACGACCAGGCGCACGGCGCGTTCTCGCGCTCCGTCTCGCTGTCGCGCGCGAAGCGTCTGCTCGACGACCTGAGCGGTTCGCGCCGGGGGCGCGGCGTGCTCGACACGCTGCGGCGGTCCGTCTCGGGGATGCTCGCGTTCGGCTCCGCCGAGTCCGAGCTCGACCGCGCGTTCCAGGCGCGTACCCGCGGCAGCCGCGCGTTGACCCGACTCGGGAGCGCGTGCCGCGAGTTCGCGCGCTGGCGGCGCGAGCGTCAGCACGAACGGCGCGACGGCGACGACCACGGGCTGTTGCGCGAGTACGTGGAGAGCGGCGTCGACGGCGAACGCGGCGACGCCGGACTCGAGCAGGCGGAGAAGCTCCTCTCCGGGCACGGCGAACTGTGCCGCGCACTGCAGGAACTCTCCGTCGCGCTCGGCGCGCTGTCGGAGGGACTGTTCGAGGTGCGCGTCCCGCGGCGCGAACGCATTCGCTTCCAGCTCGACGACACGCGCACGGACGTGGAGGAGCTGCTCGACGCGATCGCGCCGTGGCTGCCGCTGAAGGAGGGTGCGCTCGCGTTCGACCGCGGCACCTTCTACGACGTCGAGGAGCGCCCCGACGGCGACCTCGCGCTCGAGACGCGCGTCCTCCTGCCGCACGAGTACCTCGGTCGCTTCCATTACCCGAAGCTCGCGGGCGGCGTGCTCCTGTCGGCGACGACGCTGCTGCGCGGGGGCTTCGAGGACGCGCGCCGCTACCTCGGTCTCGCGCGCGCCGCCGCGCCGGACGAGGACGAGGAGCGCGAGCCGGTGCGCGTGTCCGACCACGCGGCACCGGAGTCGTTCGACTACGGCCGCGTGCGCGTCTTCGCGCCCGACGACGTGCCGGACTACCGCAGCGACAAGCGCGGCTGGCTCGAGCACGGCGCTCGTCTCGTCGCGCACCTCGCGGCTCGGACGGGCGGCCGGACGCTCGCGCTCTACACGAACCTCGACGACCTCGCGCGCGTCGGCGCGACGATCGCACCCTTCCTCGCCGAACACGGCGTCGAGACGCTCGTGCAGGGCGCGCAGGGCTGGAGCGCGGAGCGCCTCGCCGATCGCTTCCGCACCCACGGTCGCGCCGTGTTGCTCGGGGTCGACAGCTTCTGGTTCGGCGCGGACTTCCCGGGCGAGGCGCTCGAGTACCTCGTCATCGCGAAGCTCCCCTACGGCGTGCCCGACCGCTACCACCACGCGCAGTGCGCCGCGATGGGTCGCGAGGAACAGCGCCGAACGATCTACCAGCCGCGCGCGCTGGCGCGTTTCCGCCAGGGCTTCGGTCGACTGATGCGGCGCGTGGACGACCGGGGCTGCGTCTTCGTGCTGGACCGCCGCTTCACCGAGCCGCGTCACAAGGCGTTCGGACGCGAACTCCCGCTCGCGTCGGCGGACGGCGAGAGGACGGGTGCGCGTTGTACGCGTACGAGCACGGACGACTCGATCCGCGAGGCCCTGCGGCACATGGGGATCGAGGAGCGCGTGCGCGCGGAGGGACTCGACACCGACTTCTCGGAGACCTGGCTGTGACGAATTCCGACTGGGTCGAGGTGCGGGTCGTCGCGCCGCTCGCGTGGCACGAACTCGTGGCCGAGGTGCTGGCGCTCGGACCGTGCACGTCGGTGGCGTTCGGTCGCCCCAACCTCGCGGTCGACGCGGCACCGGAGGGGAGCGACTACGTGCGCACCTTCTACTCCGCGGGCGACGACGGTCCGGAGCTGCGCGAGCGAATCGCGGCGGCGCTCCGGTCGCTCGCCGACACGACGGGTGACGCGTCGCTCGCCGAGCTCCGTCCGACGTTCCACCCCCTCCCGCGCGAGGACTGGGCGACGAGCTGGCGCAAGACGTGGAAGCCGTTCCGCGTGGGACGACTCGCGGTCGTGACGCACGACTTCGCGCGGCCGTTGCGCGCGAGCGACGTGCGCCTCGCGCTCGAGCCGGCCGGCGCGTTCGGCACGGGGCGCCACGCGACGACGCGCCAGTGTCTGATGGCGCTCGAGGAGCGCGACCTCGACGGTGCTCGCGTGCTCGACGCGGGCACGGGGACGGGCATCCTCGCCGTCGCGTCGGCGCTGCTCGGAGCGGCGAGCGCCATGGGCTTCGACGTCGACCCGAGGAGCGAGGTCGAGGGCGCGGAGCTCGCGGCGGCGAACGGCGTCGCCGAACGCTGTCGGTTCCTCACGGGCGACTTCTCCGTCCTCGGCGAGGGCGACCGCGAATTCGACGTCGTCCTCGCGAACATCTACGCCGACGTCGTCCAGCAGGAAGCCGCGAACCTCGCCGCGCGCCTGCGTCCCGGCGGCACCTTCGTGTTCTCGGGCTGCCTCGACCGGCACGGCCCCGACACCGCGAGGGCGATCGAACACGTCGGTCTCGAGATCCGCGAGACGCGGCGGCGCGGGCGGTGGCTCACCTTCGTGGGGACGAACGGATCGAGCCGACCGTCGCGCGAACGGCGACGGTGAGGTGCGGTGGGTCGACCGCGCGCACGCCTCGACACCGGAACGAAGGCCGGACCCGGCGGCCCTGCGGGCCGCGGAAACACGGAGCACACGGAGGAACACGAAGGGCTCTTCTTCGTGTGCTCCGTGTGCTCGGTGGTTCCTTCCGCGCGGCGCGAAGCGGCGCGCTGTGTTCTCCCGCGCGGCGCGAAGCGGCGCGCTGTGTTCTCCCGCGCGGCGCGAAGCGGCGCGCGTTCCCCGCGCGGCCGGCAGGCCGCGCACCCTCGACACCGGACCTCGCCTACTTCCCTTCTTCCCCCCGCGCGAGCGACCTCAACCGCTCGAGGCGCGCGGGCTCGCTCTCGACGAGCCAGGGATCCTGCGAGAGCAGCTCGTGGGCCACGGCGAGGTGCGGCCGGGCGGCGTCGACGTCCCCGGCGAGGAGCAGGAGCTCGCCGAGCTCCTCGTGCACGTAGCCGCTCGGCTCGCCCAGCGCCTCGTACTCCGCGAGGAGCGCCCGCTGTTCGGCGAGCGCCTCCTCGTTCCGGCCGAGCGCTCGGTGGAGGCGCGCGACGCACCAGCGCGCGATGCGGATCGGCTCCTCCTGCTCGGGCCGCTCGCGCCGGAGCACGAGCGCGCGTTCGAGACTCGCGAGCGACTCCTCGTAGCGCCCGAGGTCGAACAGCGTCCAACCGCGGTTGTTCGCGATCACGGCGGCCCAGCCGCGCACCGCGGGGTCCGGACTCGTCGCCGCGACGTCGAGCGCGCGCGCGTTCCAGTCGAGGCCCGCGTCCCCGGGCTCGACGATCCCGAGCATGTGCGCGGCGTCGACCGCGAGGTAGTCGAGGTGCGCGCGGTGCGCCGCCTCGAAGGCCGCGACGAATTCGGGCCGGGCCGCGTCGACGTCGCCGCTCGACCGCAGCGTGCGGCCGCGTTCGAGGTGCAGGAGCGACTCGAGCCGCGCGCTCGCCGGTGCCGCCTCGGACTCCACCGCCGCGAGCTCCGCGAAGGCCTCGTCGAAGCGACGCTGCAGCCCGAGGGCGCGAGCCACCTGCGTCCGGATCTCGAGCCGGAGCTCGGTGTCGCCCGCTCGCACCGCGGCGTCGCGGAGACGCTCCTCGCTGCCCGCCGGATCGCCGTAGTCCCAGAGCGGACGCCAGGACGCAGTCTCGTACTCCACCATCGCAGGCTCCTCCGCGGGTCGCGTGTGCGCACAGGCGGCGGCGACCGCCAGTGCGATCGCCGCCGCCCACTGTGCGAACGACCTCACGCCTCGCCGGCGCTCCCGGCGGAGGCCTCGGACGACTTCTCCGACTTCTCGTCCGAGCCGCCCTTGCGGCGCTTCGGCACGATCTCGTCCTCCATCAGCTTGCCGAAGTGCTCCGGCATCTCGACGCCGCCGATGTCGCGCATCATCTGGAGAACGGGCGGGATCGTCGCGCCGAGGTTCTGGAGGAAGTTGCTCGTGGCGCTCTTGCCGTCCTTGGTGCCGCCGTCCCAGACGACGACCTTGTCGAACTTGATGTTGCTGATGGCCTGCGCGGCGTTGCGCGACAGCGCCTCGATGTGCTCGAGCATGAGCATCTGGAACGCCTGCTGGGCGCCGCCGCAGCTCTGCACGATGGCCTTCAGACCCTCGCCCTTCTTGGCGAGGATCTCGTACTGACCGCGCGCCTCCGCCTCGAGCTGCATGAAGATCGCCGCGGCGTCGGCCTCGGCCGCGATCTTGCGCTTGGCCGCCTCGGCCTCCGCGTCGACGATCGTCTGCGCCTTCTCGGCCTTCGCGACGGCTTCGAGCTCGGCGCGCTTCTCGGCCTCGAGCTTCTTCGCCTGCGCCTCGGCCGCCTTGGCCTCGGCGAGGTACTGCGCCTCGCGCACCGCGGCGTCGGCCTCGCGCTTGCGCGTCTCCGAGCGCTGGAACGCCTCGGCCTCCTGGATGCGCAGGTCGGCGTTCGTGCGCGCGATCGCCGCCTTCGACTCGTTCTCGCCCTCGACGGCGCGCGCGTTGGCCTCCGCCACGCGGATACGCATCTCGCGCTGCGCGTCGGTGACCTGGACGTCGCGCTCGAACTCGGCCGTCTTCTCGCCGACCGTCTGCTCCTTGGAGAGCTCGGCGACGCGCACGATCTGCTCGCGCTCCGCCTCCTTGGTGCCGATGAGCTGGAGCTTCTGGGCGTTCGCGACCTGGATGGCGCGCTCCTTCTCGGCGTCCGCCACGCCGATCGCGCCGCGACGCTCCTGGTCGGCGACGTCGATCTGCGCGGACTGGATGGCCTCGGCCGCGGCCTTCTGACCGATGGCTCGGATGTAGCCGGACTCGTCCGTGATGTCCTTGATGTTGACGTTGATCAGGACGAGGCCGATCTTCGCGAGTTCGGGCTCGAGACCCGCCTGCACGTTCGTCAGGAACAGGTCGCGGTCGCGGTTGATGTCCTGGATGCCCATGCCCGCGATGACCTGGCGGAGCTGACCGAAGATGATGTCCTCGGCCTGCTTCATGATCTCGGGGGTCTTGAGCCCGAGCAGACGCACCGCGGCGTTGTTCATGAGCGACTGCTCGGTCCCGATCGCGACCGTGAACACGCTCGGCACCGAGATGCGGATGTTCTCGGAGGACAGCGCGTTCTCGAGCGGGATCTCGATCTGCATCGGATCGAGGTTCAGGTACTGGTAGTCCTGCACCAGCGGCAGCACGAACGCACCGCCGCCGTGCAGCGTGCGCGAACTGCGCCCCTTGCCCGTGCGACCGTAGATCACGAGGATCCGGTTCGAGGGGCAGCGCTTGTAGCGCGTGACGACGGTGAGGATCAGTCCGACGGCGATGACGACCAACGCCACCGGGAGGACGACCCACAGCGCGCCCGAGTCGATCTGTGCGAGCATTGCGAAGGAAGGCATGGAGAGAGCGTTCATGGCGAGTTACTCCTCGAGCGCGGCGACTTCGAAGTAGGCGGGAGCGGCGAGCGCGACGACGCGCACGCGCGCTCCCGTGGGGATGGCCTCGCCGTTGGTGAAGGCGTCGTACTCGACGCTGCGTCCCTGGATCTCGACGGTGACCTTCCCGCGCCCCTCGTTGCGCGCGGGGATCCGGAGGTAGACCCGTGCGACGGATCCGACCGCGAGGCGCGGGTCCTCGGAGCCGCTTTGGGTCAGCTTCATCTGGAGCTTGATGACCCAGGCCACGAGCAGGAGCACGGTCAGCCCCGACAGACTCGAGAGGGCGATGGTCGGAGCCGTCCCCCACTCCTCCGTCGACCCGATCATGCCGACGAGCCCGAACATCAGGAGGGCGCTCGTGATCGCGCGGATCGACAGCACGGGCAGCCCGGCGCCGTGCTCGTGGTCGAAGTCGTGGTCGGCGTCGATGCCGTCGCCGTCGACGTCGTGGTCGCCGAGACCGAGGAGCGAGAGTCCGATCTGGAGCAGGAGGATCGTCCCGCCGACGACGGCGCACACGAAGTACGCCGCATACATCGACCACTCCTCGGGCAACCACCCGAGCGAGAGGAAGGGCGAGGCGAAGAGCTGGGCGAGAGCCGACACGGGAACCTCCTCCTGACAGCGGTGCGACGTGCGAGGCGACGCGCGGAGAGCGCGCCTCCAATGCGAACGCCCGACCGGAGGGTCGGGCGTCGTCGCGCCGGCGCCAGGGTAGCGAGCCCTACGCCGCTCTTCATCCCCGCATTCGCGCGGGGACGGTTCTCACCGGGGAGCGGTCAATTCCCTCCGCCGGGGCCGCCGCCGAAGCCGCCGCCTCCGAAGCCTCCGCCGCCGAAACCGCCCGGACCCCCGCCGTTGTTGCCGCCGCGCGTGCGTCCGCCGCCGAAGCCGCCGAAGGAGCTCATGTTCGACTCCTGGTACTTCGTGTACTGGTCGGGCGCGAGGACCTTCTGGACCTTGCCGTCGACCTCGGTGCGGAAGTCGGAGAACAGCGTGCGCATGTCGTCGCGACCGAAGTCGCCGCTGCGCATCTGGTCGCGGATCTCGGTCATGCGGTCGAGACTGTCGATCATGATCGTGCGCATCTCGGACTCCTGGTACTGGTCGAGTCCGAGGTCGTCGCGCATCTTCGAGAGGCGGTCCTCGATCTGGTCGAGCTCGCGCTGACGGCGCGCCTCGGCCTCGTCCGCCCGCTTCTGCTCCTCGATCCGCGTGATCGCGTCCGCGACCGCGGCGTCGAACGTCGGGTCCGTCGTGAGGAGCGTGCCGCCGTCGTTCGTCATGACGTCGCGCACGGCGGCGGCGAGTTCGACGTCGGAGCCGCCGGTCGTCGTCCCCTCGACGGGGAGCGAGCGGCGGTTGAGCTGGGCGAGCACCTCGTCGAGCTTCTGGTCGAGGCTCGTGTTCGCGACCTGGAAGTCGTCGCGGAGGGTGCGGATATCTTTGTCGTGGCGTGCGAGCACGTCCCGGACGTCACCTTCGACCTCGGCGCCCTTCGGCGAGATCGAAGCGGCCTCGTGGGCCGCGCCGGGGGTGGGCGCGAGGATGAAGACCGTGGCGACGGCGGCGAGGGATCCGCTGGCGATACCGACGACGGCGGCGGGAAGGATGCTGCTCATGGTGCGTGCGAGGTGGTTCGGTCCTCTTCGTGTCCGGTCGGCGCGTCGCGAGGAGTCGCGTCGCGGGGCTTCCGGACGGTCGATCTTGCCCGGGATCGACGGTTCGCGCGAATCCACCGGAGCCCCGTGGAGCCGGCGGTGCCCCGGGGGTTGCGAAGGCGGTCCCTGGGGCGCCCTCCCGTCCCGTCGCCGGGCGCCGGTTCAGCCCAGGCGACGGCGCAGCGCCGGGACGCGCGTGCGCGCGACGGGGAGCCAACGGCCGTCGACCAGCTTCACCCGAGCCGTGCCGCCGGGCCGGCTCTCCATGAGCCGCACCTGGTCCATGGCGACGATGTAGGAGCGGTGGATGCGCATGAAGCGCTCCTTGTCGAGCCGCTGCTCGAGGTTCGCCATCGACTCGCGCATGAGCTGCGGGCCCTTGTCCGTGAAGATCTCCACGTACTGGTCGGCGGCCTGGATGAAGCGCACGTCGTCGACCGGGACGATCTGCACCTGGCTCTCGCGATGGATGACGATGCGGTCGAGCGGTCCGTCGTCGTCGGTCCCGTCCGGTGCCGCCGTGCTCGCGTCCGCGGACGCGCCGTCCGGCCGCAGTTCGTCGAGCAGCGCCGCCAGGCGGTTCTTGGCCTCGAGCGCCTGTTCGCGACGCAGGTGGTCCTTCACGCGCTCGAGCGCCTGCGCGAGCCGCCGGTCGTCGAAGGGCTTGAGCAGGTAGTCGACCGCGCTCTTCTCGAAGGCCTCGACGGCGTAGTGGTCGTAGGCGGTCGCGAACACGACGAGCGGTCGCTCGTCCTCGGAGAGGGCCTCGACGACCTGGAGTCCGGAGCGACCCGGCATGTGCACGTCGAGGAAGACGACGTCGGGCATCTCGCGACGGATGAGTTCGAGCGCGGCGTCACCGTCGCCGGCCTCGCCGACGAGCTCGACCTCGGGATCGGCCGACAGCACGTGGCGCAGACTCGCGCGCCCCATCGGCTCGTCGTCGACGATGGCGCAGCGGATCGGTTCGACGGGCTCCTGGTTCATGTGTCTCACGCCTCCGACGGGATCTCGATCACGACCGACGCACCGCCGCCCGGGCGGTTCGAGAGCGCGAACGTGTGGCGGCCCGGGAAGAGCCGCTCGAGTCGCTCGCGCGTGTTCTGGAGGCCGACGTGCACCTCGTCGTCGGCGGGGTGTCGCCCGGCGCGCAGCACGGCCGCGTCGAAACCGGGGCCGGTGTCGGCGACCTCGATGCGGAGCCGGTCGCCGATCCGCGCGCAGCTCACGTCGACGCTCCCGCCGCGCGCCTGGGTCGCGACGCCGTGCCGGATCGAGTTCTCGACGATCGGCAGGAGCAGCAACGGCGGGAGCTGCACCCCGCGTACGTCGTCCTCGACGTCGACGTGCGTCGCGAGGCGGTCGCCGAGGCGCACGCTCTCGACGGAGAGGTACTCCTCGACGAGCGCGATCTCGCTGTCGAGCGACCAGCGGTCCACGCGGTCCGCGTCGAGCGTGCGCCGCAGCAGCCCGCCGAGGTCCGAGAGCGTCCGCAGCGCCTCGCCGTCGCGCTTCTCGCGCACGAGTCCGCCGATGCCGTGCAACGCGTTGAACAGGAAGTGCGGCTGGAGCTGGGCGCGCAGAGAGCGGAGCTGCGTGCGCGCGAGCTCCCCCTCGAGCGCCGCGGTCTCGAGCTCGAGCTCGTGCGCGCGGCGCTCGCCCTTGCGCTGACGGAGGAAGGCGAACGCGGAGCCCGAGACCCCGAGCGCGAGCAGGTACAGCAGGACCTCGCGGCCGAACTGCCGACTCGCGTTGTCCGCGCCGTCGACCGGTCGCCCGCGGAACCGACGCGGGTCGAAGCGCCCGCCGCGTTCGCCGCCCCGGTCGCCGCCGCGGTCGAAACGGCGCTGCTGTCGGTCCGGCGGCGGCGCCTCGCCGGGTCGCGGCCGGGGCGCGCCGTCGGGACCGAGCGGCGGAGGTCCGCCCGGCGGCGGACCCTCGAGCTCGTCGCTCGGCGCGACCGCTGCGTCGCGACCGTCGAGCTCGACGTCCCCCTCGATGAACGGCACGTCCTCCGACTCGCGCCCGTCGACGCGCACGATCGGACTGCCCGTGACGTTGCGGACGATCTCGCGCGACACGTGGAACTCGAGGTAGCCCATGCTCCAGGCCGCGCCGAAGCACGCCGCGAGCTGCGCGACGGCGAAGAGGAGCGGATGGAGCCGGTTCCAGCTCCAGAGCATGAACGCGAGGAGCGTCGGAGCGATCACGGCCCACAGGGCGAAGTGCGCGAGCTCCGGCAGGAACAGCGCCCACACGTTCAGCCGGAACGTGTCGGAACTCAGCATCCGCGTCTCGGCGAAGCGGCGCTGCTGGTCGGTCGAGATCCAGCTCAGTGCGAGGACGGCGAGCGCCGCGACGACCGCCGTCCGCCACGGCGACGCGAGCGTCCGCTCGATCGCCGACATGGCGGCGCGCGAGGTCGCCCCGCCGATCCGCTCCTCGCCGTTCCCGTTCTCGCCCTTCACGCGTGGTCCTTCGACGGGAGTCTACTCCCGGACGAAGTGTGACCCGGCGATCGGTCGCCCGCCCGACCGCTCGCCGCGCGAGCGACACCGCTCGCGTGCGCGAACGGTCGAGCCGCGCGCGGGCTCACCATCCGGCGGCCCAACGCAGCGCGCCGAGCAGGTGCTCGCGGAACAGGGCTCGGTGTACGAGGCCTCGGTGTGACCGCCCGCGGTGTAGACCGCGCGCCCCCCGCCGTACTCGTGGCACCACGCCGTGGCGTGTCGTCCCGGCGGCATCGCGCTGCCCTCGTAGCTCGACTGGTCGAGCGACAGCAGCACGCGCACGTCGTCGCCGACCGGTGCGCGGAAGTTGTACCACTCGTCGCGACGCTTCCACTCGAGGGGCAGCATCTCGGTCGAGGGGTGGCTGCCGTCGACGACGCGGACGACGGCGTCCTGGATGCGCGGGTGGCTCGCGAAGTACGCACCGACGAGCCGTCCGTACCAGGGCCAGTCGTACTCGGTGTCCGACGCGCTGTGCACGCCGAGGTAGCCGCCGCCGTTCGCGACGAAGCGCTCCGTCGCGGCCTGCTGCTCGTCGTCGAGCACGTCGCCCGTCGTGTTGAGGAAGACGACGGCGTCGAAGCCGGCGAGCACGTCGTCCGTGAACCACGCGGGGTCCTCGGTGATGCGCACCGTGAAGCCGTTCTCGCGAGCGAGCTCCTCCATGCAGCGCCAGCCGTCGGGGATCGAGCCGTGGCGGAAGCCCGTCGTCCGCGTGAACACGAGCGCGCGCTTCGCCTCCTCGTCGACCCGGTCGTGCGGACGCGCGTTGAGCGTGTACCAGGTCTCCGGCGACCAGAGGCTCTCGCCCGACTCGTCGGTCGCGTCGCCGTAGAGGTGCACGACGCGACCCTCGCGCAGCCCGGGGATCACGAGGCGCACGCTCCTCTCGTCCTCCGACGGCTCGGCCCACGCCACCGCGAGGTCCTCGCGGTCGACCTTCTCGCCGCCGTACTCCGGCGTCGGTTCGTAGCGCCACTGCGAGACGTGCCAGCGCGCCGTGTCCACGAGCTGGTCGAACGGGACGGGCCGCGTGTACTCGACGACGAAGCCGTCGGGCGTCGCACGCACCGCCTTCATCTCGAACGCGGTCTCGCCCGTCGGGTCGAGCCGCTGCAGTCCCCAGCGCGTGCCGTTCCAGCTCCACGTGTCCGACGCGCCGGTCCCGCCGACGAACAACTTCCCGTCCGGGCCCCACGCGAGACGGTGCACGCCGCACTCGAGTCCCTGCGCGAAGCGGAACACGCAGCCCTGCTCCTCGCCGCCGACCTCCTCGAGGAAGATGCGACGGATGCCGCCGGCCTTGAGGTCGCCGACGAGCAACTGCCCCGCGAACTCGCCGCCCTCGATCGGGACGGGTTGCGTCGGCGAGTTCGCGCACTCGTTCTGGGGCAGGTGCACGGCCGGCGGCGACACCGGTCGGTCGTCGAACGGACCGGCGTACCCGCCGTCGGGGTAACGCTCACTCTTCTGCGTACTGTTGTAGTGCCCGTAGAAGCGGCCCGGACGGACCACGTACAGGCTGTTCGACGGGTTCCACGCGCCCTGGTTGTCGGTCACGTACACCCTTCCGTCCGCGGCGCACACGCCGTCGGGCGTGCGGAACCCGCCGGCCGTGTAGCGCACGCTGCCGTCCCACAGCGAGACCTCCACGAGCGTGCCGCGGTTCGGCGGGTTCGGTCCGTTGAGCCCGGGGAACTCGCCCTCGCTCGCGTCGAGGTAGATCGACGTGGAGAGCGCCGCGTAGAGCGTCGCGCCGAGCGTTCCGCGCGAGTAGCCGAGCCCGAACGTGAAGTGGTGGTAGTTGTCGGCGGTCCAGCCGCCCGCGAGCTTCCCGCGGTCGGAGAACGAGAGGTCGCCCTCGGGATCCCGCAGGCGCGTGATCTCCTCGCGCTGCGAGACGTAGAGCGCGCCGTCGAGGAGGAGCAACCCCGCCGGCTCGTGGAAGCCCTCCGCCATCACGGACACGCGCACGTCGTCCGGTCCCTCGGCCGCGACGGCGTTCGAGACGCGGTAGAGCACGCCGTCGGGATCGGTGTCGACGCCGTCGGCCCAACCCTCCTGGTTCGGCCGGAAGCTCGCGACGACGAGGTCGCCGTCCGGCAGCACCGCGAGTCCGCCGACCTGCGGGCGAAAGCCTTCGGGTCGCAGGTCGACCACGCGGAACGAGGGGTGCATGCGGTCGAGCGGCATGCCCGCACCGGGACGCATCGGACCGCCGGGCCCCATCAGGACCTTCGGACCGGGCGACGTCACGCGGACCACGTTCTTCTCGGTGCGGAGCGAGCGTGGCCCGAGCACCGTGAACTCGTCGGCGCCGGCGGGCTTCCACGAGAGCCGCAGCACCTGACCGCCGCCGGCCTCGAAGAAGCGCACGCGGAAGCCGTGGAGCCCGCGCTCGAGCTTCGCACTCCCGTCGACCGACTCCGGCGCGTGCTCGCCGTCGTTGTCGACGACGAGGTTCCCGTCGACCTCGAGCGACGAACCGTCGTCGCTCTCGAGGCGGAACGCGGTCTCGCCCGGGCGCTCGACGACGAGCCAGCCCGTCACCTCGCAGTAGAAGGCGTCCTCGGGTCCGCCGAAGTCCTCGCGCGAGTCGAGGTCGAGGCGCTCGACGACCTTGTCGACGTTGGGCGTCTGACCCGGCGCGAGCTCGGGCAGCTCGGACACGCTCGTCGCGAGTTCGAAGAGGCGCAGCGTCGCGCCCGGCACGAGCTGCTCGCCCGACGGCGAGCGCTCCTGCTGCGCGACGGAGGCCGGACCGAGGAGCGGGACGAGGAGGGCGGCGGCGACGACGAGCGCCGCGCGACCGCGGGTGCGGACGTGCTTCATGGCTTTCGCCGACCGCCGAGCGGCCGGGTGGTCCGTCGCGCCCGCGCCCGGTCAGTGCGCGTGCGCGAGCACGATGTCGCGCGCCGCGAACACCGGTCCCTCGACGCAGCACTTCGCGTTCGACCAGGCGGCGAGCGAGCCCTCGGCGCGCGTCACGACGGGACAGCCGTTGCAGATGCCGACGCCGCACCCCATCAGGGTCTCGAGGCTGAGCCACGCGTCGACACCGCGCTCGAGCGCGCGCGCGTGCACCGCCTCGAGCATCGGGTCGGGGCCGCAGGCGAGCAGGCGGTGCTGCGCGGGCACCTCGCCGCGCGACACGAGGTCGTCGAGGAGCTCGAGGACGTTGCCGCGGAAGCCGACGGAGCCGTCGAGCGTCGCCGCGTGGACCGGGACGCCGAGCTCGCGCAGCGCGTCGAGGTCGTAGAGCAGACCACCGTCGCGCGCGCCGAAGAGCACGAACAGCTTCGAAGGCGGGCACGGTCGGGCTCCGTCCATGCCCGCGAGCGCCTGCTCGACCGCCATCGGGATCGGCGCGGAGCCGACGCCGCCCGCGAGCAGGACCCACGGCGGTCCGTCGCCGTCGAGCGTCGGCCACCCGTTGCCGAGCGGGCCGATCAGTCGGAGCTCGGTGCCCGGCGCGGCGGCGGCCAGCGACCGGCTGCCCCGCCCCATGCGCTTCACGAGGAACTCGATCCAGTCGTCGCCCTGACGGTAGATCGAGTAGGGCCGCGGGATCAGGGGCGCGGTCCCGTCCTCGCGCCGCAGCATGAAGAAGCGACTCGCGCGCACCGGTCCGACCGGTTCGTCGGTCGCGACGCGGAGCACGATCGCATCGCTCCCGCACGGGCGCACGGAGACGACGCGGGCGACTCGACTCCTGGCGTCCTTCGGGGGGGCGGGCACGCCGCGCAGGATAGCGACCGGGAGCGCGCGACGCTGCGATCGGGTCGCGTCCCCTGCTATCCTCTTCCGCCCGATTCGGCGGCGAGAACGCTCGCGGCGGGACCGACGAACGACAAGGAACGACCGTGAGCGTCCTCATCATCCGCGGCCTCGAGAAGCACTTCGGGGCGCTCGAGGTCCTGCGCGGCCTCGACCTCGCCATCGAGGCGGGCGAGAAGGTCGGCGTCGTCGGTCGCAACGGCGGCGGCAAGACGACGATGATGCGCATCGCCGCGGGCATCGAGCCGCCGGAGCGCGGCGAGCTGACCGTGCCGCGCGGCACCCGCGTCGGCTACGTCGCGCAGAGGCCCGAGTTCGAGCCCGGCGTGCGCGCGTTCGAGTATGTCGAGCACGGACTCGACGAGGTGAAGACCCTGCTGGCCGAGGCCAAGGACCTCGAGTCGCACCTCGCGGAGTACGAGGGCGAGGCGCTCGAGCGCGCGGTGGAGCGCTTCGGCCGCGTCACCGAGCAGATCGACCTCCTCGACGGCTGGAACGCGGAGCGCCAGGCCGAGGTCGTCCTCGACGGCATCGGGCTGTCGCGCGAGCTGTGGGAGCGCGAGGCGCGGACGCTCTCGGGCGGCGAGAAGGCGCGCGTCGCGATGGCGCGCGAACTCGTGCGTCGGCCCGACCTCCTGATGCTCGACGAGCCGACGAACCACCTCGACCTCGAGGGCATCGAGTGGCTCGAGAACTACCTGCGCGAGTACCGCGGCGCGCTGATGCTCATCAGCCACGACCGTCGGATGCTCGACCGCGTGGTGACGGTGATCGTCGAGCTCGAGTGGGGCCAGCTCCGCCGCTACCCCGGCAACTACAACAAGTACGTCGACCTGAGGCAGGAACGCTTCGCGAGCGAACTGCGCGCCTGGGAGATCCAGCGCGACAAGATCCGCAAGGAACAACAGTTCATCAAGAAGCACATGGGCAGCCAGCGGACGTCCGAGGCGAAGGGCCGGCAGAAACGGCTCCAGCGCGTCGAACGGCTCGAGCGGCCCTACGACGACGTGCGCAAGCCCATCCTGAGGCTCACACAGGTCGAGCGTTCGGGGGAGACGATCGTGTCCTGCGAGGACCTCTCGATCGGGCACGGCGCCAACGTGCTAGCGAAGGGACTCGAGCTGCGCATCGCTCGCGGCGACCGCATCGCCCTGGTCGGTCCGAACGGCGCGGGCAAGACCACGCTGATGCGCACGCTGTGCGAGAAGAAGGCGCCGCTCGCCGGCGAGGTGAAGAAGGGTCACAAGGCCGAGGTCGGCTACTTCGACCAGGAGTCGGGCGACCTCGATCCCGCGGCGACGCCGTTCACGACGATGCGCAAGGACTGGCCGACGGCGACGGACGAGGAGATCCGCAGCCACCTCGCGCTGTTCCTGTTCCGCGGCGACGACGTGGACGCGGAGATCGGCCGCCTGTCCGGCGGCGAGCGCGCGCGCGTCGCGCTGGCCAGGCTGATCGGTTCCAAGCCGACGTGGCTCGCGCTCGACGAGCCGACGAACCACCTCGACCTCGCGGCGCGGACCGCGCTCGAGGAGATGCTGTCCGGCTTCCCGGGGGCGATGCTGTGCATCAGCCACGACCGGGAGTTCATGGACAACCTCTGCAACAAGGTGTGGGAGCTCGGGCCGAAGGGCTTCCGCGAGTTCCGGGGCAACTACTCGGAGTACCGCGCGGCCATCGAGGCGGAGCGTGCGGCCGAGGTGGATCGCAGGGCCGCGGCCGCGGCGAAGGCGAGCAAGCCGCAGCCGGCGCCGCCGAAGCCCGAGCAGGCCAGGAAGTCGAAGCCCGCGCCGCAACCCGCGCCGAAGCCGCAGCAGGCCGCCGCTGCGCCGGCGAAGGCTGCAAAGAACCAACCCAAGAACCAGGGCGGCCAGCGCGTCCGCAATCCCTACCTCTTCGAGAAGCTCGAGAAGGAGATCATGGCGCTCGAGGAGGAGAAGGAGCGCCTGACCCGCGAGATGCAGAGCGAGGAGGTCTACCGCGACCACGAGGCCCTCGTCGAGCGGCAGTACCGGCTGGCCGAGATCGAGCGCGACCTCGAGGAGAAGAACGAGACCTGGGCGAACTGGTCCTGATCCAGCGCGCTGCCCGAACGGCGCCGGCGGCGCCGGAGGGTTCACAGGGAGACACAGAGGACACAGAGGAGCACGAGCGGCGCCTTCGGCGCCGCAAGCACAGCCGGACGATCGGGTGTTGCGCCGCGAAGCGGCGCCTCTGTGTTCTCTGTGCCTCCCTGTGAGATCTGCGCGGCCGAAGGACGCGCCGTGTGGCGGGTTGTTCGTGCGGCCTGCCGGCCGCACGGTGGGGAACCACCGAGCACACGAAGCACACGGAGGCGCCGCTGCGCGGCGCTGGGATCGCGCGTCCTGTGTTCCTCCGTGTGCTCCGTGTGCTTCCGGTCCTTCGTGTTTCCCGGGGCCCGAAGGGCCGCCACACGTGACCCGCGCCTCGACACGTGTTGAAATCGTTCGCCCGAATCCTCCGCGACCTTCCACCCGATGATCGACTTCCGCGACGAGGTGCTCGACGCCCTCACGAACGCTCTCTCCGGCCTCGACGGAGCGCCGGACCGCGACGCTCTGTCGAAGGCCTTGTCGCACCCGCCGGACCCGAGCAAGGGCGACCTCGCGTTCCCGGTCTTCACGCTCGCGAAGGCGCTTCGGAAGGCTCCGCCCGCGATCGCCGCGGATCTCGCGACCAAGGTCGCGACCGGCGGCGCGATCCAGCGCGTCGAGGCGGCCGGCCCCTACCTCAACTTCTTCGCGCACCCCGGCGTCCTGCTCGCCGACCTGCTCGCGTCGGTCGAGGACGGCAGCTTCGCGGAGAGCTGCCGCAGCGGCGCGCGCGAGAAGGTCATGGTCGAGTTCTCGCAGCCGAACACGCACAAGGTCTTCCACGTCGGCCACCTCCGCAACGTCGCGGTCGGCGACGCGCTGCAGCGCGTCTTCCGCGCGCGCGGCCACGAGGTCGTCGCCGCCAACTACTACGGCGACTTCGGTGTCGACGTCGCGAAGTGTCTGTGGTGGCTGAAGCACCGCGACGTCGGCGACCCGCCCGCCGAGGAGCGCGGCGCCTGGCTCGGCAAGGCCTACGCGAGCACGACGGCGCACCTCGCGGAGCTCGAGGCGAACGACCGACCCGCGTTCGAGGCGCTGCACACCGAGCTGCGCGAGATCCTCGAGAAGATCAAGAGCGGCGAGCCGGGCTACGCCGACCTCTACGAGGAGACGCGGCAGTGGTGCCTCGACGAGTTCGCCGAGGTGTACCGCTGGCTCGACGTCCGCTTCGACACCGACTTCTACGAGTCCGAGCTCGAGGAACCCGGTCAGGCGATCGTCGACGAGTACCTCGAGCGCGGCGTGTTCGAGCACAGCCAGGGCGCGATCGTCTGCATGCTCGACGACTACGACCTGGGACCGGCGCTCGTGCGCAAGTCCGACGGCACGAGCCTCTACCTGACCTGGGACCTCGTGCTCGCGCGGCGCAAGTTCGACGAGTTCGGCGTCGAGCGCTCGCTCTACGTCGTCGGCTCGGAGCAGACCTACCACTTCAAACAACTCTTCGCGACGCTCGAGCGCATGGGCTACGAGCGCGCCAAGGACTGCCGCCACGTCGCCTACGAGCTCGTCATGCTGCCCGAGGGCAAGATGTCGAGCCGCAAGGGCAAGGTCATCCCGTTCTTCGAGCTGCGCCGCGTCCTGCGCGAGGCGATCGAGACGAAGATGCGCGAGGACGAGCGCGACACGCGCTCCGGCTGGAGCGAGGAGAAGTGGAGCGAGACCGTCGACCGCGTCGCGGTGGCGTGTCTGCGCTACGGCATGCTCCAGGTCGCGAACACGACGCGCGTGATCTTCGACGTCGACGCCTGGACGAACCTCGAGGGCGAGTCGGGCGCGTACCTGCTCTACAGCCTCGCGCGCATCTCCGGCATCTTCCGTCGCGCGGACGGCGCGGCGGCGCTCGACCTCGCGGCGGCGGCGCGCGCGGAGTCCGGCTTCGGCGAACTCGCGGAGCGCGCCCTCCTCGGGCACCTCCTGCGCTACCCGCGCGTGCTCGCTCAGGTCGAGTCGACCTGCGACCCGTCGCACCTCGCGAACTGGCTGTTCGACGGCGCCAAGACGTTCAGCCGCTTCTACCACGACTGCCCGGTGCTCAAGGCCGAGCCGGCGCTGCGCGACGCGCGGCTCGCGCTCGTGCGCGCGACGGAGCAGGTGATGAGCGCGGGGTTGCGCACGCTCGGCGTCGAGCCCGTCGACGCGATGTGACGCGGTCGGCGGACCCGCTCCGGGCCGCGTCGAGGGCGGCGGGCCCGGGGCGGTGGAGTCCGGACTCGTCGCGAGCCGATGCTCGTCGGGCCCCGGGACGACGGCTTCCGCTACCCTCGTCGGACCGCGACGGCTCCCCGCTGACCCCCCACCGAGCTCCCCATCGTGATCGAGAAGTTCATCCGCGACGTCCCCGACTTCCCGAAGCCCGGCATCGTCTTCAAGGACATCACGCCGCTCCTCCAGAGCGCCGAGGGTCTGCGCACGACGATCGACCTCATGGCCAGGTCGGTCGACCCCGCGTCGTACGACATCGTGTGCGGGATCGAGTCGCGCGGCTTCATCTTCGGAACGGCGTTGGCGCGCCAGCTCGACAAGGGATTCGTGCCGATCCGCAAGCCCGGCAAGCTGCCCTGGAAGACGGCGGCGGAGTCGTACGAACTCGAGTACGGCACCGACACGATCGAGATCCACGTCGACGCCTGCGAGGGCAAGCGCGTGCTCATGGTCGACGACCTGCTCGCGACGGGCGGGACGATGGAAGCCGGCCTCAAACTCGTCCGCCGGGTCGGCGGTGAACCGGTCGCCTGCTCGTTCGTGATCGAGCTGGCCTTCCTTCCCGGCCGGGGGAAACTGGGCGCGATTCCCGTCCATTCGCTCCTGCGCGTCGAATAGGGCCGAAGGTTTTTCCGGCGGATGCCCGATCCTTGACGTCCCCGCGGGTTCAGGGTCGAACGCGCAGGGACGGGATCCACCATGGCCGCCGAGCGCTCTTCCGCCCGCAGCACGTCCGCCGATCGCTCGAAGAAGCGGTCGACCAAAGCTTCCCCGAGCACCGCGTCGCGCGGCTCGACCACGAGGTCGAACGCGGCGTCGAAGGGCTCGGCGAGCAAGTCCGCGAGCAAGGTCGCGAAGAGCTCCGCCGGCGCGAAGAAGGCCGGCGCGAAGGCACCCGCGAAAGCGACTTCGAAGGCGTCGAAGCCTGCGAAGTCGGCTGCCGCCGGGTCCGCGAAGCCGGCGCCGAAGGCGAAGACCGGGTCCTCGAAGAAGAAGTCGGCGAGCGCCGCTTCCAAGAACACGAAGTCGAAGAGCAGGACCGAGGTCGAGTTGACGGAGACCAACGAGATCGTGCCCGAGCGCGCCCGCGGCCGAGCCGCCGCGAAGTCGACGAAGGCCGCCGGCGCCACCGGTTCGTCGAAGTCGGGGGCCGCCACGAAGGCGGCCGGCTCGTCGAAGAAGGCCGCGGCGAAGCCGGCGAAGGAGGCCAAGGCCGCGCTGCCGTCCAGGTCGCGGTCGGAGGAGCGCACGGAACCGGCCGAACTCATGCGCACCGACGAGGACGCCGAGGCGGCCGTCGACCAGGAACTCGAGGCTTCCGAGGCGGAGGCCGAGGAGATCGAGGAGGAGGACGACTCCGTCGACGTCGAACCGCCGGACGACGAGATGGCGGACGTCTCGACGGACGACCTGTGGGACGCCTACCGGGTCGAGAGCGATCGGCTCATGGTCGAGATGGCCGAGGAGCTCGGCGTCACCAAGGACTCGCCCGAGGTCACGTCGCGCAAGCGCGAGATCACGTCGCCCGAGCTGGAGCGACTGCGCAACGAGCTGATCGAGCGCCACTACCCGCTCGTGCGCTACATCGCGGAGCGCCTGCTCCAGACGCTGCCCAAGTCGATCGAGCTGGACGACCTCGTCAGCGCGGGGCAGTTCGGACTGATGGACGCGATCCGCGGCTTCGACCCGGACCGCGGCATCAAGTTCAAGACCTACTGCTCGACCCGCATCCGCGGCTCGATCCTCGACCAACTGCGCTCGCAGGACTGGGTGCCGCGCCTCGTGCGCATCAAGTGGAGCCGGATCGAACGCGCGCTCCAGCAGCTCACCGGCGAGTTCGGGCGCGAGCCGACCCACTCCGAGCTCGCGAAAGTGCTCGGCATGACGCACGACGAGCTCGCGAAGGAGCTCAACGAGTCCCAGGCGAAGGCCATGTTCTCCCTCTCGGAGAAGTGGGACGACGACGAGGACGGCGCGGTCGAGAAGGTCGAGGTCCTCGAGGACCACGACGCGGTGGACCCCGTCCACGAGCTCAACCGCCGCGACCTGATGAAGTTCATCACGCGCTCCCTCACGCACAAGGAGCGCTTCATCATCGAGCAGTACTACCAGTACGGCCACACGATGCGCGAGATCGGCGAGATGCTGGCGCTCACGGAGAGCCGCGTCTGCCAGATCCACAGCAACGTCATGGGCCGGCTCAAGGGCCTGCTCGTGAAGCGCACGGAGTCGCTGCACAACTGAGTCCGCCGCTGGTCCGTCGGCTGCGGCGCCGGACCACGCGAATCACAGGGAGCCGGGGAGGCCGGGGAGCGTCGAACGCGACGGATCGCGTGGCGTCTCCCCGCCCGCCCCGGCTCCCTGTGATTCGTCCCGCGCGACCTACGGACCGACGTAGTCCGACGCATTGCCTCGCGGCAGGCCGTCCGCGTCGTACCACGAGTCGAGCACGAGACCGCCCGTGGGGTCCGCCAGGAGCGTGAGCAGCGTCACGCCGAGCGGGCCCGCCATGTTCGTGTCGGTCGCTCCGTCGCGCGTCGCGTTCGCCATGCCGGGCGACAGCAGCATGTGGTTGTTCGACGCGAACGAGAGGCCCGACTCGTCGACGATGCGGTCGAGGTCGTAGACGACCTTGGTCGGGTCGTACACCGTCTTCGGAGCGACGTTGTTCGGCTTCCGCGCGGTGTCGATGTCGAGGTCGTTGATCGGCGCACCGCCCGCGTCGAACAGGAACATGCCCGAACCGAGTCCGGCCACCATGTGCACGAACATCGGCGAGTTCAGCTGGTTGCCGGGGTTCTTGCCGATGTGCGACTGGAGCAGCGTCCAGTCGAGGCTGCCGTAGTCGCCGGTCTGGATCGCGGTCCGGAACGCCGCGTAGTCCGCGCCGAAGTTCGTCATGCCCTCGTCCGTGAGGTGGCACGCCACGCAGTAGCGCGGCCCCTCGTTCTGGGCGTCGACGCGCCCGCGGATGGAGTGCGCCATCATCGCGTTGTGCGACAGGGCCGGGAAGCTCGCCACGGGCGAGTTGCCGCCGCCGTTGCGGTTCGAGAAGGCGAAGACCTCGCTCCTCGCGTCCGCCTTGTCGTCCCAGCGGAAGAACGTCTTCGTGTTCGCGCTGAACTGCGCGATCTCGCCGTTGTGGTCGACGCCGAGCTGGAACATCAGCGGCGACTGGTAGACGAAGTCGGCGAACCTCTGCTTGAACACGATGCGCTCGCCCGTGATGTTCGAGAAGTTGTTGCCGAGGTCGTACTCGCCCTCGAGGTGGCAGCCCATGCAGGTGTTCGTCCACGACGCGTGGCACGTCGCGCAGTCCAGCCTGTCGGTGTGGCTGAAGCCGTTCGCCGCGTGGTTCTTCTGCTGCGGACCGATACCGGTGCTCGGCGAGCCGTCGATGCGTCCCATCGCGTAGGACGCGGCCTCGCTGTAGACCGGTCCGCCGCCGATCGGGTCGACGACGCCGTGGTCGACGATCGTGTCGAACGTCTGCGGCACGAAGTGCTTCACGCCGTCGAGACGGCTGTAGAGGTACATGTTCCCGTCGCCCTCGCGACGGACGTGGCGCAGGACGTTGCCGCGCGAGTCGACGGCGTGCTGTCCGCTCGCTCCGGCGTAGTTCGTCCCCGCGACGGTCGGCGCGTACGCGTCCGCCGTGCCGTGGCAGTTCTCGCAGCGGATCGCGACGCCCTGTTCCTGGCGCGACCGGATCTCGTTGCGCCCGTCGCCGACCTCGCCGCCGTGCAGGTCGACGCTGCCGTGGCAGTCGATGCAGCCCATGCCGGCCTCGTGGTGCACGTCGGGCGGCGTGTCGTCGCGACCGTCGCCGTCGTAGTCCTCCTTCGCGAGGTACTGACGATGGTCGCGACCGTTGAACTCGTGGTTCCCGAGCACCGGGTCGAAGAGCCTGGTGTCGTTCTGCGTCGTCTGGAACGTCACGGGGTTCGCCGGGTACTGGCGGTGGCGTTGGACGTCGCGGTTCTGGTCGAGCCGGATGCCCCAGTACTGCATCACCGTGCGGTTGCTGCCCTGGTGGCAACCGGCGCACGTGAGGTCGCCCATGCCCTGCACGACCGTTCCGTTCGAGAGCGTCTTCGAGACGCTGACGATCCGGTGCGCGGCGACGTGCGGCTGTTCGGGGTCGTCGATGTCGTCGGGATCGAGCGGCTCCGTCTTGTCGACGTGCGGGTCCTTGCTCCCGCTCCGGCCGCCGAGGCTGTAGGGCATGTGGCAGGCCGTGCAGCCCGAGCTGCGGTAGTCGCCCGTGCGGTTGTTCGCGCCGCGGCTCCCGAGGTGGCAGTCGCCGCAGGTGAACGCGACCTGCTCCATGAAGAGCTTGTGCAGCGGCGAGTCGGTGATGACGCGCCCGTCCGCGTACTGGTCGTCGAGCAGCTCGTCGACGAGGTAGTCGTCGTTGTTGTGGATGTCGCCAGGCGTCGTGCTGTTGCGCACGCTGAAGACCGGGAACTCCTCGAGACTCCCGACCTCGCCGACGGCCGCGGTCCCGACGTCGAAGGCCGGGTCGTTCGCCGCGCGCCAACCGAGGTCGGCGGCCGTGTCTTCCCACAGCCCGACCTGCGACGGCACGACGTTGTCCGCACCGATCGCGAACGACGCGCCCGAGAAGATGCCCGCGGACGATGCGAGCATCGAGTGCGACACCGCGTCGGAGTGCGGAGCGTGGCACTGTCCGCAGCCGCGACCGCTGGTCGTCACGCGCAGGTCGCCGGGGTTCTTGAACTGCAGATAGTCGATGCCGGTGTACGTGACGCCGTCGACGGTGTAGTTCGGGAACTTGTCGATGCCGGTCAGCGTGAGCGCGTTGAAGTACGCCAGCGCGTTCGTGTCCTGGAACGCGCGGTCGCCGATCTGCGGCGGCGGAGGGACGTGCGACTCCTCCTTCGACTCGCCGTGCGGGTTTCCGCCGTGGCAGACCGCGCAGTCGAGGTCCTCCGCGCCCGGGAAGTGGTGCGGGTTCTCGATGCCCGGTCCGGCGTAGGGCGCGGACGAGGCGCCGTTGTGGCAGAGCATGCAGGACGAGGTGAGCTGCGCCGTGAGCGCGCCCGAGTCGCCGCCTCCGCCGCCGCAACCGCTGAGCGTCGCCGCGATCCCGGCCAGAGCCAGCGCGACCGCTCCCAGTGCGCGCGCCGCGCGCCCGCGTCCAGGACCTTCGATCTTCGTTCCGACGCGCTCCTCACGGAACGCGTCCGCCCCCTCCGACCGCCCGAGACAAGACTCGGTCCGGTGCATGCTCCCCTCCGTCACCCGCTCGCGATGGATCGTCCGCGCGTGCCTCGTGCGCGTCGATCCGGACCTTCCCGCTCGGTCCTATCGGAGCGCGGGGACGGGCCGCTTGACGGACCCTCGTGACGGAACTGCAACCTCCGTCGGCAGCACGGTCTCGGGCGCAGAATCCGGTCAGCGCCGATCCCCGTGGAGGAGCTCGGAGCGCAGCCCCGCGGCCACGGCATCGGCGATCTCCTCCGGTCGCGCGTCGCGGCCGAACAGCTGCGTCCACACGTGGACGCCGTCGGTCGAGCGCACGACTTCCGCGAGGAGTCCGCCGCTCTCCGGGTCGCGGACGAAGCGCGCGTTGACGACGAACGCGGCGCCCGTCGCGGCGGCGACCGCGGCGATCGGCGCGGGTCCGACCGCGAGCCCCTCGGTCGTCGTGGGACCGACGACGGCGAGACGCTCCTCGCGAACGAGTCGGTCGACGAGCAACGTCGGTACGTCCGCGACGCCCGGCGCGAAGGTCGCGGCGAACGCCTGCGGGACCTCGAACGGGAGGATCGCGAGCACGACGTCGTCCTCGCGTCCGACGAGGTACGCGGCCGCGGCGAGCACGGCGACGAGCAGCGGGACGGCGACGAGCACGAGCCGTCGCGCGGAGCGACGCGACGACGCGGGCGGCGCGGTCTCCCGGCTCGCGTCGACTTCGTGCGCGGACGGCGGCGCCGGATCGCGGACGCCCTCGCGCTCGTCCTCGATCACCACCTCGGCGCCGAAGCGGTAGCCCCGGCGCGGCAGCGTGAGCACGTACCGCGGCTCGCGACCCGAGTCGCCGAGCGCCTGTCGCGCCTGGCGCACGCAGAAGTGGAGGCTCTGATCGAACTCGACCTGCACGTCGGACCACAGGGCGGCGCGGATCTCGTCGCGTCCGAGGAGTTCGCCGCGGCGCTCGACGAGGAGTTCGAGCAACCGCGCGGGCTGCGGCGCGAGGCGCGCGACGTGTTCCGAGCCGCGCGTGATCTCGCCCGTCGTCGGGTCGAACGCGAAGTCGTCGAAGCGGTACCTCACCATCGCCCGAGGATAGCCGCGCGCCCTTCGGTGAGGCGGAACGTCACCGCGCGCGTGCGGCGCGCTCCAGCAGTTCGAGCTCGCGCTCGTTCCCGCGCGCCCGCGCCAGGTCGATCGGCGTCTCGCGCCGACCCTGGAACTGTCTCCCGACGCGGGTCGGGTCGCCGCCGTGCTCGAGGAGGAACGCGACGAGGTCCGTCAGACCGTCGCGCGCCGCCAGGTGGAGCGCCGTCGTCCCGAGGTGGTGCTGGCTCTCGACGTCCGCACCCGCCGCGACGAGGCGCTCGGCGAGTCCGACGCCGCCGTCGCCGATCGCCGCGTACCAGAGGAGCGGATAGCGGTGCGCACCGTGCTCGTGCACGCGCAGCGGATCCTCGGCGAGGAGCGCGTCGACGCGGTCCCGCAGAGCGAGCGACGCAGCCGTCGGGAGGGAGCACGGCGCGCCGCGCTCGAGGAGGTACTCGGCGATGTCGCGGCGCCCCATGTGCGCCGCCGCCTCGACCGCGCCCTCCGTCGTCGTCGCGACGGAGTGGACGAAGCGTT
The DNA here is from genome assembly GCA_041398665.1 of Planctomycetota bacterium. Lineage (GTDB taxonomy): Bacteria > Planctomycetota > UBA1135 > UBA1135 > Rohdeia. The sequence goes on along the minus strand of JAWKUH010000006.1, from coordinate 142,635 downwards.
CCTCTCGTTCGACCGCCGAACGGACCGCGTCGAGGTCGCGGTGGGCGTTCCCGACGACCCTGCCCCGCTCCGCGAGGGGCAGGTCGTCGATCGAGGGCGGCGCGTAGGACTCGCCGTCGACCGTGCGTGCGCGACGCGAGGTCGAGCGGTCGCGCGGCAGCTCGTCGGCGCGCTCGAGGAGGGCGACGACGGCGCTCGCCCCCGCGCGCTCCGCGGCTTCCTTCGCGTCGAGTCCGTCCTCGTCGCGCGCTCGCGTGTCCGCTCCGACGCGCACGAGCAGCTCGACGAGCTCGGTCGAACCGCGGCGCGCCGCGGCGTGGAGCGCGCCGTCCCCGCGCGGCTCGCGCGCGTTCGGGTCGGCGCCGTTGGCGAGCAGCGCGGCGGCGGTGAGCTCGGCCACCTCGAGGTCGCCGTACTCGAACGCCGCGCGCAGCGGCGAGGGGACGCGGTCGCTCGGCCGGTCGGGGTTCGGGTGCGCCGGCGCGGCGTAGACGTGCCAGATGGCGGGACCCGCTCCCCCGAGTGCCGCCGCGTGCATCGCGGTCCCGCCGATCGGGTGCAGCGCGTCAGCTCGTCCCGGGGACGCCGTCGCGAGACGCTCGAACAGGTCCCAGTCGAGTGCGAGCGCCGCTTCGTGCAGATCCGGCGCGTGACCGGCGGCCCGCAGGTGCGCCGCCACCTCGACGCGGCCGCGGAGCAGCGCGACGGCGAACCCGCTGCGACCGAGCTCGTCGACGGCTGCAAGCAGTTCCGGTGCCGCCGCGAGCCTCGCGCGGACCTCGGCGAGGTCGCCCGCGGCGACGGCGCGGAAGAAGGCCTCGACGTCGGCGCGCGGCACGCGCGGGACGAGGTGCCGTCCGGCGGCGAGCGTCGCGACGAGGACGGAGGATCGGGCCAGGAACGCGCGGCGATCGACGAGCTGCATGGCCCGAACCTACGTCGCACGCGGCGCGGCGCTCGCGGAGGGAACCCCGAGAGAGTCCTGAGCGAATGCGCTCCGTCGCCGCTCCGACGCACGTCGGCCCGCGCAGCGGTCGCGCGCCGACGTCGATCGCGCGGACGAGTCGGTGACGCCGCGCGATCGTCGGACGCGAGCTGCTACCCTGGCGCGCAGCCGACGCTGTTCCATGTCGCGCCCCTCTCGACAGACCCGGCGGCTCGCCGCGACCGCCGTCGTGCTGTCGCTCGCGGGCTGCGGCGGAGCGCCGCGCGCGCTCCCCGATGCGGACGCCGGTCGCGTGCACCTCGCGACCGACTTCGACGACGGCGAGGTCGAGTACCCGCTCGAGATCGCGCGCCACGACCGCTCGGTCGTGCGACTCGTCGAGGTCGGCGGTCGCCCCTGGATCTCGGTCGCCTACGACGACGACGCCTGGATGCCGCTGCCCCTCGAGGGCGGGTTCTACGCGCCGCGGCACCTGCCGAACCTGAGCACGAGCGCCGTCGCCCCGATCGAGCAGGTCGTCGTCGTCGACGGTCGACCGCTGACACAGCTCGCCATCGGCGACGTCGCCTTCGACCCCGCGTCGGCGCCGAGAGGCACGTTCTCCTTCAACGACGACGCGCTGTTCGTGCGGCTCGAGGAGGGCGAGCCGCGACCGGTCCGCATCGAGCACCTCGTCCCCGTCCCGGTGGGCGAACCGGACGACGACGTGTGGCGCGTCGACGTCGGCCCCTACGCGGGCGAGGGGATGCTCGTACTGCCCGGGACGAGCACGGCGCGGACGATCGCTCCCGGCGGCGAACGACGACTCTCGTTCGGCTGCTTCTCGACGCTCCCCGTCGCCGAGGGCGAGGTCCGGTTCCGCGTGCTGCTCGACGGCCGACCGGTGTGGTCGCGCACCGTCGACCCCGGCGACGACTCGCCGACGGGCAGCTTCCACTTCGCTTCCGTCGACCTCCCGCCGATCGCGGAGCGCGCGACGCTGCGCTTCGAGACGAGCGGGTCGTTCGCCCTCACGGGGTTCGCCGCGCCGATGCTCGGCCCCGTGCCGTCGGACGAGCCGCCGACCGACCCCGACCGACCGAACCTCGTCGTCTTCCTCGCCGACACCTTCCGCGCGGACGGACTCTCGACCCAGCGACGCTACGCCGACTCGCCGCGGGACCTCGACCTCGCGAACCTCGAGCGCCTCCGCCGCGGGTCGATCGAGTTCGCGAACTCGTGGTCCGCGGCGACGTGGACGCTGCCGTCGCACGCGTCGCTCTTCGCGAGTCAGCTGCCGCGCGGGCACCGGGTGGAGAGTTCGACGCAGGCGCTCCCGGCGAGCGTCGAGACGCTCGCCGAGAGTCTGCGCGACGCCGGCTACCGCACCGTCGCGGTCACGGACGGCGCGTACACGTCGTCGGCCTTCGGGCTGGCGCAGGGCTTCGAGTCGTACGTCCAGGGTTCGCGGAGCCGCACGAGCGGCCTGCGGCGCGCGCAAGCCGTGCTCGACGCCCACGACGGTCGGCCGACGTTCCTGTTCGTGCAGACGTACTTCACGCACGACCCGCTCGAGCCGTCCGACGCGTCGCGCGTCGCCGTCGGACTCCCGGCGGACGGACCGAGCGAGAGCGAACTGCTCGAGCGCATGTCGGGCGACTACGCGCGGCCCGAGATGCGCGAGATCCTCGCGCTCTACCGCGCGCAGATGCTCGACTTCGACGCCGCCTTCGGCGACTGGCTGCGCGACTTCGACGCGAAGGGCTGGCGCGCCAACTCGCACCTCCTGTTCACGAGCGACCACGGCGAGGCCTTCGGCGACCACGACTGGTTCCGCCACATCGGTCCGGCGTACGAGTCGCAGACGCGCGTGCCGCTGCTCTGGAGCGGCCCCGGTGTCGAGCCGGGCGTGCGGCGCGACGCGACGTCGACGATCGACCTCGCGCCGACGCTCCTCGGCCTGGCCGGCGTCGCGGCGCCGCCGAGCTTCCGCGGTCGCGACCTCGCCGAGGAGCGCGACGACGCGCTGGCCTTCACGTCGTGGACGTCGGGCGACGACGCGGCTCCGTTCGCCCGCGCGAGGCGCGACGCCCGCCTCACGGCGACGGACGGCGCGACGAAGCTGATGCTCGACCCCGTCGCGCTCTCACCGCGGCGCGCGTTCGACCTCGCGACCGATCCCGACGAGCTCCGTCCGATCCGGAGCGCCGACGCGTCCTGGCCCGACGCGCTCGCACGTCGCGTCGCGGACGTCGTCGACGGAGCCGTCGCGCCGGACCGGGAACCCGCCGACCTCGGCAACCTCGCGAGCGACCTCCGCGACGAACTGGAGAGTCTGGGCTACCTCTCGCAGGACCCGACGGAGCGCTGATCCCGCGCGGTCAGAAGCCGACCGCTTCCTGCCACGTCGTCGGCAGGTGACAGCGACCGCAGTCGTTCACCCACCCGAACGCGAAGTGGTCGGGCACGACGGCGGAGTTCAGGTTGTCGAGGTGGCACGAGACGCACTCCGTGCTCGTCGGCGCGACGCGGCCGGAGTCGACTCCGGGGTGGCAGCGCTGGCAGCTCGTGACGGCGTGCACGCCGGTCAGCGGGAAGCGCGTGCGCGAGTGCCGCTCGACCTGTCCGACGGCGCGCCAGGTGTTCTGCTCGTGGCACTCCGAGCAGTTCGTGCCGAGGTGCCCCTGGTGGACGTCCTCGTGGCAACCCGCGCAGCCGCGCTGCACGAAGGTCTGCACCGGACCGCGGTCGTTGTGGCAGCGCAGGCACTGCGCCGCGGAGTGCGCGCCGAGCAGCGGCACGCCCGTGCGTTCCTCGTGGTCGAACTCGAAGTCGGCGCGCAGCGTGTTCCAGGTGTCGCCGACGTGGCAGAGCGAGCAGTCCTCGGGGAACGATTCGTGCGGCACGACGGGTCCGAGGCCGGCCCACCAGCGGTGCACTTCGAGCCCGCCCGTGCGCTGGAGCGCGCACGCGACGAGCGACGCGCCGAGCACGACGGTCCCGAGCGCGGGGACGCCGAGGCGGCGGAGGCGCTGCAGCACGTTCTTCAGAAACTCCATTGCGCGTACACCCCCGCCGTCGCTCCGCGTTCCTCGTGGTAGGTCGTGCCGTCGACGTGCGCGGTGAGCGCCCAGTGCGGCGTCGGGTACCACGAGACGCTCGTCCGCAGCCGGTGCTGCACGAAGTCGTCGTTGCCCCCGGGGAACCCGTTCTGTCGGTAGTTGGCGAGCTCGTAGAAGAGGTCGTAGCGCACCTTCTCGCCGCCGAACGAGAGTCCGAGCCGCGTGCCCCACACGCTCGTGCCCGCGCCGCGCGCGAGGAACAGGAGCGGCCGCAGGTGCGAACCGCGCCCCACGATGTCGACGACGTCGACGCCGACCTCGACGTCGCCGCCGTCGTTCGTCGCGTCGCTCCACCCGCCGAGTCGACCCGTGAAACGCGAGCCGTCCCCCATCGGCACCCACCAGTCCGCGCCGAGGCGGTGGACGCGCTGGTCGGCGATCTCGATCGGTGCCGGGGTCGGCAGGTACTCGTCGCGCTCGAGCTCCGGGAAGTCGAGGTAGCTGTAGTTGAGTTCGAGCCCGAAGCGGCTCGCGGTGTACGGCGAGGCCGAGAGGTAGGCGTGCGACACCGACGGCCCCGAGCCCTCGATCTCGCCGCCGCCCGTCGCGTCGATCCACACCGAGGCCTGCGTGCTCCACCCGTCGCGCGGGAGGTAGTGGCCCTGGAGGACGACGAGGTCGCGGTCCGGCGCGCCGTCGTGCCAGGTCTTCTGGAAGCCGACCTTCGCCGCTGCGAGCTCCGTCGCGTCCGACGTCCAGCGGTACCAGCCGGCGAGCTGGAAGTCGTGTCCGCTCTCGTACTCCGCGTCGGGTTCGGGCATGTAGCCGACGCTCGCACCGAAGCTGTGGTGCTCGTCCGTGCGCCGCGACCACTCCGCGCCGTCGAGCACGCCGAACTCGGGCATGCCGTGTTGCAGGAAGCGCCCGAACTGGTAGCGGTCGCCGTCGAAGCGCGTGCCGCCGAAGGCGTACGAGAGGCGTTCGAAGCGGAGCTCGGTGTCGGCGAGGTCGTCGAGCTCGGGACGGTCGAAGCGCAACCGTTCCCAGTCGACGCCGAGGTCGAGCACGCCTCCCTGTCCGAACGGGTTCTCGTACGTGACGTCGGTGCCCGCGCGCACGAACTGGTCGGAGCGCCCGTCCTGTCCCGTGTACGTCCCGTCGACGGAGAGCCACACGCGACCGCGCACGAACGGCGTGCGGTCGCCGGGCGACACCGCCTCCACGCCGGCGAGCAGCGGCATCCCGTCCGCGAACTCCTCGTCGCGGTCGCGCCAGATCGAGTTCGGGCTTGGACGCGCACCGGTCGCGTCGTTCGAAGCGTTCGCGGCGGGAGTCGGCGCGTCGGTCGCGCCCGTCGGTTCGCTCGCGCCGTCCTCGCTCTCGAAGCGCGACGCCGGCACCGTCGCCTCGGCCTTCAGCCCCGCGGCCAGCGCGACGTCCGCGCCGTCGAGCTCCACCACCGCGGAGCGCTCCTCGACGGCGACGACCGACGCGCGGAACCGGCCGCCCTCGCGCGGAAGCAACCAGACGACGTCGCCGACCGCGAGCCCGTCGCTCGCGCCGCGGTCGACCGACGCGCGCCGCTCGGTGAGGACGACGGTGACGCGCAGCTCGAGGCGCACCTCGTCCTGCGCCTCCTCCTGCGCGTCGACGGCGGGAGCCGTCGCGCCGTCGGCCGAAGCCGCACCCGCGAGCACCCACACCGCGGTCCACGCCGCCGCCGCTCTCCCCGCCCCGTTCCTTCGCATGGAGGACCCCGGAGGGAGCAGATCGGCCGCCTCCGCCGCGCGACGGGAGTGGAGTTCGAGGAAGTCTGCGGAGCTCGGACCTACCCGTCCTTCCTCAGCGAACTCGCCCCCACCCCGTGGCAGTCCGTGCAATTCGTTCCGAGCGGCTTGTAGTGGAACGTCGGCGCACCCGAGATCACCTCGGGGCGGTGGCACTGCGCGCAGTCCACCTTCGCGTGCGTTTCGTCGAGCTTGAAGCGCGAGTCCCAGTTGTGGCGGAAGCGCAGCTTCGCGAACGACGTCGTGTTCTGGTGGCAGCGCGCGCAGTCCGTCGCTCCGAGGGTCCCCTGCGCGTCGCGCTCGCGGAACTGACCGCCGTGCGGGTCGGCGTGGCACGACGCGCAGTCCGCGCCCTTCGCGAAGCCCCACGTGCGCCCCTCCGTCGTCGGTGCGCGCAGCGGCGCGTGGCACGTGCTGCACGACTGTTCGCCGTGCGCGCCGTCGAGCGGGAAACCGGTCCACAGTCCGTGGTCGAAGCCGCGCGAGAGGTCGCGGAACGACGCGTCGGTGTGGCAGCGCGCGCAGCCCTCGCGCTCGTCGTACCGCTCCGGCAGTCCCTCCGCGTCGAAGCGGCCGCCGTGCGGGTCCTCGTGGCAGGCCGCGCACGAGCGGCCGACCTCGGGCCCGGCGTGCATGGCGACGAGTTCGCCGTGCTCGGGCGCGACGCGTCCGAACGTGCGGCCCGCGGCGTCGGGCTCCGCCGTGCTCGCGTGACAGCTCGCGCAGCCCTCCGCCTCGTGCGCGCCGTCGACCGGGAAGCCCGTCCAGCGCGTGTGGTCGAAGCTCTCCGGCACCAGTTGCGCGAACGCCGTCGCGCCGTGACAGCGCGCGCAGTCGCCGTGCGCCACCGGTTCGAGCGCCTGTGTGCGCGAGTCGAAGAACCCGTTGTGCGCGTCCTCGTGGCACGCCGAGCACGTGTCGCTCGTGCCGCGGAACGTGCGCGGTTCGCCGTCGTGGGCGACGGTGTGGCAGTCCTCGCACGCCGCCCCGAGGTGACCGCCCTCGAGCGGCAGGGCGGCCCGCGCGTGCAGTTCCGCGGTGAAACCGTGCGGTTCGAAGCGCTCGCGCCCGTGGCAGGCGACGCAGCCCTCTTGCGCGAACGGTCCCGTCGCGAACTGCCCGCCGTGCGGGTCCTCGTGGCACGCCGCGCAACGATCGGCGTCGCGACCCGGGTAGCGCGCGGCGAAGTCCTCCGGCTCCGGCGCGTGGCATCCGTCGCACGTCACCTCGTCGTGGGGCAGCGCGAGCGGGAAGCCCGACGCCGCGTGCTGCTCCGCGGTGATTTCGAGCGCCTCGTCGCGGAAGCTCGTGTGCGCCGCGGCGTGACAGACGACGCACGACGCCTCGAGACTGGTGCGCGAGTCGCGGGCGTTGCGGGTCACGAACGCCTCGCCGTGCGGCGAGTCGTGGCAGTCGAGACAGGCGCGCGCCGTCGGCTTCGAGCCGTTGCCCGCGACGACCTCGAGGCTGTGCACCTCGCCCTCCGCGTGGCACGCGCGACAGTCCATGCCGCCGTGCCCGCCGATCAGCGGGAGGACGTCGTCGTGGAACGTCGCGACGTGCTCGGTGAAGCTCTCCTGCACGTGGCAACTCGCGCAGTCCTGGCCGAACGCGCCGTGGTGCTCGTCCTCGTGGCACGCCGCGCAACGCTGCGAGAGTCCCGTGAAGCGCGTGACGCCCTCCGGGACGACCTCGTCGAAGGCGTGCGCGTGGCAGTCCGTGCACGCCAGCTCGACGTGCTTCCCGTCCATGTCGAAGCCGACGAGCGAGTGGTCGAAGGCGTCGACGTTCGGCACGCCCGCCTTGCGGAACGAGACGTCGTTCACCATGGCGAAGTTCGCGCCGTGGTGGTCGGAGTGGCAGGACGCGCACGCGCGCCGGTCCTCGGCGAGTCGCCCGTGGAGGCCGCGCCCGTCGTCCATCTGCGACTCGATCGCCTCGTGACAGTCGAGACAGGCGCTCGACATGTCCTGGAACCAGCCGCCGTGGCACTCCGAGCAGCTCGCACCGCCCGCGAGCTCGGCGACGCGCGCGTGCGCCGCGGCGAGCGGACCCGGCGACTTGCGGTCCTTGCCGACGACGCCGAGCGTCGTGACGAGCACGGCGCTGCAGACCGCGACCCACAACTGCGGGCGGCGGTACCACGCGACGGACGGCGGCGGCGGATCGTCGGCGTTCACCGCGCGCCTCCCGCGAGGTAGCCGCCGTACGCCAGCGCGTAGACCACGTGCAGCGCGACGAGCACGAGCAGGAGCAGCGCGCCCAGCGGTGCAGCCAGCGCCAGCTCGCCATGATCCCGCGCAGGTCGTCGATGTGCGCCGTCGCGAGCGCCGAGCGGTGCGCGCGGCGCGCGAGCTCCGTCACCTCGTCGATCTGGTCCTGCGCGAGTCCGGCGGCGGCGCCCTCGGTCCGCACGCGGCGCAGAAGTCGGCGCAGCCCGGTCTCCGCGCCGACGAGCGCGAGCAGGCGCGCCGGCAACGACGTGTTCCACTGCCGCCGCTCGACCAGCTCCAGCGTCTCGTCGCGCACCAGCGCCGCGAGTCGCGCGTCGACACGGACGAAGCCCTCCGCCAGACGCGCGAGTCGGCCGCGGATCTCGGCGAGTTCGAGTTCGCGCCCGTTCGCCGCCCGCGGGACGTAGGCGTAGAGGTAGCGCCCGACGGCTCCCGTCGCGAACAGCGCGACCATGGCCCACAGCGCTCGGCCCCCGACCGTGTCGCGCGGCTCCATCCCGGAGTGGACGAGTGCGGTGAGCAGCGCGAGCACGCCCGTCGCGACGTGCACCGTCATCCAGTTCGCGAGCGACCCGAAGCGCACGCGCGAGCGCGGCGAGCGGCGCAGCACGTACGCGAGGTTCGCGACGACGAGCGCGATCGACCCGACCCCGAGCCACAGCCCGAGTCCGAGTCCGGGCCGCAGGAGGTCGTGCTTCGGCGACGCCGCGCGCTCGAACGTCGGCAGGAGGTAGTAGTCGCGGTGCCACAGCGCGAACGCGAGGCCGAACAGCGCGACGGCGAAGCCCGCGCCGAGCGCGCGGACGAGGCCGCTGCCCTGCTCGCCGATCTCCGGCGCCGCCGGGCGCAGCGTCGGGTCGAAGCTGACGCCCGCCGCCTCGAGCTGTGCGATCGGCGGCGTGCCGCCGACCATCACGAACACGCGGTCGCACGGCAGCACGAGCTCGGCGCGCGCCTCGGTCGAGACGGCGACGCGACGTTCGAGCGTCTCGTGCGACGCGCCGTGGTGCACGCGCCCCGGACCGCCCGGCACCAGGCTCGGGGCTCCGTCGGTGCTCGTGCGGCCCGTGCCGCGACCCGCCACGTCCGCCGAACGCGCGAGCAGGCGCACTTCGCCCGCGTCGATCTCGAGCACCTCGCTCTCGAACAGCACCGTGACGCGCCCGCTCGCCGCCGCCTCGCGGATGCGGCGCTCGTTCGAGGGCTCGAGCCTGAAGAAGTCGGAGCGCCTGTAGCTCAGCGTGACCTCGTTCGCACCGCGCGCGGTGAGACCGAGCGCCGCCTCGACCGCGCTGTCGCCGCCGCCGACGACGAGGATGCGCTCGCCCTCGTAGGCGTCCGCGTCGAGCAGGCTGTACGCGACGTTCGGCGCGTCCTCGCCCGGGACGCCGAGCCGGTTCGGCACGCCGCGCCGCCCGATCGCGAGGCACACGTTGCGTGCGCGCACCTCGCCGGTGCTCGCGTGCACGGTGTAGGTGCCCGCGTCGTCCCGGTCGAGCGACTCGAACGTCGAGTCGCACACGACGGGCAGGTCGTGCTCCGCGGCGAGCCCGCGCCACAGCTCGATCAGCTCCTCCTTGAGGTAGGTGCGCTCGGGCAGCCGACCGTGCAGCGGGAGGTCGATGGGTCGTGTCGCGACGAGCTTGCGGCGCGGGTAGCGCGCGACCGTGCCGCCGAGGTCGCTCTCGCGCTCCAGCAGGACGAAGTCGAGCCCGAGACGCTTCGCCTCCAGCGCGCACGCGAGTCCGCCCGGACCCGCGCCGACGATCGCGAGGTCGAGCACGCCGGTCTCGCGCGCCGCGCCCTCGCGCTGCGCGCGCTCCGCCACCGTCGCGGCGACCAGCGTGCCGTGGTCGACCGCGGTCTTCACGAGCGCGTGCGCCGTCACCTCGCCCGCGAGGAACAGACCGGGGCGCCCCACCGCTTCGAGTCCCTCGTCGAGCACCGGCACGTCGCGCCGCGTCGCGAGATCGGCGAGCGTGACCGTGATCGCTCCGGTCGGACACTCGCGTGCACAGCTCGCCGTCCCGACGCAGCCCGAGCCGCGCACGACGACGGCCTGCCCGTGCAGCAGCGCGAGCACGCCCTCCTCGGGACACGCGCGCACGCACGTGCCGCACCCGAGGCAGCGCGTCAGGTCGACGACGGGGTGCTGGAGCTCCGCCCTCGCCGCACCGGTGCGTTCCGCGCGGCGCCGTTCGTGCAGCGTCCCGTGCTGCTCGCGGCGACTGCGACGGACCAGCGCGACGCCGAGGAGCGCCGCACCCAGCGCAGCCACGAGTCCGACGAGGAGGGCCCAGCCCATCGCTCCTCTGTCGGCATCGGCGCGAGCCTTTCTGCGGTCCGCCCGCCGATCTTCGATCACCGGGCCGTGCCGCGCCGGTCCGGGTCGCTCCGGGGGTATCGTCGGAGGCGATGGCGGACGTCGGCGCAGCGGCTCGGTCGGGCGACGAACGTTCGCCCCGGACCAATCGGGTCCGCGCGGCGCTCGTCGCGCTCCTCCTCGTCGTCGGCGCGGCGCTCCTGTTCGGGGCCGGCGACCAGTTCGTGCAGCACCTCGAGGCCTGGCGCGCCTGGGTCGCGGCGCACGGCGCGATCGGGGTCGCGGTCTTCGCCCTCGCGTACACCGTCGCGACGACGCTGCTCGCGCCAGCCAGCGTGTTCACGGTCGCCGCCGGAGCGCTCCTCGGCTTCCCGCGCGGCGCGGCGGCGGTCGCGATCGGTCACCTCTTGGCGGTGTCGCTGCAGTTCGCGGTCGCGCGCGGCGTCCTCGCGGGTCCGGTCGAACGACTCGTCGCGCACGCGCCGAGGCTCGGTGCGATGCAGCGCGCGGTCGTCCACCGCGGGCTCGGGTTGCAGACCGTGATCCGACTCGCGCCGCTCAACGTCGCGATGGTGAGCTTCGCCCTGGCCGGAGCCGGCGTGCGCTTCGCGCCGTTCCTCGTCGCGAGCCTCGCGCACCTGCCCGCGCTCGGCGTCGAGGTCTGGGTCGGTGTCGCCGGTCACCGAGCCGCCGGCGTCGTCGGTCGGACGCGCGAGAGCGCCGGACTCGAGGACGCGCTCTACGTCGTCGGCGCGGTCGCCGCGCTCGTCGCCGTGCTGTTCGTCGCGCGCGCCGCGCGGGCGGCGGTGGAACGCGCGGAGGACGAGGAGGAGCTCGAGGCGGAGGAGCTCGGGTCGAGCGGTCGCGACGAGGGCGGTCGAGCGGGATGAGCGCACCGGCCGCCTCCACCGCGCTGCTCGCCGCGCACTGGGTGCTCGTGGTCGCGCTGTCGCTGCGCGTGATCTCGCGCCGCTCGCCGGTCGGGGTGTCGATGGCGTGGCTCGCCGTGGCGTTCAGCCTCCCGTTCGTCGGCGCGGTGCTCTACCTCATGTTCGGCGAGCGCCGCGTCGGTCCGCGTCGGCGGAGACGGATCGAGGCGCGGCGCGGCGAGGTCGAGCGGCTGTGTCGGGAACTCCTCGCGTTCCGCGCGAGCGTCGGCGGCGACGCCTCGGCCGACCTCGCGCGTCAGGCCGAGGTGACGGTCGGGATCCCGCCGGTCGCCGCGCACCGCGTCGAGCTCCTGACGGACGACGACGCGTCGTTCGACCGGCTCGTCGCCGACGTCGACGCAGCGCGCGAGAGCTGCGACCTCGGCTTCTACATCTGGAGCGAGGGAGGTCGCGTCGCCGACGTCGTCGACGCGCTGGTCCGAGCCGCGGGGCGCGGCGTGCGCTGTCGCGCCATCGCCGACTCGACGGGGAGCGAGGCGTTCCTCGCGTCGGACTCGGCGCGGCGTCTTCGAGCGGCGGGCGTGCGGCTCGTCGCGGCGCTGCCGACCGGGCTCCTGCGCAGCGTGTTCGCGCGCGCGGACCTGCGCAACCACCGCAAGATCGCCGTGGTCGACGGTCGCATCGCCTACACCGGCAGTCGCAACCTCGTCGACCCGCGCTTCTTCAAGCGCGAGGCCGGCGTCGGCGCGTGGATCGACGCGATGGTGCGCTTCGAGGGTCCCGCCGCGGCGGTCGTGCGCGGCGTCTTCGCGTTCGACTGGTCACTCGAGACGAACACGCCGTTCGATCCGGCGCTGCCCGAACGCGAGGAGAGCGCCGGCGAGGACGTCGTCCCGCTCCAGGTCGTGCCGTCGGGACCGGACCTGCACCCCGAGGCGATCCACGAGCTGCTGCTCACGAGCATCTACGCCGCGCGGCGCGAGCTCGTGATGACGACGCCCTACTTCGTGCCGGACGAGTCGATCTTGACGGCGCTCCTGTCGGCGGCGCGGCGCGGCGTCGCGGTGACGCTCGTGGTGCCGCGCGACAACGACTCGGTGCTGGTGCGCTACGCGAGCGCGGCGACGTACGAGGCGCTCCTCGCGGCAGGCGTGCGCGTCGCGCTCTTCGCCGGCGGCCTGCTCCACACGAAGAGCCTGTGCGTCGACGGCGCGTTCTGCGTCTTCGGCTCGGTCAACCTCGACATGCGGAGCCTGTGGCTCAACCACGAGATCTCGCTGTTCGTGCACGACGCGGACTTCACCGCGCGGTTGCGCGCGCTGCAGGACGCGTACGTCGCGAGCGCCGAGGACCTCGACCTCGCGACGTGGCGGCGGCGACCGCGGAGGCAGCGGCTCGCGGAGGACGCGTGCCGGCTGGTGGGACCGCTGCTCTGACGCCCGGCGATCAGCGACCGGTCGCCGCCTCGCCCGTGAGGTGCACCTTGCCGAGCGGCGCGGTGGCCTGCACGAACTCGCTCGCGGCGCGCAGCAGGTTGTCGATGCGCTCGTCGAGCGCGGAGGCGTTGTCGCGCAGGATGTCGAGCTCGGGCTCGAGGTCCTTCACCGACGACGCGTTGAGGTCGTACGACAGGAACAGCGCGTGGTCGCGCAGGATCTTGTTGTAGGCCTCGAGGCCCTCGACCGCGGGCGTCATGGCGTTGACGACGGCGACGTACCGCTCGGCGGCGAGGTCGCGGCGCGCCTCGCTGCGCTGGCGGAGCGTCGGGCTCGAGAACGACTGGAGATCGGCGGTCCAGGCGTCGTAGACCTCGCCGGCCGTCTGGTGCATCGGCTTCAGGTTCGAGCGCAGACGCGCCGTCTGCTCCTCGCTCTTGTCGATCGCCTCGACGAACAGCGCGTAGGCCTCGGCGACGTCACCCGTGAACTCGCGGCGCACGAGCGCGCGCACGTCGTCGACGGCCTCCTGGATGCGCTCGCGGCTCAGCTCCGCGTCGAGGTGCACGCGTTCGACGCGCCCCACGAGGCTGTCGACCTGCTGGACCCCGACCGCGGCCTGCGGTCCGAAGCAGCCGGAGAGGGTGATCGACGCGAGCGAGAGGGCGAGGACGGGGATGAGGCGCATGGGTCGAGGCAGTTCGGGCGGAGCGAAGGAGCTCGTCGTGTCGCGGCCGCACCGCTGCGGCACGCCGGATCGGGGGGATCGGCGGGCCGGTGAGGGGCGCTTGAGGCGAACCGGCGGAACCGCTGCTCACGAACGACGACCGCGGGTCCCTGGGGACCCGCGGTCGTCGCGACCCGTCGACGTCGCGTCGACACGGCACCGACCCGACGGCGCCGCGCGTCACTCCGTGAGCGTCCAGAGCACCACGTCGGCGTGCTCCACGCCCTCGAGCTCGATCGTCGCCGCGTCGCGGATGCCCGCCCCGTCGCCGGGGCCGAGCTCCTCGCCGTCGAGCTTCACGCGGCCCTTCGCCACGTGCAGCCAGGCCACGCGGTCCGCCGGGATCGACTGCCGCACGCGGTCGCCGGCGTCGAGCGTGCCGACGCGCAGCTCGGCGTCCTGACCGATCGTGATCGAGCCGTCGCGGCCGTCCGGCGACACGACGAGGCGCAGCTTCCCGCGGCGCTCCGCCTCGGGGAAGTCCTTCTGGTCGTACCGGGGCTCTCCGCCCGACTTGCGCGGCAGCACCCACATCTGCAGGAGGTGGAGCTCGTCGGTCGCGCTCGCGTTGAACTCGCTGTGCGTGACGCCGCGGCCCGCCGACATGTACTGCACCTCGCCGGGACGGATCTGCGAGCCGTTGCCCATGCTGTCCCTGTGCTCGAGCAGACCGTCGAGCACGTACGTCACGATCTCCATGTCGCGGTGCCCGTGGGTCGGGAAGCCCTTGCCGGGCTTCACGCGGTCCTGGTTGATCACACGCAGGGTCCCGAACTGCACGAAGTCCGGGTCGAAGTAGTCGGCGAAGGAGAACGTGTGGTGCGCGTCGAGCCAGCCGTGGTCGGCGTGCCCGCGCTCCTCGGAGCGTCGAATCGTGATCATCGTGGGGAGACCGGCCGCGGCCGGTCGGCAGGTGAAGGACGTTCGAAAAGAGCGTCGCGGCGCCCTCTCGACCGTGGAGCCGACAGGATCGCGCGCGACGGCCCTTCTCTGGGCCGGGCTCCGCGTCAATTCAGCAGTGAGTCGGTCCCGGCGCCCGGGCGCGCTCCGCCGAGCTGGACGGGGACCGAGCGCGGTCCTCGCACCGCCGCCCCGCGCTCCGGCTCGAACGCCCGCGTCGCGCGCAGTGCCGCCTCGAAGGCCCGACGGCTCACGCGAAGCGCACGTCCTCGTCGGGGACGTCGATCCCCATCAGACGTCGGACGAGGTCGCGACCGTAGAGCTGCGCGACGAGCCTCAGCTCGATCTCGCGCGCGCAGGCCTCGGGGAAGCGCCGTCGGAGACCGACACGCGCCATCTGCCGTATGGCGTCGCTCATCTCACCGACGAGCTGCACCTTCTCCGAGGGCCGCATCGTCGACCAGCGCTCGAAGAGCAATCGCTCCGCGGCGTAGCTCGTGTCCTCGGACTGCGTGCGATAGCCGGGAGGAGGCGAGTCGTCGGGCACGAGCGCATGGTAGCGCCACGGCGAAACGCAGCCTCTACTCCCGCGTGACCGGGAAGAACCGGCCGTGCTTCGACAGGCGCCACGTCTCACCGCGGCCCACGTCGAGCGGCTTGCCGCGCGAGAGCACCCAGATTCGCTCGCCCCGTCGAGCGAGAACCGTGAGGTCGCACTCGACGCGTGCTCCGTCGACGTCGAGGAACCAGATCGCCCTCGCAAAGACCTCGTCGCTGGCTCCGATCGGAGGGTGGTCGGTGATGCTCCATCCCGCATGGTTGGTCGGTATCTGGAACGTGACCAGGTCGCCCCGATTGACCCCACCCGTGCGAACTCCGACCTCGTTCCACTCGAGCGAGTCGTCGCCGCGGAACTCCACGCGGAGCTCGCGCATCGACTCATCGAAGACGATCGGCTCGACGACCCTCGGACCGACCTCGACGGCGAGCGACGGCTCGCCGGCCGCTGCCGCCCGCTCGCGGTCGCGGAAGGCCTCGAGCGATGTCCACTTGCGGCCCCACTCGAGACTCCAGTGTCCGATCGCACCCCAGGCGTCGAACACGAGTTGCTCGAGCGATGCCTCGACGCCGTCGTCGATCGCCTCGAGTTCGCAACTCTCGACCGTCACCCCCGAGAGATCGAGTTCGTGCCGATCGAAGCTCCCGTCGAGGCTCTGGACGTAGACGCTCCGCCCGTCGGGGACGAAGCGCTCGCCGTCGAGCTCGAACTTCCAAGCGCCACTCCCTCTCCTGGTTGCAGTGACCTCGAACCACAGCGTGCTGTCGTAGGAGTGGTCGGGTCCTCCGGCCGTCACCCTCTGATTCCAAGTCGTCCCGTCGGAGCCGCTCCCCTGGCCCCATGCCCCCGGCCAACTCGAGAGGAAGAGTGCTCTGCAGGTTCCTGCCTCCTCGTCGACCACGGCGAAGGCGGTCGGCGCGAACTCGAGGCCGATCGGCTGGAGGACGACTTCGCCCGACGTCATGACGGCGGGCGGAGCGACATCGCACGCGGACAGCAGGAGAGCGAGCGAGAACGAGGCGGCGAGCTTCATCCCGGGAGACTAGCGCATCTCCCGCTACCCGGTTCCGACCGAGCCGTTCGTTCGAACTCGCTCAGGAGCGCATGGCAGGATCCAGCGCCGGTGCCGACGCGGTGCGCCGTCCGTGATGGTCCATCCACCACACCACGAGCCCGAGCGCGCACACGCCCCACTGCACGAGGTAGTACGTCCACAGCGCCTTCGACACGCCGCTCGTGAAGCCGTAGCTGTGCAGGCCGACGCCGAGGAGGTTGACGCCCCACCAGCTGAAGGCGACGACGGTTCCGCCGAACGCCGCGGCGACACAGACGCCGAGCTCGCGCAGGTGACCGCTCATGCGCCCGTGCAGGATCGCGGTCATCGCGAGACAGATCAGCAGCGCGCCGTTCTCCTTCGGGTCCCAGCCCCAGAAGCGTCCCCAGGACTCGTTCGCCCACAGGCCGCCGAGGATCGTGCCGACGAGCGCGAAGAACAGGCCGAAGCACAGCGTGCCGTAGACCATGCGGCCGAGCGCGCGGAACGTGTCGGGCGCGGCGTCGCGGCGGCGCACGAGGCGCATCACGACGTAGACGCTGCCGAGGAGCGCCGCGAGCATCCCGGCGGCGTAGCCCACCGTGATGCTCGTCACGTGCGTCGCGAGCCAGAAGTTCGTGTCGAGCACGGCGACGAGCTCGGGCATCGTGTCCTTCGCGTCGAGCTTCTCGTAACCCGTCGCGAGGAACAGGCCGACGACGCCGAGCGCTGCCGCGGCCGACACCGCGATGCGGCGGCGGTCGATCAGCTCGATCACGAGCGCGACGATCGCGCCGACCGCCGTCACGAACAGGACCGTCTCGTAGAGCGTGCTGACGGGCGGGCGCGCGCGGATCACGCAGCGCACGGCGATCGCACCGACGAGGAAGGCCGTGCCCGACCAGGCGAGGAGGTTCGCGGCGCGGTGCAGCGCCCGCGAGCGCGGACGCAACCAGGTCAGGGCGGCGACGACGAAGGCGAGAACGAACAGCACCGTCGCGTAGGTCAACGGCTTCGCGCGGTAGTACGCGCGCTCGAGGTCGAGGCTGCGCGTCTCGCCGCGTCGGTCGGCGTCGGCGCGCGTGCTCGCGGCGAGCTTCGCGAGCGCCGTTCCGGCCTGTTCGTCCGACTCCGCGCGCGCCAGCGACTGGAGGCCGCGCAGCGCGACGACCTGCGCGTCGCTCGCGCGCTCGCCGTCGAGCGCGGCAGCGAGGAGCTCGCTCGGCGTCAGCCAGGTCGGTTCGTCCGCCGCGGACCCCGCGGGCGGCACGAGCGCCAGTCCGTCGGCCGCGCGACCGAGTTCGGCGGCGAGCCGCAGCACGGAGTCGATCGACCGCAGCGCCTCGCGCGCGAGCGGGTCGTCGGCGGCCGCCAGTTCTCGGTAGAGCGCGCCGATCTCGGGGCCGGCGGCGACGAGGTCGGCGAAGCTCGCGCGGCCGTCCCACGCGCCGACGACCTGCGCGAGCCGCGAGTCCTTCGCGACCGGCACGTCCATGCGCGCGAAGTCGAGGAAGCCCGCGAGGTCGAGGAAGCGGTGCACGGCCTCGGCGAGCTGCACGACCTGCTGCTGCGTCGACGTGCGACGAGCGGGTTCGACGTTGGACCAGTCGTGGGCGAGCTCGAAGAGCTTCGGCACGGCGGGCCGGAGTTCGTCGAAGCTCCAGCGCGCGCGACGCTTCTTGACCGAGGCGTCGAGCCCGATCGCGTCGATCGCCGCGCCCTCGGCGACGAGGAAGAGCGGGAGGCGCGACGCGAAGTCGGGCCGCACGAGCAGCTCGGCGAGGAACGCGTCGGGCCCGAGCTTCGCGCCGTCGGGCGTCTCGACCGAGCGCCGGCCGGCGAGGCGCAGCAGCGTGAAACCCGCGAGCGTCGAGAGCGGTTTGACCCGCCCGCCCTCCTGGACGGGCAGCGCGCCGAGCGCCGCGGTGACGTCCTCCGACCACGGCTGCGGGTCGACCGCTCGCCACCCGTCGTCGGTCGGCGTCGCGAGACCGTGCTGCTCGGCGACCGGAGGTCCCTGCCGACCCGCGGTCGCGACGGGCGCGAGGAGCGCGAGGCTCGCGGCGAGGAGGAGCGCCTTCACCGCGCCACCTCCCGCCGCACGTGGCGCACGAGCGTGCGCCCGAAGTGGAACGCGAGACCGAGCGCGATGACGACGCACGACACGAGCGGCCACTGGTCGGCGGGATTGCGCACGACGGCGAGCGTCGAGAAGAGCGCGTCGCCGGGTCGCGCGTTCGACGGCCCCCACGAGGCCTGGTAGAGCACGAGTCCGTCCTCGCGCAGCGGCTGGTTCATCGAGATCGTCACGGGGCGCGAGACGCCCGCCGCCGTGCTGTGGTCGGTGACGGTGACGTCGCTCGAGAACCAGCTCGGCATGTTCGTGCCGGGGTGGTCCTCCTTCGTGAACTCGTCGAGGCGCACGGTGAACGGCATGGCGTGGCGCGTGCGCCTCAGGTCGATCGCGTAGCGGCGTCCGTCGACGTCGACGGTCCAGGGCTCGGCCTGGAACGCCCACAGGAGGCCGGTGCGCGGCACGCCGTCGCCGCCCGTGACGGTGACGTACGCGCCGGGAGCGTTGCGCTCGCGTTCCTTGACGAGGTCGGCCCCCCTCAGGAACACGCCGTCGACGACGGGCACGTCGACGTCGAACATCGGGCCCTTCGGCAGGACCTGCGCGTTGTCGAACCAGCGCGTGACCTCGAGGCGGAACGGGAGGCCCGTGACGGCGACGGGTGCGCTCGGTGTCGCCGCGCGCAGGCTCGCCCCGTCGACCGTGCGCTCGTCACCGGGACCGAAGGCGTCGCCGTCGGCGACCACCTCGATCACCGCGATCTCGTTCTCGGTGTAGCTCTGGAACCAGTCCGCGCCCTGGCCCTCGTACAGCGTGACGTGCCCTTCCTCGCCGGTCGCGTACTTCACGAAGCCGGCGGCGATCATGAGCAGCATGCCGACGTGCGCGACGAGCACGCCCGCCGTTCGCACGCCCTTGCGCAGACGCACGACGCCGCCGAGCAGCAGGTTCACGAAGAGCAGCCCCATGACGAGCCCGCCGCCGGGGAGCGGCACGGGCACGCCGCCGACGTCGTGGAAGAGGAGGAGCGACTCGAAGTAGCGGCGTTGCACCTCGTAGAGGCCGTGCTCCGTCTGCTCGATCGTCCCGAGGAACGTGAGCAGCGCGAGCATCAGCAGCAACCCGCCGGCGAGCGAGAGCGAGGAGGCGCGGCGAAGGCGCGCGCGAGCACGGCGCGGACGACTTCATCGCGCCGACTCCAGGCTCGCGACGAAGCGGCGGAAGTTCGGTTCCTCGGCGGCGGCGAGCGCGCGGGGGCCGACGAGCTTCACGAAGACCGTGCGTCCCTCGAACGCCGCGACGGCACCGAGCATGCGCGCGCCGCTCGACGTCTCGCCGCCCATGCCCTCGAAGTCGCCGTCGATCGCGATCAGGATCGCGCTCGATCCGAGGCAGGGCACGCGCTCGAGCGAGGCGAGCTCGTCGTCCGTGAGCGGCGCGGCGCCCATCTGTCCGCGCCAGCGGTCGAAGTTCGCGCGGATGCCGCCGCCGTCGCCGCCGAGGACCGACACGTAGCACTCGACGGTGCCGTTCGCGGTGAGGTACGTGACCTCGCGCATCATGCGCGCAGGACCTCGGACCCACCCCTCGGGCGCGGTCCAGCGGAGGAGCTCGCCGCCGTCGGTCGCGGCGACCGCAGGTCCGCCGGGACCCGCGGTCGTCGCGCCGGCGTCCGTGGGTTCCACGCGCAGCGAGTCGGCGAGGCGCTCGAACGCCTCGCGCTCGGCCTCGACGACGTCCGCCGGGCCGGTGAACTTGAGGAAGGCGCTGCCGCCGGGCGCGACCGCGAGGCGGCCGAGCATGCGGAAGCCCGTACGGCTCTCGCCGCCCATGCCGGCGTAGGAACCGACGAGGTCGACGGCGACGGCGTCGCGGCCGAGCAGCGACGTCGGTGCGAGCGCGTCGAACTCGCTCGGCGTCGTCGGCGCGAGCCCCATCTGCTTGCGCCAACGGTCGACGTTCGCGCGCAGTCCGCCCGCGTCACCGCCGAGCAGCGTGAGCGAGCACTCCGCGCTCGGGTCGCGGTCGAGGCGCAGGTCGACGGCGCGCATCGCGCTCGGCTCGAGGCGGCGCCATCCGTCGGGCAGGTCGAACGCGAAGGCGTCCGTGGGCGGCGCTGCGGTACCGCTCGCCGTCGGTGCGCCGCTCGGAGCGCGCGACGGACCGAAGCCGAAGCGCGCACCGCTGTCCGCACCGATCGCGAAGTGCGGTCCGACGTAGGGACGCGCGTCGCCGACCTCGACGCTGCGAGCGCCGCCGCTGCACCCGCTCGCGAGCAGGACCGCCGCGATCGACGACGCCGCTGCAAGGGCACGGAGCCCCGATCCAGAACTGTCCCTCGTCACGACCGCCGCCTCCTCGTCGGGTGCGCCGCGGCGCGCCGACCCGGGCTCTTCGACCCCCCTCCGCGCGCCCCTTGAGTCGAGCCGGAACGTCGGCCGGAGCCCCCTTCCCCCACCGGCGTTCGGTCGACGGCTCGGTCGGAACCGGTCGACCGAACCTGGTTCGTTTGACCAGAACCGGTCGTCCGAACCTGGTTCGCTCGACCCATCGTCGGCGTGCGGAATCCGCCGAGCCGACTGCGGAGAGGGCGAGAAATGCGGAAGCGCCGGGGGCGGGCCCGGCTCGAGACACCGCCGCGCGGGGCGCGGCGGGCCGGTCGCGAGCGGGTTCCGCAGTAGCGACGACGACCGCGCGACGCCGCGCCGGACCGTGGACCGCCCGGGCGATCGGGTGCACGACCGAACGAACCAGGTTGGGAGCCGGGTCCGCCCCGCTACTCCACGAGCTGCTCCGCGAGCCACGCCGCCACGGCTTCGGCCTGCACGCGATTGCCGACGGCGTCGTAGTGGTAGTCGTAGGCGACGTGCGGGATCCGGCCGAGGTCGCGCGCCGCGCGCTCGAGGGCGTCGCGGGTCTCGAGCACCGGGAAGTCGTGGGCGCGGAAGATCTCGGCGGCGCGGCGCTCGATCTCGCGGCAGGCGTTGTCGCGACCGAGCGAGACGGAGTACGGGATCACGACGACGAACGGCCGGGCTCCGTCGCGTTCGCACAGCTTGTGCAGCGCGTCGCAGTAGAAGTCGTCGAGGAGCTCCATGCCCCGGTCGACGAGGTCCTGCGAGTAGTCCTTGTGCGACCGGAAGTCCTTCTGCCAGTCCATGTACGCGTAGATCGCGGACCGGCGGAGGAACTCGTGGATCCGCCAGCGCACCGCCGGCCACCCCGTGAACGCGTTGCGCGTCTCGAACGTCTGCGGACCGGACTCGCGGAGCTCGGCGGTCGTCGCGGCGAGCGACGGCTCGTTGATGTCGTTGAAGAACCAGAACAGGACGACGGCGTCGTGGTGGAGCTCGGGTCCGAGCCCGAGCAGGCACGCCAGCTCCTGGTTCGTCGCCCACGCGGGGTGCCCCGTGTTCACGACGGTGCACGGCCGACCGAGCCGGGCCGCGAGTTCGCGCCGCAGCTGCTCGGGGAGCGTCTCCTCGTCCGACACGCCCACGCCGAACGTCAGGCTGTCGCCGAGCGCGACGATGCGCAGCTCGCCCTCCTCCTTCGGTCCGACCTCCGGTCCGCGCAGCCCGAGCGAGTTGATCGAGGCCAGCCGGTCGAAGGTGTAGAAGTCGCGACCCGGCGGGAAGCGCCAGCCCGACAGCTCGTCCGCCTCGACGAGCTGCAGGGGCAGCTTCTGCGGCAGCGGCGCTCCGTGCACGACGCGCACGCCGATCTCGAGCACGAGCAGCGGCACACCGAGTCCGAGTGCGAGCGCGGCGAGACGTCGACGGATCGTGCGCCGGCGGCGCTTCGGATCGGACTCCACGCGCGCATGATATCGGGCCGATGCAGCCCGCGCCCTTCCGCACGATCCGCCACGACGCGATCGACTCGACCTCGAGCGAGGCCCTGCGCCGCGTGCGCGACGGCTCGGCGCGCCACGGCGACGTCCACGTCGCGCGCACGCAGTCGTCGGGCCACGGTCGTCAGGGTCGCCGCTGGCTCTCGCCGCCGGGCGAAGGTCTGTACGCGACCGCGGTGTGGTTCGCGGACGGTGCGGCGCCGCCCTCGGGCGCCGCGGTGACGATGGCGGCGGGACTCGCGGTGCGCGACGCGCTCGTCGCGCTCGGGACGCGCGGCGTCGCGCTCGACTGGCCGAACGACGCCGAGGTCGACGGAGCCAAGATCGCGGGCATCCTCGTCGAGTCCGTGCCGCGCGACGGCGGCGTCGCGCTCGCGGTCGGCGTCGGGATCAACGTGCGACAGCGCGACTTCGACGAGGAACTCGCGCGCGAGCGGCCCGTGACGAGCCTCGCGCTCGTCGGTGTCGACGCGACGGTCGACGACGCGCTCCGCGAGCTCCTCCGCGCGCTCGCTCCGAGGCTCGCGCAGGCCGTCGCCGGCCCGCGGGACGCGCTCGCGCACGACTTCGGCCTCGCCACGGGTCTCCTCGGCCGCGAGGTCGTCGCGCGCTTCGCTCGACGCGACGGACCCGAGGAGGTGCGCGGCCGCCTCCTCGCGATCGACTTCGAGCGCGGCGTCGCCGTCGAGACGCCGCGCGGCGTCGCGTCGTGCGCCCTCGAGCACGTGCGATCCCTCGATCCCGCGGACGGAGCACCGCGCGCGCTCGCCCCGCGCTGACGAGGTCCGTACCATCGCCGGGTCCAGGAGACGAGATGCAACGATCCTTCGACCGCGCCACGCACGACCCTCGCCCGATCCGCTTCGAACGCCACTTCACGTCGAGTGCGCCCGGCTCCGTCCTCGCGTCGTTCGGCGGCACGCGCGTGCTCTGCACCGCCGTCGTCACGGACGGCGTCCCGGGCTTCCTCCAGGGCAAGGGCAAGGGCTGGTTGACCGCGGAGTACGCGATGCTCCCGTCGTCCACGAACTCGCGGAAGTCGCGCGACCGCGTGGGCAAGATCGACGGCCGCTCGATCGAGATCCAGAGACTCATCGGCCGCGCGCTGCGCACCGTCACCGACCTGTCCGTCATCGGCGAGCGCACGGTCTGGGTCGACTGCGACGTCGTCCAGGCCGACGGCGGCACGCGCACGACGGCGATCACCGGAGCGTGGGTCGCGCTGTGCGACCTCTTCTCGCACCTCGACGGCAGGCGCCAGCTCCGCGCGTGGCCGCTCGCGAGCCAGCTCGCCGCCGTGTCCGTCGGCATCGTCGACGACCAGGTGGTGTGCGACCTCGACTACGCCGAGGACAGCCGCGCGACGGTCGACATGAACCTCGTCAAGGAGAGCGGCGGCAGCTTCGTCGAGGTGCAGGGCGGCGGCGAGGGTGCGACGTTCCCGCGCGAGCGCCTCGACGAGATGCTCGCGGTCGGCGAGGAGGCGCTCGCGAAGATCTTCGAGGCGCAGCGCACGGCGCTCGGCACGCCGTGAGCGACGCACCATGAACTCGGTGAACGGCGTCGAACTCGTCGTCGCGAGCGGCAACGCGAAGAAGCTCGCCGAGCTGCGGGCGATCCTCGAGCCGCTCGGCGTCCGCACGCTCGCCCCCGCCGACGTCGGCGGCCCCCCCGACGTCGAGGCGGACGCGCCGGACTTCGCGGGCAACGCGCGCAAGAAGGCGACGAGCGGAGCGCGCGCGAGCGACAGGTGGTGCCTCGCGGACGATTCCGGCCTCGCGGTCGACGCGCTCGGCGGCGCGCCCGGCGTGCACTCCGCCCGCTTCGCGGGGAAGCACGGCGACGACGCGGCGAACAACGCGCTCCTGCTCGAGAAACTCGCGGGCCGCGACGACCGCGGCGCCGCCTTCGTCTGCACGCTCGCGCTGGCGCGCCCCGACGGCACCGTCGTCGCGACCTTCCGGGGCGAGGTGCGCGGCCGGATCCTCGAGCGACCCTCTGGGACGGGCGGCTTCGGCTACGACCCGCTCTTCGCCCTCGACGAGCCCGGCCACCCCGCGAACGGCCGCTCGTTCGCCGAGATCGGAGCGAGCGAGAAGTCGGCGGTGAGCCACCGCGGCCGGGCGCTGCGCGAGCTCGCTCGGGCCTTGCCGGAACTGCTGGCGGCCGCGCGCGAGCCGCGCTGAGTCGCGGTCCGGACCTCGTCCGGCCGCCCGCGGAACCCCGGCGCGCCGCGACGAGCGCGCGGATAGAATCTCGCGCCCATTGTCCGACGGGATCCCCCCGGCGGTGCACTCCCTGGGCGACGCCACGTGGAACCCCGCTTCATCCGCAACTTCTCGATCATCGCGCACATCGACCACGGCAAGTCGACGCTCGCGGACCGGATCCTCGAGCTGACGAACGCCGTCGAGAAGCGGAAGATGAAGGCGCAGCTGCTCGACGACATGGATCTCGAGCGCGAGCGCGGCATCACGATCAAGGCGCACGCCGT
The DNA here is from genome assembly GCA_041398665.1 of Planctomycetota bacterium. Taxonomy (GTDB): domain Bacteria; phylum Planctomycetota; class UBA1135; order UBA1135; genus Rohdeia. The sequence goes on along the minus strand of JAWKUH010000006.1, from coordinate 118,338 downwards.
GACCGTGTTCCACAAGAAGGACGGTCAGGAGTACCAGTTCAACCTGATCGACACGCCGGGCCACGTCGACTTCAACTACGAGGTCGAGAAGAGCCTGCAGGCGTGCGAGGGCGCGATCCTGCTCGTCGACGCGTCGCAGGGCGTCGAGGCGCAGACCGTCGCGAACGCCTACCTCGCGATCGAGGGCGACCTCGAGATCATCCCGGTCCTCAACAAGATCGACCTCCCGCACGCGCGGCCCGACGAGGTCGCGGAAGAGATCGAGCACAGCCTCGGCATCGACGCCTCCGACGCGCTCTCCGTCTCGGGCAAGACCGGCAACGGCGTGGCGCAGCTCCTCGACCGCGTCGTCGAGCGCATCCCCCCGCCGACCGGCGACCCGAGCGCGCCGCTGCGCTGCCTGATCTTCGACGCGGTCTACGACGAGTACCGCGGGATCATCGTCTACCTGCGCGTGGTCGACGGGACGATCAAGGAGGGCGAGCGCATCGAGATGCTCGGCACCGGCAAGGTCTTCGACGCCGTCGACATCGGCCGCTTCGTCCCGAAGATGCACCGCACGCGCGAGCTGTCCGCGGGCGAGGTCGGCTACTTCATCTCGAACATCAAGCGCCTCGGCGACGTGCGCGTCGGCGACACGATCACGCACCACAAGCGCGAGAAGGTGAAGATGCTGCCCGGCTACCGCCCGGCGCAGCACATGGTCTACGCCGACTTCTACCCCACGAACAACGGCGACTTCGAGCACCTGCGCGAGTCGCTCGAGACGCTCGTGCTGTCGGACTCGTCGCTCGACTTCCAGCCCGTCACGTCGGACGCGCTCGGCTTCGGCTTCCGCTGCGGATTCCTCGGCCTCCTGCACATGGAGATCGTGCAGGAGCGCCTGGAGCGCGAGCACGACCTCGACCTGATCCAGACGGCGCCGACCGTCACCTACCGCATCGAGCTGCAGAACGGCGACACGGAGGAGATCCACTCGCCGGGCCAGCTGCCGAACCCCGACAAGTTCGAGCGCATCCTCGAGCCGCTCGCGCGCGTGTCGATCATGGTGCCGGTCGAGTACATCGGTCCGGTCATGCAGATCGCCTCCGACCACCGCGGCACCTACGTGCGCCAGGACCACCTCTCGGCGACGCGCGTCCAGATCGACTACGACATCCCGATGGCGGAGCTGATCTACGACTTCTATGACAAGTTGAAGTCGGCGACGCGGGGATTCGGGACGATGAACTACGAGATCCGCGAGTTCCGCGCGGACGACCTCGTCAAGCTGCGCATCCTCGTCAACGGGCACGAGGTCGACGCGCTCTCCTCGATCGTCCACAAGGACCAGGCCGACGTGCGCGGCCGCGCCGCGATCAAGAAGCTCCGCAAGGAGATCCCGCGGCACATGTTCGAGATCCCGCTCCAGGCCGCGATCGGCGCAAAGATCATCGCGCGCGAGACGATCAGCGCGATGCGGAAGGACGTCACCGCCAAGTGCTACGGCGGCGACGTGACGAGGAAGCGCAAGCTCCTCGAGAAGCAGAAGGAGGGCAAGCGCCGCATGCGCGCCGTCGGCAACGTCGACATCCCTCAGAAGGCGTTCCTCGCCGTGCTCGGCGGGGACGAGTGAGCCGCGGCGGCGACGGGTCCGCGCCGAAGAGGTGTTGGGCCGTCGGTCCGGGCGCGGGTACCCTGCGCGCCCGGAGGCTCACGTGACCGACGATCTCGACCAGCGCAAGACCCACTGGCGCGACACCATCGAGGCCATCGTGGCGGCGATCGTGCTCGCGCTGCTGCTCAAGGCCTTCATCCTCGAGGCCTACCGCATCCCCACGGGGTCGATGCAGCCCACGCTGATGGGTCTCGAGACGCCGACGGTCGAGGTCAAGGACCGCATCGTCGTCGACAAGCTCACCTACGCGCTGCGCGACCCCGAGCGCTTCGAGGTGGCGGTGTTCCGCTACCCGCTCGACCGCTCGAAGAACTTCGTGAAGCGCATCGTCGGGATGCCGAACGAGGAGCTGCGCGTGCTGAACGGCGACGTCTGGGTGCGCAAGGGCCCCGAGGACGCCTGGGAGATCCCGCGCCGCCCGGAGGCGGTGATGCGCGAGCACTGGAAGGAGCTCGACGACGTGTGGACCGGCGAGGTGGGGCCCGTCGTCGCATCCAAGGTCTCGGCGAGCTCGAGCGAGAACGCGACGGTGCGCTTCGGGCTCGCGGACGAGCCGATCATCGACGAGTTCTACGACGGCTACCCGAAGGCGATCGTCGAGCGGCTCGCGATGAACCCCGGCGGCCCGCCGGTGCCGCTGCACGCGCGCACGCGCCGCCGCGTCGGCGACCTGCGCTTCGAGGGTATCCTCCGGGCGAACGACGCCACGGTCGAGATCACGGTCGTGCTGACCGAGGGACCGCGCACCTACCTCTTCCGCGTGCCGGGCCCGGCGAGCGCTCCCGACGCCCGGCCGCGCGTCGACGTCGAGACCGACGTGAACGCGGGCGTGCCGAACGACGGCGCGCCGCTCGAGCAGACGCAGGCCGTCGCGAGCGCTCCGTTCCGGCTCGCCGCCGGCAAGGGCGTGCGCATCGCGGCGCAGAACCTCGACGACCGGTTGCGCCTCGAGATCGACGGGCAGGAGCCGATCGAGCTCGACGTGCTGCCGGTCGCGAACCAGGACGCGCGCGTCAAGGTGCGCTTCGTCGGCGGCGGCGCGATGGAGGACGTCACGGTCTCCCGCGACATCTTCTACATCGACCGCGGCATGACGCACTGGACCCTCGGCGACGGTCAGTACGTGATGCTGGGCGACGACACGCAGGACTCGAGCGACGGGCGCGAGTGGGAGCTCGACCGCTACCGCCTCGAGGACGGCACGATCCTGCGCGGCAACCACCGCGAGCGCGAGAACCCGGTCCCCCTGGGGTCGCGCGACCGCCTGTTCTTCGTCGACGAGTGGGGTCGCCGGCACTGGCTCGCGCTCGACGCGCCCGCCGACCTCCCGGCGGGCTACGAGCGCGCCCAGGCCATGCCGCGGGAACCGGCGCCGCTCGTCGACCGCGAGCTGATCACGGGACGCGCCCTGGCCGTGTTCTGGCCCATCCGGCCGCTGTCCGGCATCGTCCGCCTGGAGTGGGTCCACTGACCCCGCACGCGCCCCCGACCGAGCGTGATCCGCGGACGCCTCCACCGCGCTCTCCCCGCCGCGGGGGACCGAGTTCTCCACACGCCGACCGTGCCGGGCGATCCGGCGGTCGCGCGCCCGGAGCGCCCCCCTGGTCGGGGCCGTCGCAGGGGCACCCGGGGTCGACCCCACGACACAACCCCTTGATCTGAATGGCTTTGAGGCCTCCGGCGGCGCGTCGACGAGGGTCGTCCCGGGGGCTCGAGGGCGGACCATCGGTCGTTCCCCCGGTCAAGGCTCGTTCAAGTCTCCACAACCGCCCTCGCTCTCCACGAGTTCTCCACAACGCGGAGAGCCCCGGGAGGGCCCCGATATCCTCCGCCCATGACGCCGCCCGACGCCGCGCCCTCCCCCGACCTGCTCCTCGAGGCCCGGGAGCTGCGCAAGAGCTACCGCGGTCGCCGCGTGGTCGACGGCGTCTCCTTCACCGTGCGGCCCGGCGAGATCGTCGGCCTGCTCGGTCCGAACGGGGCGGGCAAGACGACGAGCTTCCGGATGGTGGTCGGCCTGGTGCGACCCGACGGCGGGCAGGTCTTCCTGCGCGGCAAGGAGTGCGCGCGGATGCCGATGTTCCGGCGCGCGCGGCTCGGCATGGGGTACCTGCCGCAGGAGCCTTCGATCTTCCGGCGCCTCGGCGTGCGCGACAACCTGATGGCGGTGCTGGAGACGCTCGACCTGTCGCGCGCCGAACGCAACCGGCGCGCGGACGAGCTGCTCGAGGAACTCGATCTCGCGCGCCTCGCGAAGAGCACGGCGGAGACGCTCTCGGGGGGTGAGCGCCGGCGGCTCGAGATCAGCCGCGCGCTCGCGCTCGACCCCTCGCTGCTGCTGCTCGACGAGCCCTTCGCCGGCGTGGACCCGATCGCGGTGGAGGAGATCCAGGGACTCGTCCTGCGCCTGCGCGAGCGCGGCATCGGTGTGCTCATCACCGACCACAACGTGCGCGAGACGCTCCTGTCCACCGACCGCGCGTACATCATCCACCAGGGGACGATCCTGCGCGAAGGCACGGCCGACGAGCTCGTGAAGGACCCGCGTGTGCGTGAGGTCTACCTGGGGCACGCGTTCGAGGTGTGACGGGGGAGCGCGTCGTCGGGGGGTGGCGCGAGGCGCTGTGCTCGGCGCCTTCGGCGCCGAAGACCACACGATTCACAGGGAGCCGGGGAGGACGGGGAGGTCACCGGCAGGTGGAACGCGACGAGCAGGAGCGACGCACCGGTGCGACGCGAAGGACGGTTCTGTTCCGACGTCCGCGTCATCTCCCGTCCTCCCCGGCTCCCTGTGAACTTGTGTTTCCCCGCGCGGCGGAAGGCCGCGCAGCCCTCGAGAAGAGCGCGAGGGGTTGCGCTCGGCGCCTTCGGCGCCGAAGACCACTTTTCGACACGAAGGGAACGACAGGAAAGGACACGAAGAACACGAAGGCGCCGCTGCGCGGCGCGACGCAGGATCGCGGGCGCTTCGCGCCCCGCGGGTCCTGCGTTCCTTCCGTGTTGTCCGCCGCCGAAGGCGGCGCCTTCCGGTTCGCCTTCTTCGTGTTTCGATTCGCGTGGCCCGCAGGGCCACGCTGTGTTCTCCCCACGCGACCGAAGGTCGCGTGTTCGTGGCCCCCACGCGACCGAAGGTCGCGTGTTCGTGGCCCCCACGCGACTGAAGGTCGCGTGTTCGATCCCCCTGGTTCCCCCGCGCGGCGCGAAGCGCCGCACGGAGCGGGTGGCACGTCGGCACGGGCCCGACCGGCGCGACCTGCGACGGATCGCCGCACTCTCGGGGTCGGAGCGCCCGCCAGGACGGATTTCGCGGCCTTCCGACGCGGAAGAGCCCCGCGCGGGTTGAGCGCCCTCGTCCGAAGTCCCTATCCTGCTCGCCCGTTTCTCACGGCAGACGCCCGAGGACCACAAGGAACCAGCGCCATGAAGATCGTCGCGTGCGTCAAGCGCGTCCCCACCACGGAGACCCAGGCCAAGGTCGCGGCCGACGGCACGAGCCTCGACACGACCGGCGTGCAGTACATGCTCTCGTTCTACGACGAGATCGCCGTCGAGAAGGCCGTCCAGGTGAAGGAGGCCGCGGGCGGCGAGGTCACCGTGCTCTCGCTCGGCCCGGTCGACGGGACGAAGGAGATGCGCGAGTGCCTCGCGAAGGGCGCGGACCGCGTCGTCCTCGTCAAGGACGAGCAGTGGCACACGCGCGACGCGCGCGCGACGGCTCGCGTGCTCGCCGACCAGATCCGCGCGCTCGGCGCCGACCTCGTCTTCTTCGGACGCGTCGCCACCGACCGCGACAACGCGGCGGTCGGACCGATGGTCGCGACGATGCTCGGCATGGCCTGCGTCACCGACGTCGTCGAGTTCGAGCTCGACGGCACGAACGTCACGGCCAAGCGCGAGAGCGAGGCCGGCATCGAGACCTACACGCTCTCGACCCCGGCCGTGATCACCTGCCAGAAGGGCCTCGCCGAGCCGCGCTACGCCGGTCTCAAGGGGATCATGGCGGCGAAGAAGAAGCCCCTCGACGAGGTGGAGTGCGCCGTCGAGGCGAACCAGGTCGAGGTGAAGAACCTCGCGCTGCCGCCGGCTCGCTCGGCGGGGCGCATCGTCGGTGAGGGCGCCGCCGCCGTGCCCGCGCTCCTCGACGCCCTCCGCAACGAAGCCAAGGTGCTCTGACCCCTGCCTCCCGCAGCGAGCGAACAAGGAACACGAACCATGAGCACGATCGTCGTCTTCGTCGAACAGGTCGGCGGCGCCCCGCGCCGCTCGGGACTCGAGGCCCTCGGTGCCGCGCGCGGCGTCGCGGACAGCGTGGTGGCCGTCGTCACCGGTGAAGGTGCGGAGAGCGCCGCCGGCGCGCTCGGCACGCACGGCGCCGACAAGGCGGTCGTCGTCGGCGGCGCGGGGACCTGCCCCGACGCGCTCGCGACCGACGTCGCGAACGCCTGCAAGGAACACTCGGCGAAGGCCTTCCTCGCCGCTGCGACCGGTGCGGGACGCGACCTCGCGCCGCGCGTCGCCGCGCAGCTCGACTGCACGCTGTTCTCGGACTGCACCGCGCTCGAGAAGAGCGGCGACGGTTTCACGGTTCAGCGCCCGTGGCTGGCGGGCAAGCTCGTCGCGACGCTCGGCTCGACCGCCCCGGTGCTCTGCGCCACGCTGCGCCGCAACACCTTCCCGGTGACGGAGCGCGGCGGGAAGGCCGAGGTCGTGCAGGTCAGCGGGACGACCGACTTCAAGGCCGTGCTGAAGGACGTCGCCGCCAAGACCGGCGGCAGTCTCGACGTCAGCGAGGCGCCGGTCGTCGTCTCCGGCGGACGGGGCATGCAGGCGCCCGAGAACTTCAAGTTGATCGAGGACCTCGCCGCCGCGTTCGGCAACGCCGCCGTCGGAGCGAGCCGCGCGGTCGTCGACATGGGCTGGCGCCCCCACGGCGAGCAGGTCGGCCAGACCGGCAAGACCGTGTCGCCCCAGCTCTACGTCGCCGTCGGCATCTCCGGCGCGATCCAGCACCTCGCCGGCATGAAGACGGCCAAGGTCATCGTCGCGATCAACAAGGACCCCGAGGCGCCGATCTTCAAGCTCGCGGACTACGGCATCGTCGGCGACGCCTTCGAGGTGCTTCCCGCGCTGACCGCGGCGGTCCAGGAGCTGCGGAAGCAGGGCTGAGCGAGGGCGGCGCGCGGCTCTGCCCCCCCCGGCACGCGGGGCGCGCCGCAGAGGCGCGGACCTCTCCAATCGACGGCGGGGCCCCGAGAAAGGTCGCGCGCCCGCCGTCGTTCTCGGGCTCGGCGGCGAGCGGGGGTCCGCCCTCGATTTCGATCATAAACCGCACGCGCCGGGGCCCGACACGGCACTGGTGAGGGCCGTAGACTCGTAGGGACGCCCGTTCCGTTCGGTGGGCGTCCAGTTCGCCTCCTGCCCTACCGACGCCGGTCCGGCCCCTGCCAGCGGCCGCCGGCGCGCCTTCGCGCCATGTCCAGACAATCGAGCGAGCGCACGAGCGCCGCGTTCCGTCGCCGTTTCCTCGGCCTCGCCTCCACCGCGTTCCTGGCTTCGGCCGGAGTGCTCACCTCCTGCTCCGAGTCGTCGAGCACCGTGTCCGGCGGCGAGATCGCACCCGACGCGCTCGGAGACGAGCCGACCATCGCGAGCCACGTGCTCCAGGCCGACGTCGAGGCCGACCGCATCGACGTCGAGACGTTGATCGAGCGCGGCAAGCAGCTGTTCGTCGCGAACTTCAACACGCTCGACGGAGCGGGTCGCCCCGAGACGACGGGCACCGGCGCCGTGCGCGCCCGGCGCGAGTCGCCCGAGAACTTCAACCGCATCTCGGGCCCCGACGCGAACTCGTGCGCGGGCTGCCACAACAAGCCGTTCGCGGGCGGCGGCGGCGACAACGTCGCCAACGTCTTCGTGCTCGGGCAGGCGCACTCGTTCGTGACCTTCGACGGCGGCGCGGGCGACGACTTCGGCGTCTTCGAGCTCGACACGGTCGCCAACGAGCGCGCGACGATCGGCATGGCCGGCTCCGGCTACATCGAGATGCTCGCGCGCGAGATGACGGCCGACCTGCAGGCGATCCGTCAACAGGTCATCGACGCGACGCTCCTCTCGGGCAACCCCGAGACGCTGCCGCTCGTCACGAAGGGCATCGACTTCGGCCAGATCTCGGCCGACGTCAACCAGCTCCCGGGCGACATCCTCGACACGAGCGGGATCGTCGGCGTCGACACCGACCTCGTGGTCAAGCCGTTCCACCAGAAGGGCGTCGTGATCTCGCTGCGCGAGTTCACGAACAACGCCATGAACCACCACCACGGCATGCAGTCGACGGAGCGGTTCGGCGAGGGTGTCGACCACGACAAGGACGGTCACGTCGACGAGCTGTCGGTGGGCGACGTCACGGCGACGACGATCTTCCAGGCGACCCTCCCCGCCCCCGGCCGCGTCCTGCCCAACAACGCGACCGCGCTGGCGTCGGTGGCGAACGGCGAGACGATCTTCTCGAACATCGGCTGCGCCGACTGCCACACGCCGTTCCTGACGCTCGAGGACCCCGTGTTCTCCGAGCCGAACCCCTACAACCCGGCGGGCAACCTGCGCGTGCAGGACGTCGCCGTGCCGCTCGAGTTCGACCTGACGGCGACCGGCCCCGGTCCGCACCTCTCGAAGGAGATCGACGGCACCGTCAAGGTGCGCGCCTACACCGACCTCAAGCGCCACGACATGGGCTCGACCTTCGCCGAGCCGCTCGTGCAGGCCGGCGTCCCGGGCAACGTGTTCCTCACGAAGAAGCTGTGGGGCATGGCGAACGAGTCGCCCTACATGCACAACGGTCGCGCGACGACGATCACCGAGGCGATCCAGATGCACGGCGGCGAGGGCCAGGCCTCGAACGACGCCTTCGCCCTGCTCTCGGCGTCCGACCAGGACGACCTCGTCGCGTTCCTGAAGACGCTGCAGACGCTCCCCGAGGACGCGGCGTCGAACACGATCCTCGAGACGTGGAGCGGCGTCGTCGGCGAGGAGCCGGCGGTCCCCGCGCACGTCTCGCAGACCGACGTGGACAACGGCCTGTGGAGCGCCGACGCGCTCTTCCAGATCGGCAGCGGCCTGTTCAACGCGCACTTCAACACGCTCGACGGTGCGGGACGCCCCGACGCGACGGGCACCGGTGCGCCCCGGCCGACCGAGACGATGCCGCACAACTTCAACCGCATCTCCGCGCCCGACTCGGGTGCGTGCGGTGCGTGCCACAACTCGCCGCGCAGCGGCGGCGGCGGCGACAACGTCGCGAACGTGTTCGTGCTGGCGCAGGCCCAGGCCTTCGTCAACTTCGACGACGCGACGGAGGACCCCGGCCTCACGCTCCAGAACGTCGCGAACGAGCGCAACACGTTGGGCATGTTCGGCTCGGGCTACATCGAGCTGCTCGCGCGCGAGATGACGGCCGAGCTGCAGGCGATCCGCGACTCCGCCATCAGCCAGGCGAACACGAACGCGGCGACCGTCACGCTGCCCCTCGTCACGAAGGGCGTGGACTTCGGTTCGATCTCCGCCGACCCCGGCGACACGATCGGCACCGTCGACACGAGCGCCGTCGCAGGCGTCGACGCCGACCTGATCGTCAAGCCGTTCCACCAGAAGGGCGTCGTGATCTCGCTGCGCGAGTTCACGAACAACGCCATGAACCACCACCACGGCATGCAGTCGACGGAGCGCTTCGGCGTGGGCGTCGACCACGACGGCGACGGCATGGTGGACGAGCTCGACGCCGGTGACATCACCGCGGTCACGCTCTACCAGGCGATGCTCCCGGCCCCCGGCCGGATCGTCCCGGCGGACGCCGCGCGGAGGAAGTCGGTGGATCGCGGCGAGCAGCTCTTCATGGACGCGGGTTGCGCGGACTGCCACGTGCCGTTCCTCGTGCTCGACAGTCCGATCTTCACGGAGCCCAACCCCTACAACCCGGCGGGCAACCTGCAGGTCGCGGACGTGCCGATGCCGTTCGCCGTCGACCTGTGCGCCCAGGGCCCGGGCCCGCGCCTCCCGCGCGAGACCGGCGGCGAGGTGCTCGTCCCGGCCTTCACCGACCTCAAGCGCCACGACATGGGTCCGGACCTCGCCGAGCCGAAGGTGCAGGCGGGGGTCCCCGGCAACATGTTCCTGACCAAGAAGCTGTGGGGCATGGCGAACGAACCGCCCTTCATGCACGACGGTCGTTCGCTCACGATCGACGACGCCGTCCGTCGCCACGGCGGCGAGGGCGCGGCGTCGCGCGACGCCTACCTGGCTCTCACCGAGGACCAGAGGAAGTCGATCGTCGACTACCTGAAGTGCCTCCAGGTCGTGCCGGAGAACGCGCCGCTCGAGATCGTGAAGTGACGCCGAGCGCCACGGTGCCGCGGTGAGAGCCGCGGCGCGAGACGAGGAGGAGCGCCGAGCGCGAGTTCGGCGCTCCTTCGCATTCGGGGCCGACTCTCGTGAGCGTCCTGCTCGCGGGAGAGCGGCGCCTGCGCGTCAACGCGGTGCGACGACGCGGTCATACGTAGCGCGCGCCGGTCGAACCTCGAACCCGGAACGCGCGAACCGGGGGCGACGCCATCCGTCGCGCGCGTGGACCCCGCGAGTGCCGAGCGGCGGTCCTGGTGGGCCATGCTGGACTCGAACCAGCAACTTCCACGCTGTGAACATGGCACTCTACCGATTGAGTTAATGGCCCCGGTAGGTCCCCTCGGAGCGCGTCGCGCCCGTCGAGGGGGCGAGATGGTAGACGCCCCCGAGCGCCGATGCAAGCGGGTCGGACTGGGCCCCGACGCCCCGAGCGAGCGCGCCCGCGCGGCTCCTTCGAGCCCCCTCGGGACGTGCGGAGACGCCTCGACCGAGGACCGCCCCCTCACTCCTCGTCGGGCTCGGCGCGACCCTCCGCGACCTCGCCCTCGAGCTTGCCCGCGACGATGTCCCGCAGGCTCTTCTCCGCCCGCCGCAGCAGCATGCGCACGGCGTCCTCGGTGCGACCGCCCATGTGCTCGCCGGCCTCGCGCAGCGTGAGGCCCTGGAAGAACACGAGCGTGATGGCGGTGCGGTGGTCGGGCGAGAGTCGCTCGAGCCCGTGGCGCAGGATGTCGAACTCCTCCTCGCGCGACACCTGACGCGTCACCGAGAGGTCGTGTGCCTCGAGGTCGATCGTGCGCGCCTCGTCGCCCTTGCCGACCTCGATCGCGCGCTCGCGCGAGAGGTCGCGCTTCGTCGCCGAGTAGAACTCGGCCTTGTCGCGGATCTTGTTGTTGAGGATCTGGATCAGCCAGCGCAGCAGGCTGCCCTCGCCCTGGTAGCGGTACTGCCGGAAGTCGCGCGTCGCCTCGCGGAACGTCGTCTGCGCCAGGTCGTCGGGATCCTCGCGCAGCTTGAGCCGCGCGCCGAGCCGTCGGCGTGCGACCTCGACGAGCATGCCGTGGTAGCGCTCGAACAAGGTGTTGAGCGCACCGACGTCGCCCTCCTGCGCCTGCGCGACGAGTCGCTGCACGTCGCCGCCAGCCACCTCGTGCGGCTTCGGGTCGGGCAGTTCGGCGTCGTTCGCCGGGTCGCCCCCGGACGTGTCGGGCTCGTGGGACATGGACGGCGGCCCGGTCGCCCCGGGCCGCCGCGGATCCTATGCCATGGGAGGGGTGCGTCCCAGGGCTCGCGCCCGGAACGCCGACCTCAGTTGACGAGCCTGACCGGGGTGGCGTTGCTGATCGCGCTCAGCGCGAAGGTCGTCGAGTCGAACACGAGGTAGGCGTGGTGCAGGACCTTGCCGGCGAAGCTCGAACTCACGCCGCCCGGCAGCACGAAGGCGGCCTCGCCCTCCCCGTTCGGGTCGAGCTGGCCGAACCAACCGGAGAACGTGAAGCCCGTCCCGAGCAGCAACTGCGTGTAGGCGTCGTAGTTGAGGGGGAGGGTCAGTCCGCTCACGGGGTCGAACGTGCCCGGGGAGGTCCCGGTCGCCGAGCCCATGAAGTACCAGATGTCGCCGGCGTGCGCGTCGGTCGCGCGGAGGTGGAGGTTCTGCGGGAACGGCGTCGCGATCGAGACGTCGCGGAGTCCGTGGTAGAGCTGACCGAGTCCGTACTCGTAGCAGCGGCCGGTGAAGCCGAAGAACGTCGGCAGTCCCGCTCCGGGCGCCGACACGAGCAGCGTCGAACCGTCCACCGCGACGCGTCGACCGTACCCGAACGACGAGAAGATCCCGGTCGGCGCGTCCGTCGCGGCGAGTTGGATCGACGTGCGGTAGGTGCCGTCGGTGCGGCGCTCGGCGACGAAGACGCCGCCGATCGTCCCGGGGTACCCGAGCACGACGTGCTCGTCGCCGATCGCGATGCTCCCGAGTGCGAGCGCGAAACCGATGTTGATCACCGTGTTCGGGATCGTGATCTCGTCCACCTCGCTCCACGTCCCCGACCCGTCGACCTCGAGGACGTAGGCGACGCCGGCGCGAGCACCCGTGATGGCCTTGGTCGGAGAACCGGCCGCGACTCGATCGCCGTGGGCGTCGAGGACGAGACCGAAGTTGTCGCCGGGTGCCGCATCGGACGCGACGAGCTTCGTCACCTCGGTCCAGGTACCGGGCGCGGTCTCCTCGAAGACGTACACGGCACCCGCGTCGACCGCCGCGGCGTTGTCGCGCGGCGCCGACACGATCGCTCGCGAACCCGCCCAGGCGACGGTGGTGCCGAAGCCGTCGCCGGCGTCGGGGTCGCCCGATGTGAAGTCGGCGACGTGCTGCCAGAGGCCGCCGACAGAGCGTTCGAGGACGTACACGCGACCCGCGCCCGACGCGTCGCCCGGCGCACCGACGAGGACGCGCTGGCCGCTCACGGCGAGCGAGGTGCCGAAGAAGTCGCCGTTCGTCGGGGTGGGCGCGGAGAGCGTGGCGGCACCGAGCCAGCCGCCGGTGTACTCGAGCAGGAGAACCTCGCCCGGGAGCGTGCCGTTGCCCGGTCCGGGGGACCCGATCGCGGCGCGATCGCCGTCCATGGCGACGGCGGCCCCGAAGAACCGGTGGCTCGCGCTCGTGGGGAGGACGATCTCGGTCTGGACCCACGCGCCCGAGAGGTCGCGCTCGAAGAAGAAGACGCTGCCGTCGAAGGTGGCGAAGTCGCCGACCGAGCCGGCGATCGCACGGTCGCCGCTGACGTCGAGCGAGGTTCCGAGGCCGGTCCCGACGAGGGAGGGAAGGTCGGCGTTCCGGTCCTCGCGCGCGACCTCGTACTGAGCGAGTGCGGGTCCGGAGAGGAGGGTGGCGAAGAGTGTAGCGGCGAGGGTCTCGGTCGAGATCGAACGTCGGAGCACGGGATGGGTGGGCAGGGTTCTGGAGGAGGGAGTACGAACGGAGGCGCGACGGTGGGCCCGCCGGTGCGGGCCCGCCGTCGCGTGCAGTGGGCTCACGGGAGGACGAAGGTCTCCGCCGTGAAGTCGGTGGCGCCGCCGAGCGCGTTGCTCGACTCGCCGGTCGTGAGAGCGCGCGGCGCGCTCGCCGAGTCGGTGAGCGCGACGGCTCCGATGGGCCGCGGCATGAGTTGCGTCCCGACGGTCGTCCAGCTCGGGACGGCGAGGTCGAGCACCTCGATCGTGTCCGCGGCTGCTCCCGTCGTCGTCGTGATGTCGACCGACGCGAGCCCGCCGATCAGCGTCGGCTTGCGGCTGCCCGAGACGACGAGTTCCGCGTACGCGCGCGCCTGCGAGATCGACGGGCCGTTCGACCACGAGTTGGTCGTCGGGTCGTAGATCCGGCTGTCCGAACGCGCGTTGAAGGTCTGGGCCAGGAAGTCGCCCTCGGCGCCGCCCACCAGCATCACACGCCCGTCGGCGAGTCGCGCCTGCGCGTGGAAGGCGCGTCCGCCGCTGAAGGTTCCCGCCGCCGTGAAGCCGTTGGTGTTCGGGTCGTAGCGACGCGCGTCGTTCGAGAACGACGGGATCGGGACGCCGAGGAAGAACGTGACCGCGAGGCCGCCCGTCACCAGGACGCGACCGTCCGTGAGCAGCGTCGCACGGTGTCCCGCCCGCGACTGCGGGAGGTTCGGCCCGTTGCTCCAGGTGTTCGAGGTCGGGTCGTAGAGGCGCGTGGAGGCGAGCACGGCGCCGAGCGCACCGAGCGGGTTCGAGAAGTCGATCGAGCTCGTGCCGCCGACGACGAGCACCTTGCCGTTGCCCAGCAGGGTCGCCGAGTGGAACACGCGCGGCGCGTCGAGCGCCGAGGTGGAGATCGCCGCTCCGGTCGCCGCGTCGATGCGTTCGACGGCGGCGGTCGGGTTCCCGAGCGAGTCCGTGCCGCCGACGAGGAGGACCGTGCCGTCCTGCAGCAGCGTCGCGGTGTGCGCGGAGCGCGGCGTGGTGAGCTGGTTCGCGAGGAGGTCGAACCGACCCATCTGGTGGTCGTAGCGCAGGACGTTCCCGAACCCGGCGCTGAAGCCGCCGGCGTCGCGCGCGCCGCCGCCGGTCAGAAGGACGTCGCCGCCGGGCAGCGACGTGGCGGCGTGTCCCGTGATGCCGAGCGGCGCGTCCTCGATCGTGTACGTCGAACGCGCGGGGAGCGACAGGCGGAACGACGTGCGGTTCGAGATCTCGTCGAACAGCATGACCGGTCCGGGGAGCGTGACGGCCTGCGCGTGGATCGGCACGCCCGTGAGCGTCGACGTCCCGGGCAGTCCGTAGTGGATGTTGGCCGCGCCTGAGGCGTCGAGCCCGGCGATGACCCAGTACTGCATGAGGTCGATGCCGACCTCCATCACGCGCGGGTCGGTCGGGTCGACGATCGAGAGCGGGAGCGGACCGGTGTTCGCCGAGATCACGAACACGAAGGCGTTGAACGGCGTGCCGCCCGTGATGGCGTAGTCGAGGCCCTCGCCGAAGGTCCCGCCGGTGCGGTGGACCGAGAGCTGCGCGACGGCGTCTGGCGCGAGGAGGGCGACGGAGAGGACGGCGGCGGGCAGCAGCGAGGCTCGGAGGGGGCGCATCGGGATTCGTGACCGGGGACGGAGGGGGGTGCCGCGAGCGGCGCGGCGCCCCCAGATCGTAGCCCCACTCCCACCTGCTGGACCCGCGGCGCGGACCCGCACCGGATCCCGGGAGTGTCCGCGCCGCGCCCTCAGGCCGTGCCGCGGACGAGCGCGGTGAAGGCCGCCTCGTCGAGCACCGCGACACCCAATTCCTGCGCCTTCTTGAGCTTCGAGCCGGGCTTCTCGCCGCAGACCAGGAAGTCGGTCTTCGCGCTGACCGACGAGGCGACCTTCCCGCCGAGGTGCTCGACGGCGTTCTTCGCCTCGGCCCGCGAGAAGCCCTCGAGCGTCCCCGTGACGACCACCGTCCTCCCCTCGAAGGGTCCGCCGGTCGCGCGCGCTTCGAGCGGCCGGATCTCGACGCCGCCCTCCGCGAAGCGTTCGAGCAGCGCGACGTTGCGCGGCTCGGCGAACCACGCCGTCACCTTGGCCGCCGCCTTCTCGCCGACGCCGTCGATGTCGAGGAAGTCGTCGAGCTCGGCGCGGCGCAGCCCGTCGAGGTCGTGGAAGTGGCGCGCGAGCAGCTTGGCCGTCGTCGGTCCGACGTCGTCGATCGCGAGCGCGACGAGGAAGCGGTCGAACGGGACGCGGCGACGCTCCTCGAGCTGTGCCATCAGGTTGTCCGCGGACTTCGCGCCCCAGCGCTCGAGCTCGACCAGGTCGTCGCGCCGCAGGTGGAACACGTCGGCGGGCGAGTGCACGAGGTCGGCGTCGATCAGTTGCTGGATCAACTTGGGTCCGAGCCGGTCGATGTCGAACGCGGTCCGACCGCACAGCACCTCGAGCCTGCCGACGAGCTGCGGCGGACAACCGAAGCGGTTCGGACAGCGCCGGAACTTGCCCTCCTGCACGGCCGCGGTGCCGCACGCCGGACAGTTCTCCGGCATCGCGAACTCCTCGCGCCACCTCGCGATCACACCCGGCCGCACGTTCCCGTCGGCGTCGCGCAGCGACTCCGGCAGCGTCGCGTCCCAGTCGGCGGGTGCGCGACCGCTCGCCGGCTTCGACACGCCCTCGACCTGCGGGATGACGTCGCCGGCGCGGTAGACGAACACGCGGTCGCCCGGGTGGACGCCGAGCGTCCGGACGTGGTCGGCGTTGTGCAGCGTGGCGTGGCGCACGACGACGCCGCCGACCTCGACGGGTTCGAGGTGCGCGCGCGGCGTGAGTCGACCGTTCGCGCCGACCTGGATCTCGATCGCGCGCAGCGTGCTCACGGCCTCGAGCGCGGCGAACTTCTGTGCGTACTGCCAGCGGACGGAGCGCGCGGTGCGCCCCAGTCGTTCGCGCAGCGCGAGGTCGTCGATCTTCGCGACCACGCCGTCCATGTCGTAGGGCACGGTGTCGCGGCGTTCCTCGAGGCGCGCGTGGTACGCGAGGCGCGCCTCGCGACCGACGACGCGCTCGCGCAGCCCGCTGTCGCCGAGCCCCCACTGCGAGAGCGCCGTCATCACCTCGGTGTGCGTGTCGAACTCGGCCCCGACGCAGCGCGCGACGGCGTAGGGGAAGAACTCGAGCGGGTAGCGCGCGACCTCCGCCGGGTCGTTGCGGCGCACCGCACCCGACGTCGCGTTGCGCGGATTGGCGAGGATCGGCTCTCCGCTCTCCGCGCGCCGCTCGTTCAAGCGCGCGAAGGCGTCGCGGCGCATCAGCACCTCGCCGCGCACCTCGACGAGGTCCGGCACGGGACGCGCCTCGTCGGAGAGCGCCAGCGGGAGGTTTCGGACCGTGCGCAGGTTCGACGTGACGTCCTCCCCCACGCTCCCGTCGCCGCGCGTCACGCCGCGCACGAAGCGACCCTCGACGAACAGCAGCGACGCCGACACGCCGTCGAACTTCGGCTCGACCGACCAGGCGAGCTCCTCGACGTCGACCTTGAGGTAGCGCGCGACCCGCTCGTCGAAGTCGGCCACCTCCTCGGCGGAGAACAGGCTGTCGATCGAGAGCATCGGCACCTCGTGCTCGACGCGCTCGAAACCCTCGCCCTCGGGCAACGGCGCGCCGACGCGCTTCGTCGGACTCGCGTCGTCCTGGAGCTCGGGATGCTCGGCCTCGAGCTGCTCGAGCTCGCGGAAGAGTCGGTCGTACTCCGCGTCGCTCACCTGCGACACGCCCTCGAGGTAGTAGAGGCGCGAGTACTCCGTGAGGTCCGCGCGGAGCTTCGCGACCCGCTGTTCGACCTTCTTCGTGGCCATGGTCGCGCAGGTTACCGTGGCGCCCGTGAAAGCCGTCCTGATGGGCTTCTTCCGCCGCCTCTCGCGGCTCTACTACCGCTTCCGCCGACTCGGTCCGCCGCTCCCCGCCGAGGGTCCGCTGATCCTCGTCGCGAACCACGTCAACGGCCTCATCGACCCGGCGGCGATGCTCCACTTCTCGGAGCGCGAACTCGTCTTCCTCGGGAAGGAGCCGCTGCTGCGCATGCCGCTGTTCGGCGCGCTGTTCCGCGCCATGGAGATCGTGCCGGTGTACCGTGCCCAGGACGGCGCGGACACGACGCAGAACGTCAGGGCGTTCGAAGCGGTCGGCGACGCGCTCGCGAGGGGCCGCGTCGTCGTGCTCTTCCCCGAGGGCAAGAGCCACGACGAGCCCGGACTTCAACCGCTCAAGACGGGCGCGGCGCGCATGGCGCTCGGCGTCGCCCCGAACCTCGCGGGCGAGGTGCGCATCGTGCCGGTCGGCATCGTGTACGAGCGCAAGAAGCGCTTCGGCACGCGCGCGACGCTGCTGTCGCATGCCCCGATCGACGTCGGCGCGTTCCGAACCGTGGGCGGCGCGGAGGACCGCGACGCCGTCCTCGCGCTGACGCGCCGGATCGACGAGGCCCTGCGCGAGGTGACGGTCGACGTGACGATGCACGACGCCCGCCGCGTGCTCGCGATCGCCGAGCGCATCTGGCTCCCGGCACGCGGCGCCGAGCGCACCGCGCGCATGGCGGCGTTCGCGACGGCGGTGCGCGACCTGCGCCAGTCCGACCCGGCGCGCGTCGACCGGTTGCGCGGTCGCATCGCCGCGTTCGCGGACTGCCTGCGCCCCTTCGGCGCGTCGGTCGACCACCTCGAGCTGCGCTACTCGCCGGGCCGCGTCCTCCTGTTCACCGCGCGCATCGTCCTCGCGCTGCTCGTGTACGGGCCGCTGATCGCGCTCGCCACGGTCTGGTGGGGCGTGCCGATCCTGCTGATGCACCTCGTCGGCTCGCGCGCGATCGAGAAGCCCGACCTGTACGGGACCTACAAGGCGCTCGCGAGCCTGGTGCTGCTGCCGCTCTGGCACGTCGGCGCGACGCTGTGGATCGCGTTCGGCGCAGGACGGCCCGGACTCGCCGCGCTCGGGTTCCTCGCAGCGCCGGTCGTCGGCGTCCTCGCGGTGCACGGCTTCCGCCGACAGCGCTGGCTCTGGCGCGAGGCGCTCGTCTTCGTGCGCTTCACCGCGTCGGGGCGCATGGTCGAGCGCCTGCGGAGCGAGCGCGACGAACTCGCGCGCGAGATCGAGGCGCTCGCGGACGAGGCGGAGACCACTTCCCCGGACGCGGTCGCCGCCGCGCGTGCGAAACTCCCGGCCATGCACGCCATCGAGATGTACACGTCGAGCTGGTGCCCCTTCTGCGTCCGGGCCAAGGCGCTCCTCGACGGCAAGGGTCTGCCGTACACCGAGCACGTCATGGACTCGGACCCCGCCGGCCTCGCGGAGGCCAAGCGCCGGTGGGGCCACCCCACGGTGCCGATCGTGATCGTCGACGGCGAGCTCGTCGGCGGTTGCAACGAGCTCATGGCCCTCGACCGAGCCGGCGGGCTCGACTGATCGCGGACGGATCGGGCGAGCTCGGGGAGCGGCCCGATCGACGGGCCGCTCTCCGGGACGACTCGAAAGTTCCTACTCGAAGAGGAGCACCACCGGCGCGGCCAGTGCGTCGCCGCCGACCGACTCGAGGCCGCGGTCGAGTTCGATGCGCACGCTCGCGGGCCACCCGCCGACAGGAGCCGAGAGTTCGAGCGCGCCGGCGACGACGGCGATCGCCGGGACGAGCGGCGTGCCGACACCGTCGTAGGCTCGCACGCTCGACGCCGTCGCGGATCCCGGCGCGAGATCCCGGTCGAACGCGACGCGCACGAGGTCGCTCGCACCGAGCGGAGCGATCGGTGCCGGGACGACGCTCCCCGGTCGGAACCACGATCCCGCGACGTCGCCGACCGGTCCGGGTTCGGCGCCGTCGGGCGACCCGAGCGGACCCGGATCCACGAACGGACCGCCGGTCGAGGTCATGCCGACGCCGAGCGCCGACGCGCCGGGGAGCAGCGTGTGGTCGAACGTCACGTCAGGCGCACGGCCGAACACCGCGAGGGTCAGCGGCGCCGGGAAGGGCTCGGGATCGGGATCCACGTCGACGGTCGAGCCGACGACCGAGAGGACGCCGCGACCGACGCCGTCGAGTCCGAGGTCGACGAGGTCGCCGACCGCGAGCGCTCCCGGCGTGTCGACGTCGAAGTCGCCCGCTGCCGTGCCCGTCGCCGTGACGAACGCGATCGGGACCTGCGCGAGGTCGCCGGGGGCGGCGACGCCGTCACCGACGGAGGTGAGACCGAGGTTCGCGCCGGGCTGCAACCAGAACAGCGAGGAGGCCGAGGTCGACGCGACCGTCTCGCTCGCTGCGCCCGTCCCGACGTTGCCCTCGAACACGCAGTGGCTCACGAGCACCGGGACGTTGCCGAGCGCGGCGCGAACGCCGCCGCCGCGGTTGCCGACGAGCGTCGACGCGGACACGACCGTCACGCCGGGAGCGCTCTCCGACGTCACGAGGAGTCCGGCCTGTCCGTTCGCGGCCAGGACGCAGCGGTGCACGAAACTCGTCTGCGTCGAGTCGAGGTCGAGCGCGACGCCCGCTCCGCCGTTGGCCCGCGCGACGCACCCCGCGACCTCGATCTCGGCCGACCACTGGGGCGTGGTCTCGTAGTCGATGTCGACGAGCAGTCCCGCGAGCGCGTTGCGCTCGAAGACCGAGTCGCGGAACGAGACCCGGAACGAGCCTCCCGGCGGGACGGCGGTCAGCGGGACCGCGAGGTCGACGTCGAGTCCCTCGGCCCCGTTGCCGGCGAAGGAGCAGCCCTCGACGCGGAGACTCGCGAGTCGTCCGGAGTCGACGAGGAGGTCGTCGATCTCGATCCCCTCCTGGACGTTGCCCTGGAAGCGCGAGGCGAAGACGGAGAGTTCGAGCGCGCCCGCGGCGGAGAAGCCGTCGGCTCCGTTCGAGTTCGACGTGACGTTCGCGACGACGACCTCCATCGAGTCGCCGTCGAGCGGACCGCGCACGCGCATCCCGCGGTCGGCGCAGTCCGTGATCGTGATCGAGCGCAGTTCGATCGGGGTGTCGAGCGCATCGAATCCGAGCGTCGCGACACCGTCGCCCTCGAGCCGGAGTCCGTCGACGACGACGCCCACGCCGCCGCCCGCGACGGCGAGGATGCGGCTCCCCGCCTGGCCGCGGAGCACCGTGGGACGGCTCTCCGGATCGCGCGTGGCGAGGTCGAACCCGGCCGCGAAGCCGCCGTGCACCTCGAGTCCGTCGAAGACGACGAGCGAGGTCGGACCGTAGTCGCCCTCGCGCAACCAGACGTTGCCGCCGGCGCCCGCCGCGACGACGAACGCCGTCGCGGGATCGGGGAACGCCGTCGCCGGCGTCAGCCCGTCGGCGCCCGCCGCCGACGCGTCGGGGTCGACGTAGATCGGCGGGTTCGGCCGCGCGGTGAGAGCGGGTCCGGTCGGCGTCCACGGGTCGGACGCGCTCGCACGCGTCGCGACGCCGACGTGGAGTCGCTGACCGTTCGCCAGCCCGGAGACCTCGAAGGCTTCGCCGGGCGGATCGACGACGAGTGGAGCACCGGCGAAGAGGCCGGCGCCGCTCGTCCCCGCGAAGAGCGCGAACTGCGCGCTCCCCGCGGGGCGGACGAAGGAGGCTCGCACGACGCCGTCGCCGGCGACGAGGGAGACGAGGCCCGGGACCGGCGGAGCGATCGCTCCCGACGGCACCGTGGGCTTCGAACCACCCGCTGCGCCGCCGCCGCCTCCGCCGCCGCCGCACGAGGCGACGACGGAGAGGACGACGGCCGCGGCCGCGGACGACGGACGCGTGCGGAGCTTCATTGGCAGAAGGTCGTCGTGACGGCGTTCGACAGGGCGAAGAAGTCGACGGTCGAGACGTCGACGACGATCGTCTGCACGAAGGGGTGGATGCCGACGAGGTTCGACGTGACCGGGACCGGGAACGTCGCGCTGCCGGCGCCGGGGACGCCCGGCGCACCCGTCGTGAAGAACGGGAAGTAGAGGATCGGACCGAACGGGTCGATCAGTCCCGTACCGCTGCCGAACGGGAACGAGGCCGAACCGAACCCGACGACGAAGTACGCCACCGTTCCGCCGACCGTGTCGTCCACCGTGAAGCCGAAGCCGCCGTTCTGGTGGCGCGGCGCGCCACCGACGGAGCCCATCTGCGGAACGATGCCTCCGGCGCCCGGCGTTCCCGTCCCGTACGTCGTCGGGAAGGGACAGCTCGGCAGCACGCCGTCGAGCACGGTGCTCGTGGTGATCACGACGTTCTGGACGTGGTCCGATCCGAGCGGCACGGAGAAGTCGACCGGCTCGAAGATCACCTCGTAGGTGCCCTGCGGCACGCGCACGGCGTACGTCCCGTTCGCGTTGACGTGGTCGTTGCAGAGGAACACGTCGGCACCCGTCACCGCGTCGCGCAGGTCGACGTCGCCGGACGACACCGGGACCAGGTTGAAGTCGCGCACGACGCCCGAGAGCGTGGCGGCGTTCGGCGCGACCTTCGTCCCGATGTTCGTCGTCGGCCCCGCGACGGCGACCCCGGGGAGGGCGAAGCTCGCCCCGGGCGACGAGAAGGGCGTGCAGATCTCGAGGTCGACGACGCCGATCGGCGACACGACCGAGAAGTTGCCCGTCGCGTTGGTGCTGTCGTGGGCCGTGTAGACGAGGTCCCCGTTCGAGTCGTACACGTCGACGTCGGCGTTGAAGATCCCGACGCCGCCGGTCGTCGTGACGCGCCCGTTCAGCGTCGCGCCCGTCTCGAACACGAGGTCGCCGAGGTCGAGGTCACCCGCGAGGTCGAACTCGAAGCCCTTCCACACGTAGGTCTGACCGATGATCGACGAGCCGTCGAAGATCACCTCGCAGGGCCCGGTCGGCACGGCGACCGCGAAGCGGCCCAGCGCATCGGTCAGGTCGTACGTCATCTCGACGACGTCCCCGGTCGTCGAGTCGATCACGTCGAGGTCCATCCCGACGATCGGCACCCCACCGGGGCCGAGCGCGCGTCCCGTCACGGCGTAGCCCGCGGGGAGGACGATGTCGCCGAGGTCCTTCACGCCGGCGATCGAGACGTTCGGGATCTCGTGGTAGAGGCACGTGGACGCCGGCGGCTGCGGCGGGAAGAACATCACGTCGTAGAGCCCGAGCGGGATCGTGACGGTGAAGCGTCCGTCGGGACCGGAGTGGTCGCCGGAGACGGTCGGGTTCCCGCCGGAACCCTGGTTCTTGAAGTCGAGGTCGACGTTGGCGACGGGTTGTCCGTTCGAGTCGAGGAGTCGGCCGACGAGGGTGTCGGCGTTCGCGACGCCGGCGTGGAGCGCGGCGATCGCGAGGGCGACGAGGAAGTTCGAGCGTTTCATGTCGAGGGTCATGGAGAGGGTTCCGGACGACGACTCGTGCGCCGCCGGGCCCCCTTGCGCAACGCGTGTGCCGACCGCTCGCACCGCTCTCCGTGCCGCGCGGACGAGGGTCCGTGCCCGCCGACCGCAGATCCCGGAACGCTCGTCCGGATCCCGGAAGGACGGCGCGCGGAAGCCGTGCGACGGCCTCGGAACGGCCGCTCCGACGACGGCACGCGCGTTGCGCTCGGCGCCTCCGCCATGCGAAGCACCGCCCAGCGCCCCCGTCGGATCCTCCTCTACAGCCACGACTCCCAGGGACTCGGCCACCTGCGCCGCAGCCTCACGCTCGCGAGCCGACTCGTCGAGACGCTGGGCGACGTGAACGCGGTCGTCGCGACGGGCTCGCCGTGCGCGACGCACTTCCAGGTGCCGCGGGGCGTCGACCTCGTGAAGCTGCCGTCGGTCGGCAAGGACGCGGACGGCGCGTACGTCTCGCGCACGCTCGACCTCCCGGTCGAGTCGACGATCGCCCTGCGCCGCACGCTGCTCGAGGGACTGTGGAACGGATTCCGCCCCGACCTGCTGGTCGTCGACCACCAGGTCACGGGCCTGTTCGACGAGGTCGTCCCGCTGCTCGAGCGTTCGCGCGAGAGCGGCACGCGCACGATCCTCGGCGTCCGCGACGTCATCGACGCACCGGAGCGCGTCGCCGAGGAGTGGGGTCGCGACCGCGTGCGCTGGGCGCTGCGCGAGGGCTACGACCGGGTCTGCGTCTACGGATCGGAGAAGGTGTTCGACGCGCGCGCCGCCTACCCGTTCCCGCCGGAACTCGGGCAGCGCCTCGAGTACGTGGGCTACGTGGTGCGTCGCGAGGCGCGCACCGGTCCCGCTGCGATGCCGGAACCGCTGCCCGAGGTGCTCGTCACCACCGGCGGCGGCGAGGACGGCGAGAAGCGCATCGCGGCCTACCTCGAGGCGTGTGCACTCGCGCGGCCGACCTGGCAGAGCACGATCGTGACGGGTCCGATGCTCTCGCTCGACGCCGAGCGGCGCCTGCGTCTCGCCGGTCGCAACGTCCCGAACGTCGAGTGGCACCGCTTCCTCGACGACCTCCCGCAGCGCATGGCGCGCGCCGACGCGGTGGTGTCGATGGCCGGCTACAACACCGTCGCCGAGCTCCTCGCGGCGCGTCGTCGCCCGGTGCTGCTCCCCCGCCGACGTCCGCGTCGCGAGCAGGAGATCCGCGCGGGAGCGCTGGAGCGCCTCGGTCTCGCGTACGTCGCCGACGAGCGCGATCCGCGCGGACTGCGCAACTGCGTCGAGGCGGCGCTCGACCGCAGGGAGCGCGCGGAGATGCCCGGCGTCGCCCTCGACGGTGTCGACGGACTCACCGCCGTCGCTCGCGAGCTCCTCGACGAGTCGGGCTCCAGGATCGTGCGGCGCACGGGGGTGCGGGCGTGAGCGGTCGCATCGCCTACCTGCTCAAGAAGTTCCCGCGTCTGTCGGAGACCTTCGTCCTGGGCGAGATCCTCGGTCAGGAGGAGCTCGGTCGCGACGTCGTCGTGTACTCGCGGCGGACGCCGGACGACGAGCCCCGGCACCCCGAACTCGATCGGCTCCGCGCCGAGATCGTCGAGGTCCCGGCGGCGAGCTCGGTCGAGCCGTTCTCGCTGCTCGTCGACCTCGCGAACGACGACCCGGAGCTCGTCCGTCGGCTCGGCGACGCGGTCGCGCGACTCTCGCGCTGCGGCGTCGCCAGGATCACCAAGCTGGCCGCCGAGGCGCTGTGGCTCCGCGCCGACGTCCTCGCTCGGGGCATCGACCACGTGCACGTCCACTTCGCCACGGAGTCGGCCATCGTCGCGAACGTCCTCCGTGCGCTCGGCGGCCCCGGCTACTCGATCACGGCGCACGCGAAGGACATCTACCGCGAGACAGTGGACCCGAAGCTGCTCGAACTCCTCGTCGGCGAGTCGGAGTTCACGGTGACGGTCTGCGACGCGAACGTCGAACACCTGCGCTCGATGTTGCCGGACACCGCGATGGAGCGCGTCCGTCGGCTCTACAACGGCATCGACCGTGCGACCTTCCAGGGCGTCGAACGCCGTCCGCGCGCGCGGCGCGTGCTCTCGATCGGGAGGCTCGTCGAGAAGAAGGGCTTCGACACGCTCCTCGACGCCTTCGCGATCCTCGCGCGGCGCGGCGTCCAGTTCGACGCCGAGATCGTCGGCGAGGGCGAGGAACGCGCCCGACTCGAACGTCGGGCGCGCGAGGCCGGGCTCGCCTCGAGCGTGCGCTTCCTCGGCGCTCTTCCCGCCGACCGCGTGCGCGAGCAGCTCGGTCTCGCGACGATCTTCGCGCTGCCCTGCCGCATCGGCGCGGACGGGAACCGCGACGCGCTGCCCACGGTGCTGCTCGAAGCACAAGCGGCTCGCGTGCCGATCGTCTCGTGCCCTGTCTCCGGCGTGTCCGAGATCCTCGACGAGGGACGCGCCGGTGTGCTCGTCCCCGAGGCCGACCCGGTCTCGCTCGCCGACGCGATCGCCCGGATGCTCGACCGGTCGGACGAGCTCCACGACCTGGTCGAGCACGGCGCCCAGCTCGGCGCGCGCGAGTTCGACCGAGGCGTGCAGGCGCGCGTGCTCGGCGAGTGGTTCGACGCCGCGGTCCTCGTCGGGAGGGAGACGTGCGCGTCGCGTACGTGAACCAGGACCGCGGGGTCCGTCCCGGACGGTCGAAGGGCGCCGCGGTCCACGTCGCGGCGATGCGCGACGCGTTCCTGCGCGCCGGTGCCGACGTCCTCGCACTGGACGAGCCCGACGACTCCGTGCTCCGCGCACGACTCGAGCACCACCTCGCGTGCGGCTCGATCGACGTCGTCTACGAGCGCCACGCGCTCGGCAAGGACCTCTCCTCGGTGCTGTGCGTCGAGCACGGCGTCCCCCACGTCCTCGAGGTCAACGCGCCGCTCCTCCTCGAGGCCGAGCGCTACCGCGACCACGTCCCGACCGACGCCGAACGCGAGCGCGAAGCCGCACTCTTCCGTCGCTCGACGCGCGTCGTGTGCGTCTCCTCCGCGGTGCGCGACCACGTCGTCGCGACGAGCGGGCGGGACGAAGGCGTGCTCGTCGAACCGAACGCCGTCGCGCCGGAGTTCCTCGCGGACGTCGCGCCCGCACCCGGCTTCTGCACGCCCGGTCGCACCGTCGTCGGGTTCCACGGAAGGCTGCGGCCCTGGCACGCGTTCGAGCGGACGGTCGCGGTCATGCGCAAGCTCCTCGACCGCGGCCACGACGTCGAACTCGCCATCGTCGGCGAGGGCGAGTTCGAGGACTACGTCGGTCTCCTCCCGCGCGACCGCGTGGTCCACGTCGAGTGGGTCCCGCCGTCCGAGGTGGCGGCGCACGTCGCGCGCTTCGACGTCGTGCTGCTGCCCTACCGCGCAGACGCTCCGCCGTGGTTCTCGCCGCTCAAGCTGGCGGAGGCCATGTCGCTCGGCGCCGTGCCGGTCGTGACGGACGTCGGCGACCTCCCTCTCGCGGTCGAACACCTCGTGTCCGGGCTCGTCGTCCCCGCGCGGGACGACGACGCGCTCCTCGCGGCGACCGAGCTCGCGGTCCTCGACCGGGCCCTGCGCGAACGCATGTCGGGCGGTGCGCGACAGCGCGGCCGAGCGCGCACGTGGGACGACGTCGCCGCCGGAGTCCTCGACCTGGTGCGCCCCGTCCGCCCGACGCGGCGCTCGAAGGGCGGGAGCGGGGTGGGAGCGTGAAGGACGTCCTCGGTGTGCGCGCCTGGGTCGCGACGGCCCGGCGCTTCGGCCCGGAACTGCGAGGACACCGCGGCGGCTACGTCACCGTCGTGCTCCTCGCGCTCGTCGCGACCGCGTTCGAGCTCGCGCGCCCGTTGCCGATCAAGTGGATCTTCGACTCCGCGCTCGTGCCCTACGCCGCGGGCGAGCGGAGCCCGGCGGACGCCACTGCGATCGTGCTCGAGGGTGCCGCGCTCGCACTCGGACTCTCGATCGCCTTCGCCGCGACGCAGTACCTGCGCGTCGTGCGCCAGGCGCTCATCGGCCACGACTTCGCGCGCTCGCTCCGCGCGCGGCTGTTCACGCACCTCGCGGAGCTCGGCCCGGTGCAGCACGCGCGACGCAAGAGCGGCGACCTGCTCGTGAGGCTCGTCGGCGACGTGCCGCTCGTGCGCTCGATGCTCGTCGACTCGAGCCTCGAACTCGTCGCTCGGTCGCTCCTGCTCGCGGGCTCGGTCGGCCTGTTGTTCTGGCTCGACCCGCTCCTCGCGGTCGTCGTGCTCGGAGCCGGTCCGATCCTCGCGTCGAGCGTCCGCTTCATCTCGAAGCGCCTGACCGTCGCGGTGCGCAAGCAGCGCCGCAAGGAGGGCGCGATGGCCGACTTCCTCCACGAGGCCATCGCGGGCAACGAGGTCGTCCAGTCGCTCGGGGGCGGCGGACACGTCGTGCGTCGCTTCAAGCGCTCGAACCGCACGAGCGAACGCGCCGGGCTCAAGGCGACGCGCCTCGCCGCGGCGCTCTCCGCCTCGATCGAGTCGCAACTCGGTGCGGCGCTCGCGCTGACGCTCGGACTCGGGGCGTGGCGCGTCGTGGAGGGAGCGCTCTCTCCCGGCGAACTCCTCGCGTTCATGTCCTGGGTGCGGGGACTGCTCCGTCCGTTGCGCTCGGCGGCGCGGCAGGCCGAGCGACTCTCGCGCGGCGTCGCCGGTGCGGAGCGCGTCGTCGAGATCCTCGACGAGGAGCCCGCGGTGCGCGAGGAACCCGACGCGGTGCCGGCGCCGTCCCGACCGACCAAGATCTCGTGGTGCGGCGTCTCGTTCGCGTACCCCGGCGGCCCGCAGGTCCTCGACTCCGTCGACCTCGACCTCCGTCGCGGCGAACTCGTGGCGCTCGTCGGAGCGAACGGCGCGGGCAAGTCGACGCTCTGCATGCTCGCCGCGCGGCTCGCCGACCCGACGGAAGGAACGGTCGAGCTCGACGGAGCGCCGCTGCGACGCTTCCAGCTCGAGTCGCTGCGCAAGCGCGTCCAGCTCGTGCTCCAGACACCGCTCCTGTTCGGCGAGACCCTGCGCGAGAACCTCCTGCTCGCGAACGCCGAGGCGACGGACGAGGAGCTCCTCGACGCGCTCCGCACCACGGGCGCGCTCGAGATCGTCGGGGCCCTCGAGGGCGGGCTCGACCACGAACTCCTCGCGCAGGGTCGCGGACTCTCGGGCGGACAGACGCGGCGCATCTGTCTCGCGCGCGCACTCCTGACGGACCCCGGCGTGCTCGTCGTCGACGAGCCGTTCGCGGGTCTCGACGCCGCGGGTGTCGCGAACACGCTCCACCTCCTCCGCGAACTCGCTCGCGAGCGGATCGTCCTCGTCATCGCGCACGACCTCGGCGACCTCTCGGACTTCGACTCCGTCGTCTTCCTCGAGAACGGTCGCGTCGCGGCGCGCGGCCCGCACCGACTCCTCGAGCGCGAGATGCCCGGCTACCGGCGCGCACTCCGCGCCTCGACCGCGGAGGCCGTGCTGTGACGGGCCTGCTTCCGCACTCGCGCGACTCGCGCATCCCCGCGCTCGCCGGCGAGCCCGAACTCGCGCCGCCGGACGCCGACGAGTTCCGCGAGCGATTCGTCCCGTTGCTCCTCCCGGAGTTCGAGCGTTCGAAGGTCGAGCTCCTCTACGCGCGTTGGAAGCCGGGTGTCTCGACGACGGCGTGCTACCGCGTGTCCGAGGCCGGTTCGGCCGAGCTCGTCGTCTGGCGCCGGCACCTCGACGGCAAGTGGGACGCGGGCGACGCGGACAGGCTCGGCAAGGGTCGGCTCGGCGACGGGAGCGGGAGCGAGCTGCGCTGGCACGTCGACCCCGCGAACGGCGTGCTCGCGCACGTCTTCCCGGCGGATCCCGACCTCCCCGGAGCGGTGCGCGTGCGCGACGTCGGTCGTTTCGCGCGCTGGTTCGAGTCGCAGGGCGTCGCGCCGGGACGGCGCGTGCGCCGCAAGCACTTCGCCTCGCGCCTCGTGCGGTACCGGCCCTCCTCGCGCGCCGTTCTCCGCTTCGACGTCCGACTGATGACCGCGGACGGCGCGAAGGAGCGCACGTCGCTCGGCGTGCGGTGCCTCGAGCCGCGTCGCGCGACCGACGTCATGAGGAAACCGCGCGCGTTCGGGGCGAACTGCAGCGACGACCTCTTCCCGCCGACGATCGGCGTCGAGGAGCGGACCGGCGTCCTGTACGAACGCTGGCTCGACGTCGAGCCGCGCGTGCACGACGACTACGACGCGCCGGAGGTCGCCGGAGCCCTGCTCGCTCGCGTCCACCGCACGCCCGTCGCCGTCGATCCGTCGCTCGCGCGCACCGCACCGAGGTTCGACCCCTCGCCGTGGTTCGCACCGTTCGAGCGGCTCCGCGCCGCGCGCTGGCCCGAACTCGCGTCCGCGGCACGGACGTGGACGCACGGGGACTTCCACCCGGACTGCGTCGCGACGGCGCGCGACGGCTCCGGGGTGCGTCTGCTCGACGCCGACTCCGTCGCCGTCGGCGAGCCGCTCGAGGACGTCGCCGACTGGGTCGCGGGCGACGTCGCGGCGAGCGGCGCGAGCTTCGAGGAGTCCGCGCGCGCCTTCCTCGAGGGCTACGACGGCGCGGTCCGGTTCGAGCTCCGCGAGCTCGCGCCGTTCGTCGTGCGCGCGCTGGTGGCGCGAGCCGCGGCCGCCGTGCGGAGGCTCGAGGTCGACGCCGTCGAACGCGCGTCCCGGCTGCTCGATCGTTCCGCCTCCGTCCGCGAGGAGGTCGGGCGATGAGGCCCGGCTCCCACCTCGCCCGGGCGCTCGACGCCCTGGGTGCGACGCTCGACGACCCGCTCGTCCAGGAGCACGTCCGTCGCGCCGAGTTCGACCGCGACGGGAAGCTGTGGCTCGACCTCGAGGGCGGCCCGGCGTGGTGGCGGTTCGACGACCCGGGCGTCGTGCGCGTCGAACCCCGCGAGGACGAACGCCTCCCGCTCGCGCGTCGACTCGGCGACGTGCGCGACGACGCGATCCTCGCGTGGCGTCCGGGTCGCCGCGTCGTCGCCGCGATCGGCGAGGGCGACTCGACCGTGATCCACAAGGGACACCGCCGGAGCCGCTTCGCGCGCGCACTCGCGAGGCAACGCGCCGCCGCGAGGATCGGCGAGCAGTGCTCGTTCGCCGTTCCGGCGCTCGTCGACGTCGACGAGGCGGCGGCGACACTCGTCCTCGCACGCGTCGACGGACTCGAGCCGGGGTTCGCACGCTCGGACGCCGACGACTTCCGGACGATCGGACGCGGCATCGCGGAGATGCAGGCGGCCGACCCGGGCTGCGAGCTCGACCGGCACACCGCACAGGACGAACTCGACGTCGTCGACGCCACGCACCGGCGGCTCGTCCGAGCCATCGGTCGCGGCCTCGACGGCTTCGAGCTCCTGCGCGAGCGCGTCGCTGCACTCGCACCCCGCGCGAACGAGACGTTCGTCCCGTGCCACCGCGACCTCCACGACCGCCAGTTCCTCCTCGGGGCGAACGGCCCGTCGCTGCTCGACTTCGACTCGCTGTGCGAGGCCGACTCCGCCCTCGACCCGGCGAACCTCCTCGCGCACGTGGCGCTGCGGCGGCTCCAGGGTCTCGCGGGCGTCGACGCACAGGGTGCTCGCGCGTGCAGCGAGGCGCTCGTCGACGGACTCGGTCCGGTCGTCGACCGGACCTTCTTCGAACACCTCCGTTTCTACCAGTCGACCTCGCTCCTCCGCCTCGCGTGCGTCTACGCGATCCGGCCGCGCTGGTCCCACCTCGGCCCCTGTCTCGTCGGACTCGCCCAGCGCTGCGCCGACGACGAACACGCCGGATCGATCCGATGAGCGCGCCGATCCTCGCCCTCCTGTTCCTCGCCTTCACGACACGAACCGCCCCTGCCGACGAGATCGAGCTCTCGCCCAGTGACCTCCGCGTCGGTCACTGGGTCGAGGTTCGCGGTGAACTCGACGACCTGGGTCGCTTCGTCGCGAGCAAGGTCGAGCCCGGCGCGGAGGAGCGCTACGAGTCGTTGACGGGCGTCGTCACCTCCCACGACGTGGCGGACGGAGCGCTCGTCCTCCTCGGCGTCCCCGTCGCGATCACCGACAGGGCCGAGTGGACCTCGATCGCTCCCGGCGACCTCACGGGTCGCCGCGTCAGGATCGAGGGTCGCTACCGCGGACCGGATCGCTTCTCGGCGCGCGACGTGCGGCCGTGGGGCGAGGGGCGCGACCGCATGTCGGGTCGCATCGACTCCCTGACGGAGGTGGAGGGCGGCATCGAGCTCACCCTTCTCGGTCGATCGGTCGTGCTCGCTCCGGACTGCGAGGTCGAGTCGGAGTACGCCGCGGACGACCTCCCTCGCTACGAACAGCGTTGGTCGGAGGTCTCGGTCGCGACGACGATCGACGAGGACGACCTGCTCGAGGAGCGCTTCGAGATCGCTCCGGGCGTCCGGGTCGGCGGTCAGATCGAGTACGAGCGCACGGACGAGACCGACTTCGACCTCGACGGCACCGACCCGAACGATCGGCTCGACGACGTGGTGTCGGCCCGACTGCGCCTGGGCTGGGCGATCCGCCACGACGTCACGGCGCGCGCCGAGGCGAAGTTCCGTCAGCGCTGGCGCGACGACGACCAGGACGGCAGGACGTCGGACGACGAGCTCGAGTTCGGGGAGACGTGGCTGCACCTGTCCGACGTGTTCGGCGAAGGCGTCGACCTGCGCGTCGGTCGTCAGGACTTCGACGATCCGCGCGAGTGGATCTACGACCAGGACCTCGACGCCGTCCGGCTGTACGGTCGCGAGGACACCTGGCGCTGGGAACTCGCCCTCGCGACGACGCTGGGATCGGCGGATCGTCGCGACGAGGGCTCGCTCGACGTGTCGGCGTACGTCTCCAGCCTCGACGACGACCGCCATCTCGCGGCCTGGATGATGCACCGCGACCCGGAGGAACTCCCGGGGACGCGCCTGACGCACGTCGGCGTCCGGGCGATCGGGGACTGGTTGGACCCGTTCGAGACGTGGGCCGAACTCTCCGCGGTCGTCGGCGAGGAAGCGGGGCGCGACGTGCGCGGGTTCGGCTACGACGTCGGATTCGTCGCACACGACCGCGACTGGCCGCTCGCCTTCGCGGCCGGACTGGCCTTCGGCAGCGGGGACGACGGCAGCGGCACGGACACCGCCTACCGCCAGACCGGCCTGCAGGACAACAACGGCAAGCTCGGGACGGCGACGTCGATCCGCTACTACGGCGAACTCGTCGACCCCGAACTCTCGAACCTCCGCGTCGCGACGCTGGCTCTCAGCTGGTGGTTCGAGGAGCACTCGACCCTCGCCCTCGTCTGGCACGACTTCGCCCAGGTCGAAGCCGCGACGTTCCTGCGGGACACGGACCTCGACGCCGACCCGAACGGGCTCGACCGCCACCTCGGCAGCGAACTCGACCTCGTCCTCGGGACGCGTGCGTTCGAGGACTTCGACGTGGAGATCGCCGCAGGAGTGTTCTTCCCCGGCGCGGCCTTCGCCGAGGACGACGAGGCGTCGTTCGTGCGCATGCAGGTGCGGTACCGGTTCTGAGCGGAAACCGCACGGTCGCGGAGCGCGCCGCGAGGCGCGACTACGCGAGCTGCGCGCGCAACTTGGCGCCGAGCGTGAGGACGACCTCGTGCATGTCCGTGCCCGAGACGACCTCGACGTGCTGCAGCGGTTCGACGTCGTCGAACGGTTCGCGCTGCTCCTTGAGCTTGAGGTAGACGTTCCAGTCGGCGTCGGAGGGCTGGTCGCGCTCCCGCAGGCGCGCTTCGATGCGCCGGCGCACCGTCTCCTCGTCGCACACCACCTCGACGAACAGGAAGGGGCAGCCGAGCGCGCGCCCGAGCTCGGCGAACGGCGCGCGCCACCGGCGCTGTACGAAGCTCCCGTCGACGACGGCGCGTCGACCGCTCTCGATCGTGTTGCGGGCGTCGGCGCGCAGCGAGTCGTACACGCGCTGCTTCGCCTCGGGCGTGTACATGCCCTGGTCGTACGGGCCGCGATAGTGCTCGCCGTCGGGCACCTCGAACATGCGGCGGCGCCGGACGTCGCTCTGGAACAGGTCGGCTTCGACGAGGGGCGCGAGGTGCTCGGAGAGCCAGCTCTTCCCGCTCGCCGGGAGTCCACAGACGAGCAGCAGGCAGGGAGCGGGGACGACGTCGTCCGAACGCTCCTCCGTCGCGGGCTCCGCGGGCTTCGCGGAACGACGCGCGAGGAGGTGCGGCGGGAGCGAGCACGCTCCGCCCTCGCACTCCTCCCCCTCGGGTGTGGTTCCGCCGTTCGACGCGCCTTCCATGGGCGACAGGATAGCGGGCGCAGCGCCGCGACGCCGCGGGTCGCGGGCCACTACACTGCGACCCCACCGCGCCGAAACCCGAGCCAGCGAGACCAGCCATGACGAACAAGAGGACCGACCCGACGAAGCCCCTCGTCGGCGTCATCATGGGCAGCAAGTCCGACTGGGAGACGATGGAGCAGGCGGTCAACACGCTCGAGCTCCTCGGCGTCCCCTGCGAGTCGCGCGTGATCTCGGCGCACCGCGCCCCCGACCTCTTGCTCGAGTACTGCACCACGGCGGAGTCGCGCGGGCTCATGGTGATCGTCGCGGGCGCGGGTCTCGCCGCGCACCTCGCCGGCGTCGCGGCCGCGATGACGCACCTCCCCGTCCTCGGCGTGCCGATGGCGACGAAGGACCTCGGCGGGATGGACTCGCTCCTCTCGATGGTGCAGATGCCGGGCGGCGTCCCCGTCGGGACGCTCGCGATCGGCAAGGCCGGTGCGACCAACGCAGGACTCCTCGCCGGCGCGATCATCGCGCTGTCGAACGAGGACGTGCGCGAGAAGTTGATCGCCTACCGCGCCGAACAGAACCGCAAGGTCCGCGAGACCACGCTCTGAAGCCGGCCATGGGCGCGCGCTCCCGTGCTCCTGCACCGGTGCGCGCCCGTCCGAAGTTCGCCCGACGACGACACCAGAAAGGGACCGTCGCGTCCCACGCCATGACGACCACGTCGCGACTGCAACGCATCTCCGTGTCCCTCGGCGCCTGGTCGATCCTGGCGTCGTCGCTCCTCGCACAGACCGACCGTACGACGAGTGCGGAGACCGCGCCCACGCTGCCGTTCCCGCGCGAACGCGCGTCGACGCCGATCCCCTTCGGCGACCCCGCCTGGTCGCCCTACCTCAGCTGGGACGCGCCGTTCTTCCCCGACTCGCAGCACGACCCGGCGATCGCCACGCCCGACGCGATCCTCGGTCAGCCCGCCGGCAGCCGCGTCGCGAGCCACGACGAGATCCTCGCGGCCTACCGGCTGTGGGCGGCGTCGTCGGAGCGCATGAAGGTTCAGCCCTACGGCAGGACCTACGAGGGTCGGCAGTTGGTCTACGCGGTGATCACGTCGCCGAAGAACCACCAACGGCTCGACGAGTGGCTCGCGTCGCGCTTCGAGTGCGACGTCCCCGCCGAGCGCGACGCGGAGAAGGATGCGGCGGCGTGCAAGGACGCGCCGGCGGTGATCTGGATGGGCTACGGCATCCACGGCGACGAGCCCGCGCCGTCCGACGCCGCGCTCGTGATGGCCTGGCACCTCGTGTCGGGGACGAGTCCCGACGTGACGAAGCTGCTCGACGAGTGCGTCGTCGTGATCGATCCGTGCCTCAATCCCGACGGCCGCGAACGCATCCGCTCGCAGTACGTCCAGATGTCGGGCTACGTCACGAACACCGACCACGACGCCATGCAGCGCGGTCGCTGGCCGCAGGGCCGCGGCAACCACTACCTGATCGACATGAACCGCGACTGGGTCGCCGGCGTCACGCCGGAGACCCGCGGTCGCTGGCGCGCGCTGCGCCAGTTCGACCCGCAGGTACTGATCGACGGGCACGAGCAGGGTCCGCTCGACACGTTCCTGATGTACCCGCTCAACGTCGCGCACAACCCCGAGCTGCCGAACACGCTGATCGGTTGGCAGAAGCTCCTCGCCGACGCCGCGGCGAAGGCGTTCGACAAGTACAAGTGGGGCTACTACACGCGCGAGTGGGCCGACGGCTGGTACCCCGGCTACTCCGACGCGTGGTCGTCGCTCCGCGGGGCGATCGGGATGCTCTACGAGCAGGCGCGCGGCAACGGCCAACCCGTCACGCGCGCGTCGGGCGAGGTCGTGAGCTACCGCGAGTCGGTTCACCGCGAGGTCGTCGCGTCGACGTCGCACCTCGCCGCGGTGCTGCAGAACCGCGCGGGCATCCTGGCCGACTTCCTGCGCGCGAGGAACGTGCCGCTCTCGAGCGAGTACGGCGGCGAACTCTTCTGCGTCTTCCCGAACGACAAGCCGGAGCGCATGGCGATCCTGCGCGACGTCCTCGACGGTCAGGGCATCGAGTACCACTACGCGGCGGGCGGCAAGCTGCTGGACGCCGTGGGCCGACTCGGCGAGAAGGTCGAGTCGATCGACGTGCCCGAAGGCACGCTGTTCGTCTCGCCGCGCCAGCTGTCGGGCCGACTCGTCCGCGCGTTCTTCGGGTTCGACCCGCGCATGCCCGACGACTACCTCGCGAAGGAACGTCGCGACATCGAGCGGCGCGGCTTCGGCAACATCTACGACGTCACGGCCTGGAACGTCGGCATGGCGTTCGACCTGCCGTGCTGGTGGGGTCGACCGGACGGACTGCGCGACGGAGCGGCGCCCGCCGAGGAAGCGACCACGACGCGCGGCGGCGGCGACGCCTACGCGTGGGCGGTCGACGGAGCGGCGGACGGAGCGACGCGCTTCGCCGCGCGCGCGATGGAGCTCGGCGTCCGTGTGCACCTCGGCGACGAACCGTTCACGGCGGCGGGCCGCGGCTTCGCGCGCTTCAGCCTGCTCGTGCGCGCCCACGAGAACCCGCCCACGGTCGCGCGACTCGTCGAGGAGGCCGCGCGCTGGGCGGGCGTCCGCGCGTACCCGCTCGAGACCGGCCGCTCGCCCGACGAGGGACCCGACCTCGGCGGCCAGCACTTCACGCTGCTCGAGCGCCCGCGCGTGGCGATCCTCGCGAACTCGCCGGCCAGCACGACGGACTTCGGTGCGCTCTGGCACCACCTCGACGTGCGGCTCGGCATGCCGCACTCGATCCTCGACGGGCTGTCGGGCGACCTGCGTCGCTACAACGTGATCGTCGCGCCGCCGGGCATGGCGCGCGAACTGCGCGGCATCGAGGACTGGGTCCGGGCCGGCGGCACGTTGATCGCCGTGGGCTCGGCGGTGAACGGCGTCATCGGCGAGGACGGGTTGATCGAGGTCGTCCGCCACCGCGACGCGCTCGAGGACCTCGCGTCCTACCGGGCCGCGGCCGTCCGCGCGATGCAGGCCGGGACCGGCGAGATCGATGCCGCGGCGCTGTGGGACGGAACCCTGGCGCCGGGCGGGGAGAGCTTCGACTCGGACGAGGACGGAGCGCTGCCGGGCGGCGAGGACCGCGACGCGTGGATGCGCCGCTTCGGACCGGAGGGCGTGATCCTGAAGGCCCACGTGGACGTCGAGCACTGGCTCGCCGCCGGCACCGGCCCCTGCGTCCCGACCTTCTTCAGCGGGAGCACGGCCCTGCTCACGAAGGGCGACTGCCCGGTGCGGTTCGCGGACGGCGGGGAGCTGCGGTTGTCCGGCCTGCTGTGGCCCGAGGCGCGGGAGCGCATCCGGCTGTCGGCCTACTGCACGGTCGATCGCGTCGGCGCCGGGCAGGTCGTGTGCTTCGCGGACGACCCGGTCTTCCGCGGCTACTTCCTCGGCACCGCGCGGCTCTTCTCGAACGCCGTGGTCTACGGGCCGGGCATGGGGACCTCGGTCCCGGTGCCGCGCTGAGGGACGGGGCGCGCCGGCCGAGCGGTCCGCGCCGACCGGAGCGGGAGGCGGCCCCAGCGGGCCGAGGACGCGCCCGGGGCTCGAACGAGCCCCGGGCGCGGTCGGTTGCGGGGTGCGTCGTCCGCCGGGGGGCGAAGGTGCGGCCGGGTGTCGGCCGGCGGCGCGGGCGGCGCGGGCGGCGCCTCCGGTCGGCGCCGCTCCCCCGCCCGGTCGCGGACCAAGAGGCGCGACCAAGAAGGAACGGGGCCCCGCGCTTGGCGCGGGGCCCCGTTCCCTTTGGTCCGAAACCGAGCAAGAAGTGGGGCGCACCAGTCCTCCGCTCAACCCAGTTCCCCATCCAGACCGCGGAGGTGGTGCGCCCTGCAACTTCTCGTCGCCCAGGAGTACGACACCGGCGCCGCTGTCTTTGCGAAGACTGCGAAAATCCGCGGGACGCCTTCAGGCCGCTCCCGGTGAAACGACGTTGCGCCGGTAGCGCTCAGCCGGCGGTCGCCCGTCGGCGCCCCTCCTCCTCGTCGACCCGCGCGAGGAGCAGGGCACCGACCGCGAAGAACGGCAACAGCGAGAGGACGGCCCAGCGGTCGCCGACCCACGCGATCGACCAGCTCAGCACCATCGGACCGAGGATGCTGAAGAACTTCTCGGCCACGCCGAACAGCGAGAAGAACTCGGCGCTGCGGGACGCGGGGATGAACGACGCGAACAGCGATCGACTGAGCGCCTGGACGCCGCCCTGCACGAGCGCGACCGCGAGCGCCAACGCGACGAAGTGCGTCGTGGTCGACATCCATCCCGCGAGCAGCGTGATGACGCCGTAGCCGCCGATGCCGAACAGGACGGAGCGCTTGGCGCCGAACCGGCGCGCGAGCTGCCCGTACCCGAACGCCGCGGGGAGCGCGACGAACTGCACGAGCAGCAGGATCGTGAGGACCGTCTCGGACGGGATGTCGCGGTCCTCGGCGAAGATCGCCGCCATGCGGATGATCGTGACGATCCCGTCGTTGTAGAGGAGGAAGGCGAGCAGCACGAGCAGCGCCTGCGGGTAGCGCCGGAGCTCCGCGAGCGTGTCGAGCAGCTGCCTGACCGCTCCGCGCCGCGCCGCGGCGACCGTGGGCGGCGGCTCGGGCACCCGCCGGAGGACGGGGATCGAGAAGATCCCCCACCACGCGGCGACGACGACGAACGACGCGCGCACGGGCGCGGTCCCGGGCTCCATCCCGACGACGCCGGGGAACGAGATCAGCAGCGTGCAGAGGCCCAGCGCGAGCCCGCCGCCGAGGTAGCCGATCCCGTAGGCCGCCGTCGACAGGCGATCCATGTCGCCGCCCTTCGCGACGAAGGGCAGCAGCGAGTCGTAGAAGACGAAGCTCAGCGTCGCGCCGATGTTGGCGAGCGCGAACGCGGCCAGCGCTCCGCCCCAGGCGCCGGTGTCGAAGAACGCGAGCGCGGCGACGGAGGCGACGCCGAACAGCATCGCGACGGCGAGGAACGTCTTCCTGCGACCGCGCGAGTCGGCGACCGCTCCGAGGAGCGGCGACGCGATCGCCGACGCGACGAGCGCGGCCGTCGTCGCCCACAGGTAGTACACCTTCGCGTCCGAGGGATCGAGCCCCTCCGACAACGACTTCGAGTAGTAGACCGGGAAGACCGCGGTCATCACGACCGTGACCATCGCGGAGTTGGCCCAGTCGTAGCTCGCCCAGGCGCGAGCCTCGCGACTGCCGAGGCCCGTGCGGTCGAGGAATCCGGCGAGCGACATCGCCGCGGATCATAGCGAGCGCCGACAGCGCGCACGGAAGGACGAGGCCCGCACCGCGGAGCGGCACGGGCCTCGTCTGGGTGCCCTCCCGGGCTCCCTCCCCTCGATCTCGATCAGGCGGACTGCGCCTTGGTGGGCGTCTGCACGGCGTTGACCTGGTTGCGACCGTTCGACTTCGAGACGTACACCGCCTCGTCGGCCAGTCGCATCAGGTGGTCGATGTCCTCGACCCCCGGCATGTTCTGCGCGACGCCGACGCTGATCGTGACGTTGCGGTCGAACTCGCCGAAGCTGATGTGGTTGCTCTCGACGCGCAGACGGATCCGCTCGCCGACCATGCGCGCCTCGTCGACGTCGGCGCCCGGGCAGATGACGAGGAACTCCTCGCCCCCCATCCGCGCCGCGGTGTCGTTGCGGCGGACCGCTCCCTTGAGGACGCGCGCCGTCTCCTTCAGCACGACGTCGCCGATGTCGTGGCCGTAGGTGTCGTTCACCGACTTGAACTTGTCGATGTCGAGCATCAGCACGGAGAGCGGCGCGCCGGTGGCCTGCGCGTTCTTCCACTGCTTGTCGAACTGCGTCATCGCGCAGCGGCGGTTCGGCAGGCCCGTCAGGAAGTCGGTGTTCGCCGCCTCCTTGAGCTGCCGGTTCATCCGCGTCATCTGGATGGCGTTCTTGCGGTGGATCTCCTGGTCCAGCTCGACCTGCTCCTGCAGCTTGACGAGGCGGATCCCCGCGCGCAGGCGCGCCATCAACATCTTCGGACGGAAGGGCTTGGTGACGTAGTCGTCGATGCCCGCGTCGAAGGCCGTGAGGACGCGCTCCTCGCGGTCGTTGCCCGTGACGAGCAGCACGTAGATGCGGCGGCCCCACGGGGTGCGGCGCAGCGTGCGCGTCAGCTCGAGTCCGTCGAGCTTCGGCATCGCCCAGTCCGTGATGACGACCTGCGGGCGGCGCTTCAGCGTGACGGCGAGCGCCTCCTTCCCGTCGCGTGCGAGCATGACCTCGTGCCCGGCCTCGACCAGGAGTCGCTGGAGCACCTTGAGGCTCACCGGGTCGTCGTCGACGACGAGCACGCGCACGCCGTCGGAGCTCTTCTGCGCCTCGGCGCTGGCCGAGCCCTCGTGCTCCCAGTTGCGGTCGGTACGGACCGACGCGGCGCGCGACTCGTTGGAGAGGTCGAGCATGCGACCCCAGTCGATCCACTGCTTGAGCACGGAGTCGCACAGGCGCCCCAGCTCGACGTCGTACGCGTCGAGCCGCGTCCCGAGCTGGGCCATGTCCTTGATCGAGGCGGGGTCGGCATCCTCGCCCTTCATCACGTAGTCCGCGATGACCTGGGCTTCCTTGATGACCTCGTAGAGTTCGCGAGAGTAGCCCTCGAGCGACGAGTCGCCGTCGTCCTCGCCCAACGCGAGGCAGACCTCGCTGAAGGCGTCGGGCAGGCCCCACTCGGCCATCAGCGCGTCGGCCACCTCGTGGTGGTTGATGCCGAACATCTCGGTCTCGAGCGCGGCGAGCTCGAGGGTCGGCTGGGCGCGCTGGCGTTCGAGCAGCTCGCCGTAGTCCTCGGGGTGGCAGCTCGCGAGCGCGAGTCGCCCGACGTTGCTGAGCAGAGCGCACGTGAACGCCTCGGCCGAGACGGCGCGTCCCGTGCGTTCGCTGATCTCCTGCGCGGCGAGCGCACGGACGAGCGAACGCGCCCAGTACTCGTCGTAGTCGAACTTCTCGCACTGGCCGCTGCGGCCGTTCGAGACGAGCGAGAAGCCGAGCGCCACGCTCGTGACGGTCCGCAGGCCGAGGCGCATGCACGCCTCCTTCACGGAGCGCACCTGCTGGCCGCTCGTGACGCCCACGGAACTGGCGAGCTTGAGGATCCGCCCGGTGAGCGCAGGGTCCGCGGCGAGGACCTTGTTGAGCTCCTCCATCGAGCAATTCTCCTGCTGCGTGAGCGTCAGGATCTTCATGCCCACGCCGGCCGGGGACGGCAATTGCCCGGTCTGTTTGAGCTCTTCGAATTCCTTGCGGATCATCTCGATGGGGAAGTCGGTCGGAGGTCGGGTCGGGGGGTCAACCGAGTTCGGCGGAGAGAGCGGCACGGACCCGCTCGAACTC
Source organism: Planctomycetota bacterium (assembly GCA_041398665.1). Lineage (GTDB taxonomy): Bacteria > Planctomycetota > UBA1135 > UBA1135 > Rohdeia. The sequence continues at coordinate 78,178 of JAWKUH010000006.1, read as the reverse complement.
GGTGCGTGAGCGTTCGACGAGCGACTTGACGTCGTCGACCTGGCCCTCGCGGCAGGATGCTTCGATCTCGCGGCACATGGACGCGAGCAGGAGTGCGCCGAGGTTGCCGGAGCTGGACTTCAGCGCGTGCGCGATGCGCTCGACCTCGACCAGGTCGTCGCGGTCGATCGCCTCGTGGATCCCGCGCAGACGCACCGGCGTCTCCTCGAGGAACATGCCGATGAGCTCGGCGAGGAGGTCCGTGCCGCCGTCGCCGGCGAGGCTGCGGATCTCCTCGAGGACCGAGTGGTCGATGGGGTTCTCGCTCGGGGAGCTGGGCATGTCCGGGGCGGCGTCCCTGGGAGCGGGACGGCTCGATGCGGGTTCCGAGCGACGGGGCTCGGCGTCGCGACCGTCGACGACGGGTGCGGCGCGCCGAGAGTTTCTGCCCGCGAGCACGTGGAACTTGAACGAACTCGTGGACAAGCCGTCGATCGTGCGCAGACGCTCCGTCAGGACGCGCACGGACTCGTCGATGCTGCCCTGGTCGACGACGACGAGTCCGTAGACGGCGTCCTGGAACGCCTCGACCAGTTCGTCGGCGGTGTTCACGCGGTCGACGACGAGACCCTGCGCGTGCAGTCGCGCGGTCTCGGCGCTCGCGACGGCGTCGTCGTCCGAGGCGAGCAGGGCGCGCACCGGCGCCTTCGCACGCTCGACCGGCCGGACGAGACCCGCGAGCGCCTCGCGCAGTCGCGAGGGGTGCGGCGATCCGGCGACGGCGCTCGTCGCGCCGCTGTGCGCGACGGCGCGGGGGTCGCGGACGCCCGACGGGTCGAGGAGCACGAGCGCCGCCGCACCGCGGTGACGCCCCGTCCACTCCGCCGTGCGCTCGAGGCCGCGACCCGCGTCGAAGCTCGACGAGACGACGAGCACGTCGACCCCGTTCCACTCCGCGATCGCGGATTCGGCGTTCGCGGCGTCGGTGCAGCGCTCGACGATCCAGCCCATGCTCGCCGCGGTCGAGGCCGCGAGGTCGCCGAGCGGTCCCGGCGGCGCCGCGACGATCGCGCGCAGACCCACGCCGTGCGCCTCGACGCCGGAGTCGTCGGCGAGCGGGTCGGTCCCGGCCGCGAGCGGCACGACGACGACGACCGTGTGTCCGCCCTCCTTGCGGGCGTCGGCGCGGAGTTCGCCGCCGAGCACCTCGGCGAGGCCCTTCGCGAGCGCGAGCGAGAGCGACGCGTCGAGCTCGAACAGGCTCTCGAAGCCGCTCGGCGAGTCGGTCAACAGTCGGTCGAACGAGGCCTGGTCGTGGATCGGCGCGGCGTCGCGCAGCTCGAAGCGCACCTTCGACGCGTCGTCCGGGTCCTCGGAGACGACGAGTTCGATCGCACCGCGTTCCGTGGTGTCGAGCGCGGCGCCGAGCATGCGCTCGAGCATCTGCTGCACGCGGCGCTCGTCGCCGAAACGCCAGTGGCGCGAGAGGCGCCCCACGGCGAGCTGGAACTCGACGCCCTTGCGTCGCGCCGCCTGCTCGAAGCCGGTCGAGGTGCGCTCGAGCGCCGCGAGCAGGTCGAAGTCGCGCTCGCGCAGTCGCAGCCTGCCGGCGCGTGCACGCGCGAGGTCGAGCACCGCGCCGAGCAACCGGCGCATGGATCCCGCCGTCGCCGCGAGCGCGTTCGCGGACTCGTGCTCCTCGGGCATGAGGTCGGCCGCGACGAGCTGGTCGGCGTGGTGCCCCATCGAGCGCAGGAGGCCGTAGAACTCCGGCGCGAGCTCCGCGAGGAGTTGGTTCTGCGAGCGGCGCGCGTCCTCGGCGAACGCCGCGCGGCGTTCGAACTCCGCGGCGGTGCGCGCGGCCTCGGCGACGAGGTCCTCGAGCTGCGCCTTCGTCTCCTCGCGCGAGCGAGCGCGCAGGAGCTGTTCGTTCTCGACGGCCGCGCGTCGCACGCGCTCGGCGAAGCGCTCCGTCAGGCCGGCGACGACGAGGCCGACGCCGGCGCCGATCGCTCCCGCCACGGCGCCGATCTCGGGACCGCCGAGCGTCCCGAAACCCGCCGCCAGCGCGGCCGGGGCGCAGACGGAGGCCGCGCGCTCGACGAAGGTCGGGCGCGTGCGGGCGAGGAAATCCTGGGCGTCTCGAAGCTCTGCCATGGGGGACCGGCCGCGCACGGGACGCGGACCCGCACTCGATCGGACGCCGCGATCGCCGAACTGGCGGCGACCCCGGGATTCCGTGGAGGTGCGCGCGGGAGCCGTCGCGCGACGGAGCGTCGAGCCCGCGGCAGGGACCGCGTTCCGGGGGGTTTTGGTGGCACGCGTGCTCCGCAGTAAGGGTGGGACCTACGAGTCCGGTGCCGACGCGCCGGATCCTTCTCTGACCTGATCGAAACTCACCCTGGATCCCACCGCTTCGGACAGGATCCGAACGACCAAGAAGTACGCAGGCCCCCACACGAGGGCACGCGTCCGGGACCGGCCTGCCCTGATCGCGTGCCTCGCGCTATTCCGCCGCCGCCCTGCCTCCGCGGCGAGGTCCGGCTCCGCAGAGTCGCCCCGACGGCGACCCGGATCGACGCCCTGCCCTTCGCGATCGAGCGCCCCAGTGCCTACGTCGTGGCGCGGAACCTCGTTCTCGCGACCCCCGGCGACGGCATCACCATCGAGTCCGACGACGTCGTCCTCGACCTCGGGGGACGAACCCTGACGGCGACCGCCGGCGGGCGCAACAGGATCAAGACGAACGGCGCGGTCTCGAACGTCCGCATCCTCGGCGGAACGGTCCTCGGCTGGGACATCGCGATCAACGGGCTCAGGACGCCGTCCGGCCGTCTGTCCGACTTCCACGCGCGACACGGCGAGTCCGGCATCGTCCTCGGTGACGGGTGGATCGTCGAGCGCTGCTCGGCAAATCGGCACAGGGGGCAGCGGCATCCTCGTCGGGAGCGACTCGATCGTCCGTGACTGCACCGTGACGGGCTGTCCCGAACCCGGGGATCGTGTGCGTCCGATCGGACTTCTCCGAGCTCGGCAGCGGCACGTCGTTCGTCCGCTGCGTCTCGAGGAACGAGAACGGCTTCGGCTTCATCACCGGCTTCGACACGCGCTTCGTCGACTGCACGGCGTCGTACAACGTCGGGCCCGCGGGAACGGCGGGTGGCTTCGAGTCGGGCAGGTTCGCTGCTCACGAACTGCCCGCGCGCCTCAACGACGGCCCCGGCATCACGGTGGAGTCCACCGCGACCTCTTCGCCACGTCGACGTGCAGCAGCGGCGTGCTGATCGAGCACTGCGTCACGTCCTCAACACCGGCCTCGGGATCGACGCGCGCACGCGGGGATCGCGGATCGTGGGCTGCGTCCAACCGGCAGCGGCATCGACGGGATCTCCGCCTACGCCGGGTCGTCGGTCCAGGACTGCACCGTCGCGGACAACGGCCAGCACGGCGTCCTTCTCCCGACGGACGAACCCGGTAGCGCCGTGATCGACTGCGTGGTCCTCCGTAACGGCGCAAGCTCCGGGCAGAGGCCGGCGACGGCATCAACGCCCAGGCCCCCTGCTCGATCCGCGGCTGTGCGGTCGTCGACTCGACCGACGTCGGCATCTTCGTCCAGCAGGGGGGATCCCACGGGGTCCAGAGCGTCGTCGCGGACTGCACCGTGCAGGCCGGACCCGGACTGGGCGCAGGCGACGGGATCTACGTCTACGACAGGGCGACCATCTCGCGTTGCTCGGTGACGGGACACCAGGTACGGCATCAACGCCGGCTGAGGCCGCGGTCATCTCGGCCTGCACGGCCGAGGCTGCGGACAACTCGGCCTGTTCGTGTACGAGAGCGGGATCATCGAGGACTCGAGCGCGCGGGACAACGCGGCGGACGGGATCTGGTGCGGTCTCTACTCGATCGCGCGGGACTGTACGGCGACCGACAACGGCGGGTACGGCGTCGTCGTGGACTCATGCGGCATCGCCAGCGGCTGCACGGCGTCGCGGAACGACGGCGTCGTCACCGGCGGCGGTGTGCTCCTCGAGAACTGCTCAGCCTTCGAGAACGTCGCGAACGGCATCTGGGCCTCGACTACTGCAAGCTCACGAACTGCTCCGCCGACGGGAACGAGGACAACGGCATCGAGACGAGCGTCAATTGCGACGTGCGCTCCTGCACGGCGACGGGTGCACCGACACGAACCACGCGGCCTTCCTGATCGGTACGGGCAGCACCGTGCGCGACTGCATCGCGACGGACAACACGATCGGGATCTACGCGGCGTGGACATCTTCGTCTCGGGCTGCACGTCGCTGAACGCCTCGATCGCGACCTACGACGTCACCGGATTCCTCGGCCCGGTGTCGAACATCCGCGACGACCGCGGTGACCAGCGCCTGGGGCAACCTGGAGGACTGATCGACGCCATGCGACCCGATCACGACTCCACGCGGCGCCACCCGTCGGCGACGCGCCCCCTCCATCCGCTCGCAATCGCTGCGGTGACGATCGTCGGCGTCGGCCTCGTCACGGCGGAGCAGCTCGCGGGCGACACGAGGTCGGCCGGCGAGAAGGTGAACGCCCTCGTCGACGCCACGGCGTCGACGGGAGCCCGGCCTCGAGATCAGGCGTCCTCGCCCGATCTCGCCAGGCGCGACGGCGCCGCGCGCGCCGCGACGAACGGGACCGGATCCGCTCGTCGGCGGAGGCTCCGAACGATCCGGCACGACTCGTCGTGACGGGATCCCCGGACCTGCTCGGCGGACTCGGCCTCGACGCGAGCGCGACCGCGGCGGCGAACGCCGTGCTCGCGCGCGAGCGCTCGGCCCGTGTCGAACTGCTCCGCCGTCTCGACACCAGCCGCCGCCCTCCCGGCGGAGGTCGCGGCCGCGCTCTCCGATCCGCTCCGAACGCGATCGCGAGCTCGCGACAGCGATCGGGAACGAGGCCGCCGCCGCCGTCGCGCAACGCGAGGCCGCGGTGCAACAGGAACCCGCGAAGCGGCGCCGCCTCGGAACGCACCCCATCGACCCGACCCGAGAGCGCGCTCGGCGAGTCTCCGACCGGACGACACCAGCACGAAGTGAAGACGAACCCGTGAGTCACGACCCGCTCCACGTACCGGCCCCCGACCGACGAAGCACGCCATGCACCTCCACCTCACGGGCCGACTCACGACCGCCCTCCTGATCCTCGCGACGGCTGCTCCTGCGGCGCTCGCGGTCACCGCGAGCACCAGAACGTCGTCGCGACCATCGACGCCCTGCCTTCGGCCACCGCTCCAGGACCTACGTGGTCGGGCACGTCCTTCACGCCGCGGAGCCCGAGGCGGCATCACCGTGAACGGCGACGGGATCACCATCGACCTCGGCGGATTCACGCTCGACGGCGACGGGGTCGCCGCATCGGGGATCGTCGTCGACCCCGCGAGCACCGACGACGTCACGATCCGCGGCGGCACGCGCTGCGAGTGGGGCGGCTCCGGGATCCTGGGTGCGTCGAGCGAGGGTGTGCGCGTCGTCGACGTCACCCTCGTCGCCAACAGGTTCGGCGTGCAGCTCGGCGCACGCACTCGATCGAGACTGCTTCGCCGTCTCCAACTCGTCGGAGGGTCTTCGCGTCAGCGCAGGCTCGACGATCGCGGGGCTGCATCGTCAGGAACAACGGGAGCGACGGCGTCTCGACTTCTCCCCCGTCGCCTCGTCGCTCGCCGCGGACGTCGCGGTCCGCGACTACGTCGCGGTATCATCGAACGGCCGCGGCCTGTTCCTCGGTCCGGGCTGCCGCGTCGACGGCGCGGTGCTGCGCGACAACGCGGCCGAGGGCCTGCTTGTGGAGCACGGCGCGCGGGTGGAGGGTTGCGTCGCCGCCTCGAACACCTTCGCCAGGATCGACGCGGGCGGCGCCTTCTTCGGCCCCAGGGCCGACGGTGCGACCGTCACGTCGGTCAGCGCGCGCGCGGAACAGCGCGATGGGCATCGCGTGCAGCCCGAACGCGACGGTGCGCGACGCCTCGAGCTGCGACAACGCGTTCCAGGGCTTCTCCGGCGCGGAGGGGACGGCGCTCGCGGGCTGCGCGCCTTCGCCGACGACGGCGACTCCGGCATCACCTTCGACCTCGCGAACTCGGGCCTCACGACGAGCGTGACGGACTGCGTCGATGCGAAGTTGCGGCCTCAGCTCCAGGCGCTCCGGCGACGCTGCTCTACGCACCGTGCAAGGTCGACGGCGCCACGATCTCCACGACGCGACGGAGCGTCGGGCTCGACGACATCCTGGGCAGCAGCGGTGCGGGCGACGCCGCCGTCGTCACGGCGACCAGCGTCGACGACGTGGCGTCGGCCTCGGCGGGGATCCGGGCGACGGGCGTCTCCGCACGCCTCACGGAGTGCGCGGTGAGCACGGTCGCGGGACCGGGCGGCTGGCTACCACATCGCCAGGACGAACGGCTCGCTCGACCTCGTCCGCTCCACAGCCGACGCGTGCGGCTTCGCGGGAGTGAAGCTCGACGCGGTCGACGCGTCGATCACCTCCTGTGTCGCGCGTGCCTGCGGAGAATCCGGTGTGACGGACGTTTTCGCGGGGGCGTCGAGCGCGAGCGTCAAGCTCGCCTGCATGGTCGGGCACGGCAACGACAACCATGGGGTGAACTTCTGGAAGACCGGCCGATTCGACCTCGAGCTCTGCAACCTCAGCGCGCAGGGGTCACCAGACAGCATCTCCTGCGATAGCCTTGCGGCGTCGACCCACGCCTCCAGAAGTGCGTGTTCGGAGCGGACGAGGTCGGATTCAGCACTTCCTGCAACGATTCGACACGCGCGACTCGTTGGCGGTGGACTGTTCCTTCATCGGTTTCATCGCCGATCCTCTCGCACTCGATCTCTGCTCCTTGACCGGCTGCACGACGGCACTGAGTGGAGTCACCGGCCTAGACGATTCGTCCAGCGTGACTCGCGTTACCGATCACGCGTCCTTCGACGATGCCTTCTTCGCCACGGACAACGCCCACACCGTGACCGGGAGCACCGCGACGGGCGGGTCCATTCTGGACTACGGCGTCGGTGGTGCCCCGACGTTCTCCTTGCCCGGTGACATGTCGAGTTCGAACCGCTGGGCGACCTTCGAGTGGTGATCGCGAAGGTGCTCAGCCCACGCGACGGCGGCCGAAGCGCCGCGCGAACGCCGCGCTGAACGCCTGCTCGAGCAACGGGTCGTCGGCCGGGACCTCCACCCGGTCGGCGACCCGCGTCATCACGCCGGGCTCGAGGCCGCAGGCGTGGAAGGCACCGAAGGTCGCGAGATCGTTGCTCACGTTGAGCGACACGCCGTGCCACGTCACCCAGCGGCGCACGGCGACGCCGATCGAGCAGACCTTCTTGGGGCCGATCCACACGCCGGTCGCGCCCTCTTCGCGGCGGCCCTGGACGCCGAGGCCCGCGAGCACGTCGATCACGACCTGCTCGAGGTCGCGCAGGTAGCGGTGCAGGTCGCGCTCGCCCTCGACCAGCTCGAGGATCGGGTACGCGACGAGCTGTCCCGGCCCGTGCCAGGTCGCCTCGCCGCCGCGCTCGATCTCGACGATCTCGACGCCGCGCGCCTCGAGCGCGGCGCGTTCGAGCGCTCCCAGCGGCTCGCCGCGCCCCTGCGTCACGACCTCGTCGTGCTCGAGCAGGATCAAAGCGTCGGGCACCTCGCCGGCGATACGCTTCGCCAGGCGCTCCTGTTGGAAGGCGTGCGCGTCGCGGTACGAGACCCGACCGAGTCGGATCACCTCGAGCTCGCGCAGCGCCTCCCCCATCGTCACCGCGCTCCGTTCACTTCTTCTGGTAGATGTGAACGGCCATCTTGTGGACGGCCTCCGCCGCTTCCATCATCGCCTCGGGCAGCGTGGGGTGCGCGTGGATGGTGCGCGCGATGTCCTCGGTGGTCGCACCCATCTCGATGGCGAGCGTCGCCTCGGCGATGAGCTCGGTGACCTCGGGACCGACCATGTGCACGCCGAGCACCTCGTCGGTCTCGGCGTGGCTGACGATCTTCACGAAGCCGTCGGTCTCCATCAGGCTCATGGCGCGGCCCGACGCGGCGAAGGGGAAGCTCCCCGTGTGGTACGGGAGCCCCTTCTCCTTGACCTGCTCCTCGGTGAGTCCAACCGACGCCATCTCGGGCGACGTGAAGATCACCGCGGGCACGCAGCGCACGTCGTACTCCTCGGGTTGGCCGGCGATCACGGCTGCGGCGACGAGGCCCTCCTTGCTGCCCTTGTGCGCGAGCATCGGTTGGCCCGCGACGTCACCGATGGCGAAGATGTGCGGCACCTTGGTGCGCAGCTGCTTGTCGACCGCGAGGAAGCCGCGCTGGTCGAGCTGCAGCCCCGCCTTGTCGAGCGCGAGTCCGCCGGTGAAGGGCTTGCGCCCGACCGTCGAGAGGATCTGGTCGCACTCGATCGCGCGCATCTGGCCGTCGACCTCGGCGTGGACGACCTTCTTGTCGCCCTTGCGCTCCCAACTCTTGGCGAAGGTCTTGGTGAGCAGCTCGACGCCCATCTTCTTGAGGCTGCGCTCGATCACCTTGACGCAGTCGCGCTCCTGGCCGGGCAGCGCGCCGGGCGTCGCCTCGAGGACGGTGACCTTCGAGCCGAGCTTGCGGTACATCGTGCCCAGTTCCAGGCCGATGTAGCCGCCGCCGATCACGACGAGGTGCTGCGGGATGCGGTCCGGCGCGAGGCCGCCGGTCGACGACCACACGTCCTTCTCGTCGCAGGCGAAGCCCGGGATGTCGATCGGGACCGAGCCCGTCGCGATCACGAACACGTCCGGCTTCAGCGTGACGTCGCCGTCGCTGCCGCCCGAGACCTTCATCGTTCTCGCGTCGACGAACGATGCGTCGCCGCGCACGACCATCACGCCGTGGTTCTTGAGGAGCCCGCCGACGCCGCCCGTGAGCTTGCCGACGATGCCCTGCTTCCACTCGACGAGCTTGCCGACGTCGAGCCTCGGCTCGCCGAAGCTGATGCCCATGGCCTGCGCGTGGCGCGCCTTCTCCATCAGCGAGCCCGCGGCGATCAGCGCCTTGCTCGGGATGCAGCCGATGTTGAGGCAGGTGCCACCGAGCTCGGCCTTCTCGACCACGGTGACCTGCTGGCCGAGCTGGGCGAGGCGGATGGCGCACACGTACCCCGCGGGGCCCGCGCCGACGACGACGACGTTCTTGCTCATCTTTCGAGGGGAGAGGGGTCCTCTTGGGGGATGCACAGCCAGAGGAAGACGTAGAGCGCGAAGAGCGCGATGAACAGCGGCGGCCAGAACACGAGGCCGAGGACGAGGAGGGCGGCGACCGGTACGCGCAGCAGCACGGCGTCGAAGCCGAAGCGCCGCGCGACACCCGCGAGCAGCCCCGCGAAGAGCGCGCCCTCGCGCACCGTCAGGAGCGGCGGCGTCGCCTCGGTCGGGTCGTCGACCGGCGGGAGCGTGGGCTCCTCGAGCGGCTCGTTCTCGCGCTCCACGGGGTGCGGCTCAGAGCGGGAAGGCGCCGTCGCCCGGCCGCGCCTGACCGTGGGTCTCGGCGACGCGCAGGAACTCGTTGTACTGACGGCGGAGGTGCACCGGGACGTCGGCGTAGACGTCCTCGACGAGACTCTTGAGCGGCATCGACTCCGCCGCCTCCTGGGCGTGGATCTCGGCGTCGACCTTCGCGCGCAGCTCGTCGGTCCAGCGCGCGACGTCGCCGTCGTCGAGCAGACCGGCCGAGCGCAGGTACTTCTCGAAGCGCGGCACGGGGTCCTTCGCCTGCCACTGCTCGACCTCGCGCGGATCGCGGTACTTCGTCGGGTCGTCCGAGGAGCTGTGCCCCATCAAGCGGTAGGTCTTCACGACGAGCATCGACGGACCGGCGCCCTGACGCGCGCGCTCGACCAGGCTCGTCATCGCGTCGTGCACGGCGACGGGGTCGTTGCCGTCGACCTCGTGCGCGGGCACGCCGTAGGCCGCGCCCTTCGCCGCGTAGCTCTTCGCCGCAGTCTGCGCGCGGGACGGGACCGAGATCGCCCAACCGTTGTCGACGAGGACGAACACGCACGGCGCCTTCCACACGCCGGCGAAGTTGAGGCCGGAGTGGAAGCCGTTCGAGCTCGACGCGCCGTCGCCGAAGAAGATGGTGTGGACCGCGCCGTCGCCGCGCTGCTTGCTCGCGAACGCCGCGCCGACGCCGTGCGGGATCTGCGTGCCGATGACGCTCGACCAGCTCGGGTAGTTGGTGCCCGCGTGCTGGAAGTGGTTGCACATCTGCCGCCCCTTCGCCGTGTCGAAGGAGTTGCAGTACATCTGCGCGATGTATTCGGAGAGCGGCAGACCGCGCACGAGCGCGGCGCCGCCCTCGCGCAGACCGGACCAGAGCCAGTCCGTCCGCGGGACGGAGCGCGCGACGCCGACGAGGTAGCCCTCGAGGCCGAGCATCGAGCCGACGAAGCCGATGCGCCCCGCCCTCTGGAGCTTGAGCATGCGCTCGTCGACGACGCGCAGGAAGAGCAGGTCGCGCATGAGGGAGCGCAGCCACTCCGGGTCGCGGCGCGAGCGCTCGCTCTCCGTGGCTCCGTCCATCCAGCTCGACCTGATCTCCTCCATCGTCGTCATCTCGGTCCCTCGTCCGCGGCGGGTCGGGTCAGAGCGCGAGCAGCGCCGGGTCCTCGAGCAGCTCCTTCATGCGCACGAGGAAGCGCGCGCCGTCGGCACCGTCCACCAGGCGGTGGTCGACGCTGATCGACAGGTTCATGTACTGGCGCACCTCGAACACGTCGCCCTCGTCGGTCTCGACGACGCCGGGGCGCTTCACGATGCGGTGCACGCCCATGATCGCGACCTCGGGGAAGTTGATGATCGGCGTGGCCATGATGCCGCCGATGTTGCCGGCGTTCGTGATCGAGAAGGTGCTGCCCTTCAGCTCCTCCGCGGTCACCTTGCCGGAGCGCGTGCGCTCCGCGAGGTCGTTGAGCTCGGACGCGAGCTGGATGATGCCCTTCGACTGCACGTCGCGGATCACCGGGACGATGAGCCCGTTCGGCGTGTCCGTCGCGATGCCGAGGTCGACGTAGCCGTAGGTGACGATCTCCTGCGACTGCTCGTCGAGCTTGCTGTTGAGCTGCGGGAACTCCATGAGCGCCATGGCGCAGGCGCGCATGATGAAGGGCATGTAAGTGACCTTCACGTTCTTGCGCGCACCCATCGTCTTGGCGAGTTCGCGCACGCGCACGAGCTCGGTGACGTCGAGCTCCTCGACGACCGTGAAGTGCGGCGCCGTGAAGGCGGAGCGCACCATGGCCTCGGCGATCTTGCGCCGCACGCCGCGGAACGGGACGCGCGTCTCGCGCTCGCCCTTCGCGAGCGAGACGGCGGGCGCCGCGGGGCGCGCGGGCGCGGGAGCGCTGGGCTTGGCGGTGGTCGGCGTCTGCGTGCGCGACGGTGCAGCGGTCGCGGGCGCGCTCGGCGCTCCGCCGCGTGCATAGGCCTCGACGTCGGCGCGGCGCACGACGCCGCCGCGGCCGGACCCGGGGACCTCGGCGAGGTCGACGCCGAGTTCACGAGCGACGCGGCGCGCGCTGGGGACGGCGAGCACGCGGCCGTTCGAGGACGACTTCGCAGGAGCGCTCTGCCGGGACGCGCCGTTCGAGGAACCGTTCGACGTCGCCGCGGGTGCGGACGCCGCGGCGTGCGCGGGCTGCGGAGCCGACTCGGGCGCCGCCGCTCCGGCCGTACCCAGCACGAAGATCACGCTGCCGACCGGGACGACGTCGCCCTCCTTGGCGCGCAGTTCGCGGATCGTGCCGGCGGCGGGCGCGGGCACCTCGACCGTGGCCTTGTCCGTCATCACCTCGACGACGGCCTGGTGCTCCTCGACCTCGTCGCCCTCGGCGACGAGCCACTTCACGATCTCGCCCTCGGCGATGCCCTCGCCGATGTCGGGCAGCTTGAACTCGCGCGACGCGCCGCCGCTCGCGGCGGGCTGCTGCTTCGGAGCGTCCTGCTTCGGCGCCTGCTGCTGCGGCGCTTCCTGCTTCGGCGCCTCCTGCTTCGGAGCCTCCTGCTTCGGTGCTTCCTGCTTCGGCGCCTCCTGCTTCGCGGGAGCCGAGGCAGCGCCCGAGCCGTCGTCGAGCACGAAGATCACGTCGCCGACGGGGACGATGTCGCCCTCGTTCGCGCGCAGCTCCGAGATCACGCCGGCGCGCGGCGCCGGGACCTCGACCGTCGCCTTGTCCGTCATCACCTCGACGACGGCCTGGTGCTCTTCGACCGTGTCGCCGGGAGAGACGAGCCACTTCACGATTTCGCCTTCCGCGATGCCTTCGCCGATGTCGGGGAGCTTGAACTCGAGTGCCATGTGCGTGTGGTTCGGATGGGCCGCGGTGCGCGGGGCGCGCGGCTCGGTTCGGGTGGTCTCGGGCGGGATCAGTAGGTCGCGACGCGCTCGACCGCGTCGAGCACCCGACGCTCGTCGGGCATGTAGTGGTGCTCGAGCGTGTTCGGGAACGGCGTGTCGAACCCGGTGACGCGCGCGATCGGCGCCTCCATGTACTCGATGCAGTTCTCCGCGATGAGCGCGCTGATCTCGCCGCCGTAGCCGCAGAAGCGCGGCGCCTCGTGGACGACGACGACGCGGCCCGTGCGCTTGGCGGCTTCGAGCACGCCCTCCTCGTCGAGCGGGAGCAGCGTGCGCAGGTCGACGACGTGGCACTCGATGCCCTTCTCGGCGGCCTTCGCCGCGGCCTTCTCGCACACCGGCACCATCGCGCCGTAGCAGAAGACCGTGACGTCCTTGCCGTCGCGGACGGTCCGCAGCGTCGTGAGGTCGACGGTGTAGGAGCCCTCGGGGACCTCGCCCTTGACGGCGCGGTACAGCGCCTTGGGCTCGAGGAACAGCACGGGGTCGGGGTCCGCGATCGACGCGAGCAGCAGGCCCTTCGCGTCGTACGGTGTCGACGGGATGACGACCTTGAGGCCCGGCGTGTGGCAGAAGTACGCCTCGCCGGACTGGCTGTGGTAGAGGCCGCCGCGGATGCCGCCGCCGTAGGGCGTGCGGATCACCATCGGTGCGGTGTACTGGCCGCCCGAGCGGTAGCGCAGCTTCGCGGCCTCGCTGACGATCTGGTCGAAGGCCGGGAAGATGAAGTCCTGGAACTGGATCTCGGCCACCGGTCGCAGGCCGTTCATGGCCATGCCGATCGCGGCGCCGATGATGCCGTCCTCGGAGAGTGGCGTGTCGAAGCAGCGGTTCGCCCCGAAGTCGCGCGTCAGTCCCTCGGTCGCGAGGAACACGCCGCCCTTCGGGCCCACGTCCTCGCCGAAGACGTAGACCGACGGATCGTTCTTCATCGCGGTGCGAAGACCGTCGTTGACCGCTTGGATGAGGGTGAGGTTCGCCATGGCTGGTGGTTCGTGTGCGTGAACTCGGAGCGGCGCGTTCGCGCCGCGGCGGTTCGCCTCTCGGCGTCCGGCGGGGATCAGAGGGGGAAGGCGCCGTCGCCGGCAGCGGGATCGCCGAGCCGCTTCGCGAGCTCGAACGCGGCCGCGCCCTGGGCGCGGATGTGGTCGGGGACGTCGGCGTAGACGTCGGTGAAGATCGACTCGAGCGGCGGGGCGCCGACGGCTTCGGCCTTGCGAGCCGCGTCCTGCACCTCGTCCATCGCTTCCTTGCGGAGCCGTTCGCCGCGCTCCGCGTCCCACAGGCCGCGCGTCGCGAGGAACTTCTCGAAACGTTCGACGGGGTCCTTCTTCGCCCACTCCTCGAAGAGCTCCTTCGGCACGTAGCGCGACGGGTCGTCCGACGTCGAGTGCCCGCCCATGCGGAACGTGCGCGCCTCGACGAGCGTGGGCCCGTCGCCGCGCCGCGCGCGCTCGATCGCCTCCGTCACGACCTTGCGCACCGCGAGGAGGTCGTTGCCGTCGACGACGACGCCGGGCACGCCGTAGGCCTCGCCCTTGATCGCGTAGCCGTCGGACGCCGTCTGCTGCTCCGACGGGCACGAGATGGCGTAGCCGTTGTTCTGGCACAGGAAGACGACCGGCGCCTTCCACACGCCCGCGAAGTTGAGGCCCGAGTGGAACCCGAGGCTCGACGTGCCGCCGTCGCCGAAGCTGCACAACGCGACGCCGTCCTCGCCGCGCTGCTGCATCGCGAACGCCGTCCCGACGGCCTGCGGCAGGTGCGTGCCGATCGGCGAGCTGATCGAGTAGAAGTGGATCGGCTCGACGAACGTGAAGTGCACCGGCATCTGTCGGCCCTTCGCGTTGTCACGCGCGTTGCCGAACATGTTGTGCATCATGTCCACGGGCGAGATGCCGTGGTACAGCGCCATGCCGAAGTCGCGGTAGCTCGGGAAGATCCAGTCGGACCTCCGGAGCGCGGACGCCGCGCCGACCTGCGTCGCCTCGACGCCGCGGTTCGGGATCGAGAACCCGATGCGGCCCGCGCGCTGCAGCTTCAGGCAGATGTCGTCGAACGCCCGCACGAGCAGCATCGTGCGGTAGCAGTGCACGAGCTCGTCGTCGCTCATGCCGGGGTCGTAGCCGTTCGAGCGGCCGTCCGCCGCGATGACGGACAAGGGAGCGGTCTGACTCATCGTTCGATCGGGTCGCGGTGTTCTCCGCGGCGTTCGATTTCGTTGCGGGGATCGTAGGTGGCGGGCAGCGGGTCGAGGCGACCGCCGCGCCGCTCGCGGACCATGCGCTCGGCGAAGAATTCGGCGGCTTTGTAGCTCGAACGGACGAGCGGCGCCGCAGCGACGTAGGCGAAACCGAGCTCTTCGCCGATCCGGCGCAGCTCGTCGAACACCCCGGGCTCCTTGTACTCGCGCACCGGGGCGTGTCTCGGGGTCGGGCGGAGGTACTGCCCGATCGTCAGGAAGTCGACGTCGGCCGAGCGCAGGAGCTCCATCGCCTCCACGAGCTCCTCCTGGGTCTCGCCCAGCCCGACCATGAGGGCCGACTTGGTGAACACCTCCGGCTGGAGCCGCTTCGCGCCCCGCAGGGTGTCGAGCGAGCGCTCGTACGAACACCGCGGGTCGCGGATCTTGCGCTGCAGCCGCGGCACCACCTCGACGTTGTGCGCGAGGACGTGCGGCCGCGACGCCATGAGGCTCTCGAGCGCCGCCCCGCGGTAGTCGGGCACGAGCGTCTCGATCACCGTCTCCGGCGCGAGCGCGTGGATCCGCTCGACGCACGCCGCGTAGTGCCCGGCGCCACCGTCCTCGAGATCGTCCCGGTCGACCGAGGTGATCACCACGTAGCCGAGCCGCATCTCCGCGACCGCCTCGCCGACGTGCTGCGGCTCCTCGGGGTCGGGCGGCGCCGCGCGCTCCACGGTCTTCACCGCGCAGAAGCGGCACCGGCGGGTGCACTCGTCGCCGAGGACCATGATCGTCATGGTCGGCCGCGACCCCTTCCAGCACTCCCCGACGTTCGGACAGCGAGCTTCTTCGCAGACGGTGTGTAACCGCAGCCGCTTCGACAAGTCCTTGAGACGCTTGTAGCCATCACCTCCGGGCAGCGGCACCTTCAGCCACGCCGGCTTCCGATCGAACCGCGGCCGACCACCCTCCGACGAACGCGCGGGCTCCGTCCCGACGCCCTCGCCGGACACCGTCGGCACGCCACCGACCGGACGTCCTGCGTCCGGCTCGAGGGGCTGCTGCTGCGCGTCTTCGGTCATCGATCGTCGTGCCTGCGGTTCGCGGGTCGCTCGAGAGCGACACCGCGCTCGGGTCGCGCGCTCGTGCGGCCGCGACGCGGAACGGGGGAAGGGTCCCGACGTGAGTCGGTGCCCGCGTGCTCGGGTGCGGCGCGCGCCGCGAGGGAGGTGGGCGGGGGGCGGGGGGGCCGGGGGCCACCTGGCAGGCTCGAAGGCGAATCGGAGAAGCGGATGACGTCGAGCTGCGACGCGGCGAGGGTCGCCGCCGCGCCCGACCGGCGCCGTCGCAGTCGTCGCGACGCCGCGCCGGACGACCTCGCCCGTCGCACGTCGGATCGCACACCGGACCGGACCCTCGGGGCCGCGATAGGGTCCGGCGTACTTCCTGGGGAGTTCGCCCGACCCTCGGCGGCGGCGGCGGATGGTAGCACAGCGACCCCCGGAGCCCAGAATGCGAGGGTCGCGTCGCCCCCAGCGGCGGCCGCCGGCGTCCCGGCGGCCCCGCACCACGCGGAAGTCAGTTCAGGAAGGGTGCGAGCTCGCCTCTGGTCCGGTGTCGAGCTTCTTGAGGGTGCCTGGATCTGGCGGACGCGCTCGACCAGGACCCCGAGGCGCGCGGCGACCTCGGCGAGCGTGTGCTCCCGATCGTCGCCGAGCCCGAGCGCAGCCGCACGATCAGCGACTCGCGCTC
This sequence comes from Planctomycetota bacterium, assembly GCA_041398665.1. Classification (GTDB taxonomy): domain Bacteria; phylum Planctomycetota; class UBA1135; order UBA1135; genus Rohdeia. The sequence continues at coordinate 61,845 of JAWKUH010000006.1, read as the reverse complement.
GTCGAGCCTTTCGAGCGCGCTCAGGCCCCTCGCTCAGCGAGACGTCCTCGAGTTCGAGCGAGTACGGATCGCCGTCGTCCCCGTCGCCGAGGAGGTCGACGAGTCGGTTGCCGTCGCCGTCCTTCTTGGAGTCGGCGTCGATCGAGATGCTGCGCCGCGCCCGCGGCGATGGCCACGCTCACGATGTGCTCGGGGATCTCGGTCTCCTCCGCGATCCGCATCGGGTTCGCGTCCATGTCGCCCAGGCGGTAGCGCGCCTGGTTGATCTGCTTCATGGCCTTCTGGAGGTAGACGGGGACGCGCACCGTGCTCCCGTTGTTGTAGATGTAGCTGCGGAACGCCTGGTTGAGCCAGTGGACCGCGTAGGTGCGGAAGAGCAGGCCGCGACGCCAGTCGAAGCCGTCGACCGCACGGAACAGCACCGCGAAGCCCTCCTGCATCAAGTCGGCGCGGATCGAGGGCCCGTGGACGTAGCGCTCGACGTTGATCGGCACGAGTGAGGTTGCGCTCGACCAACTCGCTGCGCAGCGAGGGTGCCACTCGAGCGCGCGCCGGTGGAGCTCGCGCTCTTGCGCGGGATCCGTTCCCGACTCGAGGTGGCGAGCCAGCGGGCCAGGGTCCGAGTACTGGTCGTCCTCGGCATGACCCGCGCGCTCGCGCGCGAGCTCGTTAGCGGTGGCGTGCGAACTCGGCGAGCGAGACGCGCCCTCGTCCTCGCGGTCCTGGAGCGCGATCGCGTCGATCGCGAGGCGCAGCGGGTCGGCTGCACGCTCCGTGGCCGGCTGGGTGCCGCGCCACGCCCCGGCGTCCGGGAGTTCGAGGTCGACACCCTCGGCGTCGAGCGCGACGGCGAGCTCCCGGCATCCCTCCGCGAAAGCGTCGGGATCGGTGGCGAGCGCGTCGAGGTGGCGGTCGAGGTCGCGAGCAGCAACAGCTTGGTCTTCATGGTCCGCTCCTGGCCGACCGGAGATCCCGCAGGGAGGCGAGGACGGTCGGCACGACGGGGTACGGAGGCCGATCGAACGCGGAGTCTTGATAGATCGAAATTTCCACCGGCGGTCACATTGATGCCCCGAGGCAGTCACCACAGGTGCGCGAACCGCCCTGGGAGCCTCAAGAACGGGGTTCGGCCCCCGACGGTCCCGCCTGCGGGGCTCTTCCCCCACCTGCGGGATCGAGCGGACCGATCGCGCCGTCGACGGGCCCCCGACCGACCCGACGAGGGCGCGGATCCCGGCGCGGATCCGGGCCCGACACGACGGGAGCGGCGCCGCCTCCCGCGGGGAAGCGGCGCCGCTCATGGTTCACGCGGAGCCCTCGGGCCGCGGGGTCGAAGCCGGCCCCGGATCCCGTCAGCCGGTGATCGCCGGCTCGGGCGAAGTAGGTCTTCTGGGTCTCGCGCGGGATGTACCCGTCGAGGTGGGCGAGCTTGTCCGACTCCTTCACGAGGCCGCGCGCGATCACCATCCGCTGGACCTGGTTGGTGCCCTCGTAGATCTGGAGGATCTTCGCGTCGCGGAAGTACTTGGCGACGGGGTAGTCCTCCATGAAGCCGTAGCCCCCGAAGATCTGGACGGCGTGGGTCGCGACCTCCATCGCGACGTCGGTCGCGAAGCACTTCGCCGACGCGGCGCGCGGCGTGATGCCCTCCGGCCCGACCTGGTCGATCTGGCCCGCCACGGAGTAGACGAGCCAGCGCGCGGCCTGCGTCTTCATCTCCATGTCGGCGAGCATCTGCTGCACCATCTGGTGCTGCGCGATCGGCACGCCGAACTGCTTGCGGCGGTTCGCGTAGACGACCGCCAGGTCGAGGGCTCCCTGCGCTGCGCCGACCGCCTGCGCGGCCACGCCCGGACGCGCCATGTCGAGCGTCATCATGGCGTGCTTGAAGCCCATGCCGGGGCGCCCGCCGATCAGGTTCTCCTTCGGCACGCGCACGTTGTCGAAGTGGGTCTCGACGACGGGCACGCAGCGGATGCCCATCTTGTCCTCGACCTTCTCGACCGTGAAGCCGGGCGTGCCCTTCTCCACGACGATCGCACTGATGCGGCGCGACTTCGAGGTCGGGTCGGTGACGCAGAAGACGGAGTAGATGTCGGCGACGCCGCCGTTCGTCGTCCACTTCTTCTCGCCGCTGACGACGTAGTGATCGCCCTCGTCGCGCGCGCTCACCGAGAGGCCGCTCGCGTCGGAGCCCGCGTACTTCTCGGACAGACAGAACGCGACGAGCTTCTCACCGCGCGCCACCTGCGGCAGCCACTTCTTCTTCTGCTCCTCGGTGCCGCCGAGGAGGATCGGGAACGAGCCCAGCGCGTTCACCGCGAAGGCCACCCCGAAGCCGCTGTCGGCCTTCGCCAGCTCCTCGGTCACGAGCGCGAGGGCGAGCACGCCCGCTCCGTGACCGCCGTACTCCTTCGGGATGAAGGTCTTGAACAGCCCCGCCTCGGCGACGGCGCGCGCGGCCTCGTGGTTGTACTGCTGCGCCTTGTCGTACTTGGCCGCGTTCGGACGGACGTACTTGTCGGCGATCTCGCGAGCCTTGGCCTGGAGCTCCAGGGCGTGCTCGCTGAAGCGGATGTCGGTGGGCATGGTGCTGGAAGAACAGCGGGGACGTGGCGACCCGTCGTCCCGTCCCGGGACCGACGAGGGCGCTCAGTATAGAAGTCGCGCGCGACGGATCGGGCCCGTGCGCGGCAGGAACCCTGCGGAACTCGTGCGTAGGCCGGAGCCCGCGGCCGCGCGCGTCGGCGTCAGTTCCCGGTCAGCTCGAGGCGGACCCCCTCGACGTTCGCGCCCTCGACCCCGACCCGCGCGCGCGGGAACGTGGCGGAGTTCGTGAGACCGCCCTCCGCCGAGAACATCGCCTCGACGTCGACGTCGCCCGGGAGCTGGGCGGACGTGAGCGCCGGACCACCGGCCATGCTGTCGGAACCGGTCAGGACGAAGGGGATGCGCAGCTCGCCGTCGGCGCCGCGCTGCGCTCCGACGTCCGTCAGCGCGATGCGCTTCGAGAGGATCGGCATGCGCGCCATCGCGGGGTCGCGCGGCTTGAGGCTCACGAACACCGCGGCCTGTCCCTGCGCGTCGGCGATCGCGCCCGAGAGCACGACCTCGCCCGCGTAGCGGAGCGCCTCGCCCTGTGCCTGCGCGCCCGTCGACGGCGTGCTCGCGTTCGTGTTCGGCGACGGGCTCTGGACCGCGCCGGTCCCACCGCTCCCCTTCGGCGCGGTGCGCGGCGGTTCGCCGCAGCTCTGGAGCGCGAGCGAGAACGTGAGGAGTGCGGTGACGGCCAGTGCGGCAGTGGTTCTCATCGTCGTCGTGGGTTCTGTCCCGGCGGGTGCGTGGCGCGAGCGCGGCGCCGATCCTCCCGTCGGCGCGCGCCCGACGCGAGGAGAACGCGCGGAATCCGTCGTCGCGCGCCCGCGCGGGGAGCGACGACGGGTCCGAGCCGGTCGGCGCGATCCGCACGAGAATCGGCAGCTCGACCGCAACCGAAGGGCTCCGGACGGAGTCGTGGTCCCGCGCCGATAGAATCCCGGCGCCGGCATGGAACGCTCGCAGCACGAGACCGACGAAGCGCTCGACCCGCGGCGCACGCCCTACGACCGCGCCGCCAAGGAGCGCGACGAGGCGCGGCGGCTCGCGCCCTGGGCGCTGCACGCCGCGGACACGCTCGGCCGGAGGTTCGAGGAACCTCCCCCGCCGTTGCGCACGGAGTACGAGCGCGACCGCGACCGCATCGTGCACAGCACGGCGTTCCGGCGGCTCATGTACAAGAGCCAGGTCTTCGTCGAGCGCGAGGGCGACCACAACCGGACGCGCCTCTCGCACAGCCTCGAGGTCGCGCAGGTCGCGCGCTCCGTCGCGACGGCGCTGCGCCTCAACGAGAGCTTCTGCGAGACGCTCGCGCTCGCGCACGACCTCGGCCACCCGCCGTTCGGGCACCGCGGCGAGTGGGCGCTCGACGAGCTGATGCAGGGGTACGGCGGCTTTCGCCACAACGCACAGGTGCTGCGCGTCGTCGACCGGCTCGAGCGCCGCAGCCCGGACTACCCCGGCCTCAACCTCACGCGCGAGGTGCGCGAGTCGCTGCTCAAGCACGAGAAGGACGAGGACTGGCCCGACGAGTTCAGGCCCAAGCCGCGGCGCCCGTTCCTCGAGGCGCAGCTCGTCGACCTCGCGGACAGCACGGCCTACCAGATGCACGACATCGAGGACGGCCTGCGCGCGCGCATGTTCACGGAGGAGGAACTGCGCGAGGGTTCGGCCCTGTGGCGGCTCGCGCGCGAGCACGTCGAGGAGCGGCACCCCGGTTTCCTCGCGTCGAGCGACGACGTGAACCTGCGGCACAAGCGCGTCTCGAACGAGCTGCTCGGCCTGTGCATCCACGACATCGTGCGCCACACGCACGGCGAGCTGCTCGCAGCGTCGCCCGCGGACGCGCACGCCGCGCGCGACGCCGACGGTTGGCTCGTCGGCCACGGCCGCGAGACGAAGACGATGGTGGCGGAGCTCGTCGGCTTCCTCTTCGAGCGCTTCTACCGCCACCCGCACCTCATGGAGCTCAAGGCCTGGGCCGACCGCGTCATGGCCCGCCTCTTCGAGCACTACCGCGCGCACCCCGACGACATGTCGCCCTGGTACCGGCGCTGGGTGGACGAGGTCGGCCTCGAGCGCGCGGTGTGCGACTGGCTGGCGGGCATGACGGATCGGTTCGCGGAGAAGGAGTTCGCGCGGGTCGGCGATGGGTGACCCGGGCGACTCTCGTCAACTGCGCCTGAGCCACACCCGCACCCGCTCCCACACGATCGCGAGTCGACTCCTCCGCGTGCCGTCGGGCGACAGCTCCTCCACCAGCTCGACGTGGCTGCGCTCCTCGACGAGCGCGGTGAAGAGCGGCTCGACGATCTCGTCGCCGGGGCGCGGGCGGTAGGGCGACTCCGCCGTGTGCGGGCCGAGATCGGGTTCGACGTCCTCCCACTCGGGACGGCGGTCGCCCGACGGCGCGCGCTCGTCGCCTCGTTCCGATGTGTCGTCCCGGCGCGGCATGGCGTCCCGCGAGATTAGCGTGCCGCCCACTCCTTCCGGCCGGAGCCGCGCGCCATGATGGAGCCCTCGATCGACCGCGCGACCCGGGCCCCGCCCGGCGCGCGGCGGTCGTTCGTCCGTTCCGCCATGGAAGAACTCGCGAAGACCCTCGGCCACTCGTTCGTCGACCCGAAGCTGCTCGAGCTCGCGCTCACGCACTCCTCGGTCGACGGCGCGGAGCCGAACGAGCGGCTCGAGTTCCTGGGCGACGCGGTGCTCGACCTCGTCGTCGCGGAGAAGCTCTTCCTCGACAACCCCGGGCTGCGCGAGGGCGACCTGACGCAGGCCAAGGCGTGGATCGTGTCGCGCAAGACGCTCGCGGAGGCGGCGCTCGAACTCGGGCTGTGGGAGAAGGCGCGCAAGGGGCGCGGCCTCACGACGGCCAATCCGTCGCGCGCGATCCTCGCGAACCTCTACGAGGCGGTGCTCGGCGCGATCTACCTGGACGGCGGGCTCGAACCGGCGAAGCGCTTCGCACTCGCGACGCTCTCGCAGTTCCTCGCGCGCGGCGTGAGTTCGCCGGAGCGCTCGAGCCCCAAACAGTCGCTCCAGGAGTACGTCCAGGCGCGCGGCTTCCGCCCGCCCGACTACGAGCTGCTCGACGAGCGCGGCCTGGCGCACGCGCGCGCCTTCGAGGTCGCGGCGCGCATCGGGAAGCGGCGCATGCCCTCGGCGTGGGGGCGCACGCGCAAGGAGGCCGAGCACTGGGCGGCGCACGAGGCGCTGCTCGTCCTGCGCGACGAGGAGCGACGGGACGACGAGAGCAGCGCCGCGCTCGTCGTCGACGGGGACGACGCGTGACGGTCGAGGCGGAGAAGCGCGCGCTGGCCGAGGTGCTCGACGGGCACCCCGAGTTCGAGCGCATCCTCGCGCGACTCGTCGCCGGCGACGACGTCGCGGCCGGCAACCTGTGGGGTTCCGCGCAGTCGCTCGTCGTCGCGACGCTCGCGCGGCGCTCGCCGCGCGCGATCGTGGTCGTCACGAGCTCCGAGGCCGAGGCGCTCGGTCTGGTCGAGGACCTCGAGGCCTTCGGGACCGAGTCGGTGCTGCTTCCCGCGCGCGGCGGATCCGTGGGCGGCGGCGACAGCGAGTCGATCCGCGGCCGGTTGCGCGTCGCGCAACAGCTCGCGGGGCCGCCGGACCGTCGTCCGCGCCTGCTCGTCGCGTCGCAGCTCTCGCTGCTGCAGCCGCTCCCCAACGCCGAGGACGTCGCGGGCCAGTTCCTGCACCTCCAGATCAAGCAACGACTCGACGTCGAGGACCTGCTCGCCCGGCTCGTCGCCGCGGGCTATCGACGCGAACCGCTCGCCGAGGTGCCCGGCGAGGTGTCGCTGCGCGGCGACATCCTCGACGTGTTCGCGTTCGCCGCGGACACGCCCCTGCGCGTCGAGCTCTTCGACGACGAGGTCGAGTCGTTGCGCACCTTCGACCCGGCGACGCAGCGTTCGGTCGAGAAGCTCGACCGCGCCTCGGTCTGCCTCGCGGCCGACGCGGGCGGCGTCGAGGACGGACGGGGCGCGTCGCCGCTCGAACTGTTCTCCGCCAACGCGCTCGTCGTCGAGGCGGAGCCCCTGCGCCTCGAGGACGTGCGCCACGGACTCGCCGTGCGCAGCTCGACGCACGCGCGCGCGCTCGACCAGTTCCTCGGCGCGGTGCGCGAGCGCGTCGTGCTGCGCCTCCAGAGCCTGCCCTCCAACCAGATCGACCTCGACGGGCGCTCCGTGCAGGCGCTCGGCGTCGGCCTGCCCGCCGCGCCCGGCGCGCTCGCGTCCGTGGCGGAACACGTCGCGCGCGTCGTGGTGATGTGCCGCGACGAGGGCGAGAGGCACCGCTTCGAGCACTTCCTCGCCGAACACCCCCCCATCGCGAACCTCGAACTCGCGATCGGCACGGTGCAGCGCGGCTTCCGCCTGAACTCGGCGGGTCTCGTCGTCTGCTGCCACCACGAGATCGCCGGCGTCGCGGGCGCGCGCAAGCAGCGCGAAGCGAAGCCGCAGCACCGCGTGCGCGCGATCGAGTCGTTCTTCGAGCTGCGCGTCGGCGATCTCGTCGTGCACGCCGTGCACGGGCTCGCGCGCTACCTCGGGCTCGTCCGAATGGCGCGCTCCGGCGGCGAGGAGGAGCACCTGCACCTCGAGTTCGACGGCGGCGTCGGCCTGTACGTCCCGGCCTGCCGCATCGACCTCGTGCAGCGCTACGTCGGCACGGGCAACAAGGCGCCCGGGCTCGACAAGATCGGCAGCTCGTCGTTCAAGCGCCGCAAGGAGAAGGTCGAGCGCGCCCTCGTCGACCTCGCCTCGGACCTGCTCGAGGTGCAGGCGAAGCGCGAGATGCGCAAGCGCGACCCGTGGCACGGCGACGACGCGCTCGTGAAGGAGTTCGAGGACGCCTTCCCCTACGAGGACACGCCCGACCAGGCCACGAGTTCGACCGAGATCGCCAAGGAGCTCGCGGGCGAGAAACCCATGGACCGCTTGCTGTGCGGCGACGTCGGCTTCGGCAAGACGGAGGTCGCGATGCGCGCGGCGTTCCGCGTCGTCGCGGGAGGCGGCCAGGTCGCGGTGCTGGTGCCGACCACGGTGCTCGCCGAACAGCACTGGGAGAACTTCCGCGCGCGGACCGCCGGCTTCCCCGTCGAGGTCGCGGTGCTCTCGCGCCTGCAGAACAAGGGCGCCAAGAAGACGCTCGCCGACGTCGCCGCCGGCAAGGTCGACATCCTGATCGGCACGCACCGCATCCTCTCCAAGGACGTGACGTTCCGGAACCTCGGCCTGGTCGTCGTCGACGAGGAACAGCGCTTCGGCGTCAAGCACAAGGAACACTTCAAGACCTTGCGAGCGGGCGTCGACCTCCTGACGCTCTCGGCGACGCCGATCCCGAGGACGCTGCACATGTCGCTCTCGGGCGTACGCGACATCTCGGCGCTCACGGTGCCGCCCGTCGGCCGCCAGGACGTCGACACGAGGATCGCGTCGCGCGACGACCTGCCGCTGATCCGCGAGGCGATCCTGCGCGAGAAGAGCCGCGGCGGTCAGTGCTTCGTCCTGCACAACCGCGTCGCGTCGATCGGCACGTTCACGGAACAGCTCCGCCAGCTCGTCCCCGAGGCGCGCTTCGACTTCGGCCACGGCCAGATGGCGCCGCGCGTGCTCGACGCCGTCATGCACCGCTTCTCGCGCGGCGAGCTCGACGTGCTCGTCGCCACGACGATCATCGAGAACGGCATCGACATCCCTTCGGCCGGCACGATCCTGATCGACGACGCGCACATGTTCGGTCTGGCCGAGCTGCACCAGCTGCGCGGCCGGGTCGGTCGCGCACAGCAGAAGAGCTGGTGCTACCTCCTCGTCGACCCGACCAAGCCGATGCGCGGCATCGCGAAGGAGCGGCTCAAGGCGCTCGAGGAACTCTCGCACCTCGGCGCGGGCTTCCAGATCTCGATGAAGGACCTCGAGATCCGCGGCGCGGGCAACTTGCTCGGACCCGAGCAGTCCGGACACATCGCCGCCATCGGCTACGACATGTACTGCCGCCTCCTGGCGCAGACCGTCGAGCGCCTGCGCACGGGCGGCCTGCCGACGAGCCCCGACGACGTGAGTCGCGAGCTCGTGTCGGCGGCCGACGAGGTGGCCCGCGGCGTCGAACTCGAACTCGGCGTGCGCGCCTACCTGCCCGACCAGTGGATCCCGTCGCCCGAGACGCGACTCGAGGTGCTGCGCCTGCTCGACACCATCCACGACACGGCGCGCGCCGTCGAGGTCGAGGCCGAGCTCGCGGACCGCTTCGGTCGCCTGCCGAGCGAGGCCAAGCTGCTCGTGCGCCTCTTCCGCCTGCGCAGCGCGCTGCAGCCGCTGTCGGTGACGCGCGTCGCCTGGCGCGACGACTGTTTCCTGCTCGAGTTCGGCGACCGTGTGGCCCTGCAGGGCGCGCTCGCGCACCTGCACGTCGAGATCCGCCCGCTGCGCACGGGCGTCGCGCTGCTCATGGTGCCGCCCGACGTGAAGAAGCCCGAGGCCGGCCTCGCGTACCTCGAGCGCCTCCTCGGACTCGAGCCCGCTCGCTGAGCCCGCCCCTTCCATCGGACGCGCGCCGTCGCGATGATGCGGCGCATGAGGGGAGGATCGATCCCGGGCGCCGTCCTCGGACGCGCCGCACTCGCCGCGCCGGCGCTCGCCGTGCTCGTGCTCGCCGTACCCGGACGCGCCGCGGCCCAAGAGGCGGGCGACGGTGATCCGAACCGTGATCCGAGCGGCGCCCCGGCCGACGTCTCGTCGACGCAGGAGGCCGCGCCCGCGCCCGACGGGGAGGACGACGGCGACGACTGGGACGGTCAACGCCTCGACGGCATCGCGGTCGTGGTCGGCGACGGCGTCATCACCTTCGGCGACATCGACACGATCTACGCCGCCGAGAGGGAGCGTCGCGACATCACGACGGAGGCGGACCGGGCGCTGCTCCTGCGCCGCATCGTGGTCGATCGCACCGGCGCGTTGGTCCAACAGGTCGGCGGCCGGACGCTCGAGATCTCGGGCGCCGACCTCGACGCGCGCGTGGGCGACTGGATCGCCGAGAAGCGCGAGCGCGGTTCGCTCGAGTACGGCGAGGAACTCCGCCGTCGGGGGCGCGACCCCCTGGTCGAGCTCGAACGGACGCGCCGCGAGTTCCTGGCCGAACTCTGGCGGCGCCGGGAGGTCGGCGACCCGAACGGGCTCGGTCGACCGAAGGTCGACACCTACGTCCGCCCCGGCGTGCTCCGCGCGCGCTACGAAGCCTTCGCGGAGGCCGCGAGCACGGACGTCGTCGAGTTCAGCATGGTGACGGTCCAGGGCGCCGCCGTCGGCGGCGTCGACGAGGCCCGGGACGTGGCGGCGGACCTTCGCCGACAGATCCTCTCGGGCCAGGTCGACTTCGCCGAGGCCGCCTCCCAGCTCAACATCCCCGACGCCAACCCGGCCGGCGGCGGACGGTTCGCCCCGGTCGCCCTCGCCGAACTCGGACAGGGCCCCATCGGGACCTTCGCCGCGAAGGCGCGGGAGGGCGAGATCAGCGAGCCCATGCCCTTCGGCTCGCGGGGCGCCGAGGTCGGCCCGGGCGACGAGATCCGGGGCTACCGACTGATCCGCCTCGAACAGCGCACGCCCGGCCCGCCGCCGCCGAAGTTCACCGATCCCGGCGTGCAGGCCGACCTGCGCGAGCGCATCGAGGACTTCGAGCGCCGCCAGCTCTTCGAGCGCGCGCTCGACCGGGTGGGCGCCCGCGTCTACCGCTGGCAGCACCCCATGGTGGACCGGCTGTTCGAGGGCGGCTGAGAGGCCGGTCGCGGCGGCCGCCCGCCGGACCGAGCCGCACTCGTTCGCGCCCGCGCCCGGTCGCGACGGCCCCGATCCGGGGCCGCCCGGCGCCGCAGCGGGAATGCGCCCCGGCGGTAGGTCGGCGCGACGCCACCGATATACTCTGAACCCCCATCCGCCGGGGCCGTTCAGGGCCCCGGAGGCCTCTCGTTCGACCGAAGGACCGCCCCGGGAACACCCGGGGAGCCCGCGGTCGGCCGGCGGGCGCCGCGCACCGCTGATCTCGGAAGCCTGTGCTCTCGTAAGCCAGTGCTCTCGGGACCGGCCGGTCTCGAAGACCTCGGTGCGCGCCGTCGCCGGTCGCGACCCGTCGAACCGGAGGCGAGCCGACGAGCTCGACCACACCCATCCGTCATGACCGACCCGCAGCAGTACGCGCCCATCGAGAGTCACCTCCTCCGCCCGTGGGAGGAGGAGCAGACGTTCAACGACGTCCTCTACGACTGGATGGGGCGCGCGCCCTTCCTCGCGATCGCGTTCGCGATCCACCTGCTCGCGTTCTTCATCCTCCAGGCCATTCCGTGGCAGCTCGGCCCGGACCAGGACCCGGTGAAGATCGAGGCCTCGATCGTCCCGCCGCCCGAGGACGAGTTCGAGGAGCCGGAGGAGCCCGAGGAGATCGAGGAGGTCGAAGAAGTCGTCGAGGAGGAGGTCGAGTTCACGGACGAGATCACCGACGACATCGTCGACTCGAACGACGAGGTCGACCTCGACGCGCCGGAGAGCCCGTTCACCGGTGACCAGTGGAACGACGCCATCGGTCTCGGCGGCGGTGCCGGCGGCGGCGGCGGCAAGATCGGTCGACGCAAGGGCGGCCGGACGAAGGTCAAGAAGGAGATCAACCGCGCGCTGCTCTCCGGACTCGAGTGGCTCAAGGAGCACCAGTCCGACGACGGCCGCTGGGACTGCGACGGCTTCCCGTCGGAGTGCGACCGCGGCGGCCCGCTGTGCGACGGCGAAGGCGCCCCGAACCACGACGTCGGCGTGACCGGCCTCGCGCTGCTCGCCTTCCTCGGCTTCGGCGACTCCATGAAGGAGGGCGAGTACCAGCCGCAGATCCGCAGCGGCGTGAGCTGGCTGCTCAACCAGCAGGACAAGGAGACGGGCCTCCTCGGCGAGAAGGTCGGTCACGAGTTCCTCTACAACCACGCCATCGCCGCGCTCGCCCTGTGCGAGGCGTACTACAGCGACAAGGGCAACCCGATCCTCAAGAAGGCGGCCCAGAAGGCGGTCAACTACATCAGCCAGGCGCGGAACCCGTACTACGCCTGGCGCTACCAGGTCCCGCCGAACGGGGACAACGACTCGTCGGTCACGGGCTGGATGGTGTTCGCGCTGGCTTCGGCCCGCGACGCCGGCCTCACGATCTCCGAGGACGACTTCCGCGGCGCCATCGCCTGGTTCGACGACGCCACCGACACGGCGACGGGTCGGACGGGCTACCTCGAGCCGAACGGACTCAGCGCCCGCCCCGAGCACCTGCTCGACACGTACCCGGCCGAGCTGACGGAAGCGATGACGGCGGTGGCGATGCTCTGCCGCGTCTTCGTCAAGGACATCGTCAAGGACCTGCCCGACCAGAAGGAGATCCTCGAGAAGGGCGCCGAGCTGCTGCTCGAGAAGATGCCGGAGTGGAGCGACGACGGCTCCACCTGCGACATGTACTACTGGTACTACGGCAGCTACGCGATGTTCCAGATGGCCGCGGTGAAGAGCCGCTACTGGGAGTCGTGGGAGAAGGCGATGGAGAAGGCCATCCTCCCGAACCAGCGCACCGAACCGCCCTGCTTCGACGGCTCGTGGGACCCGATCGGTCCCTGGGGCCACGCCGGCGGTCGCGTGTACAGCACCGCGACCATGGTTCTCTGCCTGGAAGTGTTCTTCCGCTACGGCAACGTGCTCGGCGCGCGCAGCGAGGACCACTAGGAGCCACAACGAGACGTTCGCGCGCGAGCGCGACGCGAGCCGCGGGGCTCGACTCCTGGTCCGGAGTCGAGCCCCGCGCGCATGTGGGGCCGGTCCCGTTCCGCGCTGCGGCTGCAGTCGATAGAACGGACGCGAACGTTTTCGTCCGATTCGCCGTTCGGTCCGCGGATCCCTGCCGGTCGCGCTCGATCCGATCCCGTACTGAACCACCACCGTCCGCCGCTCGTTCGCCCTCCATGAGCACGCTCGTGTGCTCACGGCTGGAGAACTCTGATGGTGTACGAAGTTCCTTCCCTGTCCGAGCAGTACGAACGCGAGGACACGTTCGGCGACGCGCTGTACGACTGGATGGGGCGCGCGCCCTTCCTCGCGATCGCGTTCGCGATCCACCTGCTCGCCTTCTTCCTCCTCACCGCGATCCCCTGGAGCACGGCGAGCGAGGACGACGCCGTCGCGCTGGAGACGCAGGTCGTGCTGCCGCCCGAGGACGACTTCGACGAGCCCGATGAGCCCGTCTTCGAGGACCCCGTGCCCGACGAGGTCGAGCAGGACGACGTCGTGTTCGACGACCCCGTGATCGACGACTCCGAGGTCGAGTCCGAGGACGAGAACGACGTCGACCAGCCGGAGAGCCCGTTCTCGGGCGACCAGTGGAACGACGCGATCGGGACCGGCGGAGGTGCGGGGACGCCGGGCGGCGGCTCGAAGCGCCATGGGACGCGCGCGACCCGGCCGGAGGACAAGCACAGGGTCAACGTGATCGCGGGGCTCCAGTGGCTCGCCGACCACCAGGCGCAGGACGGTCGCTGGGACTGCGACGACTTCATGCACGACTCCGTGCGCCCCGGCCCGGTGTGCGACGGGGCCGGTGATCCAGCGCACGACGTCGGCGTGACGGGACTCGCGATGCTCGCGTTCCTCGGTGCGGGCATCGACCAGAAGGACCAGGGTCCCTTCGGCGACGTCGTGCGGCGCGGACTCGCGTGGATGATGCGCGAGCAGGACCGCGAGACCGGACTGCTGGGTCGGGCGATCGGCCACGACTTCCTGTACGACCACTCGATCGGCACGCTCGCGCTGACGGAGTGCCTCTACTCGGACCCGAAGAACCCGCTGCTGCGGCGCTCCGCGGAGCGCGCCGTCGCGTACTGCACGCAGGCGCGCAACCCCTACGGCGCATGGCGCTACGCCGTGCCCGCGAACGGTGAGAGCGACACGTCGGTGACGGGTTGGATGGTGTTCGCGCTGGCGTCGGCGCGCGACGTCGGCATCGACGTTCCCGACGCGGACTTCCGCGACGCCGTGGCGTGGTTCGACGAGGTGACGGATCCCGGCACGGGTCGGACGGGCTACACCGAGCGCGGCACGGCGAGCGCGCGTCCGGAACACCTGCAGGACGCCTACCCGGCGGAGCGCGGCGAGGCGCTGACCGCCGTCGCGATGCTCGGTCGCATCTTCGCCGGCGACGTGCTCGGCGACGACAGCGTCGATCGCGACGTGTTGTCGAAGGGCGCGAACCTCCTGCTCGAGAAGCTGCCGAACTGGAGCGACGACGGCGCCGACTGCGACATGTACTACTGGTACTACGGCAGCTACGCGATGTTCCAGATGGCGTCGCAGGACAAGCGCGCGTGGTCGGCGTGGGAGCGCGCGATGGAGTCGGCGATCGTGCCGCACCAACGCAAGTCGCCGGAGTCGTTCGACGGCTCGTGGGACCCGATCGGTCCCTGGGGTCACGCCGGCGGCCGCGTCTACAGCACGGCGACGATGGTGCTGTGTCTCGAGGTGAGGTACCGCTACGGGCGGGTGCTGGGTGCGCGCTGAGCGCACGTGCCGACGGGCGGACGGGGCGCACGGCTCGTCCGCCCGTACCATCGGGCGATGACGGCGGCTTTCGCACCGGGACGGCGGGGTCTCGCGATCGGCGTCGCGCTCGTGACGATCGTCGCCGCGGTCGCGGGCGCGTTCCTGACGTCGCGCCCGGATCGTCCGTTCGACGGGCCGAGTGACCCGGTGGAGGCAGCGCGCGCGGCGCCCGAGGACGCGCGCGTCGAACTCGCGCGCGACGTCGGCGGCGACGCGCGCGTCCGTCCCCGCGGCCGACGCGACAATGGCGGAACTCCGTGCGCGCGTCGCCGGCCTGCCGCCGCTACCGACCGTGACGCACGACGACGTCCCGGTCGAGGCGGGCGAGGACGTGGACGCGGCGACCGAGGCTCCCCTGTCCGAAGGGAGCGCCGCTCTGTCCTCGGCTCTCGACTGGCTCGAACGGCGACAGCTCGAGGACGGGCACTGGAGTGCCGCCGACCTCGACGGCGATTCCGGCGCGGCAGGTCGCGATCCCGGACTGCCGCGCTTCGACGTCGCGGCGACCTCGGCGGCGCTCCTCGCGTTCCTGGGCTCCGGAAGCTCGAACAAGTCGGGCCCGCGGTACTCGACGGTGAGGCGCGCGGCGATCCACCTCGCCGATCGCCAGTCGGCTGGGTCCGGCGTCATCGGCGACGTCGATTCGGAGGACGGCCTCTGGAACCACGCGCTCGCACTCCTCGCGCTCTCGCGGACGTACGAACACGACCGCGGGAACCCGATCGTGAAGCGCGCGTGCCACCGTGCGGTCCGGGCGCTCGACACCGCCGTTCTCGAAGCGGGCGGCTGGCCCGCTCGCGCGCGCCTCGTCCCTCTCGAGGAGAGCGACAGCGCCTGGAAGTCGCGCACCCACAGGCTCGAGGCAACCGGCGACTTCGACGCGGAGCTGACGGCCGTCGCCCTCCTCGCGCACGCCGCGGCGCGACGCGCGGGCATCGACGTCGGCGAGGGTCCCGAGGCGGCGGCGCGCGCGCGACTCGCCGAGGTGGGCGCGTCGGTGCTGACGCGCGCGGCGCTCGACGTCCTGCTCCTCCCCCGCCACGTCGACCGCACGCCGGAGGACGGGCCGGCGAGCGTCCCGTTCGGCCGCGACGAACGCGAACTCGAGGTCGCGCGCGCGTTCGAACTGGAGTCGGCGCGACCCGCCGCGAACCTGCTGGACGAGCTGTTCGTGTGCGAAGCGGCGATGTGGCTCGCGCGCGTCGACCCGCTGCTCTGGGATCCGTGGCTCGAGGGCCGCGGCGCCGCGCTCGCGCGGCGCGCCGACGCGGACGGCTCCTTCGCGCCGAGCTCCGCGCTCGAACGCGACTTCGGCCGTGTGGGCTCGACCGCGCTGGCGGCGCTCGCGCTGGATCCGCGGCGCACGAGTGACCGCGCCCCGCGTCGCGGGAACCCGCCGGGCACGCTCGGCGCCGAGCGACCGTTCCCGAGCGGGGCTTCCAGCCGGAGGCCCCTAAGATGCACACATGACTCGCATCCTGCTCGTCGCAGCACTCGCAACCCTCGCGCTCACAGCTCCACGGAACGCCGCGGCACAGGATTCCGAGCGCTTCGGCGAGTGGGGCTGCTCCATCGAACTCGACAAGAACTGGCGTGCCTCCAGCATCGACCTAGGTGTCGGCGGCGATCAGTTCATGGGACGACGAGGATTCGTCGGTTCGTTCCTGGTCCTCGAAGAGGTCCAGGGACAGATGGACGATCGCGAGGACCTCGAAGCGATCGTCGACAAGGGGTACGAAGGCGTATCGATCGTCGGCGAGAACTTCGTGCTGCTCGACGTCGTGTTCGACGACGAGGACGGCCGCCGCGTCCTCATCAAGACGTGTCGCGCGGACATCCAGGGCGTCGAGATCGAGTACGCGTTCGCCTCCACGGGACAGGGTTCGCTCGGGATCTCACTCATGTGGTGGGGACCGTCTGGGAAGAGCGACGGGATCAGCGAGGAGATCACCAGGCTCCTGCGCTCCGTGCGCTTCCCGAGCGCCGACAGCGAATGGGCGCGGCTCGATCGCCTCCGCGAACGCGAGATCCGACTCGGCACGCAGACCATGCGCCTGTCGTTCCGCGACACGATCTGGCGCGAGCTCGCCGATCCCATGGACGCCGAACTCGGGATGACACGTCTCGACGGGCGAGGGATGTGCTTCGTCCTCACGAACGAAGTCTCGTCGAGCGTGGACGAGACGCTCGAGGCGGCGATCGAGGTCACCGTCGGTTCGAAGAAGGACGAGTTCGTCCGACGTCGGGCCGACGCCGACCTCTCGGGGATCCGAGCACGCGGCGAGATGCTCTTCCGCGAGGCGACGGACGAGTGCTACTGGTTGTACGCGATCGGACTCGACGACGGCTCCTTCCTCGACATGCGATTCACCGTCGACGGCGGCCCCGACTCGCTCAGGCGGACGCGCGAGGAGGTCCTCGCGTCGATCGTGCTCGAGTCGCGCGGGGAACTCGACGCCTTCCCCACCTGGAAGTCGCCGACTCCGGCGATGTCCGCCGGCTTCGAGGAGTTGCTCGCAGCGAGCACGGTCCTCGGGACCGTCCCGCGCACCAACGAGACGTACGCACGCGGACTCGGCGGTTGGGTCGGCGTCGGAGCGACGGGGCTCTGGCGCTACGACCCCGCGGACGGGAGCCGCGCGACGATCTGGACCGACGACTGGCTCGAGGAACGATCTGCGGCGGCTGTCGGCGACCTCCTCCTGATGCGACGCGCCGACGGGATCGTCGTGCAGATCCTCGCCGACGGCACGGAACGCGCGACGCGCGATCGGAGCGGTACGGAGGTGCTGTTCGCCGGCAGGCCTGCGGCGCGCACGCCCCTGCGCCTCGTGCGCGGCGGACTGAACCGCCCCCGGGCCTCGCGGACGAGTCGGCGTCGGACGCGCCGATGCGCCTCGAGTTCGACGGGCGTGTGCTGTGGAACGGACACTCCGCACCGATCTCGAAGATCCTCGCGAGCGGGGACGGTTCGCACGTCGTCCTCGTCGCGGCCGACGAGTCGAGCTTCACGACGACGTTGCGCGTCGTGCGCGTGTCGAACGGCGCCGTCGTGTCGGAGTCCGAATGGGGTTGGGTCTCGGCGCTCGGTCCGGGTCGCACCGGCTGGATCGTCAGCGGTGCGCCGAGGTACGGCGCCTACGGCGTGTTCGGGCTCGAACCTGACGGGAGCACCGAACTCCTCGTCGGCGGGTTCGCCGTCGAGGGCATCGGGATCGATGGCGACCGCCTGTTGTTCGGCGAGGGGATCACGAACGTCGACAGCACCGGGGGCGACTTCGTCCTGCGCTCCGTCGCGCTCGAGACGGCGAGACGGCTCGGTCCGCGGACGGCTCCTCCCACTCGCGCGGACCTCGAGGCCGTCGCGCGCGCCGTCTTCTCGGACGGTCTGCCCGAGATCCGTGAGCGCTCCGAGCTGCTCGCGCTCGGCGAGCGCATGGAAGCCGCCTGGGGCGAGGTCTGCCGCAGCGCGTTCCCCGGTGACACCGCGGCCATCGAGTCGTCGCTCGCGTCGTTCTCCTACGACGACACGCTCGAGGCCGCGGAACGCTCGGTCCTCGTCGTGATCGCAGCGGCCGAGCTCGTACGCGGCGGAGCCATCTGCGCCGGTCCGCTCGAACTTGCTCGCATCACGGACTCCGACGCTCGCCCACGCGAGAAGGCCACGCTCCACGCACTCGCCGTCGATCCGTGTGCGGTCGGTGCAGGACACCTCCTCGCAGGACTCGCCGAACGCGCGAACGGTCGCACCATCCTCCTCGGCCCCGTCGACGACGCGATGGCCGCGCGGATCGCGGAGGAAGCGGGCACGGACGCGGCGTTCGACCACGAGAGCGCGAGCAGCGCCGACGTCTCCGCGCTCTTCGAACGCCACCCGACCAATCGCCACCTGAGGCGCGAAATCGCGGCTCGACTCGTCGAGTCCGGGCAACACGGCGCGGCGCTCGCCGCGTTGACGCCCTACGCCTCCGCCGCGGACGCCGAGTACTCCGACGTCGCGGCCTGGCTCGCCGTCCAGGTGACGGAGGCCGGCCGGCGACGCACGCCCGCGGACCGCCTCGTGCGCGACGCGCGCAGCGCGGTCGAGCGCTTCCCGGAGGAGTTGACGCTCTACTACCTCCTTGGTTGCGCGTACGAGGCGCGCGGCGACGACCTCGACGTCGAGCGCGCACGCGCGTGCTTCGAGCTCGTGCTCGATCAGGACGACGAGTGGAGTCGACTGAGCGAGGCGGCGAGCTCGGCGATCGAACGACTCGAGACGCGTTGACCTCGACGTGGGCCGGCAGGGGCCGCGCGGCCGAGCCGCGCGGTCGGGGCTGGCCCGGCGAGCCGCCGTTCGTCACGCTCGGGGCATGCCGAGACCCGAGTTCGCCGGGGTCCGTGCGCCGCGCCAACGACTGACGTCGATCGACGCGCTGCGCGGGATCGTCATGGTCCTGATGGTCCTCGACCACGCGCGCGACTTCTTCGGACTCGTCGACGTCGATCCGACGGACTTCGACACGACGACGCCGGCGCTGTTCCTCACGCGCTGGGTCACGCACTTCTGCGCACCGACGTTCGTGTTCCTCGCCGGGGTCGGTGCGTTCATGCTCGGACGGAGGCTCGACGGTCCGGGCGAACTGTCGCGTCACCTGTTCGTGCGCGGGCTGTGGCTCGTCGTGCTCGAGTTCACGATCGTCACCTTCGCCTGGACGAACACCTTCGACGGACCGCTGTGGTACTTCCAGGTCATCGCGGCGATCGGCGCCGCGATGGTCGGCATGTCGGTCCTCGTCCTGCTACCGCCGTTCGTCGTCGCCGCGATCGGACTCGCCGTCGTGTTCGGCCACGACGCGATCCGGCCCTGGTTGCCGGAAGCGCCGGGCAGCGGGTCCGACGCCTTGCAGGTGCTCTTCGGCAGCAGGTTCGGTCGGGCGGCTTCGCGATCGGCACGCACTTCGTGCTCGTGCTCTACCCGATCGTGCCGTGGCTCGGCGTGATGGCGTGCGGCTACGGATTCGCGCCGCGGCTCGAGCGCGCGCGGCCCGAGCGCCGCCGGCTGTGCATCGCCATCGGTGTCGTCGCGACGCTGCTCTTCGTCGTCGTGCGACTGCTGCGCGGCCACGGCAACCACCCCGAAGCTCTGTTCGAGTCCGGCTTCGAACTGTCCTGGGCGTCCTTCCTCGCCTGCCAGAAGTACCCGCCGTCGCTCGCATTCCTGCTGATGACGCTGGGTCCGGCGCTCGTCGCACTCGGACTGCTCGACCGCGAGCCGGGCTGGATCCAGCGCAGGTTCACGACCTTCGGTCGCGTCGCGCTGTTCTTCTACGTCGCGCACCTCTTCGTGGTGCACGAGGGCGCGCGCGTGCTCTTCTGGATCGTCGGCGGCGAGCCGCTCTCGCCCGTGCGCGAAGCGCGAGCGGAGAACTGCCGGCGTGGCACCACCAGCCGCTGTGGGTGCCCTACCTCGCGACCGCCGTCACCGTGCTCGCGCTCTACCCGGTCTGCGCGTGGTTCGCAGGCGTGAAGCGGCGCCACCGTGCGAACGGTTGGACGAGCTTCGTCTGAGATCGCTGCACTCCTCTCGCGATCGGCGCGACCCCGACGACGCGAGGCCGCGGACCGTCACCGATCCGCGGCCTCGCGCGTTCGCACTGGAGTCCTCGTCAGACGACGCGGCGCAGGAAGAGCTTCATGAACTCCGCGACGTTCTTCTTGTCGCCGCCGAGCAGGCCGCCCTGGCTCTCCGACACGAGCTTGATCGTCGTCGACGGGACGCCGTCGGGACCCTCGATCGTGATCGTGACGGTCGACTTCGACGACAGCGCGCGCGCCTTGCGCTCGCACACGAGCTCGCCCTTGGCCTCGTCCTCACGGACGAGGTTCCACTCGGGCAGGTCGTCGACGAGCTCCTTCGCGGTCCGGAAGATGCCGTCCTTGAGCTGCGGCACCCGGAGCGGTTTGAGCTCGATCGAGCCGTTGTCGTCGCTCGACGCGAAGCGTCCCACGGCCGGACTCAGGAACCGAGCGCGTTGACCTTGCGAGCGAGGCGGCTCTTGTAGCGCGCCGCGGCGTTCGCGTGGACGATGTTGCGCTTGGCGGCCTTGTCGATCCGCTTGGTCGCCTCGGGCAGCGCGGCGACGCCCTGCTCCTTGTTCTCCGCCTTGAGCACGCGCTTCATGGCGGTGCGCATGGCCGAGCGGACGGACTTGTTGGCGACGCGCTGCTTCTCCTGCGTGCGGAGGCGCTTCTCTGCTTGCTTGCTGTTGGGCATGGATGGAGTCTCGTGCCCGAGCCGTGTGGCCCGAGCGGTGTTCGTCAGGTTCGGGGGAGAGTTCCGCGTCGGTGGCGGCGCGCGACCTCGGGGTCGGCGACGCCACCGCTCGCGTCAGCGCAGGCGCTCCATGCGCTGCGCGACGTCGCGGTAGGCGATGTCGACCTCGAAGACGCGGCCGAAGCAGTCCCGAGCGGTGCTCGGATCGCCTTGTTCCTCCGCGAGAAGCCCGAGATTGTACAGGATCTCCTTGCCGCGCTCCTCGCTCGGGGACGTCTCCGCGAGGGCGGCCCGGAACTCCTTGGCGG
The DNA here is from genome assembly GCA_041398665.1 of Planctomycetota bacterium. GTDB lineage: Bacteria > Planctomycetota > UBA1135 > UBA1135 > Rohdeia. The sequence goes on along the minus strand of JAWKUH010000006.1, from coordinate 41,050 downwards.
CCAGGTCGGCGAAGCCCTTGGCCTGGAAGCAGCGCGCCTTGAGGAAGGCGGCGTCACCGGCGAGGCGGCCCTCGGCCGGGAGCTTCTGGAGGGTGCCGAGCGCCTCGTCGACGGAGCCCGCCCGGAGCAGCCGCGCCGCCAGCTCGAGCGCCAGGGCCGACTCGGTGGGACGCAGCGCGACCCGGCGGCGCATGTCCTCGACCTCGTGCTCGAGCAGGCGCCGCTCGAGCTCGTCGGCCCGCTCGCGATCGCCGTCCTTCTCCGCCCGGGCCATCTGGCGCCGGAGCTGCTTGGCGCGCAGGCCGCCGACCTTGGCGACGAGTTCGTAGTCGTCGCGCCGGTAGTCGAGCGCCCGTTCGGCCACGTCCAGCGCGGCCTCGACGTCGCCCAGCTTCTCGTGCACGTCGGCCAGCGCGAGCATCGTCCCGACGTCCTTCGGATCCTCGGCGAAGCGCGCCTCGAGGCGGTCGCGCTCCTGCTCGAGCTCCTCCGCCGTCAGGTGGCGGCGGCGCGAGCGCTCGAGTTCCTGGGTCTTCTCGACGTCCACGACGGCCTCGCGGCTGTGCTTCACCTCGTCGAGGCGCGAGGAGCTGAGGGCCGCCTCCGCCGCGAGATTCTTGCGGGCCTTGAGGGCGTCCTGGTCGCGCGGGTCGACGGCGAGGGCGCGCTCGAAGTACGCGAGCGCTCCGGGCACGTCGCCCGTGGCCTGCATCATCGCGCCGGCGCGCTTCAGCCCCTCGGGGTTCTTGGGCGCGACCTCGGCCAGGAATTCGTAGACGGCCTTCGCCGAGCGCAGGTGGCCCGCCTTCTCGAGGCACTCACCGAGGAGCAGATTGGCCTCCTCGTCCTCCGGCGACTTCGCGAGGTAGTCCTCGAGGGCCTTGGAAGCGGCGTCGAAGCGTCCCACCTTGGCGAGCGTCTTCGCCTTCCCGAGCGGCACCGCTCCGCCGATCGCGCGGAACAGCTTCCCGCCCTTCTTCGCCTTGGAGCGCTCGAACGCGGCGCGCCGCAGTCCGCGGCGCGCGTCCTCCTGGTCGGCGTCGAGGTCGAGGAGCTGACGGTACAGCTCGATGGCGAAGTCGTAGTTGCGACGTCGCACGGCCTCCTCGGCCTTCTGGAGGTGTTTGGTGAAGTCCACGGGGCGCCGCCGCCGGGGCTCACCGGCGGGGAAAATGGGCGCAGCACCCTACCCGCGCCCCGGGGGACGGTCAATCCGACCCGTCGATCGGACCGAGGAACCGCGCGAAGGACGCCTTCGAACCGCTACCCTCGTCGGCCGGTCCACCGGACCGACGACGAACCGCCAGCACCGCCCGCCGTGACCACCCTCGAGTACGACCTCACGATCTACCCCGACCCGCGCCTGCGCGTCCGGTCGGCCGACGTCACGGACTTCGACCAGGGCCTGGCGGACATCGTCCGGGCGATGTTCGAGCGGATGTACGCGAGCCGAGGGGTCGGTCTCGCCGCGCCCCAGGTCGGGCTGAAGATCCGGTTGTTCGTCCTCAACGAGGCGGGCGAGCCGGGGGAGGGCGAGGAGATGGTCTTCGTGAACCCCACCATCGTCGAGCGCGCGGGCTCGCCGACGCTGTACGAGGAGGGCTGCCTGTCCTTCCCCGGCATCTACGCCGAGGTCGAGCGGCCCGACGGCTGTCGCGTGAAGTGGCAGGACCTCGAGGGGAAGGAGCACGAGGCGACGTTCGGCGGCTTCGTGAGCCGCATCGTCCAGCACGAGTACGACCACCTCGAGGGCGTGCTGCTCGTCGACCGGATGTCGCCGGCGGACAAGCTGCGCCAGCGCGGCGCGCTCGAGGAACTGGTCGAGACCTACAAGCGCGCGAACGCGAAGGAGACGCCGTCGCGCGGTCCTTCGTGGCTTCCGAAGCGCGCGGGCAGCAAGAAGCGCCGCTGAGCCCGGGTACGCCGCGCGTGCGAGCGACCTTCCACCGCCACCTGCTGCGCCCCGCCGCGAACGGCGCGGTCGTGAGCGTCGGTGTGTTCGACGGCGTGCACGTCGGGCACCTCGCGATCCTCGCCGAGAACGTGGCGCGTGCGAAGGAACGCGGCTGCGAACCGACCGTCGTCACGTTCCGCCGTCACCCCAAGCGCCTCCTGCTCGGTCGCGCACCGAAGTCGCTGACGACGCTCGACCACCGCATGGCGTTGTTCGAGCGCGCGGGTGTCGAACACGTCGTCGCGCTCAAGTTCGACGAACGCATGCGCGCGACGAGCGCGGAGGAGTTCGCGCGCGACATCCTCGCGAACGGACTCGACGCGAAGCACCTGGTCCTGGGCTTCGACAGCAAGTTCGGCGCGGGTCGGCGCGGCACGCCGGAGTGGCTGCGCGAGCAGGGTTGGTCCGTCGACGTCGTCGAACAGGTCCTGGTCGGCAAGCGCCCCGTCTCCTCCACCGCCATCCGCGAGGCCGTCGAACTCGGCGATCTCGAGGCCGCGTCGCAGATGCTCGGCCGCCCCGTCAGCGTGCTGGGGCGCGTCGTGCACGGCAGCGCGATCGGCCGCTCGCTCGGCTTCCCCACCGCGAACCTCAACCTGATGCACGAGCTCCACCCGCCGAACGGTGTGTACGCCGCGCGGACGCGGCGCATCACGCGGGGACGTGTCGGTCCGCAGCGCGACGCCGTCGTCAACATCGGGCGCCGCCCGACGGTCGAGAGGGACGCGACCGTCGACCCGCGCGTCGAGGTGCACCTGCTCGACTGGGAGGGCTCGCTCTACGGCGATCGCCTCGAGGTCGAGTTCGTCGCCAGGCTGCGCACGGAACGTCGCTTCGAGGACCGCAGCTCGCTCGAGCACCAGATCGCGCGCGACGTCGTGGCGGCGCGCGAGGTGCTCGCGCAGGACGCCGCCGCGCGCGAGGACGGACGCGCGTGAACACGACGGTTCTCGCTGCGCTCCTCGCGCTCCTCGCCTGCGCGCTCGCGGGATGCGGCAGCACGCGCGCGTCGGTCTCGAGCGACCCGGCCTTCGAGACCGAGCTCGTCGCGCTCGCGCGCGCGGGCATCGGGACGAAGGAACCGAACACGTCGCGCGTGCTGACGCGCGGCGAGCCGACGCTCTTCGACGGCAACTACGACTGGCACTCCTGCGTCATCGCGCACTGGATGCTGCTCGTCTCCGCGCGCGTGCGCGGCGACCGGGAGCTCGAGTCGTGGCTCGCCGGACGACTCACGCCCGAGGCGCTCCGGCACGAGTCGGACCTCGTCCTCGCGGGCGACCCGTTCGCGCGACCCACCTGGCCCTACGACGAGGCGTGGTTCTGCGTCCTGCTCTCCGAGCTCGACCGGCGGGACCCCGGACGCTTCGGCGACCTGCGGTCGCGCCACGAACGCCACCTCGTCCACGCGCTGTTCTCCCTGCCGTTCCCCGACGGCACGACGCTCCTGTCCGATCCGCGCGACCTCGCGGAGGGCGAGGAGCCGAGAGCGCGCGACCTCGGCGGGACCTACTGCGGCTTCTACCGCTCGTGGACGATGGCCTGGCTCGCCCTGGCCTGGGCCGATCCCGTGGACGCCGACGTGCGCGAACTGCATCGGCGGCTCTACGAGGAACGGCTCCGCCCCGAGCTCGCCACGATGTCGGCCGTCACCGAGGGACACGGCTACGACTTCCTGTGGATCCCGGCTCTGGCGGCGCTCGCCGCGGAGGCCGCCGGCGACGCGCGCACCTATCCGGTCCCCGTGTTCGAAGACCTCCCGGCGTCCGTCACGATCCCGACCGTCCACGTCGTCGGCGCGCACCTCACGAAGACCTGGCCGCTCCGAGGGGACGCCGCGGCGCGGGCGCTGCGCGACGACGTGCTCCGCGCCTTCCGGGAACGGCGCGACCTGTGGGCCGAGGACTTCCCCGCCTGCTCGCACTGGGTCCCGCAGTACCTCTTCGTCGGCGAGTGGCTCGCCGCGGGCCGACCGTGATCCGCGCGCACGAACCTCGCCTCGCGAGTTGACGCGCCGCACCCGCCCATGGAGAATCCCGGGCCCCGGGTGGTCGGATAGCTCAGTTGGTAGAGCACTTGACTGAAAATCAAGGGGTCGCCGGTTCAAGTCCGGCTCTGACCACCACACTCCATCCGCGGAGCGGATGGAGTGTGGGCAATTCTGGCCCAACGGCTGGCGCCGTTGGAGCATTGGGCAATGTTGGCCCAACGGCTGGCGCCGTTGGCGCGTGCGGTCAGCGGCGCGCGGAGCGCGCCTCGACCGCCGGCGCTCGGGACGCAACGGCTTCCGGGGCGAGGCGCTCGGGTGCAGCGCTCGGGCGAGGCGAGGCGCCCTTTCGTGACGGCTCGCTCTTCGGTCGCGAGGCGGTGTTCCTCGGCGAGGCGGCGTGAGTGAACCGCGGTACAGGCCGACGGTGATCACGAAGAGCGATCCGTCGAAAGTGGTCGTCGAGTGGGCCGACGGGGAGCGCTCGGAGTTCGGGGCGAAGGAGCTCCGCGACGGGTGCCCGTGCGCGCGGTGCGTGGACGAGATGTCCGGGCGGCGGACCCACGATCCGAGGACGACGGACGCGGGGATCCGGACGGAAGAGGTGCACCTCGTGGGGCTCTACGCGCTCGGGATCCGCTTCAGCGACGGCCACGACACGGGGATCTACCCCTTCCCGATGCTCCGGGATCGACGCTGGGACCGCCGCGCGGACTGAAACGACCCGCAGTTGCCACTGGCCGGCCGATGGGCGTCCATGTTCCTGCCAAATGGCACGGTTGTTCAGTTCGAAGTTCGAGCGTCGGACGTGCGCACATCGGCGGGGGCTCGTCTTCCGCGGGGGACCCGTAGACTTCGCGGCCTCGTCGGCAGGCGTTTGGGGGAAACGCCCGAGCCGGACCTGCCGACGTAACTCCGGAGCCGTGGATCCACGTCCCGGCCCACCAAGGGGCAAAGGGGGACTGCCCAGGGGGCATCCGTCTTCGCTACCTCCCCATCCCGAGGAATCCATCCTCTCTCATTCGGAGTGCACAACCGATGAAACCCCTTCTCACTGGAGCCTGTGCCGTGGCACTCGGTTCGCTGGCGTACGCCGGCACCGAGCCCGCGAGTGACTGGCTCGGCCTGGACCAGGAGCTCAACGCTCTGTCGTCCAACGTCAACACGCAGGGCAACGGGCCCTCGATCCAGGCCCTCGTCCGAGCCGCGTACATCAACGCGTCCAAGGACGACTTCGCCGGCTTCGGCGGCAACGACCAGCTCGGTCTCGTGATCGACGAGGTCGAACTCGGCCTCGAAGGTCAGGTCGGCGACTACTTCTGGCGCGTCGGCGTCGACTTCGGTCAGGCGAACTCGCCGTACTACATCGGCAACCTCGTCGGTGCGAGCACCCTCGCCAACACCCCGGCGTCGGATCGCCTCGAGGACGCGTACACCCGGCTCCCCCTGGGTGACCAGTTCTCGGTCCAGATCGGCCACTTCGTGTTCCCGATGACGTTCTCCTCGGACGTCGACTCGGGCAACCTGATCCTCCCCGCGCGGACGACGCTCGGCGAGTACTTCCACAACTACGACCTCGGCGCGATGTTCAGCGGTGACTACGACCAGCTCAGCTGGCACGTGGCCGCCATGAACGGCTCCGACGGCACCGCCGACGAGCAGAAGCTCGCCGCGCGCGTCGTCTTCGACTTCGGCGCGGGCGCCCTCGACCACGAGGGTGCGCTGGGTGCGAACGAGGACCTCAACGCCTCGGTCGGTGTGACGTACTGCGACGACGGAGCGATCGACAACAGCACGATCCTCGGGTTCGACGCGATGGCCACGGTCGGCGATTTCTCGTTCGGTGCGGAGTACGCCAGCTTCGACGACGGCCACGCCGCCGCCGGCTTTGGCGCCTCGACGGGCCTCAACTACACCGACGGCATGTCGGTCTGGGCCCTCACCGTCGGCTTCCTGCTCAACGAGCAGTTCGAGATCGCCGGTCGCTTCGAGACCCTCGACGACGTGGACGACACGACCGTCACGACGCTCGGCGTCAACTACTACCAGGTCGAGCACATGGCCAAGTGGCACCTCGCCTACATGGACTTCGCGTCCGACGTGGCGGGCAACGAAGGCACGCTCATCAGCCTCGGTGTGACGGTCGGCGCCGGTCGCTGATCCAAGATCCGCTCCGACCGCGCGCGTCGCGGTCGAAGGAGGAAGCCCCGCGCGCGTCGCGGGGCTTCCTGCGTTTCGGGCCGACTTCCGACGCGGCGGCCGGCGTCGCGCGCCGTCCTGCTATCCTCCCCGGCGAACCGAAGCCCCCCCATCCCATGCAACCCCGCGTCTTCATCACCGGCGGCGGCCGCGGCATCGGCCGCGAGATCGCCCTCCGTTTCGCCAAGCAGGGCTGCCGCGTCGTCGTCGCGGCGCGCTCCTCCGACCAGCTCGAGCGCGTCGTCGAGGAGATCGACGCCGCCGGAGGTCGCGGGCTCGCGGCCAACATGAACGTCGCCGACCACGGCTCGGTCGAGGCCGCCATCTGGCGCGCCGTCGAGTTCATGGACAACGGCATCGACGTGCTCGTGAACAACGCCGGCGTGTTCCAGCCCAAGCCCTTCTCGAAGATGCGCCCGCAGGACTGGGACTTCACGATGGAGGTCAACCTGAAGGGTCCCTTCCTCGTGTGCCTCGAGGCGCTCGACTACATGGAGGACGCCGAGCGCGGCCACATCTTCAACATCAGCTCGGAGGCCGGGCAGAAGGGCTTCGCCGGCAGCACCGCCTACTGCGCGAGCAAGTACGGCCTGCGCGGCTTCTCCGACGCCCTGCGGCTCGAGCTCGCCGACCAGGGCATCCGCGTCTCGACCGTCTACCCGCCGGGCACGGACACCGGCATCTTCGACAAGACCGACGTCGAGATCGATCGCTCGACCCTCATCGCCCCCGCGCGCGTGGCCGACGCGATCTGGAACGCCTACGCGAGCGACGCGGCCTGCGAGGACATCGATTCGTTCTGAGCGGTCCTGCGTGGTGCGTGGCCGTCGTGGTGCGTGGTCTTCGTGCTGTGTGGTCTCCGTGTGCTTCGTGTGCTCCGTGGTTCCTCTCCCCGGAGCAAGAACCACGGAGCACACGAAGCACACGGAGACCACACGACACGAAGACCACACGGGACGCAGCGGGCCGAACGAAAGTCAGCCCACCATCTCGAGGTCGACCCAGGTGTCGTGCGTCTCGTGGAGGCGCAGGTGGGCGAGGCGCGCTCCGGGGGCGGCGGCGGCGATCCGCGGCGCGAGGCGCGCCGCGAAGACGCGCACGAGGTTCTCGGCGGTCGTGAGCACGCCCTCGAGGAACGGCACGTCGCCGTCGAGGTCGTGGTGGTCGCAGGGCTCGAGCACCTCGTCGGCGACGATGCCGTCGACCATCGTGAAATTCACGACCATGCCGGACAGCGGATCGACGGGACCCTCGACCGTCACCCACAGCTCGTAGTTGTGGCCGTGGGGCCTCGAGCAGGGTCCGAACAGCGCGCGGTTCTCCTCCTCGGTGAGGTCGCGACGGCGCAGGACGTGCGCGGCCGCGAACCGATAGCGGCAGGTGATCCGGGTGATCGGTTCCAAAGTGGTCGGTCGAAGGGACTCGGGAGCTCTTCCGCGCCGGGCGTCGGGGCGACCGGCGCGCGGCGGTAAGCTACAGCGTGAGCCTCACGCCGACCATGTCCATCAAACGCGTCCGAATCGTCGAGGGTTGCATCTCCTGCAACCTCTGCGAGGACCTCTGCCCCGAGGTCTTCGTCGTCCCGGCCGGAGAGACCTCCACGACCGTCAAGGGGCACGAGAAGCTCCTCACGGGCGACGCGGACCTGGAAGAGAAGATCGTCGAGGCCGTCGACTCCTGCCCCGTCGAGGTCATCGAGGTCGACCGGGACGACCGATAGGCGGAGGAGAGCCGACGGACCGACGGCGCACGACATGAACGAACGGACCCTCGCGGCGCTGCGCGCCGGTCTCCTCGTCTCGATCGGCGTGCTGCTCGCGATGGTCGCCTCGCAGCTCCGCGAGCGCTGGTTCCGCGGCGACCTCGAGCGCGTCCAGGACGCCATCGACCGCGTGGCGGAGTTCGTCGACGACGAGTACGCCTACCCGCTCGAGCCCGAGGAGATCGCCGAGAACGCGATCGCCGGGATGCTCGACAACCTCGACCAGCACTCGCGCTTCTTCCCCGAGCGCGAGACCGAGGAGGTCGAGAACCAGACGAGCGGCACCTACCACGGCATCGGCGCGGTGTTCGCGCCCTGGGCCGACGAGGAGCAGTTCCTGTTCGCGCTGCCCGGCTCCCCCGCCGAGCGCGCCGGCATGCAGCCCGGCGACCGACTCGTCCGCATCGACGGGACGCCGGTCGAGGAGACCGACACGGCATTCCGCCACGACCTCATGTCGAACGACCGGGGACGTCCGGTGCAGCTCGACCTCGTCGGACGCGACGGGAGCGAACGGACCATCGAGGTCGTGCCCGAGCAGGTCGGCAACCCGTCGGTGCGCCACGTCCAGGTGCTCGACGAGGAGCACGGCATCGGTTACTTCGCAGTCACGTCGTTCTCGAAGCGCACGCCGGGCGAGTTCGACGCCGCCGTCGCCGCGCTCCGGGCCGTCGGAGCGGACCGGTTGCTCGTCGACCTCCGACGCAACCCGGGCGGCGTGCTGCGGTCGGCGATCGAACTCGCGAACCGGTTCGTCGGCGACGGAGCCCTCGTGATCTCGCAGTCGCGCACGGAACGGCGCGAGTGGCGCGCGGAACCCGGCGACGACTGGTACGCGGGGACGGCGCTCGTGCTGCTCGTCGACGGCGAGTCGGCGAGCGCGAGCGAGGTGCTCGCCGGCGCACTGCAGGACCACCGCGCGGCGGTGCTCGTCGGCACGCAGACCTTCGGCAAGGGCTGCGTCCAGACGCTGCGGCGACTCGACAGCCTCGGGATCGGCGGCATGGTCAAGCTCACGACCTCGGTCTACCGGACGCCCGCGGGAAGGCTGATCGACCGCCGCTACCAGGAGCAGGGCGCCGGACTCGCACCGGACCTCGTCGTGACGATCGACGACGCGGCGCACCGCGAGCTCGCGGCGTTCCTGCGCGCGTACTCGCCGAACTTCGAGCAGCGCGCGCCGCTCGTCGCGTGGCAGCGCGAGTCGCCCGAGCTGCCGATCCTCCCCGACCTGCCGCGCGACGCGCAGGTCGAGGCCGGACTCGCGCTGCTGCGCGGCGACCACCCCGGCCCCTACGCGCACCAACCGTGAGCGAGGGCGCGTTCCCCGCCGACGGCCTCGTCCTCGGCATCGAGAGTTCGTGCGACGAGACCGCCGCCGCCGTCGTCCGCGGCGGGAAGCGCATCCTCTCGTCGATCGTGCGCTCGCAGGCGCCGGAACACGCGCAGTGGGGCGGCGTCGTGCCGGAGGTCGCGGGTCGCTCGCACCTCGCGGCGATCACCGGGGTCGTCGACGAGGCGCTCGACGCGGCCGGCGTCGCGCTCGAGGGCGTCGACGGGATCGCGGTCACGTGCAAGCCGGGGTTGATCGGCTCGTTGCTCGTCGGCGTGAGCGTCGCGAAGGCGCTGGCCTGGCAGACCGGGCTCCCGCTGGTCGGCGTCGACCACGTCGAGGCGCACGTGCACTCCGCGACGATGGAGTTCGAGTCGACGGAGTACCCCTGTCTCGCGCTCGTCGTCTCGGGCGGCCACACCGCGCTCTACCGGGCGGAGTCGCCGTCGCGCATCGTGCGGCTCGCGACGACGCTCGACGACGCGGCGGGCGAGGCGTTCGACAAGGTCTCGCACCTCCTCGGTGCGGGGTACCCCGGCGGTCCCGCGATCTCGAGGCTCGCGCTCGAGGGTCGCCGCGACGCCGTCGACTTCCCGCGCTACCGCGCCGATCCCGCGCGACCCGCGTTCTCGTTCAGCGGCCTCAAGACGGCCGTGCTCTACCACCTGCGCGGCGGCGACGCGCTCGCGCCGACGCCCGAACCCGACGCGATCGCGAACCGCACGGACGTCGCGGCGAGCTTCGAGGAGGCGGTCGTCGACGCGCTCGTGCGCCCCACGCTCGACCTCGCGGAGCGCGAAGGACTGCGCACCGTGCTCGTCGTCGGCGGCGTCGCCTGCAACCGCAGGCTGCGCGAACGCATGACCGCGGCCGCGCGCGAGCGCGACCTCGAGGCGCGCTTCCCGAGCCCGGCGTACTGCACGGACAACGCCGCGATGGTCGCGGGGCTCGGCTACGAGCACCTGCGCGCCGGCGAACGCGCGACGCTCGAGCTCGACGCGAGCCCGCGCTCCTGAGGGAGCGCGCCGCCGCGCTACTTCTCGCTGTCGTGGTAGCCGAGCTTCGAGAGGAACTCGAGCACCGCGGGGTCGTCGGTGCGTCGACCCGGGCGGTAGTTCGCAGCGTCGCGCGAGTAGGAGAGCGCCACCTTGCGCAGTCGATCGACCGCGGGGCGCCGGCCGACCTCGGCGTCGGTCAGGCGCTCGACGGGATAGCCCGTCGGCTGCACCGCGTACCGCGCCGCGGCCTCGGGCTCGTGGAACCAGAACGCGTCGAGGCGCCACGGCGCCGCGTCGTCGGGTCGCTGGATCTGCGAGCGCACGTTGCGCCACCAGTAACGAAGGTCGCGACTGCGCACCGTGATGACGTCGCTCGTCGCGAAGCTCGCGGCGTTGCCGCGGCTCGGCGAGTCCGAGAGCAGGCTCGGGCCGGCGTACTCGACGGGTGAGTCGAGGGCGAGCAGACCCGCCACCGTCGGCGCGATCTGCAGCGTCTCGACGGGATCGTCGAATCGCACCGGTTCGACACCGCGCGCGCGCACCATGAGCGGCACGCGCAGGACGCCCTCCGTCAACGAGAGCCCGTGGTCGTAGCGCGACCACGTCTCGAAGAGCTCCTCGCCATGGTCGGCGGAGAAGACCAGGGCGACCTCGTCGCCGTCGGCGCGCGAGTCGAGGAACGAGAGCACGCGGCCGAGCTGGAAGTCGGCGCTCTGCACCTCGGTCGCATACATCTCGAGCAGATTCTCGAGCTCGTCCGGCGGCGGCATCTCGCGACGTTCCTCGACCGAACCGAAGTACTCGTACTGCGCGTACTTCTCGCGCGGCGGTCGGCTCGCGTAGTCCCACAGCTCCGGGTCCGGACGGTGCTCCGCGTGCGGGTCCATGAGATGGATCCAGCAGAAGAACGCGCCGTCCTGCTGCGCCATCCACTCGATCGCCGCGTCGACCACGGCGACGTCCCACTCCCACTGCTCCTTCTCGTGTCCTTCCTCGAGGAACATGCCGCAGAAGGAGCGGTCCCAGCCCATCGAGTAGACGGTCCCGGGCACCTCTTGCATCTTGCACATGTTCGCGATGAAGCTCCCCGTCGCGATGCCGTGCTCCTGCGCGAGCGCCTGCACCGGCACGACGCCGTTGGGCACCTCGGCCTGCGTGTGGACCCCGTGCTGGAACGGGAAGACGCCGGTCAGGATCGTCGTGAGCGCGGAGTTCGTGAGCGTCGCCTGCGAGTAGGCCGCCGTGAACCAGGCGGACTCCGCGGCGAGCCGGTCCATCGACGGCGTCGGCCTGAGCGCGAAGCCCGCGGCTCCGACGTGGTCCGCGCGCAGCGTGTCGACGGTGAAGAGCACGACCGACTTGGCGCGCACGCTCGGCGGCGGCGCCTCGCCCGAGCAGCTCGCGGCCGGCAACGACGCCGCCAGGAGCGCGAGAGCGCGGGCGGCGCCGCGCAGGGCCCCGGTCGGTCGTGTCGCGGACATCCCCGCGAGGGTACCAGGCGAACGCGACGCGGGGAGCGACTCCGGGCGCGCGAGCCGGTACCATGCGCGCCCGATGGCGACGCGCAGCAGGGCTCACCTCGCGACCGAGCTCGGTCTGGTCCTCGAGGGTGTGAGCGTCGGCGCCGACGGTGAACGCGGCGGCGACCTCGTCTTCAACACGGCGATGAGCGGCTACAACGAGGTCCTGACGGACCCGTCGTACGCCGGCCAGGTGGTCGCGATGACCTACCCGCTCATCGGGAACTACGGCGTCGTCGACGAGGACGCCGAGAGCGCGCGCGCCTGGCCGGAGGCCTTCGTCGTGCGCGAGATGGCCGAGCGCCACAGCAACCACCGCGCGACCAGCGACCTGCCGTCGTGGCTCGCCGAGAAGGGCATCGTCGCGATCTCGGGCGTCGACACGCGTCGGATCACGATGCACGTGCGCGAGCACGGTTCGGTGCGCTGCGTCGTGTCCACGACCGACCACGACCCGGCGAGCCTCGTCGCGAAGGCTCGGCGCACGCCGGCGACGGACGGACGCGACCTCGCGAGCGAGGTGTCGACGCCCGAGCCCTACGAGTGGAACGCGGACTACGACGCGAGCTATCCGTCGATCGTGGAGCCGGTGCGCGGCGGACGGCGCCGCCTCGTCGCGTACGACTTCGGGATGAAGCGCAACATCCTGAAGAGCCTCGTGCACGCCGGCTTCGACGTCACGGTCGTGCCGGCCTGGACGAGCGCGGACGACGTGCTCGGTATGGATCCCGAGGGGATCTTCCTGTCGAACGGTCCCGGCGACCCCGCGGCGGTCGAGCGCGGCATCGCGGCCGTGTCCGACCTGGTCGGGAGGAAGCCGATCTTCGGCATCTGCCTCGGGCACCAGATCCTCTCGATCGTGCTCGGTGCGAAGACGTCGAAGATGCCCTTCGGGCACCACGGCTCGAACCACCCCGTGCGCGACATCGCGACGGGGCGCGTCGAGATCACGGCGCAGAACCACTCCTTCGCGGTCGAGGTCGACAGCCTCCCGCAGGGTGTCGAGCTCACGCACGTGAACCTCAACGACGGGTCCGTCGAGGGCATGCAGTGCGTGCGCGCCGGCGTGACGAGCGTGCAGTACCACCCGGAGGCGGCGCCCGGCCCGCTCGACTCGGCGCACCTCTTCCGGCGCTTCGCCGAGCGCGTGCGCGGGGCCTGAGGGGCGGGTCCGGGTCGGCTCGCTCGATCCGACCGACCCGACCCGCCGAGCGTCTTGGGTGCCGAGCGCACGTGGGCGTGCGAGGAGCTTCCCCGGCGCACCGATTCGCGTCGCCGCGGACCACGTGGAGGGGCGATCGTGCGATGCTCCTGCCCCGCGCGCCTGCCGCTCGGAGCACGCCGCGCGCTCCCCCACCGGAAGCTCGTCCACCCCATGCTCGCACTCCTCCCGATCGTCCTCTCCGCCACCTTCTTCGCCGTGCCGCAGGGCGACGCGCCGGACCGAGAGCTCGACTTCGAGGCGGGCACGGTCCAGGTCGCCGGGAACATCGCGTCGATGGACCTGCCCGAAGGTTGGTCGTACCTGCAGGCACGCGACGCGCGCTACGTCCTCGAGGAGATGTGGGGCAACCCGCCGGACACGTCCGTCGTCGGACTGGTCTCTCCCGACGACCCGAACGCGAACTGGGCGATCGCCGTCTCGCTCGAGAAGGACGGCCACGTCGACGACGGCGATGCCGCCGGTATCGACTACGACGACCTGCTGAAGGAGATGAAGTCGGGCGTGCGCGACGCGAACGCGGAGCGCAGGAAGATGGGCTACTCGACGGTGGAGCTCGTCGGATGGGCGGAGCCGCCGCACTACGACTCGAAGTCGAAGAAGCTCTACTGGGCGCGCCACCTCCGCTTCGGCGACGCCGAGGGCGACACGCTCAACTACGACGTGCGCGTCCTCGGCCGCGACAAGGTGCTCGTGCTCTCCGCGATCGGGAGCATGGACGACCTCGCGGCGATGTCCGCCGGCGCGAAGGACATCCTGGCCGTCACGCACTTCTCCGAAGGCCAGCGCTACGAGGACTACGATCCTTCCGTCGACAAGCTCGCGGCCTACGGCATCGGCGGGCTGATCGCCGGCAAGGTCCTCGCGAAGGTCGGGTTCTTCGCTCTGCTCGTCAAGGGCTGGAAGCTGCTCGTCGTCGGCGCCGTCGCGGCCTTCGCCGCGGTGAAGAAGTTCGTCTTCGGCAAGGGTCCCCGCACCGCGCCCGCGGACGACGACATCGAGCCGCAGCCCGAGGGTTGACCGGCGCCGGGGGCCGGGGCGGCGAGGGTGCGCCCCTGGTCCCGATCCTCCGTTCGCCAGCCGTTCGAGCCCCGTTCGAAGGCGGTTCGGGAGGCCGCCCAGGAGCGGGACGAACGACCGGGGTGGTTGCTCGGCGGGAGCGCTCGTCCCTTGTGTCGCCGAGGCGGACCGAGGATGCTCCGAGTCCGGGGGAAGAACGGGGTCGGATCACCGTGAGGCAGCGGGGGTTCCGAGCTCGATCCCACCGGGGACGAGGCGAGCCGGCGCGGCTTGGGAACGCCATGGGGAGCGCCGCCGCCGATCCGTCCCTGGACCCTCGAGCGCGGGAGTCGCCTCCGAACGGCCGACGACCCCGCCTCTTCCGCCGGGGTTTCTTCTTGGTTGTCCTCGGGCGCCGCTCCGGCGGCGTCCGAGCCCCGACCGCCCGACCGAACCTGGTGCGTTCGGTCTGATCCTGGACCAACTGAACCTGGTTCGTTCGGTCCGGAATCGGCCCTGGGAGGCCGGGAGCGGGGATCGGACGGGGAGCGCACCCTGGGGCTGACCCCAAGAACTGGTCATTCGAACCAGGTTCGGTCGGACCGCACCCGGGCGTCGAGCTCGAGCAGGGCTCCGGCGGAGTAGCCGCGCGCGTGCGACCACACGACGTCGCCGTGCGGGTCGAGCAGGAGCACGCGGCCCACGAGGCCGGGGTCGGTACCGGTGAACTCGGCGACGCGGCGCGCATCGTCGCCGTAGAGCGTGACGACGCCGCCCCAGTCCTCGATCGGGATGCCGCGGCGCATGCCGCCGTCGATCGAACCGGCGAAGAGCCCCGGCACGAGCCCGGGGATCGTCGGCACCTCGACGACGCGCACCGGCGTCGCGGCCTGCGCGAGACCGAGGATCCAGCGGTCGAGGTCGAACTGCGCGTTCTGCCTGAAGGCGACGAGCAGCACGACCGGCGCTCCCGCGAAGTCTTGGGGGAGGCGCACCTCGACGCCGTCGAGACTCTCACCCACCACGCTCGGGAACGGCTCGCCGACGGGATCGCGCGCGGGGATCGTCGAACGACAGGAGGCGCAGACGAGGAGAGCGCCGAGGGCGAGCGTCGGGATCTTCATGGGGTTCCGTGACGAGGCGTCGTGGACGCGGAGCGGCCGGAACGGCGCCGTCGCCGCTCCGGCCGTGGGTCGGTCGAGTTCGCGCTCGCCGTTCCGTGCGATCTCAGGGGAGCAGCACGGAGTCGACGACGTGGACGACGCCGTTCGACGCGTCGAGGTCGACGCGCGCGAGCCGCGCTCCCCCGATCGTCGCACCGTCGTCGTCGACCGCGGCGCGCAGCTTCGTCCCGGCGAGCGTGGTGACGAACCCGTCGGCCACGACCTGCGAGGAGTACACGCGTCCCGCGACGACGTGGTGCTTCAGGATCGTCGCGAGGCGCTCACGGTTCTCGGGACGGAGCAGCGACTCGACGGTTCCGTCGGGCAGCGCCGCGAACGCGTCGTCCGTCGGCGCGAACACCGTGAACGGTCCGCCTTCCGCGAGGGTCTCGGCGAGGCCCGCCGCCTTCGCTGCGGCGAGCAGCGTCCCGAACGTCCCCGCGCCCTTCGCGGTCTCGACGATGTTCTCGTCGGCGGGCATCACGACGGCGTCGATCACGTGGATGACGCCGTTGCTGCAGCGCAGGTCGGTCGCGACGATGCGCGCGCCGTCGGCGCGCACGATCGTCGGATCGCCCTCCTTCTTCGGTTCGGTGACGCTGAAGTCGAGCTGCTGCCCGTTCACGGTCACCGCACCCGAGCGCTTCACGACGTCCGCCGCCGCGAGGCGACCCGGCACGACGTGGTAGGTGAGGATGCCGGTCAGGAGCGCTCGGTTCTCGGGCTCGAGCAGCTTCTCGAGCGTGCCCTCCGGCAGTGCCGCGAACGCGTCGTCGGTCGGCGCGAAGACCGTGAACGGTCCTTCGCCGGAGAGCGTGTCGACGAGGCCCGCGGCCTTCACCGCGGCGACGAGCGTCTCGAAACGGTCGTCGGCCATGGCCGTCTCGACGATGTTTTGCGACGTGGGCTTCGAGACCTGGAGCTTCGTGGCCCCGCAACCGTCGCAACCGTCGCTCGGCGCAGCGGTGAAGAGCGAGAGGCCGAGCGCAGCCGCGGCGAACATGGAAGTCGTGAGCGTGTTCATCTCTTGGTCGTCCTTGTGGATCGTGTCGTAGGTGGATCGCGTGGGACGGGGTGCGCATTCCCGCGACGTCGTGCGTCACCAGTCGTTCGACCGACGAGCGCGCAGCGATTCGCGAACGACCTCGAATCTCGTCGTCGCGCGCGTCGCGGAGAGGAACGCGGAGAGCTGCATCCGCTGCGAAGGACGCGACGAATCGACTGGATCCGGCGCGCCCGGACGGTTCGCGCGACGACGCTCCGGACCCCGCCGTCGATCCCGCCCACGGGCACCGGGCGCCGTCCCGGGTCGGGGCTCGCCCCTTCCCGGGCCGCCCGTCGGCGCGCTCGCTCCCGCCGGCAACGTCGTCGCGCCGATGGAGGGAGTTGCGGGCAGCAAGGCGTCAACAAGCGCGTTCGTGCGTGCTACACCGTTGGACGCCCAACCCCACGTCGAGATGTTCGGATCCCCTTCGAAATCGGCCGCCCTCGCGGTCGCGCTGTTCCTCGCCCCGTTCGCCCGGGGCTTCGCACTCCATGCCCAGGACGGCTTCGACAGCCCGTTCGTCGACGACTCCGACCCGCGCAGCGCGGCCGAGATCCTCGACGCGGCCTACCGCGGGCTCTACGAGTGCCTCGACGGACGCGACTTCGAGATCAAACCGCGCTCCGACAAGAGCGTCGCGGAGCAGCTCGAGGCGCGCTACGGCGTCGGCCTCACCGCGGTGCTGCGCGAGAAGGCGCGCGTCCTCGACCGGAAGCTCCAGGACACCGCGAAGTCGGTCCGCGCGTGGATCCCGAGCGCGACCGACGCCGCGCGTCGCGAGCACCTCCTCGAGGAGGAGTTCGCGCTCGACCAGCTGCGCCACGAGGCGCTGGCGTTGATCGACGTCTACGAGAAGAAGGACCAGAACAAGGTCGACGCGAACCGCAAGCGCGTCGAAGCGGCCTACTCGAAGTACGAGCGACTCGTCGACGCGGAGTTCGCGTGGCGCAAGGACATCGACGCCGCGGTGGCGTCGGACGTGCTCGCGCTGCTGCGACGCGGCGAGGAGACGATGACGGCGGTCGACCTCGTTCTCGAGGGACGCGGCGAGGAGGACGTCGACCGGCTCGAGTCCGACGACGAGGACTCGCCCTTCAGCGCTCCCGGCGCGTGGCACGAGACGGAGTGCCCCTACCTCGCCGAGGTGCCCTGGGTCCTGCTCGAGTGGAGCGCGGGGCGCGAGGTCACGGCGCTGCGCGAGATCGACGACCTCGTCGACCGGATCGACCACCAACCGACGTCGTTCGAGCGCTGGTTGCTGCGCGAGCTGCGCGCGCGCGCCGTCGACGAGTTCAACGCGCGCTGCGTGGACACGCTCACCGAGCTCGACGCGCAGTTCACCCCGGCGATCAACACGTACCGCCGCGGTCTCGGACTCGAACTCCTGACGATCGACGAACGCCTCGTCCAGGCCGCGCGCAAGCACAGCCAGCACCAGGTCGACAACGGCTACTTCGCGCACGAGTCCACGGACAAGCGCAAGTACACGCCCTGGGACCGCATGCGCATCGAGGACTACGAGGGCGGCGGCGCCGAGAACCTCGCGCAGGGCCGACACGACGGGAAGAGCGTGTTCGAGGCGTGGTACCGTTCGCCCGGTCACCACCGCAACATGGTCGGTCGACACCGCGAGTTCGGCGCGGCGACGGACAGCAGCGGCTCGATCTGGACGCTCGTCCTGGGCCGCGGCGACATCCGTTGGCGCGAGTGGCACCCCGACCTCTCGCCGCAGCGCGAGCACGAGCTCGCGAAGGACGCCGCCCGCTACGCCAAGACCATCCTCAAGGGCGGGATCAAGCCGAAGGAGTGGGAGCGCGACGTGGTCCCGATCCTGCCGGAGATCGACGACACGATCGGTGCGTCCATCCTCGCCGCGGCGTACGACGAGGGCGGCTCGCCGCGTCAGGCGGTGACGGGGACCAGCCAGTTGCTGTCCGCCCTGTTCGGCGCGCGCACGCTCGAGTGCGCCCTCGTCTCGCAGATCCTCACCTGTGCGTCGCGCGACACCGACGCGGGGCTGCGCCGCGAGACCGAGGAGTTCCTGCGCCTCTACGTGCCCGGGCTCGCGCCCGAACTCGACGCGGTCGCGAAGAAGGAGGCGGAGTGGACCGACGTCCAGATCGCCTGGGAGGACCGCGAACGGGCGCACTTCAAGACCTCGCGGAACGCGGCGGAACGCGGCTCGGACTGAGCTCGTCCGAGGTCCCTCCGAGCGCTCCGCGTCCCGCTCGGAGCACGCGACCGGACACCGCGGGCCCGGGGCCGATCACGGCGAACGGTCTGCGCCGATGAAAGCCGTCGGTGCGTCCCGTCGCGGCCCGTCCGCGGCCGGGGAGCGCCGTAGAATCGAAGGCCGGCACCATGCTCCCGATCCGTCCGTACCCGTCCGTCGTCGCGCTCGGCCTCGCCGCCGCGCTCGCGACGGCGAACGCAGGGACGAACGCGAACACGGGTACGAGCCGTCCGACGGCGGACGAGCTCTCCGCCGACGACCTCGAGTTCTTCGAGTCGCGCGTGCGCCCCGTCCTCGTGCGCGAGTGCATCTCGTGCCACACCGACCGACCCGGCAAGGGACCGGCCGGCGGACTGCGGCTCGACCTGCGCGACGGCTGGCGGGTCGGCGGCGACTCCGGTCCGGCGATCGTGCCCGGCGACCCCGACGCGAGCCTGCTCGTGCAGGCCGTCCGCCGCGCGAGCGAGGACCTCGCGATGCCGCCGGACGTCCCGATCGGCGCGCGCGAGCTCGCCGACCTCGAGGAGTGGGTGCGACGCGGAGCGCCGGACCCGCGCGACAGCGCGCCGCGCTCGCTCGCGGTCGACATGGAGGCCGCGCGCTCGCACTGGGCGTTCCGACCGGTGATCGATCCGGTGGTACCGGCGGGTGAGGACGGAGCGATCGACGCGTTCGTCTCGGAGCGACTCGCCGAACTCGGCCTCGAACTCGCGCCCGAGGCCGACCGTCGCACGCTCGCCCGACGACTGCACCTCGATCTCGTCGGCGTGCCGCCGACGCCCGAACGCGTCGCCGAGTTCGAGCGCGACACGCGGCCCGACGCCTACGAGCGACTCGTCGACGAACTGCTCGACTCGCCGGCCTACGCCGAGCGCTACGGACGCCACTGGCTCGACGTCGCGCGCTACGCCGACTCGAACGGGCTCGACGAGAACGTCGCCATGGCGGAAGCGTGGCGCTACCGCGACTGGGTCGTGCGCGCGTTCGAGCGCGACCTCCCCTACGACCGTTTCGTGACGGCCCAGCTCGCCGGCGACCTCGTCGAGGGCGCGGACGGCGACGACCTCGTCGCGACGGGCTTCCTCGTCCTCGGCGCGAAGATGCTCGCCGAGCAGGACCAGGAGAAGATGGCGCTCGACATCGTCGACGAGCAGCTCGACGTGGCGGGACGCGCGTTCATGGGCATGACGCTCGGCTGCGCCCGCTGCCACGACCACAAGTTCGACCCCGTCCCGACGCGCGACTACTACGCGCTCGCGGGCATCTTCAGGTCGACGCGCACGATGGAGTCGCTCGCAACCGTCGCGCGCTGGAACGAACGCGAGATCGGGACGGCGGGCGAGATCGCGGCGCGCCACGCCTGGGTCGCCGAGCGCGATGCGATCGCGGAGGAGCTCGCGACGGCTCGCGAGTCCGCCCTGCTCGAACAGTCCGCCGCGTGGCGCGCCGACGTCGGCTCGCTGCTGCGCGCCGGCCTCGAGGCCCGACGCTCGGGCGTGTTCGTCGAGGCCGAGACGTTCGCGGACGGCAACGTCGGTCGCGACGACTCGAACTTCGGCACGCCCGAGGTGACGGTCGTCCGCGAGGTGATGGCGGGCATGCCGCAGTTCGCCGAGTGGGACGTCGAGGTCCGAGAGAGCGGGACCTTCGAGTTCGAGTTCCGCCACGCGAGCGGCGAGTCCCGCCCTCTCGCGCTGTCGATCGACGGCGCCGCGGTCGACGGATCGTGGTGCACGAAGGCCACCGGCACGTACCAGCCCGACACGCAGACCTGGGAGGACGGTCCGCGCGTCGAACTCGCCGCGGGGGCGCACCGCGTGCGGCTCGAGCGCCGCGGATCCTGGCCGCACCTCGACAAGTTCGTGCTCTGGCCCGTGGACGACGAGGGTCGCGTCGCGCCGTCGCACGAGCGCTGGCCGCGGCGACTCCTGCGCAACGTCGCGGACGCGCTCGGCCGACCGAGCCAGCGCGCGTGGCTCGGTCCGTGGATCGAACTCGCGGAGTCGTGCGGCGACGAACCGTTCGACGCGAACGCCCTGTCGCGCGCCGTCCGTGACGAGGACGACGTCCTCGAGCCGGTGCGCGAGCTGTTCGACGGCGCGCCGCCGCGCGACCTGCGCGAACTCGAGGGTCGCTACGCCGTACTGCTCGCCGCGCTCCAGCGCGAAGCGGGGCGGTCGGAGGACGGCGCGGAGCCGTCCGACGCGTTCGCGCGGCTCGACGAACTCGTGTTCGGCCCGTCCGGCGTGCTCTTCTTCTCCGACGCGGAGGGCGGCGCACCGCTCGAGGAAGCACTCGCCGCGGACGTCCGCGCGCTCGAGGCGCGCCGCGAGCGGAACGCCGCGGCCGAACCGCCGATGCTGCCGCGCGCGCTCGCCGTCAAGGACGCCGAACCGGTCGACCTGCCGGTGCACCTCCGCGGCGACCACCTGAACCTCGGGCCGGAGCCGGTCCCGCGCGGATTCCTGAGCGTGATCGATCCGCTCGTGACGGGTCATGCGATCGGCGGCGGGAACAGCGGACGACTCGAACTCGCGCAGTGGCTCACCGACGCGCGCAACCCGCTGACGGCGCGCGTCATGGCGAACCGCGTGTGGCAGTGGCACATGGGTCGCGGCCTGGTCGGCACGTCGTCGAACTTCGGACTGCGCGGCGACGCGCCGAGCCATCCCGAACTCCTCGACTGGCTGGCGAGCCGCTTCGTCGAGGACGGCTGGAGCGTGAAGTCGCTGCACCGCCGCATCCTCCTGTCGCGCACCTACCGCCAGTCGGCGGTCGGCGACCCGCGCGGCGCCGAGGTCGACCCGGAGGACGTCGCGCTGTGGCACTTCCCGACGCGGCGGCTCGAGGCCGAGGTCGTGCGCGACTCGATCCTCGCGGTCGCCGGTGAACTCGACGAGGCGCGCGGCGGCAGTCTGCTCGACACGGCGAACCACGACTACGTCACGAACGACCAGTCGCAGAGCAAGGAGCGCTACGACTCGAAGCGGCGCTCGCTCTACCTCCCGGTCGTGCGCAACGCGCAGTACGAGTTCTTCGCGACCTTCGACTATCCCGACCCGAGCCTGTCGATCGCGCGGCGCCCCGTGACGTCGGTCGCGAGCCAGGCGCTGTGGCTCCTGCACAGTCCGCTCGCCACCCAGGCGGCCGCGGCGTTGGCGCAGCGCGCCGCGAGCGAGGCCGAGGACGCCGATCCGCTCGAGCGCGCCTTCGCCCTGGCGCTGGCGCGCGAGCCGAGCGAGAACGAGCGCGCGGCGTGCGAGCGCTTCCTCGCGAGCGGCGGCGACCTCGCGGGCTTCTGCCAGGTCCTGCTCTCGACCTCCGAGTTCCTCCACCTCCCGTGACGAACGACCCGCTGCACGTCGAGCACCGCGCCGCCGACCCGAGGGTCGCGTCGCGCCGCGCGTTCCTCGCGAACGCGGCCCGCGGCGTCGCCGCCGTCGCCGGGCTGTCGGCGCACCCGCTGTTCGGTATGCGCGGTGCCGGCGCGTTCCTCGGAGGGTCGGAGTCCCCGCTCGCCCCGCGCCGCCCTCACTTCGCGCCGCGCGCGAAGCGCGTGATCTTCCTGTTCATGCACGGCGGGCCGAGCCAGATCGACACGTTCGACCACAAGCCGCTGCTTCGGCGCGACGACGGCAAGCCGCTGCCCTTCGCGAAGCCGCGCGTGCAGTTCGCGAAGACCGGGAACCTGCTCGCGAGCCCGTGGAAGTTCGCGCAGTACGGCGAGTCGGGTCAGTGGGTCAGCGACCTGTTCCCGAACGTCGCGAAGCAGGTCGACCGGCTGTGCATCCTGAAGAGCGTCCACGGCACGAACCCCGCGCACGGCGGCGCGCTGCTGGCGCTGCACACGGGCTCCGACACGTTCGTGCGCCCGTCGATGGGCTCGTGGATCCTCTACGGCCTCGGCACGGAGAACGCGGACCTCCCGGGCTTCATCACGATCTGTCCGAGCCTCGGTCACGGCGGCGTCAACAACTGGTCGAGCGCGTTCCTGCCCGGGCTCTACCAGGGCACGCCGATCGGCGACGCGAGCGTGCCCGCGGCGAGCGCGACGATCGAGCACCTCGCCTCCCCGGCGGGGCGCGGCGACCTCGAGCGGGCCCAGCTCGACCTCCTGCACCAGCTCGAGGCGGAGGGCGTCGACGCGGGCGCGCGCAGCGCCGCGATCGAGGCGCGGCTCGCGTCGTTCGAGCTGGCGCACCGCATGCAGAGCTCGGCGCCGCACGTGCTCGACGTCGAGGGCGAGAGCGACGCGACGAAGGCGCTGTACGGCATCGACGAGAAGAAGACCGAGAACTTCGGCCGCCAGTGCCTGATGGCGCGACGGCTGTCGGAAGCGGGCGTGCGTTTCGTGCAGTGCAGCCACAGCTACAAGTGGGACCAGCACAGCAACCTCAAGGTCGACCACGAGAAGAACGCGCTCGAGGTCGACCGGCCGATCGCGGGTCTGCTCGAGGACCTGGCGCGGCGCGGGTTGCTCGAGGAGACGCTGGTGATCTGGGGCGGCGAGTTCGGTCGCACGCCGACCGCGCAGGACGGGAACGGTCGCGACCACAACCCGCACGGCTTCACGATGTGGATGGCCGGCGGCGGTGTGAAGAGCGGATCCAGCTACGGCGAGACCGACGACTACGGGTACTACGCGACCGTCGACAAGCTGCACGTGCACGACCTGCACGCGACGATCCTCGCGCTGCTCGGGCTCGACCACGAGCGGTTGACCTACCGCTACGCGGGCCGTGACTTCCGTCTCACGGACGTGGCGGGGGTGGTGGCGGAGCGGATCTTCGAGCGCGCCTGACGGCGCGCGAGGCCACGCAGGAAACACGACGGGAACGAAGGAAGGACACGAAGAGCACGAAGGCGCCGCCGAGCGGCGGACGCGGGACCTGCGGGCGCGACGCGCCCCGCGGGTCCCTGCGTTCCTTCCGTGTGGTCCGCCGCCGCAGGCGGCGCCTTCCGGTCCTTCGCGTCTTCGTGTTTCGATTCGTGTGGACGCGCGCCCGGTAGCCGCGCCGCCCTCGAAGGAAGTACGAGGGGTGCGCCGCGCCGCGGCGCCGAAGCCCACAGTTTCAACACGAAGGGAACGACAGAAGGACACGAAGAGCACGAAGGCGCCGCTGCGCGGCGCGGACGCAGGACCCGCGGAGCGACGCGCCCGCGGGTCCCGCGTTCCTTCCGGTCCGCCGCCGGAGGCGGCGCTCTCCCGGTCTCTTCGGTCTTCGTGTTTCGATTCGTGTGGACGCGCGGCCGGCAGGCCGCGCCGCGCCTCGAAGGAAGTACGAGGGGCTGCGCTCGCGCCTGTGGCGCCGAAGCCCACGCAGTTTCAACACGAAGGGAACGACAGAAGGACACGAAGACGCAGGCGGCCGCGCGATGGGGACCGCGGCGCGACGCGCCCGCGGGTCCCTGCATTCCTTCCGTGTGGTCCGCCGCCGAAGGCGGCGCTTCCGGTCTTCGCGTTCTGTGTTCGATTCGTGGACGCGCGGCCGGTGGCCGCGCGGCGCCTCGAAGGAAGTGCACCAAGGGCTGCGCGTCGGCGCCTTCGGCGCAAGCCGAGGCACACACGAAGAACGACAGGAGAGGGCACGAACACAGAGCACGCAGGCGCCGCTGCCAGGCGCGGACGCGGGACGTGCGACCGGAGCATGTTCCGCGGTTCTCCGACCGTGCACCGTCCGTCGTGGTCTCTGTGTCCTTCTGTGCCTCCCTGTGAATCATCCCGCGCGGCGCAGGCGGCGCCGTGTGCTTCGTGTTTCGATCCCCGCGCGGCGCGAAGCGGCGCGCTGTTCGTGGCCCCCGCGCGGCGCGAGCGGCGCGCTGTGCTCTCCTGAAAGCGCGGCGCGAAGCGGCGCGGTCTTCCCCGCGCGTGGCGCTCTTCACCTACTTGCCCGCGCCGGCCTCGACGGGTTCGGCGGGAGCGGGCACGAGGTCGCGCACGGCATCGGCGACGGCGGCGATCCACGCGGTCTCGGCTTCCTCGCGCGCCTTCGCCGCGGCTTCGTCCTCACCTTCCGCACGCTCTGCCGGGCGCGCGGGGAGACGATCGATCGAGGCGTCGACGCTCCAACCGGAGAAGCGCTGCCCGAGGTAGCTCGCGTAGTCCTCGCGCGTGACCTCCTGCCCCTCGAGGAAGTTCGGGCGGTCGCTCCAGAGCAACCGCGCGCGCAGACCCATCTTGCCGGCGTTGGGCGCCTTCTCCTGGACGAGTTGCTCCACCACCGGCGCGTCGAGCGTGACCACGCCCTTGAACAGGCCCGGGCTCCCGATCGCGATGTTCATCGCCACGATCCCCGCGTCACCCGCACCGGCGACGTAGATGCGCGACCGGTCGACGTCGTACTTCTTGCGCGCCGCGGACACCGCGTCCTGCACGGGCTTCTCGTAGATCCAGTAGCGCTGCTGGTACTCGCCGAAGTTGGGCATCCACGACATGCCGTCCGCCGGGTCGACGCGTGCCGCGATCCGGCCGCTCGGCGCGACGAGCACGAATCCGAGTTCCTCGGCCACGCGGCGCCAGGGGCCGGAGACGACGTCGTCGCGCGTGCTCCCGTTGTCGTGCAGGACGACGAGAAGACCCACCGGGCCGTCGCCGCGCGACTCGGGAGCCCATTCGGCCGCGGGCTTCGCGAGGTACTCGTCGAGGCGCTTCTTCGTCTCCTTCATGCGGCCGATGCAGTCCGCGAAGCGCGCGTCGGCGCGGAGGTTCGCGAGGTCCGTGTCCTTCGTCTCCGCGTGCTCGATGTTGCCCTCGGCGAGGCCGAAGCCCCAGTCCGCACTGTGCCCGAGCCACGTGATGCCGTCGTCGACGGAGCCCTTCATCGAGTACCCGCACGCGATGTTGTAGGCGCAGACCGCGTCCTCCGGGTTGAGCTCGAGACAGCGTCGGAAGGAGGCGATGCCGTCGTCGTAACGCCCTCCCTCGAGGGCGTCGATGCCCTCCTTGAAGATGCGTTGGTAGTCCTCCATCGTGTCCTGGGCGCGGGCGGTGCCGACGGCGAGGGAGATGAAGGTCAGGAGAGCGAGAGCGAGCGTTCGCATGGGTTCCTCCGAGGGGTGGTTCGAACTCCGCCGAGCATAGCCGTCCCGTCGCTCCCGCGCCGTCCGCCGACGTCTCGCGAGCGTCCGGCGGCCCCCGCGCGCTTCCAGCGCCCCCGCACGACCGCTATCGTCGGCGCGTGGTCCCCGCCGCCCCGATCCCGTCACGGGTCCTCGTGGTCCGCCTCGGTGCGCTCGGGGACGTCGTGAACGCGCTCGTCCTCGCGACCGCGCTGAAGCGCGCGCGACCCGACGTCGAGATCGGCTGGGCCGTGCACGATCTCGCACTCCCGCTCGTGACGGGTCATCCCGCCGTCGACCGCGTGCACCTGTGGCGACGCGGCGGCGGCTCGGCGGCGCGTCGCGCGGTGCTGGCCGAGATCCGCGAGCGACGCTACGACCTCGCCGTCGACCTGCAACGCATCCTGAAGAGCAGCTTCCTCGCGCGCCGCTCCGGCGCGCCGCGCGTCCTCGGTTGGGACCGAGCGCGCGCGAAGGAGTTGAGTTGGCTGCTCACGAACGAGCGCATCGCGCCGGGACCGCGGCACGAGCACATGGTCGACGTCTACCGCGCGTTCGCGCGCCACCTCGGCGCGGACGGGCCGGCGCAGCACGTGCTGCCGACGGTTCCCGAGGCCGAGGCGTGGGCCGACGCCGAGGTCGCGCGCGTCGCGCCGGGCCGGAGCGGCGGGCCGGTGCTCGTCGTGCCGGGCGCGAGCAAGCACGAGAACCGCTGGGACGCCGGACGTTTCGGCGAGGTCGCCGGGCGCGTCGCGATCGAAACCGACGCACCGGTGCTCGTCGTCGGCGGGCCCGGGGACGCGGAGCTCGCGGCGCGCGTCGTCGCGGCGTCGGGCGGCGTCGCGCACGACCTCACGGGCGCGACCGACGTGCCGAAGCTCGTCGCGCTGACGCGTCGCTCGCGTCTCGTCGTGACGGGAGACACCGGTCCGATGCACGTCGCCGTCGCCGTCGGCACGCCGGTGCTCGCGGTGTTCGGACCGGCCGATCCGCGCCGCACGGGTCCGTACGGCTGGACGGAGCGCGCGGACTCGCGCCACACCGTGGTGCGCGCGCCGGAGGGCGATCTCGCGCGACTCGAGAGCGACGGCGTCGCGGAACTCGCGCTCGCGAAGCTCCGGTAGGCCGCGGCTACTCGCGCTCGAATCGCCAGACCGGACCGTCGTGGTGGTCGTCGACGGGCCCCGCGAAGGCGAAGCCGCACTTCTCGAGCACGCGCGTCGACGCGCCGCGCTCCGGCAGCGTGTGCGCCCGGACGCGATGCACGTCGGCGCGCGCGAGCGCGAACGCCGTCGCCGCGCGCGCCGCCTCCGTCGCGATGCCGCGGCCCTCGAGCGACCGGACGACGGCGTAGGCGAGCTCGACGACGCCGTCCGGGTCCGGTCGGCCCTTGAAGCCGACCGTGCCGACGGCGAGACCGCTCCCGCGCTCCACGATCGCGAACCCGTGCACGAACGGGTCCGCGTGCCGCGCGGCGCGCAGGTCCTCGACCCACGCGGGCGACACGTCGACCGACGCGAAGAATTCGCGCAGACCCGGTGCGGGCTGGACGCCGAACGCGATCGCGAAGGCCTCCTCGCTCTCGAGCAGCGCGAGGAGGTGCTCCGGTGCGAACGGGACGAGCTCGAAGCGCTCCGTCGCGATCGTCGCGGCGCGCTCGTTCACGGCGTCCCGCCGGTGCGCTCGCTCTCCTCCTCCCGGTGGCCGCGCTCCGCCGCCTTCACCTCGTCGAGTTCCTGGAGCCCGGCGAGGACGCGGTGTCCGGCGAACCACACCGACAGGAGCGGATGGCCCTCGTTCTCGAGGTCGCCGCCCGGGACCGCGCTGCCGCGCGTCGTGCCGTCGTCGAGCACGGCGACGAACCGCACGCAGCCCGCCGGCGGCACGGGTTGATCGCCGGTCGCCGGGAGCTCGTCGAGCGCGTCGTCGATCGCCGCGAGGAACCCGCGCGACGCCTCCGCGACGCCCGCGTCCGAGCCGCCGCCGAGCACGCCGCCGCCCGTGCTGAAGTACAGGCTCGTCGTGCCCTCGGCGACGACGACGAGTGTCGCGACACCGATCGGCTGACCGATCTCGAGCAGCGCGGCGAGCACGCGCGGTGCGGGCTCGATGCCGACCTGCTCGGCCGTCAGCGCGAGCACGGCGTCGCGCAGTTGGAGGTAGACGTCCTTCGGCTGGTGCGGGTCGTCGGTCATGGCGTGCGCTCCCTCGTCGCCGGCCTTCAGTAGATCTCGCCCCCCGCCGCGCGGAAGGCCTCGAACACCGCGCGCGCCTCGTCCTCGAGCAGCGGGCCGTGCACGGAGATGCCGCGCGCAGCGTACTCCGACCGCCAGTCCGCGGGCTTCGCTCCCTCGTCGAAGCCGACGGACTCCGCCGCGTCGCCCGGAGCGGCGATGACGACGCGCCCGATCCCGGCCCACGGGATCGCGCCCATGCACATCGCGCAGGGCTCGCACGAGCAGTAGAGCGTCGCGCCGCCCGCTGCGTCGGCGAGGTCGTGCGTCCGCAGGCGCTGCTGCGCGAGCAGGATCGCGACGACCTCGGCGTGCAGCATCGAGCTCCTCCGCGACGTCACGAGGTTGACGCCGACCGAGAGCAGCTCGCCGGTGCCGCTCGCGAAGATCGCGGCGCCGAACGGCCCGCCGGTGCCGTGGTGGAGATTGCGCGACGCGAGTTCGATCGTGAAGCGCAGGCGCTCCTCGTCGGTGTGGAGCGCCGCGGCGTCCTGGGTGTCGCGCACGAGCCAGTCGGGGAGCGCGAAGGTGAACTCTCGAGCGCTCATCGGCCGCCCTCCTCCGGAGCCCCGTCGAGTCGGCAGGTCCGCGGTGGCCTACGCGCCGTCGCGGCGGCGATCGCCTCGAGCTCGGCGGCGTCGAGCCGCTCCTGCGCGAACTCGAAGACCTCGCGCTCCTCGTAGCGCACATGACGCTCGAGACGATCTCCGAACGCCGCGAGGTCCTCGCGCGTCGCAGAGTCCGCGCGCGCGACCAACGCCCGCAGCGCCGCGTGGTCCGCCTCGACGCCGCCCGCGAAGTCGGTGGCACCGACCCTGCGGAGTGCGGGCACGAGCAGCCGCTCCTCGATCTCGAAGTGCGGTTCGAGCTCGGCGGCGAACTCGCGAGCGACGCGCCGCCATGCCGTCGCGACGCAGAGCCCGCCCTCCCCGTGTGCCGCCCGTCTCGCGACGCGCGCCAGCACGAGACCGTGGTGGTGGTCCTCGGAGAGGTCGCGCAGGCGGGGATCGCGCTTCATGCGCGGCAGCCTATCCCGGATCGTGGTGATCGACGCGGGCCGGCCCGCGACGCTCACAGCATCGCCACCGGATCCACGTCGACCTGCACGCGGGGCCTCGCCGTGCGGCCCGCTCGGTCCGCGAGCAGGTCGCGCACCAGCGCGAACGCGGGGTGCGTCGCCGCGCCGCGACCCAGGGGCGCCTTCACGAGGACGTGGTGGCGGTGCCGGCCGCGGATGACCGACATCGGCGCGGGCGCGGGGCCGAGCACGACGGCGGAGGCGCCCTGTTCGTGCGCGTCGCGCGCGTCGCGCAGCTGCTGCGCGACGCGCTCCGACTCCTGCGCGACCTTCGCGGCGTCCTCGTCCTCGAACACGACGCGCAGGAGGCGGCCGTAGGGCGGGTAGCCGAGCTCGCGGCGCGACGCGGCCTCGTGCTCGGCGAAGGACTCGAAGTCGTGCTTCACCGCGCAGCGCACCGCGGCGTGCTCGGGGTTCTCGGTCTGCACGACGATGTGACCCGGGCGCTCGCCGCGACCCGCGCGACCCGCGACCTGCGCGAGCAGCTGGAACGTGCGCTCCGCCGCGCGGAAGTCGGGGAAGTGCAGACCGGTGTCCGCGCTCACGATGCCGACGAGCGTGACGCCGGGGAAGTCGAGCCCCTTCGCGATCATCTGCGTGCCGACGAGCACGTCGACGTCGTGGCGACCGAAGGCCTGGAGCGTCTCCTCGTAGTCCTCGCGGCGCACCATCGTGTCGCTGTCCATGCGGCGAACGCGCGCGCCCTCGCACACCTCGCGGACGACCTGCTCGACGCGCTCCGAACCCGCGCCCAGCATGCGCAACGCGGGCGCGGTGCAGCTCGGACACGCGTCGGGCGGCCGCTCCTCGTGGTGGCACATGTGGCAGACGAGTCGCCCGATCCCGCGGTGGAACGTCAGCGACGTGTCGCACTCCGAACAACGCACGATCGCACGACAGGACTGACACCACAGCACCGGCGAGAAGCCGCGGCGGTTGAGGAACAGGATGGCCTGCTCGCGGCGCTCGAGCACGTCGTGCAGGCGCTGGCGCAGGTGGCGCGAGAGGATCGACGAGACGCGGCCCGCCGGCTCCGTGCGCATGTCGACGACGTGCACCTCGGGCAGGCGTCCGCCGCCGACCCGCTCGCCCAGTTCGAGGCGGCGCAGGCGTCCCTCGCGCGCGTCCTTCCACGACTCGAGCGACGGCGTCGCGCTTCCGAGCACGCACACCGCTCCGGCGCGCCGCGCGCGTTCGAGCGCGACGTCGCGCGCGTGGTAGCGCGGCACGTTGTTCTGCTTGAAGGACGGTTCGTGCTCCTCGTCGACGACGACGACGCCGAGGTCCCGGACCGGCGCGAAGATCGCGGAACGCGCGCCGACGACGAGCCGCAGCTCGCCGCGGTGCACGCGCTTCCAGATCGAGAGGCGCTGCGCGTCGGTCAGTCGACTGTGCAGCACGGCGACCTCGCCGAAGCGCGACTCGAACCAGCCCACGGTCTGCGGCGTCAACGCGATCTCGGGCACGAGGCAGATCGCCCCCTTGCCGCGCGCCAACGCGCGTTCGATCACCTGCAGGTAGACCTCGGTCTTGCCGCTCCCGGTGACGCCCTGGAGCAGGAAGCCCGAGCCCTCGCCCTTCGCGCTCGCCTGGGCGAGCGCCGCGTCGATCGCCGCGACCGCCCAGGTCTGGCCCTCCGTCAGCGTCTCGGGCTTCGCGCGCACGCGGTCGCTCGCGGAGGTGAACGAGGCGTCGAACTCGCGGCTCGAGATGACGGCGAGCCCCCTCTCGGCCAGCGCCTTCGCGGGCGCGTCCGTCGTCCCGACCTTGCGCAGCACGTCGACGAGATCGATCGGCGAGCCGACGTCGATCAGCGTCCGGAGCAGGCGGTACTGCTTGGGCGAACGCGCCTCGAGGTCGTCGAGCTGCTCCACCGCACCCGGCGCGGCGACGATCGTGCGGACGGTCCGCGTCCCGCGCGCGCGCTTCAGCGGTGCGGGCAGCATCGCGGCGAGCGCCTCGCCGAGCGAGCACGCGTACTCCGCCGCGACGTGGCGCGCGAGCTGGAGCAGCTCCTCCCCCACGACCGGCTCGTCGTCGAGCACGGCCTCGACCGGCTTGAGCGCCTTCGGGTCGACGTCCGTGGTTCCGACGACGTCGACGACCACGGCGATCTCGCGCCGGCGCGCGAACGACACGCGCACGCGCACGCCGGGTCGCACGCGCTCGCGCAGGGCGGGCGGGACGGCGTACGTGTACTCCACGCGCATGGGGCGCGGGAGCGCGACCCGGGCGTAGAGGTCGCCGCTCATCCCGCGTCGGCTCCCCGCGCGCGGTCCTTCTCGTGCCCCGGCACGCCGTCCTTGCAGTACTTCTCGATCGCAGCGGCCTCGACGTCGATGCCGTGCATGGACGCCAGGCTCACGAGCCACGCGAAGACGTCCGCGAACTCGCCGGCCGTCTCCTCCTTCGAGTGGCCGCGACGCAGCGCGCGCGTCAGCTCGCCGACCTCCTCGGCGAACCACATGTAGGTGCCCTCGAGGCCGCGCTCGCTGTCGCGTTCGAGGTAGAGCGTGCGGATCAGCTCCTGGAACTCGCGGATGTGCATCGTGGGCGGATTCGGTTCACGCGCGTTCGCGCAGGACGGTGACGAGCGAGACCGCCTGCTCGCGCGGGAGGTCGCCGCTGCGCGCCTCGAGCTCGCGGCGCAGCCCGCGCAGGAACGCGCCGGTCGACTGGCTCGCCGTGCGGTGGACGATCTGGAAGAAGCCCTTCTCGCCGAGCTCGGTGCCGTCCATGTCGGGCACGACGACGACGCCGCTCGTCGCGAGCACGAGGCGGTCGCCGGGCGAGATCTCGAGGTCCTGGACCGACAGCGTGCGTTCGAAGACCGGGCCGGCGTCGAGTCCGAGCGCGACGCCCTCCGGCTGGAACACGCGCAGCGTGCCGTCGGCGGCGTTCGTCCGCACGAGCGGCAGGCGGTGTCCGGCGCAGGCGACGGTCGCGCGGCCGCCCGCGGGATCGAGACGCGCGAACATCGCGGTGACGACGAGTCCGCGGCGCAGGTCGCGCGCGAGGTCGCGGTTCGCGCGCGCGAAGGCCTCGGCCACGTCGTCGGTGGAGGTCAGCGCGGCGCGCAACCACGTGCGCGCGATCGCGCCGATCAGCGCGGCCGGCACGCCGTCGCCCGACACCTCGCACACGAGCAGCCCGACCGCTCCGTCGTCGTACTCGATGAAGTCGTGGAAGACGCCGGAGAGCTCCTCGCCCGCGAGGTGCATCCCGCCGAGGTCGTAGCCCTCGACGAGCGGCGTCGCCATGGGCAGGAGCGCCTCGCGCACCTGCTCGGCGTACTCCAGCTCGCGTTCGCGCAGTCCCAGTTCCATCTCGGCCTCGTGCGCGACGGCCAACTCCTCGCTCATGCGGTCGAGCGCGCGGGAGAGCTGGGCCACCTCGCCACCTCCCTTGACCTTCGCTCGGTAGCGACGGTTACCGCTCGAGAGGTTTCGGACGTCGGAGACGATCTGCCCGAGCGGACGCGCGACCTGGCTGGCGAGCCACCAGGCCGCGACGGAGGCGACGACGACCATCAGGGCCATCACGGCTCCGACCAGGCCGAAGAGCCGCCGCCCGGGTTCCTCGTCGCCGTCGGGGACGACGAGGCGGGCCGAGCCGCGCTCGCCCGAGTAGGAGTGTTCGACGGCCGGCGCGCCGCCCGGCAGCGTCACCGCGACGCGCTCGACACCGTCCTTCGAGCGCTCGATCGTGGAGGAGCGCGTCGCGTAGCCGTCGGCCTCGACCGCCGCGGACGCCCGCAGCGCGTCGGCGAGCATCTCCGCGCGCTCGCGGTCCGCGAGGTCGCCCGCGGCCGTCGCGAGCACGAACCCGCCGAGTCCGCCGACGACGAGGAGCACGCCGAACGTGGTGAGCGCGAAGCGCGCGGCGAGACCCATCCCGCCGCTGTCCGTGTGGCCGCGCGCCACGTCACGCGCCTCCGACCACGGTCCACTGCGACGGCTCGAGGAGCGTCGCACGCAGCACCGCCATGCACGCGAGCCCGTACACGCCGGCCATGACGTCGTCGAGCAGCACGCCGTCGCCGCCCCCGACCGCTTCGAGTCGTCGCACCGGCGGCGGCTTGAAGATGTCGAACGCGCGGAACAGCACGAAGGCGGCGAGCAACGCGATCGGGCTCGGCGGCGTCGTCCAGGCGATGCAGACGAGGTAGCCGACGACCTCGTCGAGCACGAACCAACCGGGGTCGCCGTTGCCCGCGCGACGTTCGGCCCAGCGCGCGAGCGGGCGGCCGACGACGTAGAGCAGCACGGCCGCGACGCCGACCCAGAGCGGGAAGCCCGCTCCGGTGAACGAGAGTCCCCACGCGATCGCGACGCCGGCGAGCGTGCCGAACGTGCCGGGTGCGACGGGGACGAGTCCGAGCCCGAGCGCGGTGGACGCGAGCAGCTTGAGGCGCTCCATCAGCTCGTCCCCCCGAGCAGTCGCGCCGACTTCACGACGTACGAGACGCCGGAACCGACGGTCGAGACGAGCGTCGCCCAGACCGACACGTGCGCGACGACCTCGATGGGTCGCACCAGCACGTCGGGCCAGGGCAGCCCGTGCAGCCCGAGCAACGCGCCGATCGCGATGCACTGCACGACGAGCTTGATCTTGCCCCAGCGGTCCGCCGGGAACGCGACGCCCTGACTCTCCGCGTAGCCGCGGATGCCGGTCACGAGCATCTCGCGCGAGAGCACGAGCACCACCATCCAACTCGGTAGGTAGGTCCTCGCCCAGGGCAACGCAGTCAGGAAGATCAGCGCGCCGAGCACGAGGATCTTGTCGACGAACGGGTCGGCGATGCGTCCGAACGCCGTGACGTGCTTGCCGCGGCGCGCGAGCCAGCCGTCGAGCCAGTCCGTCGCGGCGACGAGCACGAACAGCACGAAGCACACCGCCATCGCGGTGTCGGGTCGCGCGCGCTCGCCCGTGCCGACGCCCTCCCCGTGCACGGCCAGCAGCACGAACAGCACGAGCGCGCCGACGAAGCGGATCGCCGTCACGCGGTTCGGCCAGTGCGCGAAGACGCCCTCGCGCGTCCGCGCTCCGCCGCTCGCGCCCTCGGTCGCCGCGCTCATCGCGTCACGCGACGGGGTCGCCCCAGAGGTTGCGGTCCTCGTCGACGTCGGTCACATGGACGCGCACGCGATCGCCCACGGCGTACGGCGGCTCGTCGAAGCCCTCGTGCTCGAAGAGCACCATCGGGTCGACCTCGGGGGCGTCGAAGTCGCCGTGCGCCACGAAGCGCACGCCCTCCGCCGTCGGGTGCACCTCGTCGACCAGGGCGTGGACGACCGTGCCGACGCGCGCGCGTTGGTCCGCCTCGAGCACGCGGTCGCGCACGGCGAGGACGCGCTCGACGCGCTCGCGCGCGATCTTCGCGGGCACCTCGGCCTCCATCCCGAAGGCCGGCGTGCCCTCCTCCGGCGAGTAGGCGAACGCGCCGAGTCGTCCGAGGCCGTAGTGCTCGATCAGTTCGACCAGTTCGTCGACGTGCGCGTCGGTCTCGCCGGGGAAGCCGAGCAGCACGGTGGAACGCAGCGTGATCCCCGGCACCTCCTCGCGCAGTCGGTCGAGGATCTTCCGCACCTGGTCGCCGCTGCCGTGGCGACGCATGCCGCGCAGCACGTCGGTCGCGGCGTGCTGGATCGGGATGTCGAGGTACGGGAGGACGCGCGGGTGGTCGCGCATCAGCTCGGTCAGCGCGAACGGGAAGCGATTGGGGTACGCGTACATCACGCGGACCGTGTGGTCGCCGTCGCCCGCGTCGAGGTCGGCGAGCTCGCGCACGAGGTCGGGCAGCTCCTGCCCCGCACCGAGATCGCGCCCCCACGCCGTCGAGTCCTCGGCGACGAGCACGAGCTCCTTCACGCCGTGCTCGAGCAGTTCCGCGGCCTCCGCCGCGACCTCGGGAAGGCGCTTGCTGCGGTGCTTGCCGCGCATCGCCGGGATCGCGCAGAACGCGCAGCCGTGGTCGCAGCCGTGGCTGATGCGCAGGTACGCGTAGCTGCCGGGCGTGGCGAGCAGGCGCGAACCCTCGCGCGCGCCGGCGCGGCGCTCGACCGCCTCGAGATAGGCCGGCACCTTGCGGCCCTTCGCGAGTCCGCGCACCTGCTTGGCGAGACCGCGGTAGTCGCTGATCTCGCAGAACAGGTCGACGTCGGGGAGCTGTTCGACGAGCTTGCGCCGGTAGCGCTCGACGAGACAGCCCGCCACGACGACGGCGCGCAGGTCGCCGCGCCGCTTGCGTTCGAGCTGCTCCTCGATGCGCGCGTAGGACTCCGCCCGCGCCTCGCCGACGAACGAGCAGGTGTTGACGACGACGACCTCGGCGTCCTCGATCGCGGGCGTCACCATGAGGTGCTCCTCCGCGAGCCTCGCGAGGATCAGCTCCGAGTCGATCAGGTTGCGCGCACAGCCCAGGTGGACGAGGGCCACCGCGGTGGGATCTTCGGAACGTCGTCTGGCCACGCGGCGCATGGTACGGGATCGCGCGCGGCCTTCGGCGTGCGGCGGAGGGCTCGCCGGAACGCCGCCGGCCCCCGCCGCGGCGTGCGCGACGGGGGCCGGCGTCCGGTCCGCGGGCGGCGTCAGGCGGCGCCGACGGTCTCGCGCCACGAGTCCGCGTCCATCAGGATCTCGCGGCGCGTGCCGCCGAGGTACGGGCCGATCAGGCCGCGCTCCTGGAGCTCGTCGAGGATCTCGGTGGACTGCTTGAAGTCGAGGCCGAAGCGCTTCTGCAGCATCGACACCGCGACGCGTCCTTCGAGCACGAACAGGCGTCCGGCCTCGTAGACCAGCCGGTCGTGCTCGGGCACGGCGGCCTCGGTGTCGTCGTCCTCGGAGAACAGGCTCTTCTGCTCGATCGGGACGGCCGGGTCGTCGACGTCGAGGCGGGCGGCCTCGCGCGCCTGCTTCTTCGTGCGCGAGCGCGTGCGCTTGGGCTCGACCACGACGACGGGCTCGTCCTCCTCCTCGGCGACCGGTTCGAGGGTCTCCTCGGCCAGGAGTTCCTCCTCCTCGGCGGCGACGAGTTCGTCCTCCTCCTCGGCGAGGAGTTCCTCGGCGTCCTCGGCGACGAGTTCCTCCTCGTCGTCCTCGGCCGCGACCTCGTCCTCGGTCTCCGCCGCGACCTCGAGGGGTTCCTCCTCCTCGTCCTCGGCGACGACCTCGAACACCTCCTCCTCGGCGACCTCCTCGCCGTCCTCGTCGCCGTCCTCGGATTCGTCGGAGGCGCCGAGCGCGAACTCGTCGTCGTCACCGCCGAAGCGGTCGTCGTCGTCCTCGTAGTCGTCGTCCTCCTCCTCTTCCTCGTCGTCGTCCTCTTCCTCCTCGTCGTCGTCGTCGTCGTCGTCCTCGTCGTCGTCACCGTCCTCCCAGGGGTCGTCCTCGTCGTCGAGGCGACCGGCGCGCGGCGACGCGACCAGCTCGGACTCGTCCTCGGACTCCTCGGCGTCGGACTCCTCGTACTCCGACTCGTCGAACTCCCGGGGCTCGACCTCGGACTCGTCGTCCTCGGCCCAGACCTCCTCCTCGTCGGACCACTCCTCCTCGTCCTCGTCGAGTTCCTCCTCGTCCAGGGTCGCGGGAGCGGCGGATGCGGCGACCTCGGACAGCTCCTCCTCGGACTCCGCGTCGACCCAGTCCTCGTCGGACCCGTCGAGCGCTTCGACCTCGTCGACCTCCTCGCCGTCGAGCTCCTCGTCATCGACCTCGGCGGCGACGACCTCGGCGGCGCGCGACCTGGGCGAGAAGGGCACGACCTCGTCGTCCGCGCGCGGTTCCTGCGCCGGCGCCGGTTCGTTCACGACCGTCGCGGTCGCGCCGGCGTCGACGGACGCGAAGGTCACGTGGCGGACGGGGGCCGCGGGCTTCTCGGGTTCGGCGGCGACCGCCGGCTTGGCCGGCGGCACGTAGGGACGCGGTTCGTCGATGGAGCCCTCGTGGGGCGCGACGACGATCTTCTGGTCGTCGTTCTTCTTCTCGACGCCGCGGACGAAGATCCGCACCTCGTCGTTCTTGGCCGCGTCGTTCTTGGCCGCGTCGTTCTTGGCCGCGTCGTTCTTGATCGCGTCGTCCGCGAGCGCCGCGTCCTTCGCCGCGCCGACGGCCGGGGGCTCGACGGCGGGTGCCGCCGGGGCGGCCTTCGCGAGGGACGCCGCGGGAGCGACGGCGGTCGCCGCCGCGACGAGCGGGGTCGGGGCGTCCGCGTCGGGCTCGGCGCGCTTCGGCGCCGACGCCTTCGCGGCGGGCGACTCGCGGCGCGCCATCGGGCGCACGACCTCGTCCTCGGTCTCGGTCGAGTCCTCCCCGCGCGAACGGCTGCGCAGACGCTCGACCGACCATCCGAAGCAGGACGCGACCGCGGCGGCGCCGACGGCCGCGGCGACGAGGCCCAGCACGGCGCCGAGGATGCGGAGACCGCCGGTCGACCACGAGCCGAGCGCTCCGGCACCCATCAACAACGCGCCGGCGAACGCGAGGAACGGCACGGCGGCGACGAGCGGGACGAAGCGGAGTCGGTCGTTGCGCAGGATCTGGGCGCCGCCGACGACGGCGAGTGCCGCCGCCGCCGCGAACACGCCGATCCAACCGGCGAGTCCGACGAGCCGGAGCACGAGTCCCGTCGTGAGGTTCACCGCTTGGCCCTCGGCGGGCGGCGCGAACTGCGCGCGCACCGCGGAGACCGCGACGAACACGCCGACGGCGAACAGCGCGATCGCGAGGACGAAGCGCCGGCTGTCCGCCGGCACCGCGGTCGTCGCGGCGGCGCGCTCGTCCTTCGCCGCGGGCTTCTTCGCGCCCTTGGCGGACGCCGCGGCCGCGGGAGCCTTCGGACGCTCGTCCTCGACCGGGCGCAGCGGCTTGCCGGGCGCCGGCGCGGGCACCGGAGCGGGCGCCTTCGCGGCCGCCGCGGGCTTCGCCTTCGTCGCCTCGGGTGCGAAGAGGTCCGGCGCCGTCGCGGCGGGAGCGTCCGCCGGGCGCGACGCGACCTCGGCCGGGGTCTGTCGGCGCTCGGCACGTGCCGCCGCCTGCTGACGTTTGCGTTGGGCCTTGTTGCGCTTCTTCTTACTCATGGCTCTCTCCAGCGGCGCTGGCGGCTCCGGTCATCTCTTCCCAGTCCTCGATGGACAGGAGGACCTCGCGGGACTTGCTGCCCTTGTGGTCGCCGACGATACCCACCTCGCCCATCATGTCGATGAGGCGTGAGGCACGCGTGTATCCGACTTTGAGATGCCGTTGCAGCATCGAGGCGGAACCGCGACCGGTCGAGAGGACCGCTCGGACCGCGGCGTCCCACAGATCGTCCTCGGCGGCGGGATCGAGGTTCGAGCCCTCGCTGCGCGTCGCGCCGGTCGCCACCTGGACGAGTTCCTGGTTGAAGCTCGGAGCCGACTCGTTGCAGACGAAGTCGACGATCGACTGGAGCTCCGAGTCCTCGACGAGTGCTCCCTGCGCGCGGACGATCTGGCTCGACTGCGGCGGCGTGTAGAGCATGTCGCCCTGGCCGAGCAGCTTCTCGGCACCGGGCTTGTCGAGGATGACGCGGCTGTCCTGGTTGGACGCCACGGTGAACGCGATGCGCGTCGGCAGGTTGCCCTTGAGCACGCCGGTGATGACGTCGGTCGAGGGGCGCTGCGTCGCGACGATGACGTGGATGCCGACCGCGCGCGACTTCTGCGCGAGGCGCGTGATGGCGGTCTCGGCCTCCTTCTTGGAGGTCATCATGAGGTCCGCCATCTCGTCGATGATGACGACGATGTAGGGCAGGTGGCGCGGCGTGCGCTCGCTGAAGCCCTCGCCGAGGCGCTCCTGCAGCTTCTTCTCGCCCAGCGCGTTGTAGCCCTTGATGTTGCGCACGCCCGCCTCGCGCAGGATCTCGTAGCGCATCTCCATCTTCTCGCACGCCCAGTCCAGCACGTTGGCGGCGTACTTCATGTCCGTCACCACCGGGCACATCTGGTGCGGGACGTTCGAGAACATCTGCAGCTCGACCATCTTCGGGTCGATCATGATCATCTGCACGTCGTGCGGCGAGCGCGTGAGCAGGAGGCTCGCGATGATCGTGTTGATGCAGACGGACTTGCCGCTGCCGGTCTGACCCGCGATGAGCAGGTGCGGCATGCGTGCGAGGTCCTCGACCACGTTGTTGCCCTCCGCGTCCATGCCGAGGAAGAGCGGCAGCGCGTAGTGCTTCGGGTCGTAGGCCTCCTTCGTGATGAGCTCGCTGAAGCGCACGATGTTGCGCCCGCGGTTGGGCACCTCGACGCCGACCGTCGAACGACCCGGGATCGGCGCGATCACGCGGATCGACTTCGCGCGCAGCGCCGCGGCGATCTCGTTGCTGAGCTGCGTCACCTTGTTGAGGCGCGTGCCCTCGGCGACCTCGAGCTCGTAGAGCGTGACGACGGGGCCGACGACGCTGCCAACGACCTGCGCCTCGACGCGGAAGCTGCCGAGCTGCTGCTCGAGACGGCGCGCCTCGCTCTCGATGTCCTCCGACGTGCGCGCGGAGTTGCTGCTCGCGTCGGGCGCGATGAGCAGCTCGAGCGGCGGGAACTTCCACGGTCCCTTCGGCGGGGTCGGCGGCGCGTAGGGCTTGGGCTCGGGCGCCTTGTAGTTGAGGCGCTTCTTGACCTCGGCGGCCGCGCTCTTGCGCTTCTCCGCCGAGACGGCGGGCGCGTCGACCTCCTCCCAGTCGTCCTCGGCCTCCTCGCCCTCCTCGTCCTCGTACTCCCACTCGTCGTCGTCGGAAGCGGCGGCGGCGTCGTCCTCCTCGTACTCCCACTCCCACTCGTCGTCGTCACCGGCCTCGGAGTCGTCCTCGGCGGCTTCCTCGTACTCCCACTCCTCGTCCTCGGCCGGCTCGTCCTCGAGCTCGTCGACCTCCTGCTCGTCGGCGTCCTCCTCCCACTCCTCCTCGTCCCCTTCCTCCTCGACGACGGCGGTCTTCTTCGAGGTGCGCTTCGATGCCTTGGTCGCGGCCTTCTTGCCCTTCGACTTCGACGCCGCCCTGCCGCGCGACTTCGTGCCGGGGACCGGCGTGAGTTCGACGTCGGCGCCGCGGAGGAAGGCCCACCACGACGCGAGCGTCGAACGCATCCATCCGAGGAGCGCCCTGACCGGCTTCTCGCCCGACTTGGTGCGCCGCTCGCCGAGCCAACCGACGAAGGCGGCGATGGCGGGGACGAAAGCGAGTTCGGTCGCGAGCATGAAGCTCGCGAGCGTGACCAGGACGACGAGCAACCACGACCCCGGCCAACCGAAGTTCTCGACCAGGATTCCGGGTGCGGCCGTGTCGCCGCGCACGAGTTGCTGGGCGAGCCATCCGCCGGGTCCGTACTCGAGTCGGTCGCCGGTCGCGACGAGCGCGGACTGCAGCGTCGCCGTGCGATTCGCGTAGCTCGCACCGAACGCGAGCTCGAACAACACGGCCGACGAGAACAGGAAGCACGCGCCGCCGAGCGCGCGCACCCACGGGAAGTAGACGCGCCGCCCGCTCATCAGCACGACGCCCCACGCGAGACCGAGGAAGCACAGCGCGTAGCTGCTCCAACCGATCGCGTAGAGCGCCTGACGCCCGAAGTAGAAGCCGAGCGCGCCGCCCCAGTTGTGCCCGCCCGCCTGCGGACCGTCGAGCGGCGCCCAGAAGCTCGCGAGCGAGATGAACAGCCAGATCGAGAAGCCGACCAGGACGAGGCCCTTGATCTCCTGGAGCACGCCGCCGGTCTCCTCGTCGACCTCGCGGCCCATGGCGAGGGAGGAGAGCGTCGCCATGAGGCGACGGACGGCGCCCGAGAACCCGCCCGACGACGCGGAGGACTTCTTGCGGGCGGACTTCTTCTTCTTGGCGGCGGCCATCTCGGACGCTCGCGACGACGGGCCGGGGGCCGGGCGCGAACGGTCGGCACCCACCCCGGGACGGCCTCTCGGCGTCGGCGTGCGCGTGCAGGATCGCGCCCCCGGGGCTCCCGGAGCAAGGCGCGCGAGCGAGCGGTGCCTCGTGCGACACTCGCGCGCTCCGGGCGTCAGGCTCCCGGCCGATCGAGTGCGACCAGTCGGCGCGCCACGTACGCCTTCGAACGACCCTCGATCGGCACCTCGCTGCCGTCGCGGCCGAGCACGGTGACCGTCGTCGTCCGCGCACCCAGTGCGGAGGCGTCGTTGAGCACGACCCAGTCCGCGTTCTTCCGGCGCATCTTCCCCAGGGCGCGGCGCTTGCCGTCACCGGTCTCGAGCGCGAAGCCGACCACGAGCCGCTCG